>CAZYAL010000084.1:0-1710 GCA_964645635.1 uncultured Sphingomonadaceae bacterium | reverse complement strand
ATGATCGAGCAGGGGCTGATGTTCCACGCCGCCAAGGCGACAGAGCTGGTGGCGGGCATTTTCCTGCTCACCAACCGCTGGACTCCGCTGATGCTGGTCGCATCCTATGCGGTGACGGTGTCGGTCTTCATGGTCGATGTGTGGAAGCCCGAGCTGAAGCTCCGCTCCACGCTGATGGGCACGGGCACGCTGGTGATGAACACCGTGCTGCTTATGGCCTATTACCAGTATTTCCGCCCGATGATGAACTGGAAGGCGGAGCCGACAGTGAACCCGGCAACCATGCAGGCAGCCAGGCCTGATGGCATCGCCCATGCGGTTGGTGCCATCTGCGAAGTGGCGCTGAAGCCGTTGCTGGTGATCGGTGCGCTGATGGGCACGGCGCAGGTGATCTGGCTCGCGGTCATGATCGTGCAGTATGTCGCGGACCCCAAGCTGATCTCCGAAGTGCGCGAGATGACCCCGCGCGTGGCAGAAAGCACACCCTGACCCGTTGCATTGTTAGTCAATTTTGTGTTACGATTTTGACACACTGAATTTCGCCCCCAAGAATGCCCGGAGTCTGACCAAGTGACCTATCTTCGCAACTGCTGGTATGCCGCCGCATGGTCCACCGAAGTGGAAGGCACCACGCCGCTGGCGCGCAAGCTGCTGGGCGAGGACGTGGTGATCTTCCGCACCGAGGAAGGCGAGCTGGTGGCGCTGCATGATCGCTGCCCGCACCGCTTTGCCCCGCTGTCGATGGGCAAGGTCAAGGGCGAGACGATCGAATGCCCTTATCACGGCCTGCGCTTCGGCACCGACGGGGCTTGCGCTTACAACCCGCATTACAAGGCCTTGCCCAAGGCGGCGCAGGTCAGCGCTTACCCGCTGCTCGAACGCTACGGCACGATCTGGATCTGGATGGGCGACAAGCCTGCGGACGAGAGCGAGCTCCCTGCCGATTTCGCCTTTTTCGACAGTCCGAAGTTCACCGCCGTGCGCGGTTACCTGCATGTTGACGGCAATTACCAGCTGGTGGTCGACAATCTGCTGGACCTGACGCACGCGCCTTACCTGCATCCGGCCTTCGCCATTCCCGGCATGTCCGTGGAGGAGCGCCTCAAGCGCACCAGCACCGAACTGGTGCGCGAGGATAAGCGCGTGATTGCATACCGCTGGCGCAAGGCCTGCCCGCCCAACGGCCCGACCCGCGATTTCTTCGGCTTTGACGAGGAGCTGATGGATTCGCGCAGCCACATGCACTGGCTGCCGCCGTCGCTGATCTTCTTCGATGCTGGCGCAGCGAGGCTGGACGAGGCGGAAGAACTGGGGCTGTGCCTGCCGGCGATGCATGCCATCACGCCCGAGACCGAGCGCAGCAGCCATTATTTCTTCGCTCAGGCGCGCAACGTGATGCTCGACAGCAAGGAGGCTGACGAGAAGCTGTTCGGCATCCTTCACAATGCCTTCCACAACGAGGACGAGCCGATGATCGTCGCTCAGCAGAACCGCATGGGCGATGTCACCAATGTGATGGATCTCGACCCTGTCCTGCTCAAGTCTGACGGTGCGCCGGTTGCCGCGCGTCGTGCGCTCGACAAGCTGATCGCTGACGAGCAGGCTGGTTGAGCCCTGATGTCAGGCGATGGCGGCGCGGACGACAAGCGCGAAACAGATATTGCCTCTGCCGCGACGATAGAGGGGGAAGTCCCCGATATCGACACGCGG
>CAZYAL010000083.1:0-1895 GCA_964645635.1 uncultured Sphingomonadaceae bacterium | reverse complement strand
TCGCGCTGGAATATGCGCATTACAAGCGCCGCGAATTTGCCGCGAGCGTGGTCGCTTCAGCCTATCCGGTCGGCACGATCATCGGCGGGCTGGTGGCGGCGACGGCGCTCCACTCCATTGACTGGCGAGCGATCTTCTGGGTCGGCGCAGTGCTGTCCGCCGGGTTGTTGCCGCTGGCTTTCCTGTACATGTCAGAAAGCCTCGATTTCCTGCTCAACCGCCAGCCCAAGAATGCGCTGAAAGCCACCAACAAGGTGCTGCGGCGCATGGCCATCCCCGTAATCGCCGCGCTGCCACCCAAGCCCGAAGGGTCCAAAGATGCCGTGCTGCAGGAGATCCGCCAGCCGCTGCATGTTAAGGAACTGGGCAAATTGTTCCTTGCGCACGCGCTCAACATGTTTGGCTGGTATTTCATCATCCAATGGGCGCCGCCGCTGATAGCCGAGACTTCTGGCGATCCTGTTCTGGGGGCGAAATATTCGCATTACTTCTCCTATGGCGGGATCATCGGCGGGATGACTGCGGGTTACTTATGCGGATTGTTCGGGACACGGCAGATCATGTGGTCGACGATGCTGGGCATGGGCGCGCTGATCGCGGCGTTCGGTGTCTATGTTAGCGATCCCTTGGTGATCCTTATCATCGCGCCATTCGTAGGCGCAGCACTATTCGGCTCAGCCACCGCCAATTGGCTTACCATCGCCTTCGCCTTCCCGCCGCAGCTGCGCGCAACTGGCCTTGGCTTTGCCACTACCGCAGGCCGCGTAGGTGCCGTCGGTGGCCCGTGGGTAGGCGGCAGGCTGCTTGACAGCCGCGCCAGTGGCGAGGTGGATTTCGGCATTGTCAGCTTTGACACCACGATGACCATCGCCTCTGTCTGTGCGATCATTGCAGTATCTGCAGTGCTTTCCGCGATAACCTTCAGCCGCGCGCGAAAGTGGGATGAGAAGGCCTGAGCCTTCACCCCCCCCGTTTCTGCTTAACTTCAGGAGTGGAAGGCCGCGACAGCAGGCGCGCTGTCTGTATATTCGCGCAGTTCGATGATCTTGCCTGCATCGTCGAATGTCATAACGAAGCAGAAGTGATTCACATAAGAGCCGCCCTTCACCAGCGGGCTGTCGCATGCGGTCATCACAACTACGCGGTTGCCATCGACCATCACCCCTTCGTGGACAAAGCGGATGCCGTCCTCCAGCAGCCCGCGCGCGCCATCAAGCAGAGCCGCAAGGTCGGCAGGTTCCATCCACTCCTGCCCCGGCAGCCACACCTTGGCGCGTTCGGCATAGCGCGCCTGCATCGCAGCCGTGTCGAGCTTGCGTACGCATTCGAGGTAATCGAGCGCGGCATTTATTAAATCAACCGTCATACCCTTTCCACCGTAGCCAGCGCGCCTGAATTGCGACCCTTGGTTTCTGCCACGAACAGCGCGAATACGCCCGCCATCAAGGCAAGGCCGAGCTGGATGAGCATGGCGACATCGAGCCCGTAGCTATCAGCCAGTCGGCCCGCGATGGGCGGGCCGAGCACGCCGCCAATCAGTTCGCCGACCATCACCACGATGCCCATGGCAGTCGCTGCTTGCAGGCGGCCCACCGTCTCTGTCGGGATCACGCCCATGAACAGCGGGAAGGTGCCAAGCCCCATCCAGCTTATGAACATCAACACGGCAAGGATTTGCACCGGCCCGTGGAAATAGAGGAGCGAGGCGGGGGCGATGGCCATCAGGAACAGGAAGAAGATGAGCGGCGGCTTGCGACCTATCCTGTCCGATATCAGTGCAACAAGGATCGCGCCCACGGCCGGGCAGAAGCCCACCACCGTCATTACATTGCTCCACACAAGGTCGTCGTAGGCGCGCGGCCCGTCGAGGTAGAGCGGCATGAAGATCGAGCCGA
>CAZYAL010000082.1:0-1976 GCA_964645635.1 uncultured Sphingomonadaceae bacterium | reverse complement strand
AGCTGTTCCGCGACGAGAGCTTTGGCCCCGTGGTCGGCATGATCCGCGCGAAGGACGAGGCGCATGCCATCGAACTGGCGAATGACACCGAATACGGCCTGTCCTCAGCAGTCTTCACGAAGGACACCGCGCGCGGCCTCAAGGTCGCACGCCAGATCCAGGCGGGCATCTGCCACGTCAACGCCAGCACCGTCAGCGACGAACCGCAGATGCCGTTCGGCGGCATGAAGGCCTCGGGCTACGGCCGCTTCGGCGGACGCCAAGGCATCGACGCCTTCACCGAAACCCGCTGGGTCACCTTCGAAACCGAACCGGGCCACTACCCGATCTGATGAGAGCAAGGGTCAGCGCCGGACCGCTCAGGCGAAGGCGCTGACCCGTTCAAACAGCCAGAACATCGCTATCGTGCCGAGAACATAGGCTGCGAGCCGTGTCGCGCGCGCTGGCGTGGCTGTGGCGGTCAAGCTTGGTAGTTTTTGGCGTGCTGCCGCCAGCAAAGCTGCTGCGGTCAGGCATGCTGCCACGAACACCGCCTGTCCCACCTCAACGCCGATGTTGAAGGACAACAGTGCGGTGGCGATCTCGCTCCCCGGAACGCCGATCTCGCGCAGCACGCTGGCAAAACCGAAGCCGTGCAGCAGGCCGAACAGCGATGCGATGAGCACGGGATAGCGGAAGCTCGCTCCGGACCTGTTACCGCGCAGGATTTCAAGTGCCAGGAACAGGATGGAAAGCGCGATCGCAGCTTCTACCGGCGGTGTGGGCAAGCGCACCAGGTCAAGCACGGAGAACGCTAGCGTGATCGAATGCGCCACTGTAAAGCCGGTCAGCGCCAGCAATGAGTGCCGCCAGGTGCCCGCGATCATCAGCAAGCCGACCACGAACAGCAAGTGATCGAGCCCGCCAAAGATGTGCTCCATACCGAGGCGGAAATAGTCGCCAGCCACTTCCCATCGCGATGGCTCCAGCGGAACCTTCCATGCCGCTTCGCTGGGCGGCAGCAATTGCACCAGCGGTTCTGCACCAAGTGGTTCAAGCCGGAAAAGCGCGGAGAGCGAGGGGTTGTAGATCGGGAAGGCGAGGTGAAAGCTCTTTCCGGCAACACCGTTAGGGCAGTGGACCACCACTTCGGCTGGCTGGCCGGGGGCTGCTGCATCGCCAATTGTCACTGGTTTGCAAGTGGCTGGCGGCAGTACTTGCGGGTGGTTGTCGAAGGCCACGCTGTCGGGAGCCATGACGCGCAAGGCAAAGCGGTTTCCTGGAAGCTCGCGAATGAGGACGGAGACGGGCCGCGCGTCATGAGCGTCGGCGGGCATGACAGGCAAAAGGGCTGCGAGTGCAGCCAGCAATGCGAGCAGCCCCGTGCGCATCATTCGACTATCTCGGGCGAGGACACGCCTTGGTAGCGGATGTCATACTGTTCAACGAGCTCATCGAGCAGCGCCTCGCGTGTTTCGGCACGACGTTGTTCCAGCACTGCTTCGCGAACTTGTCCGCGCACTTCCTCAAACTCCGGAACACGCATTTCATTGCGCTCTGTCAGCAGCATAAGGTGCAGGCCGAAGTTTGAGGCAATTGGTCCCTGCCAGTTGTCTTCCGGTTTCAACCGCGCGAGGCTTGCCGCAAATTCCGGCCCGAAATCATTGGCGACAGGTCGCAGAAATTGGCGCACGTAATTGCGTCGATAGGGGAAGCGGTCGCCATAGGACGTGGCATCGTTGAAGCCTGCACCGGCAGCCCGGAGCTTAGCCAGCACGCGCTGTGCTTCACGCTCTGGCCCGCCTGAATGATCGCGCTCGGCATCGATAAAGACGTGGGTGAAGGTGAATTCCGCATCTTGCCGAAAGTCGCCGCGATGGCTGTCGTAATAGGCGCGAAGGGCTTCCTCGCTCGGCGGATCTGGGGTGAGGTCGACATCCGACACGAGGTATTCGATCTTCTGGATAAGACGGCGACGGATGACATAGTCGTTCTCG
>CAZYAL010000081.1:0-2014 GCA_964645635.1 uncultured Sphingomonadaceae bacterium | reverse complement strand
TCGCTCGGGCGATCTATGTGATGGCGAGGGTGATGGGATGACCGACCTGATCCGCAAGAGCGATGCGCTGGCTGCTGCCAAGGGCTTCATTGGCGCAGAAACCGCCATCGCCGCCCTGCCCGCCGTGACGGTGGGGGTGAAGCCGGACCGTGAAACATTTGACGCCATGTGCGCGATGCGTGACGCGATCAATGAGTTTATCCCGATGCCGAGCCTCGAAAGCGATCTGCTGCAAGGGCCGGAAAACAGCGTGTTCTGCGCCACGGTGGCGGAAGCCGTTATTGCGGAAATCAGAAGGCTTCGCGCCGCCCTCGAACCCGTGGCCGCGCCCGACCCCGCCGCGATCCGTGAGGCGGCGCTGCACTGGTTTGCGTGGTCTTTCCAAAGCGGCAACACTCAAGCGTCCGTCTATATTGGATATCCCGACAAGACCCTGCCGATAAAGCGCATCGTGGAAGCCAAGGTTGCCGCAACGGTGCCGGAAACCGCCGTGCTAACGGCGGTTAGCTACCTTGGCTTTATGACGCCGGAAGTGATGAAAGGAGCCGCCGATGACCGCTAACCGCATCGCAATCTTGTGCCTTTCCGCGTATGGGGCGCTCTTCATCATCACCTTCGGCCATGCCGCTGCGAATACGGTTTGCGACGAAAAGCTGTGGCAACCTTGCCCAGATCAGCGCGTTAGCGCTGGACTTGTCGCTGCGACTTTCTGGCCGCTCTATTGGTCACTGGTTGCCTTTGAGAAAGGAGCCGCCGATGACCGCGCCTGACCGCATCTACCGAGGCGTCACTGTTGGCGGGCGCGTTGTCTATCAGGACAGCCCGCCGAGCGACGATCAGCTTGTCTGGCCGTGGGAGGCATACACCCGCTCCACCCCGCTGGTCGAGGCGCTGGCGGTGCCGGAGGTCATCGCGGGTCGCAGCTTGAGCGAGTGGGCCGAATTTGCCCGCCGCGACGATTGCCTTGATCGTATGGTGCCAAGTGATTTGCGCCAGTTGGTCGCCGCCCTTCGCGCCATCGGGGAGGGCCGCAATGGGTGATCCGGCACGACCCACGCGCAGGGCCGATGCGCTGCCGATTGTTGAAGGGTGGGCGATGGACCTCTATTGCCAATACAGCTTGGACATCCGGCACGACATGACCACACACGGCGTAAGCTATGGCGGGAACGACCGTGCGGATGCGCGGCGGCAGGCCAAGGCGGACGGCTGGATACTGCATCGCAACGGGTTCGCAACATGCCCGCGCTGTGCCGCCATCCTGCGGGCGCTGGAAGCGGAGGGGAAAGCATGAGGCGATGGCTGTTGGCGACGACCTTCCTGAACACTCTTGCACCAATCCGTTTCACACCCTTGGAGACACCCCATGACTGACGATCTGGTGATGAAGAAGAAGGGGTGACCCGAACGAAATTCCGGCAAACGCCGCAATCGGCCACGCGACCGTCTCGCGCTACTGAAAGGAGATGTCTCCCAACATCTGCTGACTGATGCCTGCCTGAAGGGCGCGAGCGTGTGCTGCTCGCGCCCACCCTTTTTTAGGTGTTGCGTTGTGATAAACGCAACGATATGGTGCGATGACAACACCGAAGGAGACAGCCGTGATCGTCCTCGCCACCGGCCCCGCAAGCCCGCGCCAGATCTCGCTCATCGAGCAGATCGAGGCGATGAAGCCCCGCCCCCGCTTCCTGTCGGACATGCTGTTCGACCACCAGCGTGGCAAGAAACTCACCTTCGGCATGATGGATAAGGCCCAGGAAATCATCAAGGAAAGGAACGCGAAATGAAAGACGGCATGGAGATCTACCGCGCCCACCTGTACGCGCAGCGGCTGTCGAACGCCCTGTTGCTGTCGCACTGCTATGGCCACGACCACGGCATGCGCGGCGATGCCGAATTTCACATGAGGGACGCGGTCGAAGAGCTTAACAGGATCGCCGCCGAGATCGGCTGCGTCATAACGTGGCCGGTGGACGCGGCAGCCGACGACGCAGCGGTCGAGCTGTCCCGCAAG
>CAZYAL010000080.1:0-2582 GCA_964645635.1 uncultured Sphingomonadaceae bacterium | reverse complement strand
TTATGAGGGCGAGGAAGATGCAGACCTGATCAATGCCGGCAAGCAGACGATCAGCCAACTGCCGCACTCGGCCTATTTCGACAGCGCAGCCAGCTTCGCCATGATCCGCGGCGCGCATATCGACCTGACCGTGCTCGGCGCGATGGATCTGGTCGCGGGCGTGAAGAAGATCATCGTGGTGATGGAGCACACCAGCAAGCATGGTGATCCCAAGTTCATCCGCGAATGCAGCCTGCCGTTGACCGGGCAGAACGTGGTCGACATGATCATCACGGACCTGTGCGTGTTCAAGCGTGACGATCACGAGAGCCCGTTCAAGCTGGTCGAACTCGCGCCCGGTGTGACGCCAGAGGAAGTGGCCGAGAAGACCACGGCGCATTACCTAAGCTAACGCCGGTGGCAGGCTCCTACACCCTCATCACTGCCAACCGGAACTATTCGAGCTGGAGCCTGAGACCCTGGCTGTTGATGAAGGCACTGGGCATTCCTTTCGAGGATCGGGTGGAGCCTTTCACCAAGCCGGTGAACTGGGAGGAATTCCGCACCTTCTCCCCCACCGGGCAGGTTCCGGTGCTGATCGACGGTCAGCGCACCGTATGGGATTCTCTCGGCATCGTGCTCTACCTGGCCGAACGGCACGCGGGCATTTGGCCGGCAGGCAAGGCTGCGCGTGCCTATGCCTACTGCGCCGTTACCGAGATGCACGGCGGCTTTTCCGCACTTCGCAACCAATGCCCGATGAATGTCGGCGTGCGCGTGGAAATGCCGCCGCATGACCCTGCGCTGGCGAAGGACGTCGCTCGCATAACCGAACTGTTCGAGCACGGCCTCGACAGCTTCGGCGGGCCGTGGCTGGCAGGCTCGGACTTCTCAGCCGTCGATGCCTTTTACGCTCCTGTCGCATGGCGGATCCGCACCTATGCGCTCGACGTCGGCCGCGCCCAGCAATGGGTCGATCACGTCATCGCCCATCCGGCCATGCAGGAATGGGAGCAGGCAGCCTTGTCCGAGACATGGCGCGAGGGCAGCCACGAGGAAGAAGCTGGCGCCGCGGGCAGCATCGTGGCCGATTACCGCGCCTGACTGGCTGCCAGGGGCGGTCAGCGCCCACGCCTTCCAATAGCGACAAAATGCAGCAATTTTCACTTTGCCCTTCGCCCCTCGCCGTGCCTATCCTGCGCTTCGGAGAGAGGGAGACATCCACACAATGAACTTGCGAAGCACTTCGCCCTGGTTTGCACTCGTCGTGCTGGCCGGCATCACCACCGTCGGCTTCATCGACCGGATCGTGGTGAACGTCCTGGTCGAACCCGTGAAGGCCGAATTCGGCTTGTCGGACAGCCAGGTGTCGCTGATGGCGACGGCCTTCGCCATCCTGCAGATCGGCGCCGGCCTCGCGATCGCCCGATATGCCGAGCGCGCCACGCGCACCGCTCTTATTGCCGCGGGCACGGTGGTTTGGTCACTCGCCACAGCAGTGTGCGGGGCGGCGGCAAGCTGGTTCCAGCTGCTGGCGGCCCGCATGGGCGTGGGTTTGGGTGAAGCGATAGGCTTGCCGAGCGTGCAATCGGTCATCGCTGACTATTTCCCTGCCAACAAACGTGGCATCGCCATGTCGGTGCTGATGCTGGCGCCCCCGATCGGCGCACTGATCGGCTTTACCGGCGGCGGCGCCATTGCCCAGGCTTTCGGCTGGCGCTGGACATTCCTGATCGCGGCGATTCCCGGCTTCCTGCTGGCTGTCATGGTATGGTTTTTCATCGCCGAGCCCGAGCGCGGCCGGTTCGACCGCAAGGCTGACCAGGCCAAGGTCGACGCAGCGGTCGAGGACGTGCCACCCTTCCTTGACGTGATCAAGCGCCTGCTGGTTCTGCCCAGCGCGCGCAACCTGCTGCTCGGCTCAGCCTTTGCCGCCATGCTGGGTTTCGGCGTGAACTACTTCTTCACCTCGCTGATGATCCGCAACTTCGGGCTCGGCCTGGCAGAGGCCGGCATGTATGCCGGTGTCATCGCCAGTGCTCCAGCGGTCCTTTCTGTGCTGGTGAGCGGCTGGCTGGGTGACAAGTTCGGTGAGCGCAACCCGGCGGCTTACGCGCTGGTGCCGGGCATCTGCCTGCTGCTGGCGGGACCAGTCTATTTCTTCGGACTGCAGCAGGAAAGCTTGCCGATGCTGCTAGGCATGGTCAGCGTGGGGACGTTCCTCGGCTTTGGCTACATTGGCATCACCTATGCTGCCCTGCAGAACCTGATGCACCCGCGCATGCGCGTGACAGGCTACGCCGTGATCCAGATCTTCTATGGAGTGGCGAGCGCCCTTGGCCCGATACTGGTTGGTTGGCTGAGCGACACGCTGAGCCTGCGGCTGGGGCTGGATAACGGGCTGACCATGGCGATGGCAATTTCCGGTACGATGTATGTCTATGCCGCGTTCCACTATTTCCTCGCCGCCCGCACGCTGCGCCGCGACGTGCAGACCGTCAATCCATCAGCGGCGACTGGCGCCTAGGTTCAGCCAAAGACAGGCACAAAAAAGGGGCGCCTTTCCAAGCGCCCCTTTTTCTTTTCCGGCAACCAGACTGACG
>CAZYAL010000079.1:0-2687 GCA_964645635.1 uncultured Sphingomonadaceae bacterium | reverse complement strand
ACGGCGAATACGACCACCTTCCCGAAGCAGCCTTCTACATGGTCGGCGGCATCGATGAGGCGGTCGCCAAGGCTAAGAAGATGGCTGAGGAAGCCTGATAGCAATGGCTCTCCACTTCGAACTCGTAACCCCGGCCAAGCTGGTCCGCTCCGAGGAGGTCCACATGGTGGTCGTCCCCGGCGCAGAAGGCGAATTCGGCGTGCTGGAGGGCCATGCGCCCTTCATGTCCACCATCCGTGACGGCGCCGTGCAGGTCTACAAGACCGCTGGCGGCGAACCGGAGAGCATCGAAGTGCGCGGTGGCTTTGCCGAAGTAGGCGACAAGGGGCTGACGGTCCTGGCCGAACACGTCGAGGACTGAGCGCCTCGATAACCGAACAAAGAATGAGCGCCCGTTGTGGCGCTCTTTTTTTTACGCCTTGCGGTGCGTCGGAGCATGGAAGTCCGGCGGCTTACCGGCATTCCATTTCAGGAACTTCGCCACTTCCGGATGTGCGCGGATCACTGCCACATCTTCGCCCATTCTGGCCAGATCGGCGTTGGTGAAGTGCGTATGGATAGTCTGGTGGCAGATCGGGTGGACGGGCTCAGTATAACGTCCGCCCTTGGACTTGGGGATCGGGTGGTTGTGCTGCACCATAGTGCCAAGCCGACGACCGCATAGCCAACAGGTAGCTTCCACCTGCCCGGTTTTCTCTTCCTCCTGCACCTCGCTCATCTCTGCCTCGCCGATGCCAGAATGCGGCCGTCCCACCACAGAATCAGGCCCGCAGTCACAATGATCAGGGCGCCCGCCACCGTCACCAGTTCTGGCACGTTACCGAAGAAGGTCCAGCCTAGCAGCGCAGCAGTAATCAGCTGGATATAGGTGGCAGGCGCGACATGCGCGGCCCCTGCCCGCGTGGTGCCGAAATAGATCAGTGCATGGCCCAGCGTGCCCGTGACGGTGATCGCCACACATCGCCCGATCACGGTCCAGTTCGGCCAATCGAGGGCCAGCATGGGAATACCGGCTTCGCCCGCGATGATGCTTGCAGGCACGAGGAGCAAGGCAGCGCCAGCAGTCATGGAGAACTGCATCGACAGGACGCTGCCCTTGCCCGCTGAGGCGCGGTTGCACATCACCAGCGTCGACATGCCGAATGCTGTGCCCAGCGGCAGCAGCGCAGGCCAGCCCAGGCTTGTCAGTCCGGGCTGCAATGCCACCAGCACGCCGGTGAACGCTGTGGCAATGGCAATCCAGGTCAGCCGGCTCACCTTCTCACCCAAAACAGGCCCGCTAAGAAGCGCGGTGATGGCAGGCGCGGCAAAGGCGATGGAGATGGCCGAGGACAGCGGCATCAGGAACACCGCGCTGAAAAAGCAGATTGTGCCCACGGCGAGCGCAAAGCCACGCAACAGTTGCAACCAGGGGTTGGCCGGAATGAAGGCGGCGCGCCCCTCGCGCACCGCTAGCAGCGTACCCAGGAACAGCGCCCCAAAGGTGAAGCGCGCGGCCGCCAGCGCCACTGGCGACCATTCGCCGGTGACCGACTTGGCGATCGCGTCTCCAACCGAAAACAGCGCGAAACCGGCAATAGCCGCCAGCAGGCCAGCGCGCTCACCGCCGGACATGTGGCTCATGGCTTTTTCGCGGCCCGCCGCCGCGTGTCATTCCACAGGTATAGCCCTGCCCCGATGATGATCGCTGCGCCGAGCAATGCCAACTTATCAGGCAAGTCACCAAAGAACATCGCGCCCAGCGCGGTCGCCATAAGCAGCTGGCCGTAGGTCATCGGCGCAATCGTGCCAGCGCCCGCGCGGACCGTACCCATGAAGATAAGGTACTGCGCCAGAGTTGCAGAAAGGCCGATGAATGCGCAGCGTGCCACAACAGACCAGTGCGGCATGTTTACCGTGAAGTTATCCACTCCGCTAAAATGGCCGACAACGGTCACGCCAACCAGGAAAATCATTGCCGTGACCGACATGTAATATTGCATGGCAAGGATGCTTGCGCGCCCATGGCTGGCACGGTTGGCGATGATGGTGATCGCCATGCCGGTTGCGCCCATCAGCGGGAACAACACCCCCCAGCCCGCGCTGTCAAAATTGGGCCGAAGGACGATGAACACGCCCACGAAGGCAGCAACGGTGGCGATCCAGGTGCTGGCCCGCGCACGTTCTCCCAGCAGCAGCATGGCCAGCACCGCCGTGATCATCGGCTGGGTGAAGGCGATGGTCGTCGCCTCTGCCAGCGGCATGATCCACACTGCCAGGAACATACCGATGGCAGAGCAGCTGATCGCCACACCGCGCACCCATTGCAGCTTGTCCCTGGGAAGCGCCAGCGCGCCCACCCCTTCCTTGCGGGCCAACAAGAAGGCAAGCAGCATGGTGCCCACGATATAGCGGGTGAGAGCCATTGCAGGTGCAGGCCATTCGCCCGCCATACCCTTGATGATCGCATCGCCGATTGACAGTGTGCAGAAGCCCGCAAGCGCATAGAGCAGCCCGGCCTTGTCCGATTGTTGCATGTGGCGATCCGTTCCCCTTTATCGGGAAGACGTTTAGGCGCTTGGCGCGCAAGCGGCAAACACTGCCGCCATCGGCCACACCAGTTTTACCAATCATTAAATGGTCATGCTTAACAAACCCCTATGGAACGGGTCGGGAGGCCCGCATTTCCGGGGGCCCGATGACCAAGC
>CAZYAL010000078.1:0-2938 GCA_964645635.1 uncultured Sphingomonadaceae bacterium | reverse complement strand
GCGCCCGGTTGGTGATCATCCAGCGCGGCAAAGCCGTAGGCATCGTGATAGGGGATGAGGTTTTCCTCGCTCACCATCACCCATTCGCTGCCGATCTGTGCCGCGAACGCGCGCATAGCCGCGGCAAATGCCGCGCCATTCACCCCTGGCGGTAAGGCAGCACTCATGCGGGACATTGCCCTTTTTCAGCATCCATCTATCGTGCATCAGATTACCGCGCGCTGATGGGCTCGCACAACGCGATTGTCACTATCGTTACGATCAGGAAATCTTATTAGTCGAGTGAAATTCCAGCCGATCTGCAAGAAAGCGGGCTGCCTGCCCAGGCGGTTTCGTCGCGCGATAGATCAGCGACCATGGCTGGAATCCTCCACGCCGGGTCAGCGTATCGAGGCGCACCAGAGTGCCTGCCGCAATTTCGGGATCTGCCAGATGGGCGGGCAAATACCCCCAGCCGAGTCCCTGGCGCAACAGGTCCACCTGCGCCGTAGGATTGTTGACATGCCAAATGCATGAGGAATTAATCGAAGCGTCCCTTGCTTCGCCACCCTTCATGGCAGAGCGATTGGTGATCTGCAGGTTGTTGCGCAGGACCATGGTCGGAATGCGACCCGAATACTGCGCCAGTAGGTGCGATGGAGCCGCCACGCCGTAGAATTCCGCTTCGCTAAAATCGCGCGCTTCCACGCCCGAAGGCCATGCCACGTCGAGCGCTCCGACCCCGATATTGGCCTGCCCCTGCACCACCCGATCAAGCACGATTTCGCGCGACCGCAACTGCAGATCGAGCGAAACCGAGGGATAGGTTTCAGCAAGATCAGCGAGTGCGGCAGTCAGCGGGGCGGTCGGAAAAAAGCTGTCGACCACCACGGTCAGAAAGCCTTCCAACCCAACGGTCAGGCTGGCCGCACTGGCGACCAGCTCATCGGACAATTGCGACAAGCGCCGCGCATAGGCGAGGATCGCATGACCCGCTGGCGTGAGCACCGGCTTGCGCTTGCCCCGTTCGAACAGAGTAAGGCCTAGCTGTCCTTCGAGGTTGGCAACGGAATAGCTGACGGCAGGCTGACTCTTTTCCAATTGCCGCGCGGCAGCTGAAAAGCCGCCTTCATCGACCACCGCAGCGAAGATTCGTAGATTTTCCAGCGATGGAGCGCCTTCAGGTATCATGCGCGCTACTATCCACATTTCTGATCAAAAGAATAGACTTGCTGGCATTGGCGAGCGCCGGATTGCCCGCGATAGTCTGCGGCAAGAAATGGGAGATACCCCAAAAATGGGAAAGAGATTGTGAGCGAGATCGCTGAACTACAGCGGCAGGTCAAGGATATGGCTGGCCGGCTGGCTCGGCTTGATGCTGAATCCGCCATCCGGCGGCTGCACCACGCCTATGGCTATTTCATGGATTATTGCTGGTTTGACGAGGTGATTGACCTGTTTGCCAGCGATGGCGAGGCGGTGTTCCTGTCCGGCGTGTACAAGGGCCGTGCCAGCCTGGAGCGGCTGTACAAGACCTTCCTCGGGCAAGCCTATACCGGCGGCGAACTCGGCCCGATCTACGGTTTTCTGGCGGACCATTTCCTGATGCAGGACGTGATCACGCTGAGCGCAAACGGGCAAACCGCGAAGATGCGCGGGCGTGCTCTGCTGATGCTGGGCAGTCATGAAAGCCGCGCAAACGCTCCGCCGCAACTGCCGCCACAGGTCTACGAAGCGGGCATGTATGAGAACGACTACGTGCTCGAAGACGGCGTGTGGAAGATCGCCCGGCTCGAATATGCGCTGCAGTGGCAGGCACTCTACGACAAGGGCTGGGCGCATACGGAAACCGATCTGCCGCCGCAGGTGCCAGTCTATCCCGAAAGCCCAATTGGTCCCGATTTCCTGATCGAGACCACCCGCAAGGTGTGGCCCGAACGCTCCGCAATGGAGATGCATTTCTCCAATCCCGTCACCGGTCGACCGGTCGGCGTTGCCCGCTGATTGCCCTGGGAGAGGACACAATGAGCAGACGTTTCGAAGGCAAGAAGGTGGTCGTCACCGGCGGCAATAGCGGTATCGGCCTTGCCACGGCACAGGCCTTTGCGCGCGAAGGCGCAAAGGTTGCCATCGTGGGGCGCAATGCGGAAACGCTCGCCGCTGCGCGGGAGGAAATTGGCGGCGATACGCTGGCGGTGCGGGCGGATATGTCCGACATGGCGGACATTGAGCGCGCCATGTCCGATATCGGCGAGGTCTTCGGCCATGTGGATGCATTGTTCGCCAATGCCGGGACTGGCGCGATGGTTCCGTTCGAACAGGTGAACGAGGCGCTGTGGGATCAGGTTATCGATCTCAACGTCAAGGGCACCTATTTCACGGTGCAGAAATGCCTGCCGCTGATGGGCAAAGGCGGCGCAATCGTGCTGTGCAGTTCGGTCAGCGCGGCTCGCTCCATGCCCGGCGCCAGTATTTACGCGGCGAGCAAGGCCGCGATCAATTCCATCGGCCGCAGCCTGGCGGGCGAACTGGTCGGTCGCGGGATCCGCGTCAACGTGGTGATGCCGGGCGGCGTCCAGACCCCCATCATGGGCCGCACACCCGGCGTCCCACCCGAAGCGGCCGGCGCGGTGTTCGAACAGATGGCGGCGGGCACGCCGATGAAACGAGTCGGTCAGCCGAAAGAAATCGCCGCAACCGTACTTTTCCTTGCCTCGGACCAGGCGTCCTACATTACTGCGGCTGAATTACATGTCGATGGCGGCGTGATCGGCGCGACATAATCACACGCCAACCAGACGGGGAGAGGCGCCCATGCCGCTGACACGAGACGACTACGAAGCCTACGTCCGCGCCTTCAACGCGCGCGATTACGCCACGCTGCATGGATTCTTCGCCGATGACGTCGTGCTCGAAGCCCATGGCTTTGCCCTGCGCGGCAAGGCGCAGGTGCGCGAGT
>CAZYAL010000077.1:0-2955 GCA_964645635.1 uncultured Sphingomonadaceae bacterium | reverse complement strand
AGGCTGCGGTCACGCCGGGGCAGCTGCTCCTCGCGGCCCCAGTTCCAGCCCCAGCAATAGGTGGCGACCAGTTCCTGCAACGGTTCGTTGAACGGGTTGGGGTTGGCGGTTGCCTTGTTCACATAGGCATCGCCCAACACCTCGCGGCGGATCTGCATGCCGCGATCGTACATTTCCTTGCCTGTCATTTCAGGCGCGCTTTTCTTGTCACTCACTTGGTGATCCTTCCTCACATCACGGAATAGACGGCGTCGATCAGCCGCCGTGCACGCGGCCCATTGTCGCCCACTGCATGCATCTGGTTGCAGCAATAAGAAAAGCCCAGCTTCGCATCGGGATCGCCAAAGCCGATCGAACCGCCAAGGCCGTGGTGGCCGAAGCTGCGCATGTTCGGGCCCATGTATACTGCTTCCGGCGTATTGAGTAGCACGCCCAGCGCCTGATGATAGGGACGATCCTGCAGCAGCTCGATCTGGTTGTGCTGCTCGGTAATCATATTTTCCAGCGCGCCCTTCGACAGCAGCGAAACGCCATCGAAAGATCCAGTGGCCGCGCCATAGATGCGCGCTACCCCGCGGGCATTGCCATGACCGGAACCGCTGGCAATCTCGCAGGTGCGCCAGGTAAGACTGTTCATGGTGGTGTGCCACGGCTCGTTAGGGTTCTGCAGGAAGGCAAACTTCCTGAGCACCGCACCATCCTGCCAGCCTTCGGGCGTGGTCGGCGCCTCGGGCATCGCGGTATCCTTCGCGGCGAACAGCCGCGCCTTGGTGTTGGGCAGCACTTCGGCAACATGGGACTGCTCTTGGGCATCCATCCCGCCGATGTAATATTCCGCACCCAGCGGGCCGCAGACATGCTCACGCAGGAACGGGCCAACCGTCTTGCCGGTTACCCGGCGCATGATCTCGCCCAGCAGGAAGCCCTGATTGTGAACGTGATAGGCTGCGCGCGTGCCCGGTTGCCACAGCGGCTCCTGCACTTCGAGCGCCTTGATGTAAGGCTCGTATTCAAGAAAAGCGCCGGGATAGAGGATGTCCGTAGTCAGCACGGGGATCGCGGCACGGTGATCCAGGCACCAGCGTACAAGGATGTCTTCCTTGCCGTTTTGCGCGAATTCGGGCCAGTAATGCGCCACCGGCTTGTCGATATCTATAAGCCCCTGGTCCACAAGCATGTTGAAGGCAATGCCCGTCACGCCTTTGGCCGTGCTCATCATGCAGACGGTGGAATGCTCATCCCATTCAGTGCTGCGATCTTCGCGCGACCAGCCGCCCCACAGGTCGACAACGGTCTCGCCATCGACGAGGACCGAACAGCCTGCACCCAGCTCTTCTTCCTCGCGGAAATTGGTGATGAAGGCGTCCACCGCCGGGCGGAAACGTTCGTCATAGCGGCCATGCAGCGGATAGCTGCCTCCGCGCGCCTCGATAACTTCGTGAAACTCTGCCTGCGGCAAGCTCTCTCTCCCCTGAAAGCCGGTCTTTTGCGACTCTAACGCTCGTTACTGCTAGGGGTTTCAGGCGCAGTGTGGAAGGGGCTTTGGTCGATCAATCCAGATAAGCAATCGTGCGCAGTTCGATACTCTGCCTGGGTGCAGCGTCGGGCGGCGCGTTCGGATCATCGAAAGCAGAATGCGCAGTGAACTGCACGGCATCGTCATCGCTGTCGAACAACTTGAAGGCCAGCACTTCTGATGGCTGCATCTGCGGCACCCAGTACCACTTGTGCCCAGACGTGTAAGCAAGGTTGAAGCCCCACAGCGAACGGTCCACGCCGCCAAGACCGCCGATGATCTCGCTGGGGAAGAGATCCTGCCGCTTCACCGTACGCGCATCGCACAACGCGAAGGGCGCGCTTTCGACCATCACGATGGGCCGCCAGACATTGATCAGCATGTGCCGCTTGGCCAGCCGCTCTTCAGCCTCTTCGAGGGGCAGCAGGTCGCGCGTGTAATCGCCCACAGTCTTCGCGCCATAATCGACATGCGCGCCGAAGGCGGGCTGGTTGTGGCCGTGCGTGCCGGTGGCATTGGTGCGCACAATGGGTCCGAAACTGACGACTTTATCCGCGCCGGTCAGCCGCTGGACCATCGCTTCGGCGCGACGGCAGTATACGGCAAGCTGGTCCTTGTCGGTATAGTCCTGCGTCTCGCTCGGCTCATCCAGAAGGACAAAACCATTGCGCTCAAGCGCCAGCTCATTGCTATGTGGGCGCATGTCATGGATGGTGACCTCATGCTCCTCGCCCGGCCAGTAGCTCCGGTCGCGCTCCCCGGCGTAGAATGTCGCCTTCTCGCCGCGCACCACATATTTCATCGTCGCAGTGACATCGCAGGTAACCACGCCAAGGTCGCCGTCGGTCTCGCTCACAATTTCTCTCCACTCACCTGTCTTATGCTTTGACGGACCTTTCTTCCCATCATAGCCTTTCGAAAAGGGCGCCGTCCATATGATTGGAAAGGCGCAAGGGAGAGGGAGTGACAATGGCTGCGACAGATGCCCTGCCGCCGGACGATCCGCGCGTTGTGCTGGGCACGAGGAAGATGACCTTCGCGCAATATCGCGTGATCTTCGTCTGCGTGCTGGTGAACATGATCGATGGCTATGACATCCTTGCGATCTCACTCGCGGGCGCATCGCTGAAGGGCGCCTGGGGACTGTCCGATGCAGCACTTGGCACATTGCTTGCGATGCACCTCATTGGCATGGCCGCAGGCGCGCTGGCCGTTTCTCCTGTGGCAGACCAGTGGGGCAGGCGCCCCGCGGTGCTCGGCTGCCTTGCGCTGATGAGCGCCGGTATGGCCTTCTGTTCTGTTGCCGATGGCTATGGGCAAATGGTCGCCGGGCGGCTTGTGACCGGCCTCGGCATCGGCGGCATGACTGCGACGGTGGGCATGCTCGCGCTGGAATATGCGCATTACAAGCGCCGCGAATTTGCCGCGAGCGTGGTCGC
>CAZYAL010000076.1:0-3086 GCA_964645635.1 uncultured Sphingomonadaceae bacterium | reverse complement strand
TCGCGCTGGAATATGCGCATTACAAGCGCCGCGAATTTGCCGCGAGCGTGGTCGCCTCAGCCTATCCGGTGGGTACGATCATCGGCGGACTGGTGGCCGCGACTGCGCTCAACTCTATCGATTGGCGGGCAATCTTCTGGGTCGGCGCGTTGCTGTCTGCCGGGTTATTGCCACTGGCATTCCTCTACATGTCCGAAAGCCTCGATTTCCTGCTGAACCGCCAGCCCAAGAACGCTCTTAAAGCCACCAACAAGGTGCTGCGGCGCATGGCGATCCCGGAAATCACTTCTCTGCCGCCCAAGCCCGAAGGGTCGAAGGACGCGGTGCTGCAGGAGATCCGCCAGCCGATCCACGTGAAGGAACTGGGCAAGCTGTTCCTGGCCCACGCGCTCAACATGTTTGGCTGGTATTTCATCATCCAGTGGGCGCCGCCGCTGATAGCCGAGACATCCGGCGATCCGGTGCTGGGGGCGAAATATTCGCAATATTTCTCTTACGGCGGGATCATCGGTGGGATGACTGCGGGCTACCTGTGCGGGCTGTTCGGCACGCGGCAGATCATGTGGACGACCATGATTGGCATGGGGGCGCTGATCGCGGCATTCGGCGTCTATGTCAGCGATCCGCTGGTGATCCTTATTATCGCCCCATTCGTAGGCGCGGCGTTGTTCGGATCGGCCACGGCGAACTGGCTTACCATCGCCTTTGCCTTCCCGCCGCAGCTGCGTGCAACTGGCCTTGGATTTGCCACCACAGCAGGCCGCGTGGGTGCTGTTGGCGGTCCGTGGGTGGGTGGCAGACTGCTCGACAGCCGCGCCAGTGGTGAGGTGGATTTCGGCATTGTCAGCTTTGACACAACGATGAGCATCGCCTCGGTCTGCGCGATCATTGCAGTATCTGCAGTGCTTTCCGCGATAACCTTCAGCCGCGCGCGCAAGTGGCAGGAGAAGGCCTGAGCCTTCGCCCGCCCTTCCCACGTAACTTTAGGAGTGGAAGGCAACGAGAGCAGGCGCGCTGTCTGTATATTCGCGTAGTTCGGTGATCTTGCCTGCATCATCGAATGTCATAACGAAGCAAAAGTGATTCACATAAGCGCCACCCTTCACCAGCGGGCTGTCGCATGCGGTCATCACAACCACGCGGTCGCCATCGACCATCACGCCTTCGTGGGCAAAGCGGATGCCGTCCTTCAGCAGCCCGCGCGCGCCATCGAGCAGCGCGGCAAGGCGGGCTGGTTCCATCCACCCTTGCCCTGGCAGCCACACTTTCGCACCATCTGCATAACGCGCCCGCATGCCAGCCGTGTCGAGCTTGCGCACGCATTCGAGATAATCGAGCGCGGCATTTCTGAAATCCATCGTCATACCCTTTCCACCGCATCCAGCGCGCCTGGATTGCGACCCTTGGTTTCTGCCACGAAGAGCGCGAATACGCCCGCCATGAAGGCAAGGCCGAGCTGGATGAGCATGGCGACATCGAGCCCATAGCTATCCGCCAGTCGGCCAGCGATGGGCGGGCCGAGCACGCCGCCAATCAGTTCGCCGATCATCACTACAATGCCCATGGCAGTCGCTGCTTGCAGGCGGCCCACCGTTTCTGTCGGGATCACACCCATGAACAGCGGGAAGGTGCCAAGCCCCATCCAACTGATAAACATCAACACGGCAAGGACCTGCACTGGCCCATTAAAATATAGGAGCGCAGCAGGCGCGATGGTCATCAGGAACAGGAAGAAGACGAGCGGCGGTTTGCGACCGATCCGGTCCGATATCAACGCCACGAGGATTGCGCCGACTGCGGGGCAGAAACCCACCACCGTCATCACATTGCTCCATACCAGGTCGTCGTAGGCGCGCGGCCCGTCGAGGTAGAGCGGCATGAAGATCGAGCCGACAACGATCGAACCGACCGCACAGATGCTGACGAGCGAGCAGACCATGACGTTGCGAGTGAAGAGGATGTTCAAGGGCAAGAAACCACCAGGGGGCACTTCCTTGGCAGTCCCGCCCGAAGCTTCCGGCTCCTCGATATGGCGCCAGATCAGGAAGGCGAGGATAAGGCCGGGAATGGCGGCAATGAAGAAGGCGGCATGCCAGTCATAGGCCGCAGCAATGCGTACCAGAGTATAAGAAGCGAGCGCCGTGCCAACGATTGGGCCAAACACGTTCTGCAGGATGCCGGCATTGAGTGCCTGTCTGCTGGAAGATGAGGCTGCCGCCATGATGGCTAGGCAGATCGGCAGGAACGGCCCTTCGGCCACGCCCATGATGATGCGCGAGATGAGGAGCGTCTCGAAGTTCCAGGCAAAACCGGAAAACACCGAGCAGCCCGAAAACAACAACAACGCGGTAATCAGGAACGGCTTGCGCTTGCCAATGAGGTCTGACCAGCGGCCGATCACATAGGCGCCGATAGCCCATGTGAGAGAAAGGCCCGAATTGGTCCAGCCGATTTGTTCGTTGCTGAGGCCAAGATCATCCTGCACGAATGGCGCGAGGAAGGTTAGCGCCATGCGGTCGAAATAGGCAAAGCCCCACGCGAGGCCCAGCAGGATCAGGACCCGCGCTTCATATCCCCTTGGCAACCATGTTGACTTGCTTTCAGCCATTCCTATCCCCTTGATCCCAGTTTGCCAGATATTTCAATGATTTGAAATATCCTGCGCGGGGGTGGCTCGCCTTGTTTTATTTGATTTGTGCCGCAGCCACCCGTGTGTGTGTTGCTTGATTACGACAATGCGCACTTATTGGAAGGTTCTTTCAACTCGAAACGCTTGCTCTAGAGCGAACTGCAAGTAGATATGAACACGAGAGAGATGCGGAATGGACATAATGTCCACCAATTCCCTGTCACACCTGCCATTCGTAATCGCCAAGCAAGGCGTGCGATGGCATTCGATGTAAATTCGAAGTGGCGCCAAGTCGGAGCCGCAAGGGAGGATACCTGATGAAATTGAAAACGCTCAGCGTTGCATCATCGCTTGCCATCATGGCGAGCATGGCGGCGCCTGCATATGCTCAAGACGATGACGGCAATCGCGCCAACACCATCGTTGTGACCGCGGAATTCCGTGAAGCAAACCTGCA
>CAZYAL010000075.1:0-3211 GCA_964645635.1 uncultured Sphingomonadaceae bacterium | reverse complement strand
TCCATGCGCGCAAGGCCTTGCCCGGCGCAGCCATGCGGGCCGTGACCGAAGCCGAGGTTCTGCTTTTCCTTGCGGTCGATGATGAAGGCATCGGGATCGCTGAACTGGCGCTCGTCATGGTTGGCGCTGCCATAGGATACCATGACCCAGCTGCCAGCGGCAACGACGCTGCCGTCACTCATCTCGACATCGCGCGTGGCGTGGCGGGCGAAGTTCTGGATGGGCGATTCCACCCGTACGATCTCGTTGGCGGCAGTAGTGGCAAGGCGCGGATTGGCGCGCAGCTTGTCCCATTCGGCAGGGTTGTTGGCGAAGAGTTCGACGCCGAATGCCATGGCGCTGATGGTGGTCTCGAAAGCCGCGACGATATAGCCAGCAAGCATGCCGATGGCAGTGTCGCGGGTGATGTGGCCGCCATCCGCCACGCCGATCAGCTGGTCTGCGAAGCCACCCGGAATCACGCTGCGCGCCTCGTAGATTTCGGCGATCAGCCCCATCATCTTCTCCAGCTGGCCCAGCCCTTCGCGCATGCGGGCGTTGTCAGGTCCGGCGGCATTCCATGAGCCTTCCGCCATCTCCAGCAGCATGGGGCGTACCTCTTCGGGCCAACCGACAAGGTCCATCACCACACCGATGGGCAAGTCATGCGCAAAGTCGTTGACGGCATCGAAGGTATCGCCAGCGGCCAACCTGTCTGCCAGCGCAGCAGCGCGCCCATCGATTGTATCTGCTTGGGGCTTCAATGCGCGCGGGCTGAGAGTGTCCGTCATCACCTTGCGCCGCTCGGTATGCACCGGCGGATCCTGGCAAATCAGCGCTTCGTCCCATGCCTCATTGATGATCGGGTTGAGGCCGATCCCGTCTGCCGATGAGAAGCTCTGCCAATCATTCAGCGCGCTTCGCACGTCAGCAAAGCGGCCGATGAACAGTGCATCCACGGTCTCAAGCTGCACCGCTGAGCCAAGATCGCGCAGTTCCTTGTAAGCGGGATAGAGATTGGCCAGCACCGTATCGCTGTGAAGGTCAATCGCGGACTGCGGCAGGGGGGCTGCGAGGGTAGCCACGCGCCTATTCTTCCCAGATCGGCTGTTCGCCCTTGGCTACCTCGGTCGAGTTTACGAGGATGAAATCGTCGAGCACGTCAATCGTGGTGGGGAATGCTTCGCGCACCATCTGCTGCATGTCAGCGGCACGGGACGATGCTTCAACCAGCCCCGGCCAGGCATCGAGATAGCGATAGGTGAAGGCTATCCCGCTGATATCGTTGGGCAGTCCGGGACGGGCATGACCCGCCACGACGATCTCCGGCTGCAACGCTTCCAGCATGTCCATTGAGGCGCGCCATGCAGCGACCTGTTCCAGCGTATGTTCGCCCAGCCACAGGTGCACCTCGTTGAACACGAGGTCTCCGGGCAGCAGTGCGCGGATTTCCGGCACCCACAGCGCGGTGGAATGGCGATGGTCGCCCTGCATCGGGCCGAGCACGCGCAGCTCGTGGCCTTCAAGTATGATCACATCGCTGGTGAGCGCATGCGGCGCGCCGGGATATGCGGGGCCGTTGCCTGCCAGCATCGGGCTCCAGCGTTCGACCTTGAACGGCAGCGAGCGCCAGATATCTTCCACCACGGTGGGGTGCGCCACGATTTCGGCATCAGGGAAGGCCTCTTCCAGCACTTCCATCGCGAAGAAATGGTCCGGATGATCATGGGTGACGAAGATATGCGTCAGCCGCTTGCCGCTATCGAGCACCATGCCCGCCACGCGGTGCGCATCCGCCAGCGTGAAGGGCGGATCGACCAGCACGGCCTCTTCCTTGCCCATGATCAACGCGGAATTGACGTGCAGCGAACCCGCGCTGGTGCGCAGCACCTCGACCGTCAGCGGCGCTTCTTCCTCGTGATGCTCGGCAAGAGCCGGAGCAGAGACGAGGATGGCGGCGATGGCGATCAGGCGCTTCAACATGGCATTTACTCGGCTGAGATGCGCAGTACCGGCTTCACGACAGAGCCGTTCTCGCTGGCTTCGATGGCTTCGTTGATTTCGTCGAAATCAAAGTAGCCGATCAGCTTTTCGAAGGGGAACTGGCCCTTCACATGATAGTCGAGCAGCTCATTGAGGAACGGGCCAACGTCGCTGTCACCGCCGAGGATGCCCATCACGCGGCGGCCACCGCCCATAAAGGCAGCTTCGTTGAAGGTGAGGTTGTCCGCCGGGTCAGACGCGCCGACGATGCCGCAAATGCCCATGGGGGCGAGCAGGTTCCACGCATCCTGGATCACGGTGTTGATGCCGGTGGTGTCAAGCACATAGCCGAGGCCCTGCGGCACCAGTTCCCTGATCTTGTCATTCGCGCCGTCCTTGGCGTTGAAGGCATGGGTCGCGCCCAGTTCCTTCGCCAGTTCAAGGCGGCTGCCATTCACGTCCACCGCGATGATCGGGTTTGCGCCCGCGATCTTGGCAGCCATGATCGCGGCCATGCCTACGGTGCCTGCGCCGAACACGGCGATGGGCATGCCAGCGCGCACTTTCATCGAGCGCAGAACCGCACCCGCGCCGGTCATCAGGCCGCAACCGATGGGGGCAATGCGTTCGAGCGGGATGTCCTTGGCGGAATCAGCGATCTTCACCGTGTTCGCCTGATGCGCGATGGCATGGGTGGCGAAGCTCGACTGGCCGAAGAAGTTGGCATTCATCTTCTCGCCGCCCATGAACATGGTGGGCGAGCCGTCCGCGCGGGTGCCGGACCAGTTGTGCGGGAAGAAGTTGTAGCAATAGGTCGGCGCGTCGATATCACAGCTGGGGCAGGACCCGCAGCTGTTGAAGCTCATCACCACACGGTCACCCGGCTTGGCGACGGTTACTGCGCTGCCGACTTCCTCGACAATGCCCGCGCCTTCGTGGCCGAGCACCACCGGGTGCGGCACGGGCAGCTGTGCATCGCGCACGGCCATGTCCGTGTGGCATACGCCGCAAGCGACGACGCGCACGCGCAGTTCGTCAGGCTTCAGCTCGTCCAGCTCGACATCCTCGATACTGAAAGGCTGGGTGTTGCCACGGCAAATGGCGGCGCGCGCGGGGGTGGTCATGCTCTCTCCTTGGAGGTCTTTTGGCCTCAACTATCCATTTTGAAATGGACTAAATGTAAAATTGTATCGAAACGCGACCAGAGTCAATCGTTGAGCGGCTTGATCGGCCCAAGCTGCATGCCGCC
>CAZYAL010000074.1:0-3595 GCA_964645635.1 uncultured Sphingomonadaceae bacterium | reverse complement strand
GCGGGCTTCTTCTTAGCCGCCTTTTTACCACCCTTCTTGGCAGGGCCCTTGGCGATACGCGCGCGGATCAGCTCGATTGCCTGCTCTTCAGTCACGTCTTCTGGCTTGGTGTCTTTGGGAACAGTAGCGTGGTTGCTGCCATCGGTAACATAAGGACCATAACGGCCCGGCAGGACCTTCATTTCCTCACCCGTATCGGGATGCTTGCCAAAGGTCTTGATCGGCTCCGCCTTCGCGCGCCCACCGCCACCCTTGCGGTTAGCGGCTTCTGCCAGCAGCGTGACGGCGGCGTTCATGCCGGTTTCGAACACGTCGCGCGTGCCTTGCAGCTTGGCGTATTTGCCATCGTGCCGGAGATAAGGCCCATAGCGACCAATGCTTGTCTCGATCGGTTCACCGGTTTCCGGATGATTGCCGATAATGCGTGGTAAGGCCAGCAGCTTCAGAGCCCATTCAAGGTCGAAATCGTCGAGGTCTTTGGGGATAGAAGCGCGCTTGGCATCCTTGCCCTCGCCCATCTGCACATAAGGGCCGTAACGACCGGTCTTGCGTTCGACATCGAGGCCTGTTTCGGGGTCCTTGCCCATCACGGCATCGTCAGACCCGTCGCCCTCACCCGGCTGGCCGAACTTCCGGCGGAAAGTGCACTCAGGATAGTTCGAACAGCCAATGAAGGCGCCGTAGCGCCCTCCGCGAAGGGCCAGCCGACCAGCATCGCGACCTTCGTCGACGCACTTCTGGCACACGCGCGGGTCAATACCTTCCTCGGTCTTCGGGAACAGGTAGTCGGACAGATACTCGTCCAGCGCCTCCGTAACTTCGGACGGAAGCTGATCCATGACCTCGTCAGCCTTGGGCTTGAAGTCCTTCCAGAACTGGCTGAGCAGCGCCTTCCATTCTTCCCGGCCCCCGGAAACCTCATCGAGCTCGTCTTCCATTCCGGCAGTAAAGTCATATGCGACGTAGCGGGGAAAGAATCGCTCAAGGAACGCCGTCAACAAACGGCCAGAATCCTCTGCAAAGAAGCGATTTTTTTCCATCCGCACATAATCGCGATCACGCAGCGTCTGGATAGTGGATGCGTAAGTCGACGGGCGACCAATGCCGAGTTCCTCAAGCCGCTTCACCAGGCTCGCTTCGGCGAAACGCGCAGGTGGCTGGGTAAAGTGCTGGGTGGCATCGACAGCCTTCTTAAGCGGGCCGTCTCCCTTGCGCAGCAGCGGCAGCAGGCCGTCGTCATCATCGTCCGCCTTCTCGTCGCGCCCTTCGCTGTAGACGGCGATGAAGCCGGGGAACTTGATCACCTGCCCAGTGGCGCGCAACTCGTGCTGCCCGGTGGGATCGCGCATGGTAACGGTGGTACGTTCAAGCTGCGCGGTAGCCATCTGGCTGGCCATAGCGCGCTTGAAGATCAGGTCGTAAAGCTTGGCCTCATCCCCCGAACCGGCACGATCACGGCGAAAATCGGTCGGGCGGATCGCTTCATGCGCTTCCTGCGCATTCTTGGCCTTGGTGGCATAGAAACGCGGCTTTTCCGGCAGGTAGGCGGAATCATAGCGCTCACCGATCGCATCGCGGCAAGCGGCAATCGCACTGCCATCCATCTGCACGCCATCAGTACGCATATAGGTGATCGCCCCCGCCTCATAAAGCGACTGCGCGCAGCGCATGGTGTGGCTTGCCGAAAAGCCCAGCTTGCGCGCGGCTTCCTGCTGCAAGGTGGAGGTGGTGAAAGGCGGCGCGGGGTTGCGCTTCAGCGGCTTGGTCTCGACATCCTCAACAGTGAAGCGGCCTTGCTCAACCGCTGCCTTGGCAGCTTCTGCCGTGCCGCGTTCGGAGATCGTCATCTTGTCGATCTTCTCGCCAGCATATTTCACCAGTCGTGCTTCGAAGCCGGTGCCATCCTGCTCCATCTGCGCGGTGACAGACCAATATTCCTGCGAGATGAAGGCTTCGATCTCCCGCTCGCGATCAACAATCAGGCGCAGCGCCACGGATTGCACGCGGCCTGCACTCTTTGCGCCGGGCAGCTTGCGCCACAGGACGGGGCTGAGGGTGAAGCCGAACAGGTAATCCAGCGCGCGGCGCGCCAGATATGCATCGATAAGGTCCTGGTCCAGCGCGCGCGGTGCCTTCATCGCCTCTGTCACCGCAGCCTTGGTGATGGCGTTAAAAGTCACACGTTCGACGTCAGCTGGCAGCGCCTTACGCTTTCTCAAGAGGTCGAGCACGTGCCAACTGATAGCCTCGCCTTCGCGATCAGGGTCAGTCGCAAGGATCAGGCGGTCTGCCTTCTTGGCTGCATCGGCAATGGCCTTTACCTGGTCGCGGTTGCGCTTGTCGGCGTAAACCTCCCAGTCCATCGCGAAGTCATCATCAGGCCGCACGCTGCCATCTTTGGGCGGAAGATCGCGGACGTGACCGTATGAGGCGAGGACCTTGAAGTCCTTGCCGAGATACTTCTCGATGGTTTTCGCCTTTGCGGGCGATTCAACGATGACTAGCTGCATAATCTGAAAAAGGTCGTCCCTACACGTGTACGTACGCGCGAGGGTGGTGAGCTTTAGCAAGATTCGTCAAGCCGGCAATTGTCACTGCTTAAATTGCCGGCTGAAGCGAGACCCTGCCGCCGGCATGGCGTTGCAACTGCCCTGCAACCTCCAGTTCAAGCAGCGCCATCTGCACGGCGCCAGCACTTTCACCGCTTTGGCGGACCAGTTCGTCTACCGAAACAGGCGCGGTGGTGAGCAGGCCCACGATATCCGAAGCGTCAGCAGGTTCAGCGTCATAATCCACATCGGCATGATCGAAGGCAGATACCGGTTCACGGAAGGTCGATCGGGGATTGCCGCCAAAGCCAGACAGCAATTCCACCACGTCATCCGGCGACTGCACCATCACCGCGCCTTCGCGGATCAGCTTGTTGCAACCCTCAGTGCGCGGTTCCAGCGGGCTGCCGGGTATCGCCATGACTTCGCGCCCCGCCTCTCCTGCCAGCCTTGCAGTGATAAGCGAGCCGGACTTGGGCGCAGCCTCCACCACCAGCGTACCGGCAGAGAGCCCGGCGACGATGCGGTTGCGCTTGGGGAACATCTGGCCGCGCGGGCTGGTGCCGGGCGCTTCCTCGGCGATCAGCAAGCCATCGCTGGCCACGCGTTCCTGCGGCTTTTCGTGCTGCGGGGGATAGGTGATGTCGATCCCGCTTGCGATCACTCCGATGGTACCGCCCAGCGCCGCGCCCAAGGCGCCTTCATGCGCCGCGCCATCTATGCCGCGGGCCGAGCCCTGATACCACCGTGAAGCCCTCCCCTGCCAGCACGGCGGCAAAATCGCGCGCCAGCTTGACCGCGGCGGCGAAAGCGTTGCGGGCTCCCACCATTGCGACGCAAGGTTTCGATGCAAGCGACACGTCCCCGCGCACCGTGAGGATCGGCGGTGCGCCCTCAATCTCACGTAAGAGGGCAGGATATTCCGGCATGTCATGGAACAGGTAGCGCGCACCCGATTGCCGAACAGCCGCCACCTCCCCCTCGATCCGAGAGACTGGCGCAGCGCGATACTGCCGCTTGCCCCTTGCTGCGAGTTCCGGAAGCGC
>CAZYAL010000073.1:0-3780 GCA_964645635.1 uncultured Sphingomonadaceae bacterium | reverse complement strand
TTGAGCTGTGTCTCGGTCATCTCGCCAGCTGCGACGAGGTCAAGCCATGCAGATGCCATGCCCGGCTGCGGATTGGCGCGAGCTTCGGCAATGTAGTGATCGACGCGGTCCTGCAGGTAGGCAAAGCCCACGCGGCAGCGCTCTTCCTCTTCAGGGGTCACGGCAGCGCCCAGCGCCATCATGCAGTCCATCATGTAGCGTGAGGCGGTGTCGAAGCCGTCGTTGGCGAAGCCCAGCGCCTTGCACATGGCATGGTGCGCGGGAATGAGGGCGATGTTGCGATAGGCTTCGACAATACCGTTCGGGCCCAGATCGTCGATCAGCGCCTCCACGCAATCAGCCGCGGCGTCGGACCACTGCTTCACGGCCTTGGGCGAGAACCAGTTGTTGGCACGCTGCCGAAGCGCGGCGTGCTCCGGCGGGTCCTTCACGATAATGCAGTCTTCGAAGCGGCCCCATGCTGCCTTGTCCTTCTTTACCCAGGAGGGGGCGATCATCGTCAGCGAGGGGTGCTTGCCGAACTCGGCAATGTCCTCATAGCGTGAGACGATATAGGTCCGCTCATTGAGCGGGTCCTTGTAGACCGGCGCTTCCTCGCGCAGGCGGTCATACCAGGGGTAGGGATCGGCGCGAAACTCGGGATCCGCCCACGGCAGGAGGACGTCCTCGGAAATTGTTGCTGCATCGGTCATCTGTTGTGCTCCTGAACTCACTCGAAACCCGTTTGCGCATTATAGGAATTAACGAACGCTTGTTAGGATAGTATCAAGTTCTGGCCAAAAGCCAAGCCCCAAATGACGGATCTGTTGCGGTAGTGACGACACGCGCCACACTTGCCTCGGATTTAGACACCCGGGGGAGGGGTCTGTCCGCGCTCCGCGACTTCGATCAGCGGCAAATCACGCAAGGTTCCGGCCGCTTTGCTGTCGCCTGCGCTCACCGCAGCCCCTGCGGCAGCACTTCCAGTGGTGACATTGCAGAAGCCCACGAACTTGCCGATGGTGGCGGAGTAGCCTCCGGTGAAGATGCCGCCGATATCCTTGCCATTGGCATCGAACACCCGGCTTCCCGTCATGCTTTCGGGGTCAACTTCGCCATCGAAAACCAGCGCGTGGAATGCAAAGCGTGCGCCTTCCTGCGCCACCTTGGCCAAGGCGGCCTTGCCGAGGAAGTTTTCGCGATTGTCCAGCTGGACGAGCCAGTCCCATCCCATGTCATAGGGGGTGCGGAACCCGCCAGGGTCTGCTTCGGGATCGACGCCCGGCACCGGGAAATCCCAGCCGGGGATCAGGAAACCGATGTCGAGCCGGAGGGTGATGCCGGTGTAGTTGCCGGTGAAGGTGACCTTGTCCCAGCCAGCCGCATCGAGGATCGCGCGCAAGCTTGCTTCGGCATCGTCCCACGGGATCATCAGTTCATAGCCAAGCCCGCCGCTGAAACCGGTGCGCGAAACGATCAGTTCAGCGCCGGCATAGGTCGTGCCCATGAAGTTGAACGGCTTGAGCGTTTCGAGGCCCTCGATCCCCGCCGCCTTGAGGAAGGCAGCCGAATACAGGCCGTAGACGGACATTTCCGCCCAGCGCGTCTGCACTTCGGAAATCTCTACATCGAAGCTGCCCTTGTTGCTTTCCATCCAGCCAGCGAGGTTGGAGACGCTCTGGACCAGGAATTCATCCTCGGCGATGCGATAGGCTGTGCCGTCATCACGCACGAAGCCATCTTCGTTGACCATCAGGAAGTAGGACACGCGGCCCGGACGCAGGTGGCTGAGCTTGCGGGTCGAGATGTAATCGAGGAAGGCCGCTGCATCCTTGCCCTTGATGATGAACTTCATCATCGGGGAGACATCCTGCATGGCCACGCCGCCGCGCCCGGCCGCCACGTCCGCCAGCGGATCGCGCACGATGTCCGCGAATTTGAAGCCGTTGAAATCGAACGAGCTGTAGCTCTCCGAAGCAGCAGTCTCGATGATCTTGGTGAACGGGGTCAGGGGAAGGTCAGACATGGCAGGTCCTGAAGCATGCGAGGAAAAATGTTGGCCGTTGCGCTGCTATTGCGCGGTGTAGCCACCATCGATGACGTATTCCGATCCGGTGATGAACGCCCCTTCGTCGGAGACGAGCAACAGCACCAGTGCGGCGATTTCTTCCGGCTTGGCGAAGCGCTTGAGCGGGTAGCCGGCGGGGTCATAGCCGAGCCCTTCGATCATTGGCGTTTCGGTGTCGCCGGGATGGACGCTGTTGACGCGGATGTTGTCGCCAGCGAGTTCGAGAGCGGCGGTCTTGGACATACCGCGCATCGCCCATTTTGCAGCCGTGTAAGCGAAAAAGCCCTCGAAGCCGACGATGCCTGCGGTGGAAGAGACGTTGACAATGGAACCGCCGCCGGCACGCTGCATCGAAGGCACCACGGCTTTCATGCCGAGGAATGCGCCCGTCTGCATCACGTCCGTAAGAAAGCGATAGTCTTCGAGGCTGGTGTCCATCATCCGCTTTTCGACAAGGATACCGGCATTGTTGACCAGCGCATGGATCGGTCCGCCAAAGAACGCTTCCGCCTTTTCGACGAGGTTGCTCCAGCTGTCCTCGCTTACGACATCATGCTGCACGTATGCTGCAGCATCGCCCAATTCTTTGGCAACCTTCTCACCCTGTTCGGCATTGCGGTTGGCGATGACGACCTTGGCGCCTTCAGCGATGAAGCGCTGTGCTTCTGCCAGCCCCATCCCGCTGCTGCCGCCAATGACGATGATATTCTTGCATTCGACCCGTCCCGACATGGCTCTGCTTCCTTGAATTACTGATGGGGTTGGACTGGAGGTCAGTACGCCTCGCGCGCTGCGGTCAGCCAGCCACCGTCGATCACATATTCGGCGCCGTGCACGTAATCCGCATCGTCACTGCCGAGGAAGGCCGCCAGCTTGGCAATCTCCTCTGGCTGGCACCAGCGCTTGGCCGGGACCGTGGCGACCGCTGCTTCCATGTCCGGCGAGGTCGCCGTCTTCTCGGCGGGAATGGCCATCGGTGTAGCTGTCGCGCCGGGGCTGATCGCGTTAATGCGAATGCCCTGGCCGCCATACTCGAAGCTCAGCTGCCGGGTCAGGCCCAGCACCGCATGCTTCGAAGCGGTATAGGCAGAGCCGCCGCCTGCCGCGCTGCTCGATGCGGTTGATGCGATGTTGATGATCGCGCCCTTGCCCTGTTCCAGCATGTGCGGGATCGAATATTTGGCGGTGAGGAAGGGGCCCGTGGCGTTGATCGCCATGACCTGGCTCCATTCCTCGAGGCTGACCTTGTGGGCAGGTTCGTAGGAATCGAGCACCCCGGCATTGTTCACCAGCAGGTCGATCCGGCCCCATTTCGCGATGACCTGGTCGATGGCGCTCTTCACGTCTTCTTCGGAAACGACGTCCGCGCGGATGGGCAGGACTGCGCTGCTGTCTTCAACTTCGGAAGCCACCTTCTCGACCTTGTCGAACGTGCGTCCCAATGCAGCAACCTTTGCGCCGCGCTTGGCGAATTCGTGCACCATCGCGCGGCCCATGCCGGATCCTGCACCGGTTACAACGACGACCTTGCCTTCATAGCTCATGGTATTTCCTTTGATCTGGTCCGTGTCGGCTGCAGGTCAGGCCCGCAGCTGCCGGGTTGCTGCTTCATCGATGGCCAGCGTCTCGTCTTCGACTGAGCCGGACAGCGCCACGCCGTAGACATCGCGTGCACGTTCAGCGGTCTCATAGCCTTCGAGCACGTCTTCCAGCACCAGGGCCGGATCACGCTC
>CAZYAL010000072.1:0-3892 GCA_964645635.1 uncultured Sphingomonadaceae bacterium | reverse complement strand
GCCACAGCCATGCCGGCAGACGAAGCCATTCGCGCGGCCAGCCTTGAAGGAACCACCGGCGCGCTCGTGGCGTGGAACGTTGCCGAGGCCCGGGAGGAATGGCGCGTTGATTACACAGGCCCTTGGAATGGCGGTGTGCTCGCTACGGCTGGCAACCTCCTTTTCCAAGGCACGGCCGACGAACGTTTCGTCGCTTACAATGCCTCCAACGGAAACGAGCTGTGGTCCTTCGGCACGCAAAGTGGCGTGATCGCCGCACCTATGACCTATTCACTCGATGGAGAACAATATGTCGCCGTCATGGTTGGCTGGGGCGGCGTCTGGGACATTGCGCCAGGCGTGCTGTCATCCAAATCCGGCACCCCGCGCAATATCAGCCGCCTGATGGTCTTCAAGCTAGGTGCAGATGACGTTCTGCCTGCTGCCCCGGCATTGGCACAGCGTGCGCTTGACCCGCCGCCCTACACCGGCACCGAGGAACAATTGTCTGCTGGTGGCGCAACCTATGCCCGCTGGTGTTCCGGTTGCCATGGCGACGCTGCTGTCGCCGGCGCGCTAAACCCGGACCTCAGGCACTCGGGCGCGATCAACATGCCTAATTCCATGAAGGCTATCGTGATCGATGGAGCCTTTGCCCATAACGGCATGGTCTCCTTCGCGGCTGACCTCGGCGAAGATGATGTCGAAAATATCCGCCAATACCTCATATTCCGTGCAAATGAGGACAAGGCACTGGGCGGAACCTGACTTGCCACACCGCGATCAGGCGAAAGGATTGTAACGATCGTTAGCTTGATCGCGGAGGCATAGGCAGCCATATGCTGTTCTGGTAAACCCCGGCCCCGCGAACCCGCTTGGAGTCGGATCAACCTGTTTTCGAAGATTGGGAGAGGAAGCCCGTCATGAATGAAGTTACCACTATAGATCGCACGCAGCGCGAATATTCGGAGTCCGTAAAGAAGGCGCTGGCCCGCAAGCCGCAGCTCTTCATCAACGGCGAATGGGTGGACAGCTCCGGCGGCGAAACCATCGACGTCGAAGATCCCTCGTCGGGCAAGATCATCTCCAAGTTCGTTGAAGCAACGGATAAGGATATTGACCGCGCAGTTGCTGCTGCCCGCGCTGCATTTGACGATGGCCGCTGGCGCAACATGCCGCCCATCGCGCGCGAAAAGATCATGCACCGCCTCGCTGACCTGATCGAGGAACATGCTGACGAGTTCGCTGAGCTGGAAGCCATCGACGTAGGCAAGCCCAAGGGCATGGCCTCTGCGATCGACGTGCCCGGCTCTGCCGCACACATCCGCTACATGGCTGGCTGGCTCGGCAAGATCAACGGCGAGACCCTGCCGCCCTACACCATGCCGGGCGGCATGATGTTCGCCTACACGATGAAGGAACCGGTCGGCGTCTGCGCACAGATCGTGCCGTGGAACTTCCCGCTGCTGATGGCCTGCCTCAAGATCGCTCCGGTGCTCGCATCGGGCTGCACCACCATCCTGAAGCCTGCCGAACAGACCAGCCTTACCGCGCTGCGTCTGGCTGACATGGTGCTGGAAGCCGGTATCCCGGCTGGCGTGGTCAACGTGGTGACCGGCTATGGCCACACCGGTGGTGACCGCCTTGTGAAGCACCCCGATGTCGACAAGGTGGCCTTCACCGGTTCGACCGAAATCGGCAAGCTGATCAACCGCAACGCCACCGATACGCTGAAGCACGTCACCCTCGAACTGGGCGGCAAGAGCCCGGTCGTAGTGATGCCCGATGTCGATGTTGCCGAAACCGCTCCCGGCGTTGCTGGAGCGATCTTCTTCAACTCGGGCCAGGTCTGCGTCGCCGGTTCGCGCCTCTATGCGCACAAGTCGGTGTTCGACAAGGTTGTCGAAGGCATGGCCGAAACCGCACAGTTCTGGGCACCGCGTCCTTCGCTCGATCCCGATGCACACATGGGCCCGCTGGTGTCGAAGGAACAGCATGAGCGCGTCCTCGGTTACATCGAAGCCGGCAAGCGCGATGGCGCTTCGGTGCTGATGGGCGGCGACGTGCCCTCCAGCGATGGCGGTTACTATGTAAACCCCACCATCCTGACCGACGTGAACCCGCAGATGAGCGTCGTGCGTGAGGAAATCTTCGGCCCGGTGGTCGTGGCCCAGCGCTTTGATGACCTGAACGACGTGGTGAAGGAAGCCAACGACACGCCTTACGGCCTCGCCGCTGGCGTGTGGACCAAGGATGCTTCCGCCGCGCACCAGATCGCCAGCAAGCTGCAGGCCGGCACCATCTGGGTGAACTGCCACGCCATGATCGACGCTGGCATCCCGTTCGGCGGCTACAAGGAATCGGGCGTTGGCCACGAACAGGGCCGCCTCGGCCTTGAAGCCTATCTCGAAACCAAGTCGGTGATGATGAAGCTCTGATAAGCCGCTTCTCAGTTCGACTTCGAAAGGCCCGCCCCCCGCACACGCGGGGGCGGGCTTTTTCATGGTGACCGCCTGTCCCGGCCTAAACTTACAACGTAAACCTTGCCATGGGCGACGCTTTGCTGTTCACTAGGGCAAAGTCGAGTCCATGGGAGATACAGGATGAGCGAAATGGGCACCTATGTGCGCGATGCGTGGTATGTCGCGGCATGGAACACGGAGCTGGACGCGGGCAAGCCGCTTGCCGTCTCGATCCTTGGCGAACCTGTCGTCATCTATCGCGGTGAGAGTGGCCAGATAGCAGCGCTGGAAGATCGCTGCGTCCATCGCCTCGCCCCGCTCTCGCTCGGCCGCTGCGAGGGAGACCGGCTGCGCTGCATGTATCACGGCCTGCTGTTCGATCCCGATGGCAAGGTGACCGAAATTCCCGGACAGGATTTGATCCCCAAGGATGCCCGGGTGCGCTCCTTCCCTGTCGTCGACCGGCACAGCTGGCTGTGGGTGTGGATGGGCGATCCGGCAAAGGCAGACGAGGCGCTGATCCCGCCTGCGGTTGGTCTGGAAGACCCGGACTACATCCTCGGCCACGGCTTCCTTGATTATGATGCCGAGGCACGGCTGATCAATGACAACCTCCTCGATTTCAGCCACCTCTCCTATGTCCATGCCGAAAGCTTTGGAGCGGGACCGGAGTTTGCCGAAAGCCAACCCAAGCTGGAAACGCTGGAACGCGGCGTGCGCTTTTCGCGCTGGCTGGTCGACACATACGGACAGGCCGAACGCATGTCTTCCGAGCCGATGGACAGCTATATGTGCTATGATTTCCTCATCCCCGGAGTGTTGCTGATGTGGGGCGGGAACTATCCGGCCGGCACGGCACAGAGCCTCGATTTCGGCGTGCCTGATCTGTCCAAGGCCGTGTCCGGCGTCACCTTCACCAGCCAGGCCGTGACCCCGACCGGCCCAAAAACCTCGCGCTATTTCTTCAGCTGGGGGCCACGTGTGGGGCATGGCGACGAAGCCTTGCGTGATGCATTGATGGGCGTGGCGGGGCAGGCCTTCCATGAGGACAAGGTGATGATCGAGGCGCAGCAGCGCGTGATCGACAACACGCCAAATCCGCACATCATGCCCACCGCGCATGACAAGGGCGTCACCATCTTCAATCGCCTGGTCGCCCGCCTTGCGAAGCAGGATGGAGAGGGATCGGTCGAAGCCGCCGAGTAATCCTGCAGAGAACTATCGCAAAACGTCACAGGACGCGCTCTGCCATTGCGGCAGCGGGTTTTGTGGTGTTTAGACGTGGTTAAAACCAGTCGCAGGAAGAAACCGATGCCTATCGATCTGAACAAGATCCGCGCCATTGACGTCCACGTCCACGCCGAAGTCAGCTGCCATGACCCGGAAGATCCGGTGATGGGCAAGTTCTTCGATGCAGCATCGACCTATTTCAAGGCGCCGCGCGAACGGCC
>CAZYAL010000071.1:0-4276 GCA_964645635.1 uncultured Sphingomonadaceae bacterium | reverse complement strand
GCCGCAGCGCCAGCGCAGCCTGCGCGCCGCCGTGGCCGGTGCCGACAATGATGGCATCATAATGGGTCGTCATGGTCTCAGGATTCCTCGGTATATCGTCTCAGGTCCGCGCCCGGATCGGGCGCAATCGTCTCTGGCATCATGGCAGCGCCCTGTCATCCATTTCAGACCATCTGCGATGGCTCACAAGAATCGCTACCGCCTGTCCCGGAAACACTTCCCCGCCTGTCAGAGAGATCGAGGGAGCAGGCGGGGAAGTGTCTCAGGGCGGACATCGGGGATGCCCGGCTCGATTGGCGGCATTTCGTATTGCGACCGCGAATAATATACAATACAGTTATACTATCTTTGCAGGAGAGGATCATGCGCAAGGTCGGAGAAACACCCTTACGGGGCGCGAAACCCTGCGGCTTTGCGGGGGTTTCGGCGCTGGCGCTGGCGCTTGCTTCCTGTGCTGGCGGCGACGGTGCTGGCGAGCCTGCAAACGTCGATGCGACCGAGCCGCAAGTCCAGGTGGCGCTTGATCCGGGTGACCGGGTGGTTCTCTTCGGCGACCTGCATCTCCACACCAGCTATTCGCTTGATGCTGCGGGCGAGTTCGGGGTCGAGACGCTGCCCGACGATGCCTATCGCTTCGCCAAGGGCGAGGCGGTGGAATATAACGGGCAGATGGTGCGGCGGCATGCCCCGCTCGATTTCCTCGCGGTGACGGACCATGCCGAATATCTCGGCAATGTGCGCCTTGCAGCGCGCGGTGAGCTCGACTTGCCGCGCTACATTCTCTCCAAGATCGGCTTCAAGGCCCCGCCGGAAGACCCCTTCGCCAATCCCTCGCTCGCGGGTCTGATGGGCGAGGACGTGGCGGGCCTCAACGATCCCGCGCTGGTGCAGGGCCACTGGATGGACATCGTCGATGCCGCCCAGCGTCACAACCAGCCGGGCCGTTTTACAGCGCTGGTGGGCTTTGAATATTCACCCACCTTCCTCGACACCGGAACCAGCCTGCATCGCAACGTGATATTTCGCGGGCCGAACTATCCGGTGGTGCCTTTCGGGGCGACCGATTCGATGCATCCCGAAGCGTTGTGGGCCTATGCTGAAAGCAACCGCGCTGCGGGCATCGATTCGCTGATGATCCCGCACAATCCCAACCTCAGCGGCGGTGCGTCCTTCGCGCTGGAAGACAGCTATGGCGAGCCGATCGGCCCCGAATACGCCGAACTGCGCCGCCGCAACGAGCCGCTGGCCGAGATAACCCAGAAGAAGGGCACCAGCGAAACGCGGCCCGAACTGTCGCCGGATGATCCCTTTGCCGACTTCGAGCCTTACGGGAACACCAGCAACCCAAAGGTCGGCAGCTACCTGCGTCCGGCGTTGATGCGCGGCATGGAACTGGCTGAGATCACCGGCCTCAATCCCTATGAGTTCGGCTTCGTCGGTGCGAGCGACTACCACTCGGGCATTTCGGCGAGTGAGGAAGACAACTTCCCCGGCGCGCTGGGCACCAGCGATGACCAGGCGAACCCGGCACGCGTGCTCTACCGGCAAGATCCGCTGTTCGGCGGTACGCTGGCGGTGCTCGGTGCATCCGGCATCACCGGTGTTTGGGCAGATGCCAATACGCGCGAGGCGATCTTCGATGCGCTGCGCCGCCGCGAGACATTCGCCACCTCCGGCCCGCGCATGCGGGTGCGGATGTTCGGCGGCTGGAACGATCCGTCCAGCTTTGCCCATGGCGCAGACTGGGCGCGCGAGGCCTATCGCTGGGGTGTGCCGATGGGCGGCTTGCTGCCCGCGATGGCGGCAAGGTCCGAGCCCAATTTCGTGGTGCAAGCGGTGAAGGACCCGCTGTCGGGCAATCTCGACCGTGCGCAGATCGTCAAGCTGTGGCGCGAAGGTGGGCAGTCTCACGAGAAGATCTATGACGTCGCATGGTCCGACGGCCGCGCGATCCGCGCTGACGGTTCGCTTGAGCCGGTGGGCAACATGGTCGATACCGCAACCGCCACATGGACCAATGACATCGGCAGCGAGGAACTGTTCGCCACCTGGGCTGACCCGGATTTCGATCCGTCGCAGCAGGCGATCTACTACGCCCGTGTGCTGGAAATCCCCACGCCCCGCTGGTCCACCTACCTTGCCGTGCGTAACAACATGGCGCTGACTGATAGCACCCCTTCATCGCTGCAGGAGCGCGCGTGGACGTCGCCGATCTTCTACCGCCCGCAGGCATCGGGAAGCTAGGATGCTGGGAGCCATCCCCCGTCGCATTGCTGCCCTGGGGGTGGTGGTTGCAGGCCTGCTGACGCAGGCTGTCGTCGCCCAGGCACCGGAGGGTTGGAGCAACTACCCGGCGCGCGCCGCTGCTCCCGAAGGTGCGCCCAATGTGCTGCTGATCATAACCGACGACGTTGGCTTTGGTGCAGCGAGTTCCTTTGGCGGTCTGGTCGATACGCCCACTTTCGATGCGATTGGCGCAGAGGGCCTGCGCTTCAACCGCTTCCACACAACCGCCATGTGCTCACCCTCGCGCGCGGCGCTGCTGACGGGTCGCAACCACCATGCGGTGGGCAATGGCGCGATCACCAACCTCAGCCGAGACCTGCCCGGCTATACCTCTGTAATCCCGGACAGCGCGGCTACGATAGCGGACGTGCTGGGTGAGCATGGCTATGTCAGCGCCTTCCTTGGCAAGAACCACAACACGCCCGAATGGGAAGCAGGATCTATGGGGCCGTTCGACCGCTGGCCCACCGGCCTCGGTTTCGACTATTTCTACGGCTTCAACGCCGCCTGGGCAGACCAGTTCGCGCCCGAACTGGTGGAGAACACCACCCAGATCGATCCGCCAACAGATCCTGACTACATCCTTGACCGGGACCTGTCGGACAAGGCCATCGAATGGCTCCGCCGCCGCGAGATGAGCGCGCCTGATGCGCCGTTCTTCATCTACCTCGCCCCCGGATCACCGCACACGCCGCACCAGGCCCCGGCACGGTGGATCGCGCGCTATCACGGCAAGTTCGACATGGGCTGGGACGCTGCGCGGGAGATGATCTTCGAACGGCAGAAGGCCTTGGGCGTTATCCCCGCCGATGCCGTGCTCACGCCGCGCCCGGCGCAGCTTCCCGCATGGGATTCGCTTTCGCCAGAGGCGCAGCGCGTGGCTGCCCGGATGATGGAAATCTACGCCGCGCAGCTCTCATGCCATGATTACCAGGTCAGCCGCATCCTCGATGAGCTAAAGCGCACCGGCGAATATGACAACACGCTGGTGATCTACCTGCAAGGCGACAATGGCGGCGACATGGCCAGCTATCACGGTGGGGCCAACGAGTGGGGCTACTTCTTTGGGGAAGAACCCGGATATGAGGAGCTGGCCGAAGAGATCGATCTGCTCGGTTCGCCGCAAAGCTGGGGTGGCTACCCCTCGGCATGGGCCTGGGCCACCAATACGCCGTTCCCATGGGGCAAGTCCGTAGCGGGAGCGCTGGGCGGCATCCGCTCAGGCATGGCGATCAGCTGGCCTGTCGGCATCGCGCGGCACGGCGCGGTGGTGGATCGCTTCAGCCATATCACCGATATTGCGCCAACAATCTACGAGGCGGCAGGCATTACCGCGCCCGAGAGCTTTGCCGGGGTGGCGCAACTGCCCATCGATGGCGCCAGCCTGCTGGCGGAATTCGGCGCGGCGGATGCGCCAGACCCGGCTGACAGCCAGTATTTCGAGATGCTCGGCAATTTCGGCTATTACGAGGATGGCTGGTTTCTCGGTACAACAATGCAGCGCCCGCCGTGGGACCGCGTCTCTGCGCGCACCCCGATCCCGGGCGATCTCGCGGACTATGACTGGGAGCTCTACAACCTCGCCGAGGATTATTCGCAGTCGCGCAACCTCGCCGCTGACAATCCCGGGAAGGTGCAGCAGATGATCGCATCGCTGCGCCATGTGGCTGAGGCGAACAACGTGCTGCCGGTCGAGAATGACGTGATGGTGCTGCTGGCTCCCGGCGTGCGCCCGCTCGCGCTGGCCAATCGCGCCAGCTATTCCTTCACCGAGGCGGGTCGCCGCTATGTCGCGGCTGACGTTCCGCCGCTCAATGGCCGCTGGCGTATCGTCGCGGAGGTCGAGGTGGACAGCGATAACGCGTCTGGCCCGGTGTTCGTGCAGGGCGGCTGGCACACCGGCTGGGGCTTGCTGCTGCAGGACGGGCGGCCCGTGCTGGTCAACCGCCCCAGCTTTGATACCGCCAAGCATGGCAATGCCGCCGCTGAC
>CAZYAL010000070.1:0-4346 GCA_964645635.1 uncultured Sphingomonadaceae bacterium | reverse complement strand
GGCATGGCCCGCCTCAACCGCGCCATCGCGCAGTTCATGCTCGACCTGCAGACGGGTGAACGCGGCTACACCGAATGCGCCCCGCCGCTGCTTGTGCGTGACGAAGCCGTCTACGGCACCGGCCAGTTGCCGAAGTTTGCTGAAGACCTGTTCCGCACCACGGACGACCGCTGGCTTATCCCCACTGCCGAAGTCAGCCTCACCAATTCGGTGCGCGAGATGATCATCGACGATCTCTCCACCCCGATCCGCCTCACTGCGCTCACCCCCTGCTTCCGCAGCGAGGCTGGCGCGGCCGGCAAGGATACGCGCGGCTTCATCCGCCAGCACCAGTTCGACAAGGTGGAACTGGTCGCGATCTGCCGCCCGGAAGATGCGCACGCCGAACACATGCACATGGTGGAAAGCGCAGAAGCTGTGTTGAAGGCACTCGAACTGCCGTTCCGCAAGGTTCTGCTGTGCACCGGCGACATGGGCTTCGGCGCGCGCAAGACCTTTGACCTTGAAGTGTGGCTGCCGGGGCAGGATGCCTATCGCGAGATCAGCTCGATCAGCTGGTGCGGCGATTTCCAGGCCCGCCGCATGAACGCCCGCTTCCGTCCGGCAGACGGCGCGAAAAAGACGGACTTCGTCCACACGCTGAACGGTTCCGGCCTTGCGGTAGGCCGCACGCTAGTGGCGGTGCTGGAGAATTACCAGAACGAGGATGGCTCGGTCACCGTGCCAGAGGTGCTGAAGCCCTATATGGGCGGGCTGGTTAAGCTGCTACCTGACGGCTGATGCGCATTTTGCTCACCAACGACGATGGCATCCACGCTCCGGGGCTGGAGCTGCTGGAAGCTGTCGCACGCAAGCTTTCGGATGATGTCTGGGTCTGCGCCCCGGCGGAAGAGCAATCGGGCGCGGGCCATTCGCTGACGCTGCAACATCCGGTGCGGCTGCGCGAACACGGCCACCAGCGCTTCTCCGTCACCGGCACGCCAACGGATGCGGTGAACCTGGCGCTGCGCAAGCTCTTCCCTGACAAGCGGCCGGACTTCGTCATTTCCGGCATCAACGCGGGCGAGAACCTGGCGGATGACATCACCTATTCGGGCACGATATCGGCAGCGATGGAAGGTGCCCTCGCCGGCATTCCCGCCATCGCGCTGAGCCAGGTGCAGATGGTGGCAGGCCGTATCGGCGGCTCCGTGTTCGATGCGGCAGAAGGCTGGGCGGAAAAGATCCTGCGCGTGCTCGTGGATGCGCCGATGGCCAGGCGCTCGCTGATCAACGTCAACTTTCCCGGCCTTGCACCGGATGAGGTGAAGGGCGTGCGCGTAGTGCGGCAGGGCTTCCATGATTACGATCGCGGCAGCCTGGTCGAAGGGCGCGACCCGCGCGGAAGGCCATACTACTGGTTCGGGCTCGAGGAGATGGAGCACACGCTCGATCACGGAACGGATCTTGAGGCCGTGGCTGATGGCTATGTCTCGGTCACTCCGCTGCAACTCGACCTCACCAACTATACCGCTATCGGCAGCTTGTCGGAGCGGTTCGAGGGATGACCCGCGAGCGCAAGAGCCCTGTACACACCGATGTGCGCCGCCGCGGCTTTCGTCCATTACGCCGCGCGGTGAAGGTGCCCGTCTGGGGGGACATCAGCATCCGCCTTGGCCTCGCCTTCACGCTGATAATGTCCGTTGTGCTGATCCACTGGTGGGACCGTGCCGGGCTGGTGGACAATGCCGATGGTCACGTCAGCTTCATGGACGTGGTCTATTTCACGATGATTTCCATCACCACCACCGGTTTTGGCGATATCCATCCCATCAGCGACCGATCGCGTCTGGTAGAGGCGCTGATCGTGACGCCGGTGCGTTTTGCCGTGCTCTTCATTTTCGTGGGCACAGCCTATAATTTCATCATCAAGAGAAGCTGGGAGAAGTTCCGCATGGCCCGCATCCAGAGCCATCTTGCAGACCATATCGTGGTCCTCGGGTTCGGCGTGTCCGGCTCCGAAGCCGTTCGTGAACTGATCGAACGCGGCGCCGATCCCGGCAATATCGTTGTCATGGACCCGAGCGAGGAACGCTTGCAAATGGCCGAAGAGCTGGGCTGCAACGTGATCGAGGCAGACGCCACACGCGACGATAGCCTGATGGCGGTACGAATTGCAGAAGCGCAGACCGTGCTGGTTTCTGCAGGCCGAGACGATGCCAGCATTCTGATCGTGCTTACCGTGCGCCACCTTGCGCCCAATGTCCCGATCACTGTGGTGGTTCGCGCATCCGACAACGAAATCCTCGCGCATCAGGCCGGGGCTAACAATGTCATCAACCCGGTGCACTTTACCGGCTTGTTGCTGGCAGGCAGCGCGCAGGGTGCACATATTTCGGAGTACCTTTCGGACCTTGCTTCGGTCACCGGGCGAGTGCAGCTGATCGAACGGCCAGTGCGCCCTGAAGAGATCGGCGGGTCGCTGGACGACCTCAAGACCGGCGGCAAGGGGCTGCGTGTTTATCGCAACGGCGGCGCGCGCGGCTTCTGGGAAGACGAAGTTGGCGTACTTCAGGAAGGCGATATCATCGTGGAGATCCGCCCCACCAAAAGTGCCTTCCAAAAGGGCGAAATCGCCAGCTGATGCTTGCTCAACTGAGCAGAATGAACACCCCGCCCATGACCGACATGCCGACGATGAAGTGCCCGGCATCGATCAGGAACAACTTCAGGCTCTGCCGCTGGTAGAGGTAATTGATCGCGATCGCAGGTGTCATCACGAAAGCGCCGAAGCCGACTGCGAACATCATGATCACATGCGGTGCCGGGTTCGTCCGCGCGATGAGGTGGCCGAGCATCCACGCAACCACCAGTTCAGCAAGGAAGCACAGGCCGAAGATCAGCGGCATGTTTACGCCCGCCACCTTTTCTTTCGTCATGCCGCTTGCGCGCTGCCATGCCTTGCCGAAAAGAAAGCTGTACCAGACCGCGCCCGTGGCGAAGAATGCCGCCGCGCCGAGCACAACTGCCAACCAATTTACGGGTCCCATTATCCCACTCCCTTGGTTTTCGCTTCGGGTCCGGGCCTCCCGCACCCTCCACCCTTCCACCCGGATTGTATCCGAAACTGTTCCGGGTGGAAGGGTGGAGGGCGTGGGAGGCTCTGGCGCTCTTGAAAGAAGGGGTGTAGTGGCGCGCGCCATGGCAAGCCGTATCCCAGAACAGAAGCGCGTCGGCATGGTCAGCCTTGGCTGCCCCAAGGCGCTGGTTGATTCCGAACGCATCCTCACAAGGTTGCGGGCAGACGGCTATGCCATGTCGCCTGATTACGAAGGCGCGGACGTGGTGCTCGTCAACACCTGCGGTTTCCTCGATTCCGCCAAGGAAGAGAGCCTTGACGCGATCGGCGAAGCGATTGCTGAGAACGGCCGCGTCATCGTGACCGGGTGCATGGGTGACGAAGCCGAATTGATCCGCAAGCGCCATCCCGGCGTCCTCGCGATTACCGGCGCGCACCAGTATGAAGATGTGGTCGAAGCGGTGCATGCCGCCGCCCCGCCCTCGCAAGGCCCCTTTATCGACCTTGTTCCGCAACCCAGCGATGAAATGGTGAAGCTTACCCCGCGGCACTACAGCTACCTGAAGATTTCCGAGGGCTGCAATCACTCCTGCGCTTTCTGCATTATCCCGGACCTGCGCGGAAAACTGGCGAGCCGCCGGGTGGATGCCGTGCTGCGCGAAGCGGAAAAGCTGGTCGCTGCAGGGACAAAGGAACTGCTGGTGATCAGCCAGGACACCTCTGCCTATGGCGTGGACACCCGCCATGAAGAACGGACATGGAAGGGCCACCCCGTACGCGCCCATATGACCGATCTTGCCCGCGAACTGGGTCAGCTGCGCACGCCGCAAGGTGAAACGCCGTGGGTGCGGCTGCACTATGTCTACCCCTACCCGCATGTCGATGCGGTGATCCCGCTGATGGCTGAAGGGCTGATCACGCCCTACCTCGACATTCCCTTCCAGCATGCCAGCCCCAAAGTGCTCAAAGCCATGAAGCGCCCGGCAAACGAAGCCAAGGTGCTCGAACGCCTCGCCAAATGGCGTGAAATCTGCCCCGATATCGCGATCCGTTCCAGCTTCGTGGTTGGCTTTCCCGGAGAGACGGAAGAGGACTTCCAGTATCTGCTCGAATGGCTGGAGGAAGCACAGCTTGACCGTGTTGGCGCATTTCGCTTCGAACCGGTCGAAGGCGCGCAAGCCAATGCCTTGCCAGACCATGTACCCGAAGAGGTGAAGGAAGAACGCTTCGTCCGGGTCATGGAACTGACTGAAAAGATCAGCGCTGCCAAGCTAGCAACCAAAGTGGG
>CAZYAL010000069.1:2989-4361 GCA_964645635.1 uncultured Sphingomonadaceae bacterium | reverse complement strand
GCGGCGAGAGTTGCAGTGCCACCCGGGCGGCGAGAACACGCGCCTGCTCAGCCTCTCCGCGCTGCAGACGCAGACTTTCGACCTGCCCGCGATCGGAAATGGAGAAGGCAACCGAGGCGCGCTCGTTGCCGCCGGTAACCTGTCTTTGTTGTAAAGCCAGCGCACCGTGCAGCGGGTTCGCCTGTTGGGCAGCGCGCAGCCCCGGGCCGAGTTCGACATCGAACGCGCGGCCGAAGGTGTCGGTTATCACCGATTGCAGGCTCTGGCTCAACAGCGCATCACCCATCGCAGGCGAGGCCGTGCCAGTCATCCCGGAAAGCGAGAGCTGTGTCGGGGAGCCAGCGATGCTGGTTGCACCAAGCGGCTGGAAGGCGGCATTGATATCAAGGATGCCCCGCCCGTAGACGGCATCATCCCCCGTCGCGCCCGCATCGAAGGCAGTACGCAGCAGGATCTCGGCGATTTCCTGCCCGGTGAGGTTGGGGAAGGCCTGCGTCAGCAACGCCGCCGCCCCTGCCACTTGCGGCGCGGCAAAGCTGGTGCCGGAAAAAAGGTAGACGAAGCCTTCACTATCGACGAAGATTTCGCCGTTTTCATAGGTACAGCAGATTGCCTCTCCGCGAGCGGCGATGAAGAAATCGGTGTTGACACCGGGTTTGTTGGTGAAGTCCGAGATCACGTAGTTTTCGTCCACAGAACCTACCAGCAGCACCGCGCCGTTGCCCGCTGCGATGAGTTCCTTGCCGAAGTCCTCAAGCCCGGAAGATCCGTCATTGCCTGATGCGATCACCACCAGCACGCCTGCTGCCGTGGCGTTGGCAACCGACAATTCAAGCTGGGTACTGGCCCCGCCTGCTCCCCCCAGCGAGATGTTGATCACCTTCGCGCCATTAGCCACCGCATGGTCCACCCCGCTCGCGATGGCGCTGTCGAGGAAGCTGCATTCGGCGGCAGGATCGGAAGGGTTGTCCGAAGCGCAGCTGCCCGGCTCGTCCGCGCGGATGGCCATGATCGAGGCGCTCCACGCCATTCCCAGCACGCCGGTGCCATCGCGTGCAGCCGCTGCGACCATTGCGACATTGGTGCCATGGTCGTCACTGGCGTTCAACTGGTCCCGGCTGGGGTAGAGATCGGTTGAAGCGGAAGATAAGCGGCCTGCAAATTCAGGGCTATCGACATCGATACCGCTGTCGATCACCGCGATGGTGACCCCTGTTCCGGTAATCCCCCCGTCCCAGGCAACATGGGCATTGTGTTGGCCTGGCCCATCCGAGCGGCGGAACTCCTGCGTGTTGAACTGCGCTGGCACCGCAAGCTGGTTAAAGGTCGCTGTCGGAGTAGGTGTGGGAATGGGAATGGGAGTGGGAGTGGG
>CAZYAL010000069.1:0-2889 GCA_964645635.1 uncultured Sphingomonadaceae bacterium | reverse complement strand
GGTGTGGGGGCAGGCGGCGTGGCCACAGGCCCGCCGCCCGTGCTACCCCCGCAAGAAGCCAGCAGTGCGCTCGCCACGGCGATCATGGCGACCCGGTCCCTCAGCTTTGGCCCACCACCTATAACCATTTGCTTTACCTAGTATTTTTCGAACTGATTTTCTTGCATTGTCATCACCAAAAGCTGATTTGTCTAATCCGTATTCGCACGTGAGGGCTTAACCTTCGATTGCGCCTTGCCCGCGGCCACCATGCAAGCTAGCGGCATGACCGAAACGAATAACCGTAGGGGAATGGGCCATGAGCGCCGATCTGGAAAATGCCATCGAAGCCGCGTGGGAAGCGCGCGACACTGTTACGCCAGCCAGCAGCGATGTTCGCGAAGTGGTGGAAGCGGCGCTCGAACTGCTCGACAACGGCGGCGCCCGCGTGGCCCAACCCGATGGCAATGGCGGCTGGCATGTAAACCAGTGGCTCAAGAAGGCGGTGCTGCTGTCCTTCCGCCTGAATGACAATACCGTGGTGCCGGGCGGCGCTGCCGGTGCTCCGGCATTCGACAAGGTACCCAGCAAGTTTGCAGGTTGGGGCGAGAACCGCTTCCGCGAAGCCGGTTTCCGTGTCGTTCCCGGCGCTGTCGCCCGCAAGGGCAGCTTCATCGGGAAGAACGTGGTCCTCATGCCCAGCTTCGTAAACATCGGCGCCTATATCGATGAAGGTACGATGGTAGACACATGGGCCACGGTCGGCTCATGCGCGCAAATCGGCAAGAATGTGCATATCTCCGGCGGAGCGGGCATCGGCGGCGTTCTCGAACCGATGCAGGCTGGCCCGGTGATAATCGGTGACGGCGCTTTCATCGGTGCGCGTTCGGAAGTGGCCGAAGGGGTGATCGTAGGCGAAGGCGCGGTGCTCTCCATGGGCGTCTACCTTGGCGCGTCGACCAAAATCGTAGATCGTTCGACGGGCGAAGTGCACATGGGCAAGGTCCCGCCCTATGCAGTGGTGGTGCCCGGTTCCATGCCCGGCAAGCCGCTGCCCGACGGTACCCCGGGGCCGAGCCTCTATTGCGCCGTGATTGTGAAGACTGTGGACGCGCAAACCCGCTCAAAAACCGGCATCAACGACCTGCTCCGGGACTGATTTCCAGCTCCTGCGGGACCAAAACCCGCATGCCGGTGCCCGGAACCTTGGCCGCCCTCAACCGTATTTCCTGCACTCCTAAAGCAGAAAATACGGAAGGGATGACTTATGGAACGCCGTGGTGACGAAATTCACGTCGATACCGATGAAGCGCGCAGGGGCAGCACCCCGAACATCATGCGCTGGGTTCTGGCAATCAGCCTGACACTGGCGGTGATCGCCATGTCCGCCGTATGGATCGTGCCTGCATTGACCAACTAGCCGTTCGAAAACCGGCCAGGCAATCAGCCGACCGGACTCTCGATAGGCCTCATGCCTGACAGGCTGGCGGCATAGGCCTCTGCCTCGCGCAGCACGCGCATCATGTTGCGGCTGGCAATCTTTTCGAGGTCCTGCTGGCTGTATCCGCGACGCGCCAGCTCCACGAACAGTGCTGGATAGCCTGACACATCCTCCATCCCCACAGGGCCGCTTTCCATGCCATCATAGTCGCCGCCGAGGCCGATGTAATCAATCCCCGCAACCTCGCGGATATGGTCGATATGGTCCGCCATGTCAGAAACCGTCGCGAGTGGCGTTGGGTTTGCCGTGTCCCATTCGGCCATTGCTGCGCCGACCTGCGAGGGTTGGCCCTGGAACAATGTATCCAGCCGCGCCCGCTCGGCCTGCCTTGCAGCGGACCAACGGCGCTGATCTTCGCTGAGGTACCCAGGCAAGCCCACCACCATCACTATGCCGCCTTGATCGCGCAGGCGGGTAAGCACATTGTCGGGCACGTTGCGCGAATGGCCGTTCACGCCGCGTGAACCCGAATGACTGAAGATCACCGGTCCGTCAGTGGCCTCCATGGCATCGAGCATGGTCGCCTCACTTACATGGCTGAGATCGACGAGCATACCGAGCCGGGCCATTTCCTTCACTACCAGCACACCGAATTCAGTGAGGCCGTCATGCTCAGGATCATCGGTTGCGCTGTCCGCCCACAGCGTGTTGGCCGAGTGGGTTAGCGTCATATACCGCACGCCAAGGTCAAACATCTGCCGCATTACACCCAGGCTGGAGCCGATCGAATGCCCGCCCTCCATGCCCATTAACGAAGCGATCTTGCCATTATCCATCGCCACCTGCACCTCATCTGCAGTCAGCGCCAGTTGCAGAATATCGGGATACTGATCGATCAGACGCTTGGTCACATCGATCTGTTCGATGGTGGCCTGCACTGCTTCTGCCTCGGGCATGTTCGCGCTGACGTAGACAGACCAGAACTGCGCCCCCACGCGGCCACGATCGAGGCGAGCGAGGTCCGTATGCATGGGACTTTCAGGGCCACCGCCCCAGCCCGGTTCAGCATGGGTGTTATGAAAGTCGAAACCCTCCAGAACATTGCCACGGCGGCCACGCAGCTGGATCGGCACATCATTGTGGCCATCCCAGACGGGCGCTGCCTCTAGCGCTGCCTCGGCCACTTCTTCAGGCGTCTGGGCCTTGACTGGTGTCGCAAAGGCAGTGCTGCTGAGGAGCACCGCCGCAAGGGCGGGCAAGCTGTTCTTCACAAAGCGCGATCCTTATGCATGCGGCGTGTGGCTGCTTTCTCTTTGCAATCAAGTTGCAGGAGTAATCTCTGCCGCACAATGCGCAAGGGGACTGGCCACTTTGCCAGGGCTGATCGAAGAGGCGCTCCACTGGCCATGCGCCTTCTGGAAGCGGCGTGCCCCACAACGCAGAACGGCGGCCCTCGGAAGAGAGCCGCC
>CAZYAL010000068.1:0-5195 GCA_964645635.1 uncultured Sphingomonadaceae bacterium | reverse complement strand
CTAGGCCGCGACAGCTTCCAGCACCCCCTGCTCACCCGTTTCGCCCACCACGCGGCGGACTTCGAACCCACCACGTTCCAGCATCGCACTATAGGCTGCAACAGTACGTTCGTGGCCGCTGGTCAACAGCAGCATGAGGATGTCGACGTCTATCGCCTCGCAAGGCTTCGGAGCCTCCGGCATCAGCCGCTCAATCACCACCAGCGGGGTGCCGGGCACCATCGCCTTGCGGATGGAGGCGAGGATTTGCAGCCCCTCGTCATCGCTCCAGTCATGCAGGATCTGCTTGAGCAGGTAGAGGTCTCCACCGCCAGGCACTTCTTCGAAAAAGCTACCACCCTTGCAAGTGATCCGGCTTGCCAGATCAGTCCCGGCAATTGAGGCGCGCGCCTTATCAGCGGTTGGTGCAAGATCGAACAGCACGCCGCGGGTGCCGGGATTTTCGCTGAGCAAACGTCGCAGCAGGCTGCCCTGGTTCGCCCCCACGTCCACTGCGCATGTGAAAGCAGGAAAGTGATAATGCGCAAACAGGTGGCTTTCAGCTTCACGCGTGGTCACTCGCATCACATCTGCAAAGATCGCTGCGGCTTCATCATCCTGTCGCAGATATTCGAACACCGGCATGCCCCTGGCCTTTTCGAACGCGACGCTACCATCGCGCAGCGCTTCGTCCAGCACCAATCCTGCTTCGGCTGGCAAGCGATAATTGCCGATCGTCGAGGCAAGCGCTTGCACCTGCGCAGACCTGGCATTGGCCGACACCTCGCCAGCCCCATCCCACTCCACCACTCCTTCCGCGGCAAGAAAGGTGAGGATACGCGCGAGCCCCTGTTGTTCAACACCGAGCCTGGCCGCCAGCGCTGCAACCGGCATAGGCGCATCGAGGCGATCAAACAGTTTCAGCCGCGTCACCGCTTGCAGCACGGCTTGCGTCGCAGTGAGGTGCATCACCTGCCGCCTGCCTGTCTCAAAATCGTCCAGCCAGTCCGCCAGCCTGAAAGTCATGAACGCCCCCTCTCTCCGCGCGCAACGTTAGGGCGCGCATTTCCGGTTACAAAGAAAAACCAATGTCGCCTCAAACTTTCCCTTGCTTGGCGAAGGCGCTAGGCACCCGATCTTGCCTGCATCGAGCAAACAGGTTCAGGAGTTTTGCATTCCATGTCCGACAATTCCGACGTCTATACCCCGCCCAAGGTCTGGGCCCCTGCAGAAAGCGGTGGCCAGTTCTCCGGCGTGAACCGCCCCACCGCCGGCGCGCGCGAAGAAAAGGCGCTGCCGATGGGCAAGCATGCCTTCCAGCTTTATTCGCTTGGCACGCCCAACGGGGTAAAAGTCACCACCATGTTCGAGGAACTGCTCGAAGCGGGCTTTTCCGAAGCCGAATATGATGCATGGCTGATCCGGATTTTCGAAGGTGACCAGTTCGGATCGGGCTTTGTCGAATTAAACCCGAACTCGAAGATTCCCGCCCTTCTCGACAGGTCAGGCGACACGCCCTTCCGCGTTTTTGAGAGCGGCGCGATTCTGCTGCATCTTGCCGAGAAGTTCGATTACCTGCTGCCCAAGACGAACCCGGCCCGAGCCGAAACGCTCAGCTGGCTGATGTGGCAGATGGGCAGCGCGCCCTTCATCGGCGGCGGTTTCGGACACTTTTATGTCTATGCTCCCGAGCGTTACAAGTACCCCATCGATCGTTATGCGATGGAAACCAAGCGCCTGTTCGACGTGGCAGACCAGCAGCTGGCAAAGACTGAATACCTTGCCGGCAATGACTATACGATCGCAGACATCGCTGCCTACACCTGGCTCGGCAACCTCTATCACGGGGCTTACAATCGCTGCGATATCTTCCTCTCGCTCGACGAATACGAAAACGTGGGCCGCTGGGTTAAGACCATCGACAAGCGCCCTGGAGCGATCCGTGGCCGCATCGTTAACACCCAGGCCATGTCCGAACGCCACTCACCCGCCGATTTTGACAAGGTTGAGGACCGTAGCCTGTTCGATCCGGTCCGTACGCGGCCTGATAGTTTGTAAGGACCACGCTTGCACCTTGGAGAGCGCCCGCTATATGGGCGCTCTCCCGCAAATGTTGCGGGCACTGCTGGGGCGTCGCCAAGTGGTAAGGCAGCGGCTTTTGGTGCCGCCATTCGCAGGTTCGAATCCTGCCGCCCCAGCCAATTTTCTTAATTCTGAGTGGATTTCTCAAACCGACGATTGGCAAGGTGAAGCCCCGCCACCGTCGCCACACTCGCGCCCAGCACTGCCATGCCGGCTCCGGCAACACCGTGCACCACGATCAACCATCCCAGCGCCAACAAGCCGATCACCGTGGGCACTGCACGCAGCAGGAAGTTGGTCATCGCCTTGCCACGCGCGACCAGCAGTGCTTCGAGGCTGGCACCCACCAGTTCCACCGCTGCCGCTGCCGAGAGCAGGATCATCGGCGTATAGGCCGTGAGGAATTCGTCACCCGCGATCACCCCGATCAGCCAACGGCCACCAAGGAAGGCGAGCGCCACCGCTGCAAGCCCAGTGATGATGGCGATGCGGGTGATGCGCCCGGCAATCGCCTTTGCCGTTTCGGGCGAGCGGACCAGTTCGGGATAGGTCGCCTTGAGCAGCGCTTGCGCAAGCTTGAGCAACCCTTCACCAATCTGCATCGCCACGCGATAGATCCCTGCCAGCGCCGCACCGCCGAGCACGCCAACCAACAATACCAGCAATTGCCGCGATGCAACAACCACAGCGGCGGAAAGTGCCGTGCCGATAACAAAGCTCCACGCCCTTTCTTCCCGGGCCGGGATGCGGGTGAAGCTGAAGTGCCGCCAGAAGATCGGTTGCGTGCCGCGGGCCAGGCTCCAGAAAGCTGCCGCAGTCAGCAGTTCCGCCAGTCCCCATACCACGATGAAACCGATGATCGAGGGAGCAAGGAAGGCGACCACGACCGCGCCGACAACGCGAACAATGGAGGTCAGCGATTCGGCCGTGGCCGCTTTGGCATAGCGGTCATGCAAGCGCAGCATGCCGATGGGCGTGGAGCGAATCGAAAGCAGCGAGGCAACCGTGAGCGCGAAGGTCGCCAGCCGCAGTTCCGGTGGCAGCGGCAGCCAGTCGCCTGCGAACATGAGCGACAGGGCAGCAATCAAGGTGCCAACCACAATGGTGAGAGCGTCCAGCGCCAGTGCGAAACCCATTGCGTCGGGCAGTTTCGCCTTCTCCTGCCCCCAGCGGACAATCGCCTGCCAGGTCTGGAAATTGGTAAAACCGACCACCGATTGTGCAAAGGTGAAGGCAAGGATGAACCGGCCAAAATCCTCCAGCCCCAGCGACCGTGTCGCCAGCGCGAGATAGACAATACTGAGCACCGCATTGATGCCCCGCGCACCCATCAGCCATCCGGTATTTTTCAGCGCGCGGCGTATCATGCTGTGCCCACTGCCCCAGAAATCGCCCAATTGCAAAAGCGTTGCATCGCTGTAGGACCGTTGACCAAAGGGGAGAAAGTTTAATGGTCAACAGCGCAATCAGCCTGGCATTTTTCAAGATCAATGTAAGCGACATGGAAGGGGCACTGTCATTCTGGCGCAACGCCTTCGGATTCGAGGTACGCGGCACATATGATGAACCGTCATTCGTCGAACACATCATGAGCTTGCCGGGGCAGGAAGCCGGCCCCAGCCTGATGCTGGTAAAGCCCAAGAGCGATGCCGCGGTAAGCGTTGGCAGCGCTCACGGCCCAATCGGCCTCACATGCAGCGATATCGTCACCGCACTCGAACTAGCGCTGGCGGCGGGCGGAACCAAGACGATGGACATCACCGAAGTCGCCCCGGGCGTGCGCGTGTGCCTGATGCATTCGCCGCAGGGGCATGAAATCGAACTGGTACAGGCGGGCTGAGCGTAACAATGACCACAACAAACGGATCTCGCCCTAATATCGTTTTCATCATGGCCGATGACCTCGGCTGGGCAGACTTGTCATGCTATGGCCGCGAGGATTACGAAACACCGGCCGTCGATGCACTTGCAGCCCAAGGCATCCGCTTCACCCACGCCTATGCCAACAGCGCGGTTTGCACCGCCACACGCGTGGCGTTGATGACGGGGCGTTACCAGTATCGCATCCCCATCGGCCTTGAAGAACCGCTGCAAGGCCGCGACATCGGCCTGGAACCGGATCATCCCACTCTGCCTTCTCTGCTGCGCGATGCCGGCTATCGCACCGCGCTGGTGGGCAAGTGGCACCTTGGGGAGTTGCCAAAATATTGCCCGCTCAAAAGTGGTTACGAGATATTCTGGGGCATTCGCGGCGGCGGGGTCGATTACTTCACTCACGAGCTGAACGGTGTTAACGATTTGTGGGACGGCGAAACCAATATCGACCGGATCGGCTATCTAACTGACCTCCTGGGCGATCGCTCGGTTGATGTGCTTGAGGAATATGCCAAGGGTGACGAACCCTTCTTCCTCAACCTCAACTTCACCGCCCCGCACTGGCCTTGGGAAGGGCCGGAGGACGAGGCGGAAGCGTTGCGCCTGAAATACAAGACGGATGATCCCATGCCGATCCAGCACTGGGATGGCGGCGACATTGCCACTTATGCCGCGATGATGCGCAATATGGATGATAATATCCGCAAGGTCACCGATGCGCTGGATCGACTGGGTCTGTCCGAGAACACAATCGTGGTCTTCACTTCCGACAATGGCGGCGAACGGTTCAGCAAGACCTGGCCCTTCGTCGGCAAGAAAACCGAGCTTCTCGAAGGCGGCTTGCGCGTGCCGGTTATCGTGCGCTGGCCCGGCGTTGCCGAGCCCGGCACGGTTAGCGAAGAGCAGCTGATGACGATGGACTGGCTGCCAACGTTCCTGGCCGCAGCAGGCGGCGCGCCTGATGTCAGCTACCCGACCGACGGGCTCGACGTGACCGGGGCCATCGCTGGCGCCAACTTGCCCGAACGCACGCTGTTCTGGCGCTTTGCCAATCACGACCAGAAAGCCGCGCGCCGCGGCGAGCACAAATATCTCCAGATGGGCCCGAACGCCTTCCTGATCGATGTGGTGGCAGACCCGATGGAACGCGCGAATCTGAAAGATCGCCGCAGCGAAACTTTCAACGCGCTGCACGCCGAATGGCAAGCATGGAACGAAACCATGTTGCCGCCTGATCCCGAAGCAGGCCGCCACGGCTT
>CAZYAL010000067.1:0-5401 GCA_964645635.1 uncultured Sphingomonadaceae bacterium | reverse complement strand
TTTCGGACTGGATGTTCAGGCGTCCGCCATGCGCCTCGATAAGCTGGCGCGCCAGCGGCAGGCCGATCGACACCATTGCTGAGGGAGTCAATTCCATAGGCAGACTGCTATTGGCGCTCCAGCGCAGATGCAATGGCAAACGGGCGGGCCTCCACGTTCATGGAGACCCGCCCGCCGGAATAATCAGCAATGACCGTCAATTAATAACGATAATGCTCTGGCTTGAAGGGCCCATCGACGGAGACGCCGATATAGTCTGCCTGCTTCTGGGAGAGTCTGGTGAGCTGCACGCCGAGTTTTTCGAGGTGCAGCGCTGCCACCTTCTCGTCGAGGTGCTTGGGCAGCACATAGACATCGTTCTCGTACTTCTCAGGCGTATTGTAGAGCTCGATCTGCGCCAGCACCTGGTTGGTGAAGGAACAGCTCATCACAAAGCTGGGGTGGCCGGTGGCACAGCCCAGGTTCACCAGGCGCCCCTTGGCCAGCACGATGATCTGCTTGCCATCGGGGAAGGTAACGAGGTCCGTCCCCGGCTTGATTTCCTTCCACTCGTAATTGTCGAGCGCGCCGATCTGGATCTCGCTGTCGAAGTGGCCGATGTTGCACACAATGCTCATCGGCTTCATCGCCTTCATGTGCTCGGCGGTAATCACATCCTCGTTGCCTGTCGTAGTGACGAAGATGTCACAGCGCTTCACCGCTTCTTCCATAGTGACGACTTCATAGCCTTCCATCGCCGCCTGCAGCGCGCAGATCGGGTCGATCTCGGTCACCATCACGCGCGCGCCGCCATTGCGCAGGCTGTCAGCAGAGCCCTTGCCCACATCGCCGAAGCCGGCAACGCAAGCCACCTTGCCTGCCAGCATCACGTCAGTCGCACGACGGATCGCATCAACCAGCGATTCCTTGCAACCATAGAGGTTGTCGAACTTCGACTTGGTCACGCTATCGTTCACATTGATCGCCGGGAACGGCAGCTTGCCAGCCTTGGCCAGGCTGTAAAGCCGGTGCACGCCCGTGGTTGTCTCTTCCGACACGCCCTTGATGTTCTTCACACTTTCGGTGAGGTAGCCGGGCTTCCTGGCAATGAACTCCTTCAGCGCGCGCTGCATCTCGATCTCTTCGGCGTTCTGCGGCTCGGGCATGGTCTCGCCAGCCTCGATACGCGCGCCCCACAACGCGAACATGGTGGCATCGCCGCCATCGTCGAGGATCATGTTGGCGGTCTGGTCATCACCCCAGTCGAAGATCCTGCCGACATAGTCCCAATACTCGGCCAAGCTCTCGCCCTTCACCGCGAACACCGGAATGCCCTGATCAGCGATGGCAGCCGCAGCGTGGTCCTGCGTCGAGAAGATGTTGCAGGTCGCCCAGCGCACTTGCGCGCCCAGCGCCACCAGCGTCTCGATCAGCACAGCGGTCTGGATGGTCATATGCAGCGAACCGGTAATCCGCGCGCCCTTCAGCGGCTTGGATGCACCATACTCCTCGCGCGTAGCCATCAGACCCGGCATCTCGGTCTCGGCAATCGCTATCTCGTCACGGCCATACTCAGCCTGACCAATGTCCTTGACGATGTAATCCTGCTCTGCAGCAACTGTGGCCACGTACACTTCTCCTGTCGTTTGGTGGGGTAAAGCGTCGCCGGGGCTCCATGCAACGCGTTTTCGTTGCATCGCTCATATCGCTCATGGAGCAACCTCACAACCCCCACCTTGACCCGGCCACAGGTGGTAATGCTGCGCCGCAGCGTCGATCGTGGAGAAGCGATGCGCGATGGGCTCTTGCACCTTGCCGCTAGCCGCCTATCTCCGGAGGCTAAGAACGCGTGAGAAGAGGACTATTCGAGATGACAATTTCCAAAGGTGACAAGCTCCCCGACGTGACGCTGGTAAAGGCGACCGCCGAAGGCCACGACAAGGTGCAGAGCGCGGACTATTTCGCGGGCAAGAAGGTGGCGCTGTTCTCCGTGCCCGGCGCATTCACGCCGACCTGTTCGGCTAAGCACCTTCCCGGCTTCGTCGACAAGGCTGCCGAACTGAAGGCCAAGGGCGTGGACGAGATCGCCTGCACCGCAGTGAACGACGCTTTCGTGATGGGCGCATGGAACGATGCCGCAGGTTCGGCTGACATCACCATGCTAGCAGACGGCAATGGCGACTTTGTCGAGGCCGTAGGCCTGACCATGGACGGAACCGGATTTGGCATGGGCAAGCGCGGCCAGCGCTTCTCCATGATCGTGGAAGATGGCGTGGTGACTGAACTGAACGTTGAAGAGCCAGGCCAGTTCAAGGTATCCAGCGCGGAGCACATGCTGGGCCAGCTCTAAGCGCAGGGTTTCCCACAAGCTATCGAAATAGGGGCGCACATTGTTGCGCCCCTATTTCGTGAGGCCTCGAAGCAACGAGCGGGGAATCACCCGCTTTGCGCCTGTCAGCCAACAGCCCGTTGCGTGATGTTCGCCAATGCCGAAATCCCGTTTCCTCACAAGATAACAGGAACTTAGTACGCCCGCTTGACCTATGCACCCCATTCCACATCAACACCGAGGCTGTCGATATTGGGCACGAAGTTCGGATGCGCGCGCTTGATCGGATCGGCGTCGAGAATGGTCGATTCGCCTTCGATTGAGGCGGCCACCATCAGCAGCGCGATCGCCACACGGATGATATAGGGGCTGGTCACTGTGCCCGGCACTAGCTTGCTGCCGCCAAAGGTAATGAGGCGGTGCGGGTCGCACAGCAAGGTGTGTGCGCCGAACAGCGAAAGTTCGGTGTGCCAGGTGAGGCCACCTTCATAGACCTTGTTCCAGAACATTGTCTGCCCGCGCGCCTTCACGCCCAGAGCGATGAAGATCGGCAGCAGGTCAGCCGGGATATAAGGCCAGGGAGCCGCTTCCACCTTGGTGGTGATATGGCTGGTAAAGTTCCGCTGCACCACCAGCTCATCCGGTGCGTTGAGGCGCGACCAGCCATCTGAATGTTCTACATGCGCGCCGAACTTCTGGAAGGTTTGATCGATCAGCATGAAGTTTTCCGGCTGCGAGTTCCGCACCGAAATATCGCCACCCGTCACTGCCGAGAGAGCGAGGAAGGTGGCAACCTCGTGGAAGTCCTCCACGAATGTATAGTCAGCCCCGCCCAGTTCTGCTCCGCCATCGACGGAGACCATGGATGTGCCCTTGCCGCGAATAGTGGCGCCCATCATTTCAAGGAAGGTGCACATTTCCTGCACATGCGGCTCGCAAGCAGCGTTTACGATCTGGCTGGCGCCATTCGCCGTGAGCGCGGAGATGATAAAATTCTCGGTGGTGGTCACGCTGGCATATTCCAACCACATGCGCGTGCCCTCGCCCCTCTCCTTCTTGCGGAAGACGATGTTCTTGCCTTCGTAAGACACGTCCGCACCAAAGGCCTTAAACACGGCGACATGCGGATCGATCTCGCGCGCACCGAGGGTGCAGCCCTTCACCTCATGTTCCAGGCGGGCTTCACCAAGGCGAGCGAGCAGACCGGGAATCATCATGATGCTGGCGCGCATCGCCTGCGGCAGCGTGGCGCGAGCGTTCGATGCGATGGTGGAGTGATCTATCTGGAGGACCTTGTTCTCCTTGTCCCACGCCACCGTACTGCCCAGCTCGGCAAAGAAGCCGTGGATGCGGGTGACGTCGGTAATCTCGGGCACGTTGCGCAGCGTTATCGGTGCATCGGAAAGCAGCGTGGCGCACAGCACGGGCAAGACCGCGTTCTTGTTGGCCGAGGGATCGATCTTGCCTTGCAGCTTCTGACCGCCGCGCACGTAAAGCGCTGTCATTGGTACCCTTTCAAAAAGTCATTCCCGCCGATTGTACAGCGATCAATAGCCCATCAGCTTGAGCACTTCCTCGCGGCTTTTCGAATCGCGGCGGAACAGCCCCATTACCCGGCTCGTCACCATGTTGACGCCAGGCGTGCGCACACCACGCGCGGTCATGCAAGCATGGCTCGCTTCAATAACAACGGCAACGCCGCGTGGTTCAAGGTGCGTCCAGATGCATTCGGCGACCTCTGCCGTCAGCCGTTCCTGGATCTGCAAGCGGCGGGCATAGCCATGCAGCACGCGGGCCAGCTTGGAGATGCCGACCACGCGGTTGGTTGGAAGGTAGGCAATCGCTGCCTTGCCAATGATCGGTGCCATGTGGTGCTCACAATGGCTCTGAAACGGAATGTCCTTCAAGAGCACAATTTCGTCATAGCCGCCCACTTCCTCGAACACGCGGGAAAGGTGGCGCGAAGGGTCTTCATCATAGCCCTGGCAATATTCCTTCCACGCGCGTGCGACGCGAGCGGGCGTATCAACCAGGCCCTCACGCTGAGGATCATCTCCCGACCAGCGTATAAGAGTACGGATTGCCTCCTGAACATCCTCCGGAACGGGAATTTTGCCGTCCGGGCTATCCATCTCGCAACTCATTTGACGTGTCGTTTCCTTGCCAATCTCAACTTTGCTTTTGCCAATAGGCTGCCCGGAAGCAAAAGGCCACGCTTGCCAAACATAATTGCCAACATGGCTTCACTGCCCTTTCGGCTTGCGCAACATGGTGACTCCTTGCGCCCGCTGTTGCCAAATCAATGGTGCAGCACGGCACAGGTTCCATCCAGAATGTGATTTAGGGGGTGTGCAATCGGCGCAAGAAACCCTGAGCCGGAAACTTTTCAGGCCACCCTCGCTATTGCGAAGATGGCCTGAAAAATGGCGCGCCCGGAAGGATTCGAACCTCCGACCACCTGATTCGTAGTCAGGTACTCTATCCAGCTGAGCTACGGGCGCGCTCTGTGGAGGGCGGCTCTTAGGGGGGCATTTCCGGCTTGGCAATAGCTATTCCGGCATTCTTTTCAGCAAATCTTCATCCATCGGCGGCTTGGGCAGGTCCTGTGCCTGCTCACGGCTGTACCAACCCAATTGCTGCCCCTCCCTCCCCTCAGGCTGTCCGCTCCATTTCCGGCAGGTGTAAACGATCAATACAAGTCTTCCGTCGGCCCCCTCGTCAGCCATTAGCTCTGGCACGAGGTCTGCTGGATCCAGCTTTAGGCCGAGCTCCTCAAATATCTCCCGGCAAAGCGCAGAGCGGGGAGTTTCTGCGGCTTCCACCTTGCCGCCCGGAAGCTCCCACAAGCCGCCGTGGTTCTTGTGATCAGGCCTCTGCTGCAACAGCAGACGCCCTTCCTCGTCTCGCAACGCGAGAGCCACAACCAGGATGTGTGTCGGTCTACTTGTCAAAGCCGAGCCCCTTCTCAACCATTCATTAGGACATTGGTAGGAGAATCTTAAGCAACGAGACTATCCGGGGGTGCACCCATGTGTGCCAAGAATTTTTTTCGCGCTGCTGAATGATGAAAAGGGCGCAACTGCAATCGAGTAC
>CAZYAL010000066.1:2482-5490 GCA_964645635.1 uncultured Sphingomonadaceae bacterium | reverse complement strand
ATGCTCGGAACAATGATGCAATATGAGCTGACGGTCGGCTCCATCCTGCAGCATGCACAGCGGTTCCACAGCGACCGGGAGATTGTTTCCCGACTCGGTTCGGGTGCCATCCATCGATATGATTATTGCCATCTGCACGCCCGCTGCTGCCAGTTGGCAAACCTGCTTGCGAAGCTGGGCGTGGGCGAAGGCGACCGTGTTGGAACGATTGCCAGCAATTCCTTCCGCCACCTCGAAGCCTATTTCGCAGCACCTGCGATGGGCGCCATCGTTCACACCATCAACCCGCGCCTGTTTGCCGAGCAGATCGCCTTCATCGTCAACCACGCTGAAGACAAGGTCCTGCTGATCGACCCTGAATATGTCGGCGCAATCAGCAAGCTGAAGGATGCGATGCCTTCGGTCGAACACATCATCGTGATGGCAGACGAAGGTGATGAGACGGGAGAGTTCTCTTCCTACGAAGAGGAGATCGCCAAGTGCTCGCAAAAGTTTGACTGGCCGAAGGTAGAGGAGAACAAGGGCGCCGCGCTGTGTTACACCTCGGGCACGACCGGCAATCCCAAGGGCGTCCTCTACACCCACCGCTCGATTGTCCTGCATTCCCTGATGGTGTCCGGCGCGGATTCATACGCCTTGAGGAAGCAGGACTCCATCATGCCGGTGGTGCCCATGTACCACGTGATGGCATGGTCCCTCCCCTACGCTTCAGCCATGAACGGTTCAAAGCTGGTGCTGCCGCGCTCCGCCCTCGATTCAGCAAGCCTGCTGGAATTGATTTCAAAGGAAGGCGTGACCCTTGCCGCAGCCGTTCCGACAATCTGGGCGGACATGCTTGCTCACCTTGAAGAGCGGGACAAGCACCTGGGTGATCTCAACCGCGTACTGGTGGGAGGCACAGCCCCCGCACCCGCCATGATCAAGGCGCTTGAGGAACAGCACGGCGTCAAGACATTGCACGGCTGGGGCATGACGGAGACCAGTTCGAATGGACTGATAAATGCGCCTGACGAAAAGACGGCGGACATGAGCGCGGAAGACCGGCGTGGATTCCTGCGCAAGCAGGGACGCCCTCGCTACCCGGTCAACGTGAAGATTGTCACCGCAGACGGCACTGAAGCAGAATGGGACGGCAAGGCTTTTGGCAACTTGATGGTTAGCGGTCCGACGATTGCAGGTTTCTACTTCCAGGGTGGCAGCTCGTTCAACGAGGCGACCATGCAGGAATGGCTCGATACCGGCGACATCGCGACGATCGACTCGCGCGGATATGTCGAGATCGTCGATCGCGACAAGGACATCATCAAGTCAGGCGGCGAATGGATCAGCTCGATCGCGCTGGAAAACATCGCCGCCTCGCATCCCGATGTCCATGAAGCCGCAGTGATCTCCATCCCCCACCCGCGCTGGGATGAGCGCCCGCTGCTCGTGGTCGTGCCCAAGAGCGGCCATTCGCCAGACCCTGCAGACCTGCTGGCCTACTTCAACGACAAGGTTGCGAAATGGTGGATCCCGGACCGCGCCGAAGTGGTGGAAACCCTGCCGAGACAAGCGACGGGCAAAATCTCAAAGGCAGACCTGCGCAAGCAATATGTCGACAAGGCTGAAGTGGCGGACTGATACAATGACGAGAGAACAGAACAGCAGCGGCAGGATGCATGGAGGCGCGCGTGGATAAAGACAGCTTCACCTTCCTTCACCCGTTGCGCGTGCGCTGGAACGAGTGTGACATGCACGGGATCGTGTTCAACGTGAACTACTTCCTGTTTTACGATGTCGCCATGTACGAATGGCAGCGCGCGGTGGGACACGCGGACGCCGAATGCCCTGATTTCATCACGGTTCATGCGGAATGCGACTATCTCGAGTCTGCCCTTTTCGATGATGAGCTTGATATCGGCATCCGCTGCGCCGGGATCGGCACCAAGTCGATCAATCTCGATGCGGCGGTCTTCCGCGGACGGGAACTGCTCAATCGCGGCAAGCTGGTCTACGTCCATGTCGCCCAGGGCACGAAGGACACAACTCCGATCAGCGACGACTTCATCGAGCGCGTGAACGAGTTCGAGAAAGTCGCGCCGCTACGGGCTGCGAAAGCTGCGCGGGCCTGAGCGCCGGAAAGCACGGATTTCCGCAGAAATCGAGGTCCGTCGGGAGCCTCTGTCATGATGGGTAAAACGGCCTGAGGCCCCGTGCAAACAGGGCCACTCGATTCCCTGTTGCATTAACGAGCGTTCGCTTGCATAGTCTCTCCACTTGATTAAGTTGGCGCGTCGATAAAGCAGCGTGCAATCGACCGTTTCGACTTCAGGCACGAGCGCCAACGGCGCTTGATTTGGTCGGGCACGCAAGGAGTACATCCCAGCCATGAGTTTCACGATTTCCGTAGACACTGGCGGCACCTTCACGGACGTAATCGTCCGCGACCAGGATGGCGTACAGACCATCGGCAAGGCTCTGACCACCCATGGTCGTGTGTTCGAAGGACTGAGCGAATCAATACGGTCCGCAGCCGTCCAGCTCGACCTTTCGCTGGAGCAGCTGCTCGCGCAGACGACGCTGTTTATTTACGGTACGACGCGCGCCACCAATGCGATTGTCACACGCAATGTCGCCAAGACGGCATTCCTGACGACTGACGGCTTTCCAGACATCCTCGTGTTGAAGGAGGGCGGCAAACTTGACGGGTATGACTTCACCAAGTCCTACCCAACGCCCTACATCCCGCGCCGCCATACCTTCGAAGTGAGTGAGCGGATCGATGCCGAAGGCAATGTCGTCACCGCGCTGAATGAAGATGCCGCACGCAACTTGCTGCGCCAGCTCGGCGAACGCAACTTCGAGGCGGTGGCAGTCTGCTTCCTCTGGTCTTTCCTCAATCCCGAGCACGAACTGGCGCTCGGCAAGCTGATCGAGGAAGAGCTGCCGGGCGTTCCCTACACGCTGTCGCACCAGCTGGCGCCGATCATCCGCGAATATCGCCGCGCGTCAGCCACTGCGATTGACGC
>CAZYAL010000066.1:0-2382 GCA_964645635.1 uncultured Sphingomonadaceae bacterium | reverse complement strand
GGCATGAACATCATCCCGATCGGCGCAGAACTCGGTGCAACTTCTGTTGTCCTGCCCAAGGTAGCCTCAGCGCTTTCGGCTTCGGGCATGCAGTTCGCGGACATTGTTACCGAAGCCACCGCAGCGCATTTCACCTCGACCAATCGGTTCGATGTCGAAGGTGTGAATGCCGCACTCGCCAAGATCGAAGCCGAGCTGACTGCATTTCGCGACCAGATCGAAACGGCCAAGGATGCCCCGTGGCGGATCGAGTTCTATGCCGAGGCGCGCTATGTAGCACAGGTATGGGAACTGGATACGCCGGTATCGTGCACGCGTTTCGAATCCGAAGCTGATATCGAAGCCTTGAAGACCAGCTTCGACGATCTGCACGAACGCGTTTTCGCGGTGCGCGACGAAGATTCGGCAGTTGAAATCGTCAACTGGAAGGGTCGTCTTGTGGTCGAACTGGCCAAGAAGCTGGAACCTTCACCCAAGTCAGATGCCTTCGAGGCCGCAGATCCGGGCCGCAGCCGACTTTGCTTCTTCGGTGGTGACGAAGGCGTGATGACCCCGATCTTCAAGCCGGACGACCTCAAGCTGGGCATGAAAATCCCGGGTCCGGCTATCGTCGAGGAGCCGACCACGACGCTGGTTGTCTATCCCGGCATGAGCGCCACCATCAGCGGCGCGGGCAACTACATCCTCGATACTGGCGTGGAGGGCTGACAATGAGCATGAACCCGGCAAAGGTCGACACGGTCCAGATGGCAGTGCTTGCCAACCGCATGGACGGTATCGTGCGCGAGATGACCAACACGCTGCTGCGTACGGCCCGCTCATCGGTGATCAACAGCGCGCGCGACTTCTCCTGCGCCATGTGCACGGCCGAAGGTGACCTATTCGCCTGCGCGGAAGGCCTGCCGGTGCATATCTTCGGAGTGCACAACCAGGCCGCCGAAATGGTCCGCACCCATCCGGACCTCAAGGAAGGCGATGCTTTTCTCGACAACGATCCCTATGTCGCCAACTCGCACCCGGCAGACCATTGCGTGCTGGTGCCAATCTTCCTTGATGGCGAGCACATGTTCACCGCCACGATCAAGGCGCACCAGGCCGACATCGGCAACTCGCTGCCGACGACCTACTACTCCTCGGCCAAGGATGTGTACGAGGAAGGCGCACTGATCTTCCCCATGGTGCAGGTGCAGCGCGACTACGAGATGCTCAACGACATCGTCCGCATGTGCCGCCGCCGCATTCGCGTTCCGGGCCAGTGGTATGGTGACTTCCTTGCCGCCATCGGCTCCGCCCGGATTGCCGAGCGCCGCCTGAAGGAGCTTTGCGAGAAGTACGGCAAGGAGACCATCAAGGAATTCAAGCAGTACTGGCTCGATTATGCCGAAGCGCGGATGGAGCATGCCATCGCATCGCTGCCCGCCGCCAAGCTGCACAACACCAATATGCACGATCCCTTCGATCCGTTCCTGCCGGACGGTGTGCCGATCCAGGTGGACATCGAGGTCAAGCCCGAAGACGGCATGATCGAGATCGATTTGACGGACAATCCGAAGAACCTCGACAATGGCCTGAACCTGACTGAGGCGACAACGATGGCTTGCGTCTTCGCAGGCATCTTCAACGCCATGCGCGCGGACGTACCTAAGAATTCCGGCGCGTTTCGCAGGGTCAATGTGAAACTGGCAGATGGCTGCGTGGTCGGTCGCCCCAAGTTCCCGCACAGCTGCTCGGTCGCCACGACCAACATCGCTGACCGCGTGGTCAATATGGTCGGCTCGGCATTTTCGCAGCTGGAAGAACAAGGCTTGGCAGAAGGCGCCACCGGCGTTGGCGTGGGCTATGCCGTGCTTTCGGGCAAGGACCATCGCTATGAGGACGAAGCCTTCGTAAACCAGCTGGTCGTCTCCACTGCAGGCGGTCCGGCCAGCCCCAAGGCTGATGGCTGGGTAACCTATGGCCTGCCCGTGGTGTCGGGCCTGATGTATCGCGACTCCCTCGAGATCGACGAGCTCAAGATGCCGATCATCTACAAGCACATGCGCTTGCAGGCAGGGACTGGAGGCGCGGGCAAGTATCGCGGCGGCCCGTCCTGTGATCTGGCTTACGGCCCGACCAATTACGACGTCACCGCAATCTATCAGGCTGACGGCCAGTTCTATGCACCCAAGGGCGTGCAAGGCGGCGGTGATGGCATCCTGTCAGGCGGCTGGCACATCAAGGCTGATGGCAGCGAGGAACGGCTGCCCAACTCGACGCAGGTCCTGCTCAAGAAGGGCGAATACCTGCGCGGCCTCGACTCCTCCGGCGGTGGTTACGGCAATCCCATTGAGCGTGATCCGGCCCTGGTGCTGGAAGACGTGCTCGAAGGCTATGAGACCGCTG
>CAZYAL010000065.1:0-5804 GCA_964645635.1 uncultured Sphingomonadaceae bacterium | reverse complement strand
CCCGTTTGCCTGCCCTATTCGCGCTATATGAATTACTGGGGCGAGCCGTGGGGCAAGGAAACTGCCTTCGTCCATTTCGTGGGCTCGCACCGTTATGACAAAGGCGCCTATGCCGATGCCAGCCTTGAGGCGATTGCAGAGATGGGCGGCTAACGCACGCCACCATCGCATTTGGTCCGCCAAGCGCTTATATTGCCAGTATGGACCGCCGCACATTCCTCTCTTCCAGTGCCTTCAGCGTCGCTGCGCTCAGCTCGCCCTTGCGCCTCGCCGCTCAGGTCGGGCCAGATCAGCACACGCGCCGGGTGCTCGATATCGCGCGCGAACAGGTGGAACGTGCAGGTGACGCGTTGTGGCGGCGAGACAAGGCCGCGATTATCGATTTCGGCGTTCATTCATCCGTTCCGCGCTTCCACATCGCCAACCTTGAGGCAGGCACAGTCCGCAGCCTGCTGGTAAGCCATGGCAGCGGCTCTGACCCGGAACACGATGGCTGGCTCAATGCTTTTTCCAACCTGCATGACAGCTGGGCCACGAGCCGCGGGCGCTATGTCAGCTGGGAATGGTATGAAGGGCGATATGGAACCTCGATGCGGCTGGAAGGGCTGGAAGAAAGCAATTCCAACGCCTATCCGCGCGCCATCGTAATGCATGCGGCGAATTATGCCACGCCGGCCCATGTCCAGCGCTGGGGTAAGCTAGGCCGCTCGAACGGCTGCTTTGCCATCGGGCCCGAGGAGTTCAGCTCAGCGCTCTATCACCTGTCGAGTGGCAGGCTGCTGTTTGCCGACCAACTTGGCATTGGCGAGAATGGCGAGGACGTGACCGTACCCAGCCAGCCGCCCGTCGATTTCGTAGCAGCCGTTGCCCAGCGCCGCACCGAAATGGAAGAAGCGGATGCGGAATATGACCTTGCCGAAGGTTCCGAAGCACCCGAGGGCGAGTAACGCCTACAGCCCGGCGGCGATCGTGAGCAATTGCCGCTGGCTCGGCTGCGAAAGAGAGGCCAGCACGGAGTCGTCACGGTCATAGATGTCTGCAAATTCCACCAGCTCGCCATCCTCGTTCACGCCCATGGTGAAATAGGTGATGTAGACCGGAATCTCGCTGGTCAGCGGAACCTTGGTGTACTCGCCGCTCAACAGGTGGGTGCGCGCCTCGTCCCGCGTCAGGCTCTTGTTGAGCAAGCCCAGCGTAACCGCGAGCTCAAGCGCATCCTGCACCCGGATGCAGCCATGCGAAAGCGCGCGGCCCTCATTGGCGAAGAGTTGCGGAGCGTTGGTGTCATGCAGGAAGATCGCCTGCGGGTTCGGCATGTCGAGCTTCATCCCGCCGAGCGAGTTTTGCGGCCCCGGCTGCTGTACCACCGAGACATAGCCATTGGCCCCGCGCGTGGCGGTATAGCCCCGAGCACGCGCCCAAGTCGGATTGTTGAGCACGCGGGCACCCAGGCCCTCGCCCACCACGATGCTTTGCGGCACCGTCCAGGTCGGGTTGAAGATCACGCCTTCAACCATCTCGAACATCTGCGGCGTGGCAGTGCGGCCCGGCTTGCCCACAATCGTGCGATAATTGCGCACGGTCTGGCCGTTGATGCTCAGCTGCAGCCGGAATTCGGGCACATTGGCGAGCAGGTGGACACCGCCCAGTTCACGCGGCAGCCAGCGCCAGCGATCCATGTTCACCCTGATTGCCTCGCGCCGTTCGACATCAGTAATGGGCGTTGCCGCAAGCGCACTGCGCAAGGCGGCATAGTCAGGATGTGTGGGGTTCACCGAACCGATAACGCCAGAGATATCGCCGCTCGCCAGCGCCCGCTCCATCAGCAAGGCAGTTGGCATCAGCATGGCGTCCGGGTCCTCGACGAGATAGGCGCGGCGGGCGTCCATCAGGGTGCGCCCATCGCGCAGGTCTTCCACCAGCCAGGTGAAAATCGCGCCTGCCACATTGTCGAGCTCAACGCCTTCACCCAGCAGCATCGCGTTGCGCAGGTCGTCCGGCTTGTAGTCGGCTGGATCCAGCCCCTCCGCCCCGATGCCCTCGACAACGGCGAGCAATTGTTCGGCGCGTTCGGCGGGCCATTCGACATCTTCCTCGACGCGCGGAGGGATCGCGCCGCGCGCGGTACCTTGCTGCCACTTGCTGGAAAGGACCTGCTCGGCATCCTCTTCCAGCACCTCTTCAAACGGCAAGCGCTGGGCCGCCGCGCCGGAGGAAAGGAGCCCCGCTGCGGCAAGCACTGCAACAAGGGTCAGGGACTTTGCGGCATTAACCATCGCCGCAATGTGGCTATTCAACCCGATTCGGGCAAGAAAGCACGGCATTGGGCCGCAAATGCTTGGTGCGATTTGTCGCAAGCGAGTAGGTCACAAGACATGAATCGCCATCCGTCCTTCTATCCCTTCATGGTCACGCTGGCGGCCATTGGGATTCTGAGCCTGATGGATGGATTCATGAAGAGCGCGGCACTGGCCGTCGGCGCCTATAGCGCGCTGCTGATTCGCTCTGCGATGGGCATCGCGCTGGTGGGGCCGGTATGGGTATGGCAAGGCGCCGCCTGGCCATCGCAGCGCGCCTTGCGGTTGCACCTCATCCGCGGGGTCATCGCCAGCTTGATGGCGCTGACCTTCTTTTCCGCGCTGGTCTACCTGCCGCTGGCAGAGGCAATCGCGCTTTCCTTCATCAGCCCGATTGTGGCGCTGGCGCTTGCCGCGCTGGTGCTGAAGGAGACTATTGGTGGCAAGACCATCATAGCGGCGCTGCTTGGCCTCGTGGGTGTATGCGTGATCGTGGCGGGCCGCATCGGCCAGCAGGAGATGAGCGATGAGGCCGCCTTCGGTGTCGTTCTGGTGCTCGCCTCGGCGCTTCTGTACGCGTGGAACCTGATCTTGCAACGCCAACAGGCGTTGCTGGCAAAACCGGTGGAAATCATGGTTTTTCAGACCACCATCGTGGGACTGGTAATGCTGGTCGGGGCGCCATTCCTGTTCACGGCGCCACAGCAAGCGGCAGTTTGGGGCACAATCCTCACCACTTCCGTGCTCAGCCTTGCAGGGGGGCTGATGCTCGCCTGGTCCTATGCCCGTGCCGAAGCGCAAGTGCTGGTCCCCGTGGAATATACCGGCTTTGCATGGGCCGCGCTGTTCGGCTGGCTGCTGTTTGCAGAAAGTGTGGAATTCGCCACCATGGCAGGTGCAGCGCTGATCATCGTCGGCTGCTGGATCGCCGCTCCACGCAAGCATACCGAACAGGTCGCCACTGCCGCCGGCGAGCCGGATATTGCCCCCTGAAAGGGCCGCTATTCGGGCGTCGGCGTTTCCACGGTAACGGCTTCTTCCTGATCATCGTCATCGAACGGGTTGGCACTCTGCCAAACCAGCCCCAGCGCGCCGCCGAGGAATGCTGCGATCACCAGGGCCAGCAACATGGTGAATACACCGAATTTCGGCCCGCCCCCGTCATATCCAGCTGCCATTTTCCGTCCGAATACCTCCAATTGCTCCCTTGATAGGGTCTGTCCTCTTGACCTTGCGCCACCAAAAGAGCAACCCGCCCTCGAAAAAGGGCTCCTGCTCTCCTGACAGGGATTCCCAACAGCAACATGCAACCGCCTTCAACAGAGCAAAGGACAAGGCACTATATGACCCAGGTTGGATCGAACTCGCTTTCCACCCGCAGCACTCTGGAAGTAGGCGGCAAGACCTACGCCTATTACTCGCTGGCCAAGGCGGCCGATACGATTGGCGATGTCAGCCGCCTGCCCTTCTCGATGAAGGTGCTGCTGGAAAACCTGCTGCGCTTCGAGGACGAAGGCTTCACCGTCGGCAAGGAACACATCCAGGCGATTGCTGACTGGCAGAAGAATCCGACCACGGGCGAGGAAATCCAGTATCGCCCCGCACGCGTGTTGCTGCAGGATTTCACCGGCGTTCCCTGCGTGGTAGACCTTGCCGCCATGCGCGATGCAATCGCCTCGCTGGGCGGCGATACCGCCAAGATCAACCCGCAGGTTCCCGTAAACCTGGTGATCGACCACTCGGTGATGGTGGATGAGTTCGGCCACCCCAAGGCCTTCGAGAAGAACATGGAACTCGAATACGCCCGCAATGCTGAGCGTTATGACTTCCTCAAGTGGGGAGCAAAGAGCCTCCAGAACTTCTACGCGGTTCCCCCAGGCACGGGCATCTGTCATCAGGTGAACCTTGAAAACATCGCCAAGGGCGTCTGGTCTTCTAAAGACCAGAACGGTGAGCTGGTTGCCTATCCCGATACCTGCGTGGGCACCGACAGCCACACCACGATGATCAACGGCTTGGGCGTGCTCGGCTGGGGCGTCGGCGGCATCGAGGCAGAGGCCGCCATGCTCGGCCAGCCGGTATCCATGCTGATCCCCGAAGTCGTCGGCTTCAAGCTCGAAGGCGCGCTGGCTGAAGGCGTGACCGCGACTGACCTCGTGCTCACCTGCGTTCAAATGCTGCGCGAACACGGCGTGGTTGGCCGCTTCGTCGAATTCTACGGCCCTGGTGTTGCCACCCTTTCGCTGGCTGACCGTGCCACCATCGCCAACATGGCTCCCGAATATGGCGCGACCTGCGGCTTCTTCGGCGTTGACGACAAGACGCTGGAATACCTGCGTCTCACTGGCCGCAGCGAAGATGATATCGCGCTGGTCGAAGCCTATGCCAAGCAGCAAGGCATGTGGTTCACCCCGGAAAACGTGCCGGTCTTCTCCAGCACGCTGGAACTGGACATGGCTGCCGTCGTCCCCAGCCTCGCAGGCCCGAAGCGCCCTCAAGACAAGGTGACGCTGCCGATGGTAGACGAACTTTTCAATGGCGACCTCTCCAAGGTCTACGGCAAGGCCGCCCCGGCGCGCGTTGCCGTGGAAGGCAAGGACCACGATGTGGGTGATGGCGACGTGGTGATCGCAGCCATCACCAGCTGCACCAACACCTCCAACCCGGACGTGCTGATAGCTGCGGGCCTCGTGGCCAAGAAGGCCAATGAAAAGGGCCTGAAGCCCAAGCCGTGGGTGAAGACCTCGCTCGCACCGGGCTCGCAGGTAGTCACCGATTACCTCGAAAAGGCTGGCCTGCAGTCGCACCTCGACGCCATCGGCTTCGACCTCGTCGGTTATGGCTGCACCACCTGCATCGGCAACTCCGGCCCGCTGGCCGAACCGATCAGCAAGGCCATCAACGGCAATGACATCGTGGCCGCGTCAGTCCTTTCCGGCAACCGCAACTTCGAAGGCCGCGTATCGCCCGACGTGCGTGCAAACTTCCTCGCATCGCCGCCGCTGGTGGTCGCCTATGCGCTGAAGGGCACCGTTACCCAGGACATCACCGAAACCCCGATCGGTCAGGACCAGGACGGCAATGACGTGATGCTGGCTGACATCTGGCCGACCACCCAGGAAGTGGCAGACCTGCGCGCCAGCAGCATCGACCGTGCAATGTTCGAAGCCCGCTATGCCGACGTCTACAAGGGTGACGAACACTGGCAGGCAATCACTGTCGAAGCGTCCGACACCTATGCCTGGAAGCCGGGCAGCACCTATGTCGCCAACCCGCCCTACTTCGAAGGCATGGGCATGACGCCCGATCCGGTGACCGACATCATCGAAGCCAAGCCCCTCGCCATCCTCGGCGATTCGGTGACGACAGACCACATCAGCCCCGCCGGTTCGATCAAGGAGGACAGCCCGGCCGGCAAGTACCTGCTGGCCAACCAGGTCGCAAAGGCGGACTTCAACTCCTACGGCTCGCGCCGCGGCAACCACGAAGTGATGATGCGCGGCACCT
>CAZYAL010000064.1:0-6022 GCA_964645635.1 uncultured Sphingomonadaceae bacterium | reverse complement strand
AGGATCTTGGCGCCCACTTCATAGGGATCCATCCCTTCCTCGAACGCGGTGCCGAACTGCTTGAGCTGCTCATCTGTGGTTTCGGGGAAGCCGCTTGTGCCATAGCCTTCGGGCCGCTTCATCGCGCTGGTCCAGGCATTGGTCCGCGTAAGCGCGGGGCAGCACAGCGAACAGCCGATACCGTGCGGGGCGAGGTTATAGCGCAAGCTCTCCGTAAGGCCGCGCACGGCAAACTTGCTGGCGGTGTAGATGCCCGCCTGCGGCCCCGGCAGGAATGCCGCCATTGAAGCGATATTGACCACGTGGCGGCGGCCTTCGCTCGCCTTGATCTTGGGCAGGAAGGAAACGATGCCGTTAACAACGCCGCCGAAGTTGACGTTCATGATCCAGTCGAAATCGTCATAACTGGCTTCATCCGTCGGACCGAACACCGATACGCCCGCATTATTTACCAGCACGTGCACTTCGCCGAAGTGTTCGGCCACCTTATCTGCAGCGGCACCAAAGCCTGCACGGTCAGTCACGTCCAGCTTGATGAACAGCGGTTCTTCATAACCCTTGCCTGCAAACCAGCGCGCGGTGGAAGCCTTGTCATCCTCGTTGCGATAGGACAGCGCCAGCCGCATTCCCGCATCGGCAAAAGCCTGTGCAACGCCAAGGCCGATGCCGGTCACTGCGCCGGTTACAAAGGCCACGCGGCCTTCCCATTGGTCGCGATAATCGCTGGGGCTGAAATCCATTTTTTTTGCTCTTCCTCTTACCCAAAAGACTGGAAATGGTTCTATCACTCGTTACTAAGCCACATAACGAATTGAGGGAGAGAGTCGATATGAGTGATGTGGAAGCACGCCTTGCAGAGCTGGAGCAGAAGGTTGGTATCCTTGAGGATATCCAGGCCATCCGCCGTCTGCATTGGGCCTATGGCTATTACATCGATTTCAACCGCCCCGACGAAGTAGCGGACCTGTTTGCAGAAGACGGTTCGGTGGTTTTCCTCTCTGGCGAATATGTCGGCCATGCAGGTGTAAAGCGCCTGTATGGAGACTGGATTGCCGGGCGTTTCACTGGCGGCCGCCCCGGCCCGGTCAACGGCCTGCTGCTCGATCACTTCCAGATGCAGGACATCATTACCGTCGCGCCTGATCGCAAGACCGCCAAGGGCCGCTTCCACGGCATCCTGCTGGGCGGGTGGCACGATGACTTCCAGGAAACGCGCGAAGAAATGATGCCGCAGCAGTTCATGGAAGCCGGCATTTACGAGAACGATTATGTCCTCGAAAACGGCGTTTGGAAGATCAAGCGCCTTGATTACATGATGCAGTGGCAGGGCGATTACGAAAACGGCTGGGCGCACACTACCGCGCACTTGCAGCCTGCCGCCAAGACCTTCCCGGAAGATCCGCTGGGTCCCGATTTCCTGCTGCCCGAAAGCCAGCACCGCGAAACCTGGCCCTATCGCCAGGACGTGCCGATGCACTTCGCGCACCCCAAATTCGGGGCCGCGCTCGCCGGGCAGGAAAAGTAAGGGTGAAGGATCGGTCGCAGCTCGGCTTCGACCCGGTCGATACATCGAACCGCTCCGCGCTTTCCAACCGTGAAGTGGCGGAGCGGTTCATCCACCTCTTTTACGCGGAGGACAATCCGCAAGAGGCCTTCACCTGCTGGGTCCACCCGGATTACATCCAGCACAATCCCAATGCGCCCACCGGCCGCGACAACACGCTGGCAATGATGCGCAGTTCCATGGCGAAATTCCCGGACCTGACGCATGACGTGAAGCGTGTGATCTGGGGCCAGCCGGATTGCGCCCTGGTGGCGGTGCATTTCCACTTCAAGCGCACGAAGGAAGAACGCGGCCACGCGATCGTGGACCTGCTGCGCTTCGAGAATGGATACCTCGTCGAACACTGGGATGTGATGCAGGCAATACCCGAACCGGGAACGACGCAGAACGATAACGGCATGTTCTGACACGCCGGCCATTTGGGGGAGGAATTATGGCAAAACTGGAAGACGGCAGTGAAAAGGGCCTGAAAGGCCATTTCAAGGAAGACTTCAGCCATCGTGCGCGCGTGGGGCTCGCGCCGCGCGCAGGACACGTTGATCGCAACGCGCCTTACAAACGGATCGCTACCGAAGAAGCGTGGACCTTCCCCGATCTGGTGAAGGCGCAGGTCGAATATCTCGAAAGCGGCGAGATGCCGCATGACGACTCCCTCAAGATGGCCGGCATGTTCGCAAATATGCCGAGCTTGCAGGGCATGCTGCAGGACCTTGGCGAACTGCGCATCAGCCATATGGACGAGCTTGGCATTGACAGGCAGCTGCTGCTCCTGACCGCACCCGGTGTGCAGGTCGTGCGTCCGGGCGATGGCACACCACTCTCGATTCAGGCGAATGACATTGCCGCGGAGGCCTGCGCCAAATATCCGGACCGCTTCTCTGCCTGTGCCGCATTCGATCCGCGCGACGTGGCCGGATCTGTGAAGGAACTGGAGCGCGCGGCGAAGCTCGGCCTCAACGGCGCGGTGCTCAACTCGCATTTCCAGGGCCGTTATCTGGATGAGCTGGAGTTCTGGCCAATCCTCGAAGCGCTCGAGGCCAATGATCTCGCGCTTTACATCCACCCCACCGCGCCCTTCAACGCGCCGCATTATGAGAAGCGCGGCTTCTTCGGTGCTCTCGGCGGCTTCCCGCATGATGTGTGGGTGCACACAATGGGCCTGATCATGTCCGGCGCGTTTGACCGCTTCCCCAAGCTTCGGCTGGTGATCGGCCACATGGGCGAATGCATGCCGCTGCACCTCTATCGCTTCGACTGGATGCAGGGGAATGCTGATGGGCGCGCGCGCCCGGAAATGTTCCCTTTGGACCAGACACCCAAGCTGGAGCATCCGGTCAGCCATTATTTCAAGCGCAACATCTGGATAACCACCAGTGGCGTAGGCTGGGAGCCGGCAATCAGGTTCTGCCAGGAGGTGCTCGGACCAGACCGGGTGATCTATGCGATGGATTATCCCTATCAACAAAGCTCCGATGAGCTGGCCGCCTACGACCGCATGGCCATGAGCGACGCGCACAAGAAGATGCTGATGGAAGACAATGCCCGTCACGTCTTCCGCATCACCGGGTAAGCTCTTCACCGCATCAGCAACACCTCTGAAGCGGCGAGAATCCTGGTTTCGCGGGGTCATTTCGTGTAAATGCTGGCAAAAATATAACGCTCACGCGACGAATTGCATCAATTGCGCAATTCCTCCTTGCTCCGTCATAAATTGTATGCATGTTTGACTACCGATCGATCCTAGGAAAGATCCACGCTCATTCGTGAGACCGGCGCGCCAGACGTCGGGGTTTATAAAGAGGGGATTACTATGAAACGCATTACTGGTCGCGCAACGACGCGCGCGCTGCTTGTTAGCGGTATCTCGGCCATCAGCATGCTCTCGCAGCCTGCTATGGCGCAGGCAAATGCCGACGACGACAATGACAACACCATCATCGTGACCGCGCAGTTCCGCGAACAGGCTCTGCAGGACACGCCGCTCGCCATCACTGCAATCGACGCCGCTACTCTTCAGGCGAAGAACCAGACCAACGTTTCTCAAGTGGCCGACCGTGCGCCTAACGTGTCGCTGCGTCCGCAGACACAAGCTTTTGGCCCGGCTGTTTCCGCCAGCATTCGTGGCGTTGGCCAGACCGACTTCAACCCGGCGTTCGAGCCAGGCGTTGGCATGTACATTGACGATGTCTACTATCCGTCTCTTACCGGGGCTGCATTTGACCTGCTTGACCTTGAACGAATTGAAATTCTTCGCGGTCCTCAGGGCACGCTGGCTGGCCGTAACTCCATCGGCGGCGCGGTGAAGCTCTATTCGAAGAAACCCGAAGGTAGCAACACCGGCTTCGTCGAAGCAACCTACGGCAGCCGCAACAAGATCGGCATGCGCGCCAGCGCCGACTTTGCGCTGACTGACAACCTCTCGGGCCGCGTCTCCGGCGTTTACAAGAGCCAGGATGGCTATGTTGACGTGCTCGACTTCGGCTGCGTGCACGCTCCCGGCAGCGGCGAGACCTTCGTCGACAACAACGGTGTTACGCAGGAAATCAACCCGGCTGACGGCATTCAGCCGCTCGCTCCTAATGGCAACTGTAAAGTTGGCGAGATGGGCGATGTGAATTACCAGGCAGTTCGCGGCGCGCTGCGCTGGGTATCGCCCGATGGAGCGCTCGATATCAGCCTTTCGGCTGACTATACCCGTGACAGGCGAGGTAACTCGGCAGAAGTTCTCGGCGCAACAAGCATTGTTGACAGCCCGAACAGCAATAACAGCGGCATCCCTTTGGATGATCGCTTTGTGTGTGGTACGCATTGCAACTACGCACTGTTCTCCGCACCGGAGATCGTCTGGACCCCGGATATTTTTGGCGTGGCGCAGGGCTTTGTTGGCGACAACCAAACCACCTACGACGGCTGGAACGTGTCGAACAACATCGATTGGGAGGTCAGCGATATGATCTCCGTCCAGAACATCTTCGGCTACGGCGAATTTGACTCCACTTGGGACACCGATGCTGAACTGGCTCCCACCTATACGGGTGTAGGCAACAACGACTTGTCACACTGGCACTGGAGCGAGGAACTTCGCGTAAATATCCAGCCGGTAGAAAGCGTTGTGGTGACCCTGGGCGGCTATTATTTTGAACAGGAGACGACCTATTTCTCCTATCAGGATATTAGATACATCGTGATCCCGCTGCTTTTCCAGCAGCCCGACGTAACCACAGCTGACAGCAAGGCCGTTTTCGCCAACCTTGGTTGGGAAATCGTTCCTAACCTGAACTTTAGTGGCGGCCTTCGCTATACCAAGGAATCGAAGGTCTATAACTACTTCCGACTTAATCGCGACGGGACGGTAAATCCCTTCCTGGATCCGATCGGTGCCGCCGATGGTATCGGCGCTCCGGGCGCATTGTCGGGCAATGCTGCCGTATATACTGGTAGCAATCTCGATTACCGAGCATCACTCGACTACCGTATTTCGGACGCGTTGATGGTCTACGGCAGCGTCGCAACCGGCTTCAAAGGCGGCGGCACCAACCCACGTCCTTTCAACGCCTTCCAGGCCGTTGGCTTCGGACCGGAAGAGTTGACCAGCTACGAACTCGGCTTCAAGAGCGATTTGCTTGACCGTCGCCTGCGTTTGAACGTGACGGGCTTCATCTCCGATTACACCGACATCCAGCTTGGCGTGACAGAGTGCCCGCTTCTGCCGGGCGCGCCTGCAAACGCGGCAAGGCCCTGTGCTGGTCGTATCAACGCTGGCGACGCTCGCTACAAGGGCATCGAAATCGAAGCGTTTGCCGAACCGGTGGACGGCTTCAACATCGACGCCTCTTTGTCGACGATTTCGGCCAAGTATACGCGCCTGTTGCCTACGGCTGAATTCGGCCCCAACAACCTGGGTGGTATCGAACGTGATGATCCGCTGAGCGGCGGTGCGCCGGAGTTCAAGTGGAACCTGGGTGCTCAGTACGAGATCGACCTTGGCAGTGGCGGCACGCTGACGCCGCGTGTTGACGTCGAACACACCGGCAAGATCTACACCGGCTCTTCGCGCCTCAACGACCCGAGTGTCCGCGATGCGCAGTTCCTGCCTTCTGAGACGCTCGTAAACGCGCGCCTCACTTGGCTTAACGAAGACCAAGATCTTTCCGTATCGCTTGAAGGGCGCAACCTGACCAACGAGTACTACTACTATACCCAGTTCGACCTGCGCACCGCTGGTGCAGGTTCGCTGAAGGCAGCGGTAGCTCCTCCGCGCGAGATCGCCCTCACGGTTCGCAAGAACTTCTGACGATCAGGACATACGAGCGCGAGACCATTGCCATCGCGCCAAACGGAAAGGGCGGCCAGTGGCCGCCCTTTCTCGTTCTGTGTTGGGGGGGGGGTAATGAAAAATCAGGCCGCGGCAGCCGTCGGAACCGGACACCAAACCTCTGTGGCAACCTCCACGCACAG
>CAZYAL010000063.1:0-6528 GCA_964645635.1 uncultured Sphingomonadaceae bacterium | reverse complement strand
GGGTCATGGAACTGACTGAAAAGATCAGCGCTGCCAAGCTAGCAACCAAAGTGGGCCGCACGATCCCCGTCATTATCGACGAGGTGGGCGAGCCTGACGAGGACGGCGATGTGGGCGCAACTGGACGCAGTCAGGCTGACGCGCCGGAAATCGACGGCGCAGTTTACCTGCGCAATGTGCCCGCTGACCTTCAGCCGGGAGACTTCGTGAATGTCGAAGTCGAAGAAGCTGACGCGCATGACCTTTTCGGCGTAATCCGTTCATAGAACCACACCTCCATCTGAACGATGGAACACATGGAACACTGTTCCAAGAGCGAAAATCCGCAGCCCCGACAACAGGCGCAACTCGCTCAGGGTTTCAAGTGTGGAGATGATCGACAATTGGGAAAGAGCCACGCATTTCCTGCACGCTCAAGGTGGGTGTAGGAAAGCGCGGGCGCCCTCGCACTTCGGTGCCTGCTTGGGTATAGGTGGCCCATGCCTCACCACACCCACACATTCACCATTTCCATCCGCGGCAAGTCACTCGTCGAACTTACCGATGAGGTCGCGCGCTGGCTGTCGGGAACCGGTGTCACCACCGGCCTCATCACGCTGTTTTGCCGCCACACCTCGGCCAGCCTGTTGATCAACGAGAATGCCGCGCCGGCCGTACAGCGCGATATCCTGCGCTGGTTCGAAAAGGTCGCACCGGAAAATGCCGGATATGAGCACGATGACGAGGGGCCGGATGACATGCCCGCGCATATCCGCAGCGCGCTTACTGGCGCCTCACTGTCTATCCCGGTGGCCAATGGCCGCATGGTTCTGGGCACGTGGCAGGGCATCTACCTTGCCGAACATCGCCGCCATCCACATCGGCGGCAGGTGGTTGCTCATATCAGCGGAGATTGATTTTCCAGACAGGAAACTTCACCCATTGTGAATGGCTAACAATTCGCTGCCTCAGCCATGGAACCGCCTCTGCATACCTATGCAATCCAGCCGCTATTGCGGCGCAACATAATCAGCGTAGGATGAGCAAACTCAAGTGCTAGACAGGACAATTGCATGAACAGCAAGGCACACACTCTCCTGCTTTTCGGCGCGACCGGAGACTTGTCTCAACGGATGTTGTTGCCAAGCCTTTGCGCGCTGCATGCCGAAGGTCTGGTGGCGGAGGATTTGCGAATTGTAGGCACGGCGCGCTCGGACATGAGCGACGGTGAGTTTCGCAACTTCGCACGTGGCGCGCTGGAGAAGTTCCTGCCGACAGAGAGGCGCGGCGGGGTGGCGGATTTCCTGAACCGGCTGCAATATCAGCAGCTCGATGTGACTACCCCTGAAGGTTATAAGGAACTGGCCAAAAAGGCAGGCCCGGGCGAAGAGCTGGCGATTTTCCTGTCAACCGCACCGAGCCTTTTCAAGCCAACCATCGAAGGTCTGCAATCAGCCGGCCTTGCCGGTGAGGGCGCACGCATCAGCCTTGAGAAGCCGCTGGGGACAGACCTTGCTTCCAGCTGCGAGATCAATGACGCGGTTGCCTTGGCTTTCCCGGAAAGCCGGATTTTCCGGATCGACCACTACCTTGGCAAGGAGACGGTACAGAACCTGTTGGCGCTGCGTTTTGCAAACCTGATGTTCGAGCCGCTGTGGCGCTCGCAATATATCGACCATGTGCAGATCACCGTGGCCGAAACAGTGGGGTTGGAAAGCCGAGTCGAGTATTACGATGGCTCCGGCGCGCTGCGCGACATGGTGCAGAACCACATGCTCCAACTGCTGGCGCTGGTGGCGATGGAACCGCCTTCGAGCTTCGAAGCCAATGCCGTGCGCGACGAGAAGGTGAAGGTGCTGCGCGCGCTGCGCCCCGTTTCCGCGGAAGAAAGCGTGACCGGCCAGTATCGCGGCGGCGCGTCGGGCGGCCAGATCGTGCCGGGATATGACGAGGAACTGGGCCGCAACAGCGATACCGAGACCTTCGTGGCGCTGAAGGCGCATGTAGACAACTGGCGCTGGCGCGGCGTGCCTTTCTACCTGCGCACCGGCAAGCGGCTGCACGAACGCGTGACTGAGATTGTGGTGCAGTTCAAGCCGGTGCCGCACTCCATCTTCCCCGGCGCAAAGATGGTGGCGAACAAGCTGGTTATCGGCATCCAGCCGCAGGAAAACATCACTTTTACTTTGATGGCCAAGGTGCCCGGTATCGATCAGGAAGGCATGGTTATGCGCCCGGTGCCACTCGACATCGCCATGCCCGATGCCTTTACCGGCAAGCACCATCGCATCGCTTACGAGCGCTTGCTGCTTGACCTGATCGAAGGCGACCAGACGCTGTTCGTGCGGCGTGACGAGGTGGAAGCACAATGGCACTGGATCGACGCGATCCGCGCGACATGGACAAAGGAAGGCGTGACGCCCAGGGCCTATGCCAGCGGTAGCTGGGGCCCGTCTGCCGCCATCGCGCTGGCCGAACGCGACGGAGCAAGCTGGCATGAATAACCTCAACCCCGTTATCGACCGCGTTACTGACCGGATCATCGAGCGCTCGAAGCAGAGCCGCGCAGCCTATCTGGCGCAGATCGAGCGGGAAGCCGAGAACCAGCCCGATCGCGCCCAAGTTTCCTGCTCCAACCTTGCGCACGCCTTTGCCGGGGCCGAGCAAGACCAGCCAGCGCTTAAGACCAATGCTGGACCCAACATCGGCGTGGTCACGGCTTACAATGACATGCTGAGCGCGCATGCGCCCTATTACCGCTACCCCGAACGTCTCAAGGTCTATGCCCGCGAAGTGGGTGCCACCGCGCAGGTTGCAGGCGGAGTTCCGGCGATGTGCGATGGGGTGACGCAAGGCGAAGCAGGCATGGAACTGAGCCTGTTCAGCCGCGATACCATTGCCATGGGCACGGCCATCGCGCTCTCCCATGCCATGTATGACGGCGTTTTGCTGCTGGGTATCTGCGACAAGATCGTGCCGGGCCTGCTTATGGGCGCGCTGCGTTTCGGCCACCTACCCGCAATTTTCGTGCCGTCGGGGCCGATGCCGTCGGGCGTTTCCAACAAGGAAAAGCAGCGCATTCGCCAGCTCTACGCAGAGGGGAAAGCGACGCGCGCTGAGCTGCTCGACAGCGAGCTTGGTTCCTACCATTCGCCGGGCACCTGCACCTTCTATGGCACCGCCAACTCCAACCAGATGATGATGGAGATGATGGGCCTGCATGTTCCCGGTGCTGCTTTCGTCACGCCGGGCACGAAACTGCGCCAGCAGCTTGACCGCGAGGCGGTGCACCGCATCAGCGAGATGAAGCTGGGCGGCAATGATTATCGCCCGCTGGGCCTGTGCGTTGATGAGAAGGCGGTGGTGAACGCCGCCGTTGGCCTGCTCGCCACCGGTGGTTCCACCAATCACGCAATCCACATCCCGGCCTTCGCCCGTGCAGCTGGCGTCATGATCGATTGGACCGACCTGGCCGAACTCTCCAGCGCGGTGCCGCTGCTGGCGCGCGTTTATCCCAACGGCTCCGGCGACGTGAACCACTTCCACGAGGCAGGCGGCATGGGCTTCGTGATCCGCGAACTGCTGTGCGCCGGCCTTGCCCATGGCGACGTGCCGGGCGTGGCGCGCAACCGCGGCCTTGATGCCTATGGCAAGGAGCCATGGCTTGATGAGAACACGCTCAACTGGCGGGATGTCGGGCCTTCGGGCGATGATCAAATGCTGCGCCCTGCCTCCAGCCCGTTCCAGCCCGATGGCGGGATGCGGCTTGTCGAAGGCAACCTAGGCCGCGCCTGCTTCAAGTCCTCCGCCGTCGACAAGTCCCGCTGGACCATCGAGGCGCCGTGCCGCGTTTTCGAAACGCAAGCCGCAGTGGCAGAGGCCTTCAAGGCAGGCGAGCTCGACAGGGACGTGGTCGTGGTGGTCCGCTTCCAGGGCCCGCGCGCCAATGGCATGCCCGAACTGCACAAGCTCACCCCGCCGCTGGGTGTGTTGCAGGACCGGGGCTACAAGGTCGCGCTGGTGACCGATGGCCGCATGTCCGGCGCATCCGGCAAGGTACCGTCCGCGATACACTGCTCACCTGAAGCGCTCGGCGGTGGTCCGCTTTCGCTTCTGCAGGATGGTGACGTGGTGAAAGTCTGCGCAGAGACCGGCACACTCTCCACTTCGGCAGACCTTTCCGCCCGCACTCCGGCCCACGCGCCCGCGCCCGAAACCGGCATGGGCCGCGAACTCTTCGCCATGTTCCGCGCTACGGCAGATGAAGCAGAGAAGGGCGCTTCCCCTATGCTCGCCGCGGCAGGCCTGTAATGCAGATCGTCGCAGTCGATATCGGCGGGACCCATGCCCGCTTCTGCATCGCCACCGTCAGCGAGGATGGCGCCATCACGCTCGACGAGCCGATAACCTTGCATACCGCGGATCACGCGAGCTTCCAGACCGCGTGGGAGAACTTTCGCGATCGCAAGGGGGGCGACCTGCCCCGAAGCGTGGCGATCGCAATCGCAGGCCCTGTCGGCGGCGATGTGATCAGCTTCACCAACAACCCGTGGATCATCCGCCCGACGCTGATCAGGGAGAAGCTTGGAGTCGACAACTACACGCTGGTGAATGATTTCGAGGCGGTTGCCCATGCCGTGGGCCGCGCGCCGGAGGACCAGTTCCTCCACCTCGCAGGGCCGGATGTGCCCTTGCCCGCCAGCGGCACGATCAGCGTGCTCGGCCCCGGCACCGGGCTCGGCGGCGCCTGGCTGTGGCGCAACGGCAAAGGGGCCACCCATGTACAGGCAACCGAAGGCGGCCATGTCGACTTCGCCCCGCTTGACCCGATCGAGGATGCCATCCTTGCCCGGCTGCGCAAATCGCACACGCGCGTGTCCGCAGAGCGCGTCGTCTCCGGCCCCGCTATCAGCGATATCTATGCCACGCTGGCCAAGCTCGAAGGCAAGGCCGTGCACGAGAAGGACGATGTCGAAATCTGGACCGCCGCGCAAAATGGCAGCGACAGCCTCGCTGCTGCCGCGATGGACCGCTTCTGCCTCAGCCTTGGTGCCGTGGCGGGCGATACTGCCCTGTCGCAAGGCGCCAGGGCCGTGGTGATCGCTGGCGGGCTGGGATACCGGCTGCGTGACCATCTGCCCAAGTCCGGCTTTGCAGAGCGCTTCTGCGCCAAGGGGCGTTTCGAAGGGCTGATGCAGCAATTGCCGGTCAAACTCATAACCCATCCCCAGCCCGGCCTGTTCGGAGCCGCTGCGGCATTTGTAACGGAGAATTCATAAGCAATGGCACTCTATGCAATCGAGGACGTCATGATGACCGCGCCGGTAATACCGGTGCTGGTGATCGACGATGCAGGCGAAGCCCGCGAAATCGCGGAAGCGCTAGTCGAAGGCGGCCTGAAAGTGCTTGAGGTGACGCTGCGGACCGAGGCTGCGCTGGAAGTGATCAAGCGCATGAACCTGATTAAGGACGCCATCGTCGGCGCGGGCACCGTCACCAACAAGGTGCAGCTTGAAGAAGCACTCGCCGTCGGAGCAGAATTCATCGTTTCGCCCGGCCTCACCGAGCCGCTTGGCGCAGCGGCGATCAAGAGCGGCATCCCCTTCCTGCCCGGCATCGCCACGGCGGGCGATATCATGCGCGGGCTCGACATGGGGCTCAATCATTTCAAGTTCTTCCCTGCCACTGCCGCTGGCGGCATCCCGGCGCTGAAGGCACTCGCCGCGCCGTTTGGCCAGTGCAAGTTCTGCCCCACCGGCGGCATCACTGCCGAGACTGCGGCAGACTGGCTCGCCATTCCGCCTGTCCTATGTGTCGGCGGCAGCTGGGTCGTGCCCAAGGATGCGAGACCTGAAGAAATCCATGCCCTCGCCAAACAAGCAACGGAGCTTGCCCAGCTGTGAAAACACTTGCCGAGCTGGCGCAGCACCTCTCGCTCAGGATCAGCACGGCCATTGCCCACATCTTCTGGGCGCACGGCTGAGCATCAAGTAGTCCGCCAACCCGCGTCCCCTTTCGGGACTGGGCTCGCGAAGCCACTGGATTTCTACCATTTGCGGCGCACAATCGCGCGTATGAGCAGCTTCACCAAGTGGATCGGCGGATCAACCCTGGCCGCCATCGCCCTGATTGCCATCATGGCTTTTGGAGGCCGCGAGCTGGAAGCCCAGTCGAGCGACGACGTACACGCCACCAGGGTGCAGGCAGAAGACGTGCTGGCTAGAGACACCACTGTGCTTGCGACCAACGGCATCAACCTGGCGCTGGACGAGCAAGAGAATGCGTCACCGGAATTCATTTCCGATCCGTTGGTGCAGGAAACCCCGGCCTACAATCCGGATGGCCCCTTCGAGATCAAGCGCGTGCTGCCGATCAACGGCCCGATCCGTTATGGCGAATGGCACTGGGATGACGAGGATATTCCCCACGGCCCGCTGGTTATCACCGTGGACCTGCAGGCCCGCGTAATCAACGTGTTCCGCGATGGCTACGAAATCGGCGCCGCCGCCGCGCTGCTTGGCACGCCGGAACACCCAACGCCTGTCGGCA
>CAZYAL010000062.1:0-6535 GCA_964645635.1 uncultured Sphingomonadaceae bacterium | reverse complement strand
CCGTGAAGGCAAACTGGATGCGCGCCAGCATTATGGCGTCAAACGACTCGAACATTTGCTGATCCTCGCGTTCGGTCAGGGGCCCGCAGGCCCGATGGAATGGCTACTTAGCGGTTGCCTTGCGCCAGCGATACAGGGTCTTTTCGGAGATGCCGAACTCACGGCAGCTTTCGGTAACGCCCTTGCCCGCGGCGATCATCTTATCGATGGCGCTGCACTTGGCATCCTTGTCGGGGATGGCTGTCATCAGATCAGTCCTCTTGCCAATTGGTGGTCAGTGGCTTCCGCCGGCTCGCCATTGTCCTTGGCCAACTCGGACCAGGCGCGATCCTGCGACAGGAACACGCGACCGTTCAGCTCTTCCAGCATATGGGTATCGTTCAGCCGGTCCATCACCGGGCCCTTCACTTCGGACAAGTGCAGGCCGATGCCCCCGTCAGCCAAACGATGGTTGATCGCTTCGAGGCTTTCGAGCCCCGTCGCGTCAATCGCGTTCACCGCGCTGCACATCAGGATCACATGGCGCAGCTCGGGCCGCTCGGCCACGCGCTCCAGCACATATTCCTCAAGCCAGCGGGCGTTGAGATAGGTCAGGCTCTCGTCAATCCTGATCGAGAGCAAGTGCGGCAGGGTGAGCACCTTGTGGCGCTCGACATTGCGGAAATGCTCGGTCTCCGGCACGCGGCCGACGATGGCAGCATGCGGGCGACTCGCCTTCCAGAGATACAGCAGCAAGCCGAGCAGCACGCCCGCGATCACGCCCATCTCCACACCAGCAAGCAGCGTGGCGATGATCGTGGCCATATGCGCGGCAAAATCCGCCTTGGAATAGCGCCACAAGCGGCCCGGCGTCTTCAAATCCACCAGGCTGAGCACGGCAACGATGATCGTGGCCGCGAGAGTGGCAATCGGCAAGTTGAACAAGAGCGGCGTGAGGAACAGCGAGGCCAGCGCAATACCGCCTGCGGTATAGGCCCCGGCAGCCGGCGTCTGCGCGCCAGCATCGAAATTTACCACTGACCGGGCAAAGCCGCCCGTCACCGGATAGCCGCCGCTGAAAGCCGAAGCGATGTTGGACGCGCCAAGGCCGACGAGTTCCTGATCGGGCGCGATGCGCTGGCGGCGCTTGGCAGCGAGCGTCTGCGCCACCGACACACTCTCGACAAAGCCGATGATCGAGATCAGCAGCGCGGGCACCCATAGCTGGGCGATCAGGTCAGGATTGGTGCTCGGCAGCGCAAAAGGCGGCAAGCCTTGCGGCACGGCGCCGACCAGCGCCACGTCCTTGCTCGCAAGGTCGAGCACAAGCACGGCAAGAATGGTTAGCGCCACGGCAATCACCGGCCCGCCCTTGGCGGCCATGCTCGCGCCTTTCTTCGACATGCCCAGCTTTTGCAGCAGCGGGGCAAAGCCTTTTCGGACCCAGAACAGGAACGCCGTGGCAGCAGCGCCGATGGCCAGCGTATAGGGATTAGTATCCGGCAGATTGGCGACAAGCGCGCCCAGCATCTCCGGCCAGTTTTCGCCGCCGCCCGAAATGCCGAGCAGGTGGCGCAGCTGGCTGGTCGCGATCAAAATGCCCGATGCGGTAATGAAACCAGCGATCACCGGATGCGACAGCAGGTTTGCCAGAAAGCCAAGCCGCAGCAAGCCGAGCACTGTCAGCATCACGCCGGAAAGTGCGGCCAGCGTGATCGCCGCTTCGAGATATTCCGCTGTGCCTTGCGCGGCTACCGCGCCTGCTGCGCTCGCGGTCATCAGGCTGACCACTGCCACTGGTCCCACAGCCAGCGTCCGGCTGGTGCCGAAGATGGCATATGCGACCAGTGGCAGGATCGAGGCATACAGCCCCACCACCGGCGGCAGCCCCGCGAGCAAGGCATAAGCCAGGCTCTGCGGGATCAGCATGATGGCGACGATCACCGCCGCCAGCATGTCTGCCGTCAGGATCTCGCGGTTGTATTGCGCGCCCCATTCGAAGATCGGAAGATATCTACGCAGCATGGCTTCTCTGGTGCGACCCGGAGGGTTCCTTGTGATTGCGGACTATTGGGCGATCATGTTGCCGGGACCGGCGAGCCATTCGCGGCCCTTGAGCATCCCGTTCCAGTAGATCCACGGCAGCGCGTCGGCCTTCAGCATCCAGCTGAGGCGCGCGGGTTTGGTGCCGTCGACCAGCCAGGTGGGGAAGCTGGGCATCAGCTTGCCGCCATAGCCAAATTCAGCGAGCACGATCTTGCCGCGCTCCACGGTAAGCGGACACGAGCCATAGCCGTCATAAGCGACCGTCGGCTCCTTGCCGTCGAGCACGCGCAGCGCGTTGACCGCCACCACCGGCGCCTGCTTGCGCGCGGCGGCCGCGGTCTTAGCATTGGGCGCGCTGCACCCGTCACCAAGGCCAAAAATATTGGGGTATTTGTTGTGGCGCAGGCTGAACTGGTCGACATCGACAAAGCCGCTTTCGGCAGCCAGCGGGCTCGAGCGGATGAAATCGGGTGCGACTTGCGGCGGCACGACATGGAGCATGTCGAACTCGACCTGCTCCTCGCCATCTTTGCCCTTGAACGTTGCCACCTTGCCGTGGCCATCGACGGCCACGAGGTTGCTTTCCAGTTCAAGGTCGATGCCGTATTTCTCGACATAGCTAACCAGCGCCGGGACATAGTCGGCAACGCCGAACAGCACGGCGCCTGCGTTGCGGAACTGCACCTCGATATCGCCGAGCGTACCGTTGCGGTTCCAGTGATCGCACGAGAGATACATCGCCTTCTGCGGTGCGCCGGCGCATTTGATCGGCATCGGCGGTTGGCTGAAGATCGCCCGCCCCTTCTTCATCTGCTGGACAAGCTCCCAGGTATAGGGCGACTTTTCATAGCCATAATTCGAAGTGACGCCGTTTGCGCCGAGCGTTTCTTCAAGCCCGGCAATCTGGCCCCAGTCCAGCTTGATGCCCGGCGCGACGACCAGCAGGCCATAACGAACGGTGTCGCCGCCCGCAGTTGTCAGGCTGTTGTTGTCGGGATCAAAACTGGAAACATTCTGGTTGATCCATGTTACGCCCTTGGGGATCACGCTTGCCATTGGGCGACCGGTCACTTTGACATCGAAAATGCCGCCGCCCACCATGGTCCAGCCCGGCTGGTAATAGTGTTCGGTAGCACCGTCGATCAGCGCGATGTCGAGGCCGGGGCGGCGCTTGAGCATGCTCGATGCGGTAGCAATGCCGGCGGCACCTGCTCCCACAATGGCGACCGTATGCTTGTGTTCGGCCATGGTTTGCGGTCCTCTTGGTTTCGGGCGGATGCGCTCCGCCCCTGTCTCAGCTTTTACTGGTCTCAGCTTTTGCTGGTTGTGAGCTTGTGGAGCAGCATCCCGCCGACCATGGCGAGAAAGAAGGTGCCGATGGCGGCGATGTCCGGCGCGGTGCCGATGGACGCGATAGCCGGGCCAGGGCAAAGGCCTCCAAGGCCCCACCCTGCGCCGAATAACACTGCGCCGCCGACGAGCTTGCGATCGATGTGGCGCGTGCCGGGAAGGTGGAATGTCGTATCGACCAGCGGCTTGACCATGCGCGGCTGGACCAGCCAGGCTACCGCCATCACGATGAGCGCGCCGCCCATCACGAAGGCAAGCGTCGGGTCCCAATCGCCAAACAGGTCAAGGAAGCCGCGCACGCGCGCCGGATCGGTCATGCCCGAGACTGTGAGTCCCACGCCGAAGATCACGCCGGAGATAAGGGTAAGGAGCTGTTTCATCACCACCCCCATCCAAGAGCGTTGACAATCGCCACGGTCACTATACCGCTGACCATGAAGACCATGGTCGCCGTGATCGAGCGGCGTGAAAGGCGCGACATGCCGCACACGCCATGGCCGCTGGTGCAGCCAGAGCCCATGCGCGTACCAAATCCAACGAGCAGTCCGGCCGCGGCGAGCAGGGGGAGGGAGGGGGAGTAGCTCACCGAGGCCGGGCCAACGACCAGTGCATAGGCCAGCCCGCCAAGCACCAGTCCAACTATGAAATTCAATGCCATGATCCATGGCGGGCCGCTGTCTGCGATCGCCGTTGCGCGCGCCAGCAAGCCGCTCACGCCGGCGATGCGGCCAGCACCGAGCAACATGATCGCTGCGGAAATGCCGATCAGCACGCCGCCGATGAAGCCGCCGAGAGGATCGGCGTCAGGGAAACCCGGGATCGTCATACCGCGTTCACCGGGATCTTGATGTAGCTGACGCCGTTGGATTCTGGCTCCGGCATGTGCCCACCGCGGATGTTGACCTGCACGCTGGGCATGATCAGTTCGGGTAGATCGAGCGTGGCATCGCGCTTGGTGCGCATTGCGACGAATTCGTCCTCGCTCACGCCATCGTGCACATGGACATTGCTGTCATGCTGGGCGCCAACGGTGGATTCCCAAGCATACACGTCGCGACCGGGCGCCTTGTAGTCATGGCACATGAACAGGCGCGTTTCGCGGGGCATCTGGAGCAGGCGGCGGATCGACTGGAACAGCTGGCGGGCATCGCCACCGGGGAAGTCCGCCCGCGCAGTACCATAGTCAGGCATGAACATGGTGTCGCCGAGGAAGGCCGCGTCACCGATAATATAGGCCATGTCCGCAGGCGTATGGCCCGGCACATGCAGCGACATCGCCTTGATGTTGCCAATGGCGAAGGTGTGGCCATCCTCGAACAGGTGATCGAACTGCGAACCGTCGCGTTCGAAATCGGTGCCGGCGTTGAAGAGCTTGCCGAACACGTCCTGCACATGGGTGATCTGTTGGCCGATGGCGAGCTTGCCGCCCAGCTTCTCTTGCAGATAGGGCGCAGCTGACAGGTGATCGGCATGGGCGTGGGTCTCAAGCAGCCACGTCACTTTCAGATTTTCCGAAGTAACATAGTCAATCACGGCATCTGCCGAAGCAAATGACGTGCGGCCTGAGTTCGGGCGATAGTCGAGAACCGAGTCGATAATCGCAGCCTCTTTCGTAGCGGGATCAGACACAACATAGGTAATTGTGTAGGTCATCTGATCAAAAAAGCCTTTTATGATGGGATTTTGAGCAGAATCGACCTGCGCAGCCTCAACCTGCGCTATGGCGCTCTGGAGGTTCTGGTCACTCATGGAATCAGCCCTTCAAATCAGAGTTACATATTTTATGTATCTGTGTTGATCTCCGAATGTCAAGGTGGTAATGGTCAGAGCATGAGCGAAAACGAAAACCGTCAGTCCCTGCGCATAGGCGATACCGCACCGGACTTCACCGCCCGCAGCACGGTAGGCGAGATCAGGCTGTCCGATTATCGCGGACAGTGGGTGATGCTGTTCTCCCACCCTGCGGACTTCACGCCGGTCTGCACGACCGAATTCGTCGGGCTAGCCAACGCGGCAGACAAATTTGCGAAGATGGATTGCGCGTTGCTCGCCCTGTCAGTCGACAGTCTCTATTCGCACTTTGCATGGGTGCGCGCTATCCGTGACCGCTACGGGGTTGAGGTCCGCTTCCCCATCATCGAGGATCCGACACTGGTAATCGGTCGCGCCTATGGGATGGTCGCACCCGAGGCGCATGACAGTGCAACGGTCCGCACCAATTTCTACATCGATCCGGATGGCAAGATCCGCGCGAGCGCATGCTATCCGCTCAGCATCGGGCGCTCGGTTAATGAGATGATCCGCGTACTCGCAGCAATGCAGGCGGCAGATGCCACCGGCAATCTCGCACCGGAAGGCTGGCAACCGGGTGGCCCGATGCTTGCTCAGTCCGAGCACGATCTCGATTCCCTGTTCAGCGACGATGATGCGAGCAAATGGTTCCTGGCCGAGAAGGACACATGAGCGACGAGGCTCCCATCGAGGCGCTGAAGGCGCTGGCGCATCCGTTGCGCCTCCAGATCATCGGCGTGCTCGCGAAGCGCGAACGCAATGTTGGCGAAATCGAGGACGCAAGCGGCATCGGCCAGCCAGCCCTCTCCCAGCAACTCGCGATCTTGCGCAAGGCAGGGCTCGTCACGACAAGGCGCGACGCCAAGCAGATCTATTACGCGATCGAGCGCGAAGAGCTTGAGCTGGTCGTCAAGGCACTCGACGCCTTGCTGCCGGAAAAGGAACTGCTCGATCTTTCCGGACAGAACCGCAAGACCGGCGCCGCCGTGTTCGCGCGACTGAACATCTGAGCAGCCTAACCACACCAAGTCGCTCTAACCCCAAAACACAAAAGCCGCCCAGAAGGGCGGCTTTTGCTGTGTTAACGGTGGTTGCGGGGGTTGGATTTGAACCAACGACCTTCAGGTTATGAGCCTGACGAGCTACCGGGCTGCTCCACCCCGCGGCACCGTTGCCTCCGCGCCCCACATCGCAATCGATAGAGACACGAAAAGGGCCGACCCGTAGGCCAGCCCTTGACTTGTGAATGGGTTACCTTGCTGCCAGCCGGCTGCAATGCCTGGCGACGACCTACTCTTCCGTGCCTTAAGACACAGTACCATCGGCGCTACCTGGTTTCACGGCCGAGTTCGAGATGGGATCGGGTGGG
>CAZYAL010000061.1:0-6833 GCA_964645635.1 uncultured Sphingomonadaceae bacterium | reverse complement strand
ATCGGCGCCGCCGCCGCGCTGCTTGGCACGCCGGAACACCCAACGCCTGTCGGCACCTTCCCGATCCTCACCAAGGAGCGCCACAACGTCTCCGAAAAGTACAACAATGCCCCCAATGCCGTGGACCTTGCGGTTGACGTGGGATGGCGTGGCGATCGACGGCGGATCAACGGTGGAACTGGGATATGCAAGCCACGGCTGCGTGGGCGTGCCGAACGAATTTGCCAGCCGCCTGTTCTCCATTGTCAAGGTGGGTGATGTCGTGATCGTGACAGACGGGGTGCGCACCAGGGTTGGCGGCGCGCTGAGCGGCTGATCCCTAACCCGTCTTGCGCGGCGGTTCGGGCGTCAGCACCCATTCGCCGTTCAACACCTTGGCCAGCACGCCAGCAATATTGCCGCCCTCACCGCGTTCCAGCCGCGTAAGCAATCGCGCCACATCACTGCCACGCGGCCTTCCACCAAGCTGTTCCATGACCCGCGCAAGCAATCGCCGGTTCATCTCTCGCGCTGTCACTGGCATGAGGACATAACCCTCGCCCACCTGCCGCACGGCTTGCGGCCACAGCAGGTCCGCATAGACCTGCAGCGCCTCATAGGCTTCAGCAAGGATGCTGGCAGATTGCGCGATGGCTGAAGGGTCCAGCCAGTCGCAGCGTGAAAGGTTTGTCCGCATTCGCACACGGTCGAAACGCGGATTTTCGTTGCTGGGGTCGCGCGCCACCTGCTCACCAGCCACCACGCCTTCCAGTTCCGTACGGCGAAAGCCCAGCAGCGGGCGGATGAGGCGAAGGCCCGTTCCACCCAGTTCGCCCGCTTCGCGAACACCGGCAAGGCCCGCCACCCCGCTTCCCCGGTTCAGCCGCATGAGCAGGGTTTCGGCCTGGTCATCCACGTGATGCGCCGTGGCAATGGCGGCAAGGCCGTTCCGCGCCGCCCAGCCGGACAGCGCAGCATAGCGGGCCTCGCGCGCCATCGCCTGCACATTGCCCTGGCCAAGCTGGACAGCCAGCATTTCGCAAAGAATGCCGCGCGTTTGGCATGCGGCCTCAACCAGTGCGCACTCGTCCTTCGCTTCCGCACGCAGCCCATGATTGACGGTGGCAACTTCAAAACAGCCGGGCATCGCCACATGGGCTAGCAATAGCATGGCCATGGAGTCCGGCCCGCCGGAAACGGCAAGCCCAATCTTTCCGCCTTCCGGATTCAGCCGGTCGAGAGCCGTCCGGAACCGTTCGACCAGTTCCGGATCGATCGCGTCATTCGCAGTCGACACGGCCCAGGCTGGATCCGTAAAGGCCCTGCAAGCGACCGGTCGCGAGCGCCGGATAGGTGTCGCCAAATTCGGCAAGCGCGATGCAGGCCCGGCGGGTATCGCCAAGCTCGATCATGCTCTGCGAAAGGTACAGCAAGCTGTCAGGCGCACGTGCGGCTTGCTTGTCTGCCTGATAGTTCTCGAAGAAATACGTTGCCGCGCGGCGCGGATCGCCCGCATCGAGGAACGAACGACCAAGCAGGTTGCGACCGTAAGTCGTGCGCCAGTGATCGGGGTATTGCTCCACGAACAGCGCCAGCTGCTGTTGTGCTTCGGGGAAGTAGCCCGCATCCCACAGGCGGAAGCCATAGGTGTATTCATCGTCACCACGGTCATCAGTGGCAGGCTTTGTGATCGCCTGTACGCCGGCGAGCCGCTCTGGCGTGGGGCCAGCTGTGGTGGCAGGCTGGGCAGACAGACTGCTATCCCCAACAAGGTCCACCGGACCTTCTTCAGGGCCGCCAACGGGGATCACGCCGCTAGGCTGCTGGGTGCCTGTGACTTGCCCTGTTGCGGCGCGCGCTTGCTCCATTTCATTGAGGCGCAGTTCCAGGAAGGCGAGGGAGTTCTCGTTCACCTCATTCGCCGCCGTCAGGCGGGCAAGCTGAACTTCGATCGCGTCGAGGCGGGCAAGCACGTCAGTCAGCGCGCTGGAAGCAGGCGTGCCTGCCTGCCGGTTTGAAGCCGGCGTTCCAGCCGCAATCTCAGGTTCGAAGAAGCGCTGGTCGCCACCCGGAAAGACCGCACGCTGGAGCGCGCGCAGCTGTGTTTCGATGCGCTGCAGGCGGTCATCTCCCTGCCCAAAAGCAGCAGAAGGCATCATCCCAATTACAAGGCCGGCTGCCACAAGGGCTCCGGTCGATTTGCGCAATGAAGCGAATTTGCCTGCCATCGTTATCCAATTCCTTTTCCCCAAGCGGACCCCATACTCGCAGGACCGGCACGATACTCACTTTTCCAATCCGAACAATAGATTAAGCGCTTCTGCTGGAGGTGCTTACGCGCGAAATCCACAGTGGCATTTATTCTGCTGCGGGTGACGCCTCGCCTGCCTCAACGGGCGCTGTTTCACGCGCCAGCAGCGATGCAGCATCCACGGCCACATCGCGCATGGTCCGCATCTCTGGTGCAAGCGGTGGGACAGCGCGCGCCCCCACGGTGATCGTCAGCGCTTCGGGCCTGCCAGTCCACAATTGCGGCGCGACCGCCTCTGCCGGAATGGTGTAGCTTTCACCTTGCGCCATCTCGGATTCCATCAGGCGGCGCCCCTCGCCATCGTAGAAACGCACCCACACGCCATCGGAAGTGGCGGTAAAGACGACTTCGCCCGGGGGACCAGACGCAACCTCTGCTGTTGCAGCGGCTTCTTCTACGGCAGCCTGTTCCTTCTCAAGCAGTGATGGCATATCGGCAGCGGGCGACATCATCACCCGGTAAAATACGAAGATACCTGCCACCAGCACCACCAGTGCGAGCAGCGAGAACCACACGAGGCGCCCGGAAGGCGCACGGGCCGGGTCGCCCGGCTGATAGGTCTTGATGCGCTGTGCCTGCGCCATCGATGTGGTGCTCATCTCTGCCCGGACCATTGCCGCCACATCGGCTTGGTCCAATTGCACCACCTTGGCAATGTTGCGGGCAAAGCCGAAGGCATAGGTGCGAGCGGGCAGTTCATTGAATTCGCCTGCCTCGATATGCTCGATATGGCGCGTGGAGATGCGCGTCTGTTCGGCAACATCATTGATCGACAGGCCCAGCTTCTCGCGCGCGAGGCGAAGCTGCGGGCCAACGCCGTGCGGGAGGAGGGCCTCCTCGGGCAATTCGATCTGCTCGCTCATTCAGTATTGAGCCTTTCCGGCACTTTTATTGGGTCACTATGCTCCACATCCGTAACTGGCAGATGCGAAACGCAGTATTTACCATCAATGAAGGTCATGACTGACAAGTCAAGTATTGCGCACGTGATTATACTTAATCCACGTCGATACCGCGCTGTTCCGCCCAGGTAATCAGCGCAGTGCGCATGTCAGGCGGGGGATTGGCCAGCCACTCTTCCATCGCGGCGCCAATCTCGCGCGTGTCCACCTGCCGCACCAGCGCCTTTATGGGCCCCACTGCAGCAGGAGTGATCGACAAGCGGCGGATACCGATGCCCAGCAGCGCCAGCGCTTCCAGCCGGCGGCCGCCCATCTCGCCACACACGCCAAGATCCACGCCTGAGCATTGCGTTTCGCGCACCACCCGGCGCAGGAAGCGCAGGATCGCCGGGCTCAACCAGTCATAACGCTGCGCCAGCGCCGGGTTCGCGCGATCTGCTGCAAACAGAAACTGCGTCAGGTCATTCGTGCCGATCGACATGAAGGAAATCTTCGGCAGCAATATGTCGAGCGTCTCCGCCAGCGAGGGCACTTCCAGCATCACGCCATAACGGATCGCACGCGGCAATTTGTGCTTCTGCTTCTTGAGGAAAGCGAGCTGGCCCTCGAACACCTCTTTCGCGGCATCAAATTCCCACGGCTCGGAAACCATCGGGAACATGACGTTGAGCTCTTGCCCGGCGGCACCTTCCAGCAGCGCGCGGGCCTGCACCTTCAGCAGGCCGTCACGCTCCAGCGCCAGGCGCAGAGCACGCCAGCCCATGGCGGGGTTCTCATCAGCTTTGCTAGTTTCACTGGAGAGGTAAGGCAGCGATTTGTCGCCGCCAATATCCACCGTCCGGAAGATCACGCGCTTGTCCCCCGCCGCTTCCAGCACGTCATGATAAAGGCGTGTCTGCCTGTCACGTTGCGGCAGAGCGGCGGAAACGAGGAACTGGAACTCTGTGCGATAGAGGCCGATGCCGTCCGCCCCTGTGAGGCCAAGCATGGCGACATCATCGCGCAGGCCCGCATTCATCATAACCTCGATCCTCTCGCCATTGGCGGTGAAGGGCTCGACATCGCGCAGCTTGGCATATTCGGCCTCGCGCTTCTTCTTGCGGGCAAGGCGCGTATCGAAAGCATCTAGCACCGCCTGATGCGGGCGCAGCGTTACTTTGCCCGCATCGCCATCCAGCAGCAGCTCGTCACCCTCGCGCACAAGGCCGCGAATATTACGCACACGGCCGACCACCGGCACGCCCATGGCACGCGCCACGATCACCACATGCGCGGTGAGCGAGCCTTGCTCCAGCACCACCCCCTTAAGGCGCCGCTTGTCGTATTCGAGCAATTCAGCGGGACCGAGGTTCTTGGCAATCAGGATGGCATCGTTCTGCAAGCCGGTACGCGCCGCCGTGCCAAGCTGGCCGGAGACAATGCGGATCAGCCTGTTCGACAAATCCTCCAGATCGTGCATCCGGTCCTGCAACAGCGGATCGGAAATCTGGCGCATGCGCTGACGGGTACGCTGCTGCACGCGCTCGATTGCAGCCTCTGCGGTCAGGCCGCTGTCGATGGCCTCGTTAATGCGGCGGCTCCAGCCTTCGTCATAGGCGAACATCTTGTAGGTTTCGAGCACCTGCTCATGCTCGCCCCCCATGCCGAAATCGGCCTGGTTGGTCATATCGTCGATCTGCTCGCGCATCTTGTCGAATGCGAGGTAGACCCGCTGGCGTTCGACCTCGATATCCTCGGCTACCGTTTGCTCCACGTTCACGCGCGGCTGGTGGAACACCACCTTGCCATAGGCGAGGCCCTTCACCAGCTGCAGGCCTTCGAGCACCTGCTGGCCACTTTGCGCTTCGGAGCGTTCGCCGAGCTGCTCTTCATCGACCAGCCCGGCGTTATGGATCATCTCCGCCAGCACCATGGCGACGGTCTGCAACGCCTCGATCTCCACCTCTTCGTACTTGCGTGGCTCAACATGCTGCACGGTCAACACGCCCACCGCACGGGCGCGCCGCACGATCGGCACGCCGGCGAAGGAGTGGAACTTTTCTTCACCCGTCTCCGGGCGATATTGGAATTCGGGATGCGTTGCCGCCTCGTCGAGGTTCAGCGTCTCGATGTTCTCGGCAATCGTGCCGGTCAACCCTTCCCCCACGCCAAGCCGCGTGACGTGCACCGCCGCCTGGTTCAGCCCGCGGGTAGCGAACAGCTCCAGCATACCCTCGCGCAGAAGGTAGACCGAGCAGACCTCGCTATCGAGCGCCTCACCGATGATTTCGACGACATTATTCAGCTTTGCCTGCGCATTGGTGCGCGCAGCCATCACCTCATGCAACTGGGTGAGGATCGATCGTGCTGCAGCGGCGGCTCCTGGCATGCACCAAGGCCTAAACCATAATTACGCCGGATTGAAGCAGAATGCGCTTGGGCGCAGGATTTAGTGGAAGGAAATTTCTTCCTTCAGCCTGAGCTTTTCCTTCTTGATCGCCTGGATTGTTCCCATGTCTGGCGCGGGTCGGTTCATCTCTTCCCTGAGGCGGCGTTCCAGCCCTTCCTTCTTGGCCTGAAGGGCGGCGAGATGCGAAGTTTCCATTGGGCAATCTCCTGTCGAATTGGCGTGCTCAAATGCCCCTGTATTCAGGGTGCCTGACACCGGGCTAGCCACCCGGCCCCAACGCGACTCGCGAGCTATGGGTAGTCGCGCAATTGTCATAAAATCACGAAAAGCCTAGATCGGCAAATAGCGGATGCTACGAGCAGTAGCAGGCTTGCGACGGCGCTGCCGATTCTCGCCGCCGCTGAGGGAGACGCGTACCGGTCATGACCGAAGACGAAATGCGCAAGAAGCTGGCTTCCCTGCGTGTCGAGCATCGCGACCTCGACGCGGCGATTACTGCATTGACGCAGGCTGACGGGCCGGACCAGTTGCGGGTCGCCCGTTTGAAGAAGCGCAAGCTTGCCCTGCGCGACCAGATCGCCGTTTTCGAAGATTACCTGACGCCAGATATCATCGCCTGATTTTCCCGCGCCTTTGCATCCGCAAACCGTTCCTTGGCGCGACAGTGCTTCAGGAAACTGGAAATTAACCATGTCGGCTCTGGCGCAAGGTTGCTTGCGTGGTTAGCGATAAAGCATGGCCAACGCTGCCGATATCAGCCCCACCATCGTGGAGACGCTTTACCGTGATGCGCTGGATCTGGCGGACGAGGCACGCGCTGCCTTTGGCATGTCCGGCAGGCTCGACATGGTCGGCGCAGACAAGGAACTGTCGCGCGTGGCGCTTTCCTGCGAAGCGCTGCGCACCACCAAGCGGATGATGCATGCCATCGCTTGGCTGCTCAACCACCGAGCCTATTTCGCTGGCGAATTGAGTGAATTCCAGCTGCGCCGCCATGGCCGCCTGCCTCCACCGCAGCCCTAAAGCGATCCCGAACAGCTCGCCATGCTGAGCTCGGAACTGCAGTTGCTGGTAGGCCGGACCAAGCGCTTCTATGACCGGGTCGAACGGCTTGACCAGGCCTGGCGTGACCGCTCACCATTCATCCGGCTGCCATTCATCGCTTGCGCGAACGCCTCGGCTTGGCAGTCAGCGGAAGCTAGGGGCTGTGGGGATTCATCGTGAGTTGATGACGGCTGCTGCGAGGTAGATC
>CAZYAL010000060.1:0-7424 GCA_964645635.1 uncultured Sphingomonadaceae bacterium | reverse complement strand
AGGTCGTGGCGCTCGACTGCGTCAACGCGATGAAGGACTACGTCCAGGGTCGCAAGCTGGTGGAGCAGCGCGCAGAAATCGCGCCCGAAATGCTCAGCGACTCCGAGACCCCGCTCAAGCAAATGATCTGACCCTGCGCCGCGGACACGCGGCGGTGCGACAATCCAGCCACTCCTGCAAACCAAAAAGTGCGGGCCGAGGGCGTGCGCCCTATTTTCGCCTGCGCGGCACCCGTTTGGACTAAACAAATAGTCTTTACAAATTGCATACATTTTCGCATGACGATTCCATATAAACTGGGAGGATCTCATGAAAGTCAGTTTCCTTGGCAAAGCGTCTACCTTGTGCATCGCCAGCACCCTGACACTTGCAGGAATGTCTGCCCCGGCATTCGCGCAAGCAGATGCAGACGACGATGACACGATCTATGTGACGGCGCAGTTCCGCGAACAGCGCCTGCAGGACACCCCAATCGCCATCACCGCATTTTCTGGTGACGACATCGAGAACCAGGCGCTACCTGACATTTCGGGCGTTTCCGCACAGGCACCGAACGTCAACATCACCCAGACCTCCAGTGCCTATGGCGGTGCAGCGATCTACATTCGCGGTGTTGGCCAGTACGATTCCAACTTCGCGCTCGAACCCGGTGTCGGTGTCTATATCGATGACGTCTACCACGGCACGCTGGTCGGCTCGCTGTTCGACCTGCTCGATCTCCAGCGCGTGGAAATCCTGCGCGGCCCGCAGGGCACGCTGGCCGGCAAGAACTCCATCGGCGGTGCGGTGAAGCTTTATTCGCGCACGCCGCAGGGTTCAAACGATGGTTATATCCAGGCCACCGTTGGCAGCTATGACCGCATCGAGGTGCGCGGCGCTTTCGACATCGGCCTGTCTGACCAGGCTGCGCTGCGTGTCTCCGCCTTCGGCAAGCGCCGCGATGGCCATGTGAAGCAGCTCGACTTTGCCTGCGACCAGCCCTCGCAGGTCCTGCCGACCGATACTTTCTCGACGCAGGTTTCCAGCGGCGATTGCCAGATCGGCACGCTGGGCGGCACCAGTTCGTGGGGCGCACGCGCTGCCTTGCGCCTTGAGCCGGCCGAGAACATCGAAGTCAACCTGATCGGCTCGATCGTTCGCGACGATTCCGAAGGTGCTGGCGTGGAACAGGTCGGCACGGCTGATGCCCGCTTCATCCCTGGCCGCCCCTACATCTTCTACGGCACCTTCCGCTCGGAAAACGGCTGGCAGATCGATTCGCGGGCGACCACCGAGTTCCAGTCACTTTCCGCGCAGGTCGACATCGACCTGGCGGACAATCTGAAGCTCACATCGATCACCGCCTATGAGGACCTCTATTCCGAATGGACGATCGATGGCGATGGTGGCCCCACCGGCACCGCGCAGACGCTCAACCGCTCCCCTTACAACCAGTTCACGCAGGAACTGCGCCTCAATGGTGAGTTCGGTGAAGGCTTCGCGGAATGGACGCTTGGAGGCTTCTATTTCGACAGCAAGGGCTATGTCGGGGCGCGCGTCTACTCCTTCCCGGTCCTGAACTTCATCCAGGATGACCCGGTGACCAGCGAAAGCGTGGCTGCCTATGCCCACCTGATTGTGCACCCGGTTCCGGAAATGAGCATCATAGGCGGCATCCGCTACACCGATGACAAGAAGGACTACACCTTCTCGCGCCTTGACCCCGATACGGGAGAGCCTGCCTTCATCGTCGGCCCGCTGAACGGCGTCACCGGCTCTTACAGCGGTGACAGCTGGGACTTCCGCCTTGGCGTGGACTACCGCTTCTCCGAAGCGCTGCTGGCCTATGCCAGCTTCTCGACCGGCTACAAGGGTGGCGGCATCAACCCGCGCCCGTTCATCCCGTCGCAGGTCGTCCCCTTCGATCCGGAAACGGTTGATGCTTACGAAGTGGGCTTCAAGAGCGACTTTGCCGATGGCCGTATCCGCCTGAACGCGGCTGCCTTCCTCAACAAGTACCAAGACGTGATCCTGATCGACGCCAACGGCTTCCCCGGTGCGCCGGGCGATCCGGACTGGTTCCCGCTGTCAGCTGCGCCCTTCAACGCTGGCGATGCCGACATCAAGGGCATCGAAGTGGAAACCACGCTGGAGCCGGTCGACGGCTTTACCATCGACGGTTCGCTGAGCTGGCTCGATTTCGAGTACAAGAACCTCGACGCGAACGCGACCGGTTCGGGCATCACGCCCAACTTCCGCGCACCGTTCACGCCGGAATGGAAGTGGTCGATCGGTGCTGCTTACGAGATCCCCGTGGGCAATTCCACGGTGACCCCGCGCTTCCTGGTCGATTACATGGATGACGTCTTCACCGATCCGGTGAACGGCCCCACCAACAACCTGCCTTCGCGCACGCTGGTGAGCGCCAATATCACCTATCGCAGCCCCGGCGAGGACTGGGAGGCCGTTCTCGGCGTCACCAACCTGTTCAACAAGCTCTATTACTCGAACGCCTTCGACATCACCTCGGTGAACGGGAACAACACCTGGGTCGTCGGCCGTGACCGCGAGTTCTACCTGACGCTGCGTCGCAATTTCTGATCCTCCCAAATTCGATCAGAACGAAGAGTGGCCCGGTATCGCACCGGGCCATTTTTCCTTGGGCTGTGGCGATCACGCTACTCGCACTTGAGTCCAACAGGTCATGCGGCGATGATGGACGCAGAAGGGGGCCATGCCTATGGATATCGAAGCCGAGATTACAGCGCTCAAAACACAGCTTGTTCGCCAGCAGGACGAGCTGGCTCAGGCCCGCCACCAGATCGGCCTACTTGAGGACAAGAACGCCATCGAGCGGCTGCAATATGCCTATGGCTATTTCATCGACAACCGCATGTTCCGCGAGATGGCGGATCTTTTTGCTGATGATGCGCCCTATATCGAGATCGGCGAGCGTGGCCGCTATATCGGCAAGGACCATATCGAGCGCTTCCTGCACGAGGTGTTAGGCGGGGAGCGTTGGGGAATGGCGCATAACGAGGTGATCAACCACGTGCAGCAGCAACTGCTGATCACCGTGGCGGATGACCGGCAGAGCGCTACCGCCCGGGCCCGCGCTGAAGTGCAAGGCAATTCCCCGCCCGATACGCCGCATTTCCTTTTCGCCGACGGGATTTACGAGAACGATTATGTGAAGGAAGGCGGCGCCTGGAAGATAAAGGGCATCAAGGTGACGATGACCTATTACGTCGCGTTGGAGCGGGCGAATATCTGGTTCGGCAGCGCTCCGCCCAGCACAGACCTGCCGCCCGATCTACCCAGCCAGCCGAAGGACAAGCGCCTCGGGCGCCAGTTCAACCCATGGCGCTGGCCGCACCCGATCACTGGCGAGGAACTGGCCGTGCCCGCATCAGACCCGAGTGCGAAGGGCCGCGGCGGCGGCGGTATAGACCAGGTGAAATGACAGGCTGCTGCCGCTGCCTATCGGGCGCGGATGAGCACGCTGAAATCGTCGAACAGGACCGTGCTCAGGTTGTCATCTGAGATGATCCGCAGCGCCAGCCGGAAGGGCGCAGGCGCGCCATCCTCGCGCAAGGTCTGCGGCATTATCGTGGCAGCGCCAGTGGCCGCCAGTGCCATGCCTCCGTGGAAGAGTGAGCGGCGCGAGATCACGGCCTGTCCTCCTGCCTGACCTGCATTTCCTCCCTATAGGGGCCGAAGCGTTCGTGACGTTCTATATCCTCTAAAGGCAGCGGCATAGGATTGCCTGCAAAGGCGGCGAGCATCCGCTCTTTGTCGAGCGCGCCTTCCCACTTGGCGACCACCACGGTCGCCGCGGCATTGCCGATGAAGTTGGTCAGTGCGCGGCACTCGCTCATGAAGCGATCAATACCAAGGATCAGCGCCATGCCCGCCACCGGCACGGACGGAACCACCGAGAGCGTCGCCGCAAGGATCACGAAGCCCGCACCGGTCACGCCCGCAGCGCCCTTGGAACTGACCATCGCCACCAGCACCAGCACCAGCTGCTCACCCAGCGAGAGGTCGATCCCGACAGCCTGCGCGATGAAGAGCGCGGCCAGCGTCATATAGATATTAGTGCCATCGAGGTTGAAGGAATATCCGGTGGGCACCACCAGCCCGACCACGCTCTTGCTCGCGCCAGCGATCTCCATCTTTTCCATCAGGCTGGGCAGCGCGGCTTCGGAGGACGAGGTGCCCAAAACCAGCAGCAGTTCGGCGCGCAGGTACTTGATGAGGGCAAAGATCGAGAAACCGGCAATCCGCGCCATGATGCCGAGCACCACCAACACGAACAGCAGCGAGGTGATGTAGAAGGTGGCGATCAGCGCCGCGAGGTTTGCCAGCGAACCGATGCCGAATTGGCCGATGGTGAAGGCAATCGCACCGAAGGCACCGATGGGCGCCAGCTTCATCAGTATGTGCACCAACTTGAACACCACCGAACTGAGCGATGACAGCACGTCGAGCACGAGGTCGCTGTGCGGGCGGGTGGCAGACATCGCCACACCTGCGAGGATCGCCACCAGCAGGACTTGCAGGATATTGCCGCTGGTCGTGGCGCTGAACAATGTCGTGGGGATGATTTCCAGCACGAATCCGTTGAGCGACTGTTCCTTCGCTGTTTCAGCATAACCTTCCACGGCAGATGTATCGAGCGTGGCCGGGTCGATATTCAGCCCTGCGCCCGGCTGCACCACATTGGCCACGATCAGGCCGATGATGAGGGCTAGCGTGGAAAAGAACAGGAAATAGACAATCGCTTTGCCCGCCACACTGCCAACGCCAGAGATGTTATTTATCCCGGCAATGCCCGTGGCGACGGTAAGGAAGATCACCGGGGCAATGATCATCTTCACCAGCTTGATGAAGCCATCACCAAGCGGCTTCAGCGAGGCACCGAATTCAGGGAAGAAATGACCCAGCAGCGCGCCCGCTACGATTGCAGCGAGCACTTGCGCATAGAGCATCTTGTAGATCGACGGTTTCCCCGCCTGTGAACTGACCCCATCAGTGTTGATTTGTGCGACCGCCATTTCCCCCGCCTTCCTAAACGCTGCGCTGCCCATGCTTGGCGCAAAGCGGCTGCATTGACAATGTCCGGCTCCGCCAGCATCCTCCACAACCGAGGATCGTCCGGCCGCGGCCGGGATTGGGGAGACTATCCGGATGGGCGGCGTCACAAGAGGTACGGCACGCAAGCATTTCGCCAAACTGGCCATGGGCACGGCTGCCATTGCGGCCATCGCAACGGTTCCCGCCACGCAGATCGTGGCGCAAGGCGGAGGGCCGAGCGCAACGCAGCTGTTCTGGGGCGAATTACACCTCCACTCCAACCACTCGCTGGACGCCTATATCACCGACAATACCTCGGTGACGCCCGACATGGCCTATCGTTATGCGCGCGGCATCCCGATCGAGCAGCCCGGCCTTGATCGCAAGATCCAGATCCGCCGTCCGCTCGATTTCATGGCGGTGACCGATCATGCCGAGATGATGGGCATTTTCACCCTGCTCAACCGCGCCGACGAGACACTGACCTCCACTCCTTGGGGCCGCCGTGCACTCGCCGCGCATATCAAGGACCCGGGCCGCAACGGCGCGATGAGCGTGACGACCGCCGGCATGGCGGGCCCGCCCGCGCCGGCCCTGCAGGAGATGATGAGCCAGATTTACTCTCCTAGCGTACGTGGCGCGTCATGGAACGTGGAGATCGAGGCAGCTGAGAAGAACTACATCCCCGGCACCTTCACCACAATGTTCGGCTGGGAATGGTCATCCGTGGTTGATGGCGGCAAGAACCTGCACCGCGTGGTGCTCGCCAATACCGATGCGGAAGGTGCTGCCAGCTTCATCCCCTATTCCAGCCAGGACAGCCAGCGCCCGGAAGACCTGTGGAACTGGCTTTCCAACACACGCCAGCGCACCGGGATCGACTTTATCGCCATCCCCCACAATTCGAATATCTCTGGCGGCCTGATGTTCCAGATGACGGACAGCGATGGAGAGCCAATCTCTGCCGCTTATGCTCGCGCCCGCCAGACGTGGGAACCGCTAGTCGAGGTAACGCAGGCCAAGGGCACCTCCGAAGTGCATCCCGAAATTTCACCCAATGACGAGTTCGCGGACTTCGAAATTCGCCGCAAACTGCTGATCGGCCAGCCGACCCCGGCCGATGCAGGCGACTATGCGCGCTCGGCCTTGCTGCGGGGCTTGCAGGTCGAGCGGCGCACCGGCGTAAACCCCTACAACTTCGGGATGATCGGGTCGACTGACAGCCACACCGGCCTCACTTCGGTGCAGGAGGACGATTTCTACGGCAAGCTTGTCTCTGACATCCCGCTAAGCGAACATGTGATCGGCCCGCGTCCGGTGATCTTCCCGGCATGGGAAATGGGTGCATCTGGCCGCGTGGCGGCTTGGGCGGAGGAGAACACGCGAGAAGGCATCTTTGCCGCCCTCAAGCGCAAGGAAGTCTACGCCACCACCGGCCCGCGCATTGCCTTGCGCACGTTCGGCGGTTTCAATTTTGCAGCACGCGATGCTGACGCGCGCGACATCGCCGCAGTTGGCTATACTCGCGGCATACCCATGGGTGGAGACCTGACGGCAGCGCCTGAAGGCCGCGCGCCCAGCCTGCTGATCCATGCCGCGAAAGACCCGCTATCAGGCAACCTTGACCGGGTGCAAGTTGTAAAAGGCTGGATCGACCGCCGCGGCGAAGTGCATGAGCGCGTCTATGACGTAGCATGGTCCGGCAATCGCCGGATCGGGCCCGACGGCAAGCTGCCGGCCGTGGGCAATACGGTGGACCTTGCCACCGGCCTTTACAGCAACAGCATCGGCGCGGTGCAGCTGGCGACCGTGTGGACAGACCCGGATTTTGATCCGCGCCAGTCCGCCTTCTACTATGTCCGCGTGCTGGAAATCCCTACCCCGCGCCATTCGCTGCTGGATGCCATCGCCTTGGGCATTCCGGTAGAACAGACGGGCCAGCCTGCCACCTTGCAGGAACGCGCCTATTCCTCGCCCATCTGGTATACGCCCAGCCGCTGAATGGTGCACCGGTGATGACATTGCTGCGCGCGACCCTGCGCGAACCGCTGACCCATTTCGCGCTTGTTGGCGGATTGCTGTTTGCCGCGTGGTCCTATTACAATCCGGATGATGCGCTTGACGCGGATTCGCGCATCATCACGGTGGACCGCGAGCAGTTGCTCACCTTCCTGCAATATCGCAACGCCGCGTTCGAGCCGGGCTATTTCGAAGCGCAGTACGAAGCGATGAGCGACGAGCAGCGCGCCCAGCTTGCGCGGAACTTCGTGCGCGAGGAAGCCATGGTGCGCGAAGCAAAGGCGCTGGCGCTGGACGAGAACGACTATGTCATCCGTCGCCGTCTTATCCAGAAGATCGAATACCTCGTG
>CAZYAL010000059.1:0-7442 GCA_964645635.1 uncultured Sphingomonadaceae bacterium | reverse complement strand
CCTGTTTGTGGAGGCCGTGCTGTGGATTGCCCGAACGGGTAGCCCATGGCGCGATGTGGCCGAGCAGGTGCTGGCGGATCGCGCGATCAATGGCGTGGAGGAGGCGGTCTATTATCATGGCCAGGAGGTCGCCACGCGGCGGCGCTATGACAGCCGCCTGCTGCTCGCGCATCTCGCGCGGCTCGATGCCAGGGTGGAGAAGGCGAATGACGGCCACGGGATCGCCGAAGCGCTTGCCGGTGCGTTCGATGATGCGTTGGTGAAGCTGGAGGCGGGCGAGCGGGTGCCGGGTCCCGAGCCTGTCGCTGCTGACAGGCGTGAGCCTCGCGTGGGTGAGGAAGAGCAGGAAGAGGTGCCGCTGGTAGAGGCTGCCTTGCGCTGGCTGGAGGCGGAGCGGACCAAGCGCGGGCTGGACGAGGGCACCTATGATGATGATCCGTGGGGTGTAGAGCCTCTGGATGACGAGCCTTTTGACGGAGATGAGGAGGCGGATTTTCCGGAAAACACGGCAGGCGAAAATTCTCCGCCATGACCGTGTTCCATGTGTTCCATCGCAGGCTACTCCGATATTCAACCCTGACCGCCTGCAAATGGCGTGCTTCCAAGCTTCCGGTGCTCACGACCCTTAAGGTCGCTGCGCGCCGGGTCTTGGAATCCCACCATTTTTAGCAGGTCATCATCTGAATGTCGAAGCAGCCTGTTACTTGAACTCGATGAGTTCGAACGGAATGCCTGAGTTGTCCGCGAAGAAGGCGTAGGTGGTGCGCTCGGTAATCACCGGGCCGAGCAGCACGGTAACGCCCTTGGCCACCAGTTCGGCCGTGGCAGCCTCGGCATCGTCCACCTCGAAGGCGAGGTGCTTCACGCCGTTCACATAAAGGTCTGCCGTGGGATCGAAGCGGTATTCGGGCATTGCGCGGTCCTCCACCACCTCGAACAGCTCGATATTGAAGCTGCCGTTGGTGATGAGGGCGAAGTTCATCTCCGGGTCTTCGGGCTTGTACATGCGGCGCACGAGTTCGAAGCCCAGCATCTCGCTGTACCATTCGATAGATGCGTCAAGGTCCGGGACGCTCAGCCCCACGTGATGCGCGGCGATGGTGAAGCCGGGGCCTTGGGTGTTTTGCGCTTCGTCTTGCGCAAAGGCTGGCGCGGCGGTGGTGGCAAGTGCAAGCGCGGCCAGCGCGGTGAAAAGGCCGGTCAGTTTCGTCATGGGGCTCTCCCTCCCTCGTTTGCGGGCGAGCTTAGCGGCGAAAACGGTGCATGGCCATAAGGGGCCGCCGTTCTGAGGGATCAGTCTTCGAGCAGTTCCAGCTGCACGGTGGCGTGGCCGGAGCGGATCATGCCGAGTTTTTCGGCGGCGGCGCGTGATACGTCAAGCACACGACCGCGAGCATAGGGCCCGCGATCGTTGATGCGCACGATCACGCTGTTGCCGTTGCGCGGGTTGGTTACGCGCAGGCGGCTGCCGAAGGGCAGCGTCTTGTGGGCGGCGGTGTAGTCGGCGGGGTCAAACGCCTCTCCGCTGGCGGTGGGGCGACCGGCGAAGCGCGCGCCGTAATAGCTGGCGACGCCCTGGCCCATGTCTTCGCGGATGCGGGGGCCGAGTTCGGGCTCCACGGTAGACATGTCCACTGCGTGATCCGGAATGGTAGCGGTGGCGAGATTGCCTTCTAGTTCGGCTAAGGCCTCGTCAAACTGCGCTTGTGCCGATGGCGTGAAGGCGGGCAGGGCGGTAGCGGCACTTGCGGGGGGCAGTTCCTCCTCAGCTTCCGCCGATTGCGCCACGCTGCCGCTGATCGCGCATCCTGCCGCCACCAAGGCGCAGAGTGCGGCAAGGCGGTACTTGCGCGCGAGAGTGAGTACTCGTCCCGTCATGCGCCTGATTAATAGGCTTGAAGGGTCAAGAATCCCAGCAAAGGCCTCTCTGACAGCCGTTTCAATAAGGCAGCCGGTCGCAAAATCGTGCAAAAAATGACGAATAATAGCGCCTTGGTTAGGAACTAGCGCGTCAAGCCTTCTTGTTGCGCTGGCCGAGCAGACGCAGGCGCAGGGCGTTGAGCTTGATGAAGCCCGCTGCGTCCTTCTGGTCGTAAGCGCCGGCATCGTCCTCGAAGGTCACATGGGCCTCTGAATAAAGCGAATAGGGGGACTTGCGACCGACGAGGATGGCATTGCCCTTGTAGAGCTTGAGTCGAACAGTGCCCGAGACCTTCTGCTGGCTGTGATCGATCGCCGCCTGCAGCATCTCGCGCTCTGGTGCGAACCAGAAGCCATTGTAGATGAGCTCGGCATACTTCGGCATCAGCTCATCCTTGAGGTGAGCTGCGCCTCGATCAAGCGTGATCTGCTCGATGCCGCGATGGGCGCGTGCGTAAATTTCGCCGCCCGGAGTTTCGTACATGCCGCGGCTCTTCATGCCGACAAAGCGGTTCTCGACGAGGTCGAGGCGACCGATGCCGTGCTTGCGGCCCAGTTCGTTGAGAGCGGTCAGCAGGGTGGCCGGGCTCATCGCTTCGCCATTCAGGGCTACGCCGTCACCCTTCTCGAAATCGATGGTGATGTATTCCGGCGTATCTGGCGCGTCTTCCGGGTTAACCGTGCGCGAATAGACATAATCGGGCGTCTCTTCCCAAGGATCTTCCAGCACCTTGCCTTCAGACGAGGTGTGCAACAGGTTCGCATCGGTGGAGAAGGGGCTTTCGCCGCGCTTGTCCTTGGGGACGGCGATCTGGTGCGATTCTGCCCATGCGATAAGCGCGGTACGGCTGGTCAGGTCCCATTCGCGCCAAGGGGCGATAACCTTGATATCGGGATCAAGCGCGTAAGCGGAAAGTTCGAAGCGGACCTGGTCATTTCCCTTGCCGGTGGCACCGTGGGCAATTGCATCGGCGCCGGTTTCATGCGCGATCTCGACAAGGCGCTTGGAGATCAGCGGGCGAGCGATCGAGGTGCCAAGCAGGTAATCGCCTTCGTAGCGGGCATTGGCGCGCATCATCGGGAACACGAAATCACGCACGAATTCCTCGCGCAGATCCTCGATATAGATGTGCTTGTCCGGAATACCCATGGCGCGGGCTTTGGCGCGTGCAGGTTCGATTTCCTCGCCCTGACCGAGGTCAGCGGTAAAAGTCACCACTTCGAGGCCGCGCTCGCTTTCGAGCCACTTGGCAATAACGCTGGTATCGAGGCCGCCGGAATAGGCGAGGACGACGCGCTTGATATCGGACATTGGGTACTCCGCGAATTGGGGGCCAGACTCGCAAGGCTGGATAGCGGGCGCGCCTATCAGCCGAAGGGGAATACCGCAACGGCGATAATCATTTGTCAGGATGCTTGGCGGCTTTGCCTGTTTCGATATCGCGGAGCAGGGCCGGAAGGTAACTACCGAGCGCGGCGGCGCGTAGGAAATAGCTGCCGATCATCGCGATCCACACGCCAAGATTGCCATGAGAGCGCAACGAAAGGTCCAGCGCTAGATAGAGGGCAGTGGCGATGACACCTGCATTTCTTAGCGCTTTCCCGCGGGTGGAGCCAATGAAAATCCCGTCAAGCAGCCAGCTGGGCATGCCAAGCAGCGGCACCATCGCGGCAAAGGGAAGGAAGCGCGCCGCCTCTGCTCGCACGGTGGGTTCGGTGGTGATGAAGGCGATTACCTGCCCGCCTGTCAACAGGAAGACTACCGCCAGCACCACTCCAGAGCCGAGCGAGAATTCTCCAGCAAGGCGAGCGCTTCGCAGGAATGCGCGCTTGTCCCGTGCACCAATGGCGTTGCCCACACGGCTTTCCGCCGTGAAGGCGAAGGCATCGAGGATGAAGGCTGCGAAATTGATGAACTGTAGCAGCACGTGGTTTGCAGCGAGTTCTGTCGCGCCCAGCCGAGCGCCAGCATTGGCGAACCACGTGAACATGGTGAGCAGCGCCAGCGTGCGGATCATGATGTCGCGATTGATCGCGAAGAGGCGTTTCAGTGCGGCCCTGTCCAAGACCGCGGTGCGCGGTGTGCGGACAACCATGTCACGCATCGATCCGCCTGCAATTCGCCCGGCGACCACCAGCCCGACGACCAACGCGGACCATTCAGCAATTGCGGTGCCGATGCCGACGCCCAGCGCGCCCATATCCAGCCCCCATACGAATGCGATGTCCGCCGCGATGTTCACAAGGTTCATCACAAATTGCAGCAGCAATGCGGCGCGCGTACGGCCAAGACCCAGCAGCCAGCCGTTGATAGCGAAAACGCACAGCGCGGCAGGCGCACCGAAGAAACGAGCAGTGACATATGCGCTGGCTTCTGTCGTCACGTCCTTGCTGCCAGCGAGGAGAGCAAAGGCCGCTTCGCGCAGCGGCCATTGCAAGCCGAGGATGGTGACGCCTAGCCCGAAGCCGAGCAACAGTGCGCGCAGCAACAGCGCCTCTACCTCTCCTTGCTTGCCGGAGCTGTCTGCTTGCGCAGTGAGGCCCGTCAGCCCCATGCGCAGGAATCCGAAGCTCCAGAAGATAAGGTTGATGATCGTTGCGCCCAGGGCCACGCCGGCCAGCGCGGCTGCTTCACCGGTTCGCCCGATGACGGTGGCATCTACTACGCCGACCAGTGGGATCGACGCTTGTCCCAGCATAATGGGCCAGGCCTGCGCGAAGATGCTCGCGCGGGTAAGTGGTTGGCCTGCAGCGCTCATCTCAGCCGCATTAGCGCATCAGCAGGCGCTTTTCCGCCTCCTCGATATAGGTGCGGGTGAACGGCAGGGCGTTGCGATCGCGCACGTACTGGATCTGGTAATTGCACATCGCGCCATGTTCAAAACTGGTGGCAGCACCAGCGAGGTAGAAGGTCCATAAGCGGAAGAACTTGGCGTCGAACAACTCTTCGATGCGGTCCTTGTGCTCCATGCAGGCGCGATACCAGTGGTGGATCGTCTTTGCGTAATGCACGCGCAGGGTCTCCACGTCGGCAGCGATCATCTGCACCTTCTCGCTGGCGGCAACAGTCTCGGACAGGGCCGGGATGTAGCCGCCGGGGAAGATCCACTTATCGGTAAAGGCATCGGTGCGCCCGGGAGTGCCCATGCGGCCGATTGTGTGCATCAGCATGCAGCCGTCTTCCGTCAGCAGGTTTGCGCAAGCGCGAAAGTAGGTCTCGAACTGCGGCACGCCGACATGTTCAAACATGCCCACAGACACGATCCGGTCGAAGGTGGCTCCGCTGGCGGCAAGATCACGATAGTCAACCAGTTCGAACTTCACCTTGTCCGCAACACCAGCAGCTTCGGCGCGCTGGCGGGCGAGGGCGAGTTGCTCTTCGGAGAGGGTGATGCCCATGACTTCCACGTCAGCTCGGGAAGCAAGGAAAACCGCCATGCCGCCCCATCCGCAACCGATATCGAGGACCTTAAGGCCCGGCTTCAGGTTAAGTTTGGCGGCGATGTGCGCAAGCTTGGCTTCCTGCGCTTCGGCCAGCGTCATGTCGTCATTGGCGAAGTAGGCGCAGCTGTATTGCATGTGCTCGGCATCAAGCATCAGCTGGTACAGTTCATTGCCGATATCATAGTGATAGGCGACGTTCTTCTTGCTCGATCCCGGCTTGTTCACGGCCCGCATTGCGCTGGTGATCTTGCCCTTGATAGAGCGGGAGAAGGAGGGCGGGGCAAGCTTGCTGTTGCGCTCCCAGCCATTGTTCGAGCGCACTAGCGAGACGAGCTGCATGACATCGCCCTGCTCGATCACGATGCGGCCATCCATATAGGCTTCGCCAAGACCAAGGCGCGGGTCGAGCAGGATATCGCGCGCGACGTTGCCATCGGTGAAGCGCAGCGCGATATCCGGGAAGTCGAGCGTCGGTGTGCCGAAACTGCGCGTCTCGCCATTGGCGTGCGTCACGCGCAAAGTGCCTTGGGTAACCAGCTTTGCAGCCAGTCTGTCGAACAGTTTTTGCGATGTGCTCATGCCGCGATGCTTAATCGATCAGCGGCTAGGCGCAATCCGCAATACGGCGTTTTCCGAACCATCTGTAAGAACATGGATCTGCTCGTCTGGCCCATTCTTCACATGACGCATGCGTTGCAGGCTTGTCAGTGCCTTGGTCGTGAAGCCGGCAATATGCCTTCCTGTTCGCGCGCTTTACTCCGCAGCTTCCTTTAACGCCGGATCGAGGTGCCATACGGGCGGCTCCTCGGCGGCGCGCAGTCGGGCGCTTTCCTCATAGACGTAGTCACCCGTCATAGGGATGGCGGCGCGATCCTTCACATACTGGATCTGCCAGTTGACCAGCGTGCCGTTGCGGAAGCTCTGCTCTGCGCCCGCGAGATAGTAGAGCCACATGCGATAGAACTTTTCATCATACATCTCGACGATCTCTTGCCTGTGCATGACGGTACGCTTGTACCATTCTTCCAGCGTGTGGCTGTAGTGGAAGCGCATCGCCTCCACGTCCATCACCTGCCAGCCGGCCTTCTCGCTTTCGGTTACGAGTTCGGACAGGGCGGGAATATAGCCACCAGGGAAGATGTATTTGCGGGTGAAGGCATCGGTAAAGCCGGGAGGGCCCGCTCGGCCGCAGCAATGGCTGAACATCACGCCATCGGGGGCGAGTAGTTCATGCGTCTTCTTCATGAACTGCGGATAGTGCGGCGTGCCGACATGCTCCAGCAAGCCGACCGAGGAAATGCGGTCGAACTCGCCTTCCACGTCGCGGTAATCCATAAGAGCGAACTTGACCTTGTCTGCCACGCCTTCGGCTTCGGCGCGTTCCTTGCAGAAGGCGATCTGGTCAGGCGCGAGCGCCACGCCGAGCACTTCTGCGCCGTAATGCTTGTGGAGGTAAAGCGCGAGGCCGCCCCAGCCGCAGCCGATATCGAGCACGCGCAGCGGACGATCCATCGCGCGTGCCTTCTGCATGAACAACTTGGCGGCGATATGCGACTTCTTGTCACGCTGGGCTTGCTCCAGGCTGACGTCAGGCGAGCGGTGGTAGCCCATGGTGTACTGCCGGTCCTCGTCAAGGAACAGCTCATAGAGGCGGCGAGTGAGGTTGTAGGTGTGCTCGGCGTTCTTGCGCGCCTTTCCTTTCAGGTTGACGCTGTCGGCCTTGGCGGCGGCCTTCTGGACGAGGCGCTTCACCGGGCCTTGCGGTTGCAAGGCGCGGTCACCGTGGGCCTTGGCTTGCGCGGTGACGAACAGGATCAGGTCACGCAGATCATGCGGTTCCTCGATCTCCAGCCAGCCCCACATGTAAGCTTCGGCGGTGCCAAGCTGGGGATAGCGGGCGATGTGGCCGGATGCTTTGCGGTTGGTGAGGCGCACGATCACCGGCTGGCCACCCGTTTCAGGCGTGCTGCCGCCGGGGCCGTATTCGTAAGTCTTACCGTTGTAATCCACGATAATCAGCTGACCTGCCTTGATCAGCTTCTTCAACATCTTGTCCAGCAGCCACATGGGTGTCCGGT
>CAZYAL010000058.1:0-7538 GCA_964645635.1 uncultured Sphingomonadaceae bacterium | reverse complement strand
GTGGAAGGCCCCAACCCGCTGAATTTCGATTTCATGAATGCGCTCGCCGCGCTGCAATTCCCGGCGTGCCCCGATTTCAACGGCGCGAACCCGGAAGGATACGGCAGGCGGCAAGGCCTCATCCGCGATGGCCGACGAGAAAGCACGGCCAAGAACATGCTGCGCCCGGCGATGGAGCGCGGCAATGTGCATGTGCAGACGGGTGCGCAGGTCGCCCGCATTATCGTGGAGGACGGACGCGCAACTGGTGTCGAATTGATCGATGGCCGGATCATCAAGGCGCGCCATGAAGTGGTGCTTTCTGCAGGCACCGTCCAGTCTCCGCAGATCCTGATGCTCTCCGGCATCGGCCCTGCTGCGCATCTGAAAGAGATGGGCGTCGATGTGGTGCAAGACCTTGCCGGCGTGGGCCAGAATTATCAGGACCATGTCGCCAGCCCGATCCATATGGAAACCTCGAACTCGACCAGTTACGGCATCAGCTGGAAGGCCATGCCGCGCGATGTATTCTGGTTCTTCTATTACCTCGCCACGAACAAAGGGCCACTGGCTGGCAATGTTTTCGAAAGCGTGGCCTTCCTGCGCACGGACAAGTCACTTGCCAAGCCTGACGTGCAGTTCGTGTTCCAGCCCGCCAAGCGGCTGACGGTGAAAGGCGTGCCTTTCCCCGTGGGCCATGGCTACGCGATCAGTCCCGTGGCGCTTTACCCCAAGAGCCGCGGCAGCGTGACCTTGGGCAGCAAGGACCCCACCGCGGCGCCGGTGATCGATCCGCATCTGCTGGAACATCCCGACGATATCCTGCCGCTGATCCGCGCGCTGAAGATCAGCCGCGAGGCTTTCGCCAGCAAGCCCTTTGCCAAATATAACGGCACTGAAGTCGCCCCCGGCCCCGATTGCCAGAGCGACGAGGAATGGGACGCCTATATCCGCGAGACCGGCTACACCGTTCACCACCCCGTCGGCACCTGCAAGATGGGGACAGACGATGCAGCCGTGGTCGATCCCGAGCTGCGCGTGAAAGGCATCAAGGGCCTGCGCGTGGCGGATGCTTCAGTCATGCCTACCGTCATCGGCGGCAACACCAACGCGCCTTGCGTGATGATTGGCGAGAGATGCGCTGATTTCATCCTGGGCAAGCCCCAGCTTCCCGCCGCGCAATTGCCACCCGAAAGCGTGGCGCGATACAAGTAGATCACCAGAGCGGGACAACCCGCCAAAGGGAGAGAGAATTGGCCAAGGACACGATGATGAGCTGGCAGGTGGGCGATGTGACAATCACCCGCATTGTCGAGATTTACAATTTCACCGATCACATCAACATGACCATGCCCGATGCGACACCGGAAGAGGTGATCGCGCTGGAATGGCTGCACCCGCATTACGCCACGCCCAATGGCCAGCAACGGATGAATTTTCAGGGCTTCGTGGTGCAGACGCCCGAACACAATATCGTGGTCGATAGCTGCATCGGCGCAGGGCGCGAGCGCGAATTTGACGTGTTCTGCGACCTGCCTGAGGGCTTCATCGAGGATTTAGAGAGCCTGGGCATCACGCGCCACGATATCGATAGCGTGATGTGCACCCACCTGCATTTCGACCATGTCGGCTGGAACACCTACAAGGACCCGGAAACGGGCGAGTTCAAGCCTACCTTCTCCAATGCGAAATACCTCTTCGGCAAGACCGAGTATGACGCATGGCAGAACCACCTGCGCAATGACGGGATTCACAATCCCAACCACATGATCGAAAGCGTCGATCCCATCGTGGATGCGGGGATGGCGGTGTTCATCGACAACCACCACCAGATCGCGCCTGGTGTGGTGACAGAGCCGAGCCATGGCCACACGCCCGGCCACGTCCACGTGGTGATCGAGAGCAAGGGCGAACGCGCAGTGATTACCGGCGATTTGATGCACCACCCGATGCAATGCGCCATGCCCCACCGCCATGCGACCTTCGACATGGACAAGGAAGGCGGCAAGCAATCCCGCATGGATTTCGTGTCCAAGTACAAGGACAGCGGCACCGTGGTGATCGGCGCGCACTTCTTCGACCCCACCGCTGGCCATATCGAAACGAAGGATGACGGTGAAACCTGGTTCCACGGACTCGGCCTATGACCAAGGAAATCCCGCTCTTTCCCTATGACATCTTCACCCCCGAGTCGGTGCGCAATGCCCGCGAGGTGGATGACGAGGTCCGCGAATTCGCCCCCGCCGTGCGGCTGCATGACGATGTGGTGATGATCGCCCGGCATGAGCATGTGACCAAGGGCCTGCTCGACTGGCAGAGCTTTTCTTCCGCCAGCCGCCCGTGGCATGATCCCAATTCGCCGCGACCGGAAATCCTGCTGACTGACGATCCGCCCCGGCATACGCAGGTTCGAAAAGTGGTGCAGGATGCGCTTTCGCCCCGCGCGCTCGAAGGGGCTAAGGCCACCTTCCAGAACTCGGCCGAGGAATTCATCGCCCGCTTGCGGAAACGCGAAGGCAAGACCGTGGATGCCGTGGGTGACATCACCCAGGCGTGGATCTTCGAAGTGCTGCCCGAAGTGCTCGGTCTGCCTCGGGAAGGCCGCCACTTCATGCATGACTTCAGCCAGATGGTGTGGGCCACGATGGGCCCGCCCGGTGAGCTGTTCGACGAGGCCATGGATGCCGACTTCTCAGGCGTGATCGCGTGGCTGGATAGGGCCTGTGACCGCGAAGCCCTCTCGCCAGACGGCATTGGCCAGACGATCTTTGCCGCCGCTGACAATGGCCAGGTGACAATGGACGAGGCCAAGCTGCTCTTGCAGACGATCCTCTCCGCCGGTGCTGACACCACCTACCTCACCATGGCCAATGCGATCCGCGCATGGGCGATGTTCCCGGACGAATACGCCAAGCTGCGCGCCAATCCCAAACTGCTACGCAATGCTTTTGATGAAACGCTTCGCTGGGATTCCCCCAGCCGCATGGCCGGGCGCATGGCGGTGAAGGACGTGGAGATCGACGGCTATATCATCCCGGCCGGGACCAAGGTCGGGCTGATGTTTGCCGCCGCCAATCGCGATCCGCGGTTCTGGGACGATCCTGAACGCTACGATATCGAGCGTGACAACAAGCACTCGCTTGGCTGGGGTTACGGGGTGCACGGCTGCGTGGGCCGCATGCTTGCGCAAACTGAGGCGCAGGCTTTCCTCGGCACGCTTGTTCGAGAAGTCGAAAGCTTCGAGCTTGCAGGCGATTACGAGCCGTGGATGACCACGGTCGGGCATGGCCCGATCAAGCAACCCGTCAAGCTCAAGTTTGCCTGAGTTAACCATGGTTTCCGGCCTGAATTCTGCGCCCGTCACCAAGATCCAGGCCATTCGTTACGCATGTCATGATCGCACCGCTGAAGCCAATTTTTCCGGGCCGGTGGACGATCATGACCTGCCGATGCCGCTCGATTACTACGTCTGGGCGATCCATCGTGACGGGTATCCGCCCCTCATCGTCGATACAGGTTTCGGCGAGCACGCGGCGGTGGCGCGCGGGCGTACCCTGATCCGTACCGTCGAGGAAGGATTGCGAGCGGCGGGCATCGACCACCTGTTGGTGGAGGACGTGATCCTTACCCACCTGCACTATGACCATGCCGGATCGCTCAGCGTCTTTCCCAACGCCAGGTTCCACGTGCAGGATGCGGAGATGGCCTTCGCCACTGGCCGCCAGGTTTGCGACCACGGCGTGCGTGCCCCTTTCGATGGTGAGCCGGTCGCCCAGCTGGTGCGCAAGCTCTATGCCGATCATGTCGTGTTTCATGATGGAGACGAGGACTTCGCCCCCGGCATCAGGCTTGCCAAAGCCGAAGGGCACACTGCTGGTTTGATGGTGGTGGTGTGCGACACGGCACGCGGCCCTGTGGTGCTGTGTAGCGATGCCGCGCATCTCTACGCCAATATCACCCGTGCCATACCCTTTCCGATCTTCGTGGACGAAGAGGCCTATGCTCGCGCGCAGGACAAGGTCATGGCGCTGGCGGGCGGATCGCTCGATCATGTGATCCCCGGACACGATCCGCTGGTGCTTTCCTGCTTCCCGGCTCAAAACGATATTGCCCGCGTGGACCTGCCGCCGCATAGGCCGGTGAGCGACGCACTTTCGGGGACATCATGAGCAACAGCGAACTTACTATCGGTTTCCTTGGGCTTGGCCGCATGGGCGCGCCAATGGCGGTAAACCTGCTGAAGGCGGGCTACACGCTCTATGTCCACGACGTGTCGCCAGACGCTGTGGCCGGCCTCGTGCGCGAAGGCGCGCAAGCGGCGGGTTCCGCCTCGGCATTGGGCCGGCTGTGCGAAGTTGTGTTCACCAGCCTGCCTACCCCGGCGATCGTGCGTGAAGCTGCACTGGGACCGGACAGCATCTTCATTCGCGGCAAGCCGAAGGCCTATTGCGACCTTTCCACCTCAGGCCCGGCGCTCGCCAAGGAACTGGCCGAAGCGCTGGCGCCCCAAGGCGTTGCTTGCTTCGATGCGCCTGTCTCGGGCGGCATAAAGGGCGCGACCGAAGGCACGATCTCGATCATGGTCGGCGGACCTGAAGCGGAATATGAGAATATTCTGCGCCCGCTGCTCGAAGCCATTGGCAAGCCCACCCATATGGGCGAGACACCCGGTGCGGGCCAGACGATGAAGCTGGTTAACAACCTGCTCGGCGCAGTCGCCATCGGCGTGACGGCGGAAGGCATGGCCTTCGGCATCAAGGCAGGGCTTGATCCGGCGCGCATGATCGATGTGCTCAACAAGTCCACCGGCATCAATTCCGCCACGCGTGACAAATGGCCGCGCTCTGTCCTTCCACGCACCTTCGATTTCGGTTTCGCCGCGGCGCTCAGCCTGAAGGACACCAAGCTGTTGCTGGATGAAGCTGCTGCTGCTGAAGTGCCTTTGCCGCTGGGGCAGATCGTGCAGGATTATCTTGAACGCACGCTGGCCCGCGAAGGCGCGGATGCAGACTTCACCGCAATCGCCAAAGTGGTGGAAGAAGCCGCCGGGCTTGATCCAGAAAGAGACGTGTGAGCGAAGCGCCGCACACCCCCGGTAGCGCACCTGCCCGATACCAGTTGCTGCTGGTCACCTTGCTGTGCGTGAATTTCGGCATATTGTTCTTTGATCGGAACGCGCTCAATTTCCTGATGCCCTATGTCCAGCCCGAACTGGGGTTGAGCTATACCCAGGTCGGGCTGCTCGGATCGGCGCTGTCGCTGACATGGGCCATTGCCGCAATCTTCGTCAGTTTCCTCAGCGACAAGGCTGGCAAGCGCAAGATCATCATCGTGATCTGCACGCTGCTTTTCGCGGTCTGCAGCGTGCTTTCGGGCCTTGCGACAAGCTTCTTGATGCTGCTCGCCGCACGGCTGATCATGGGCCTTTCCGAAGGCGGGGTGATGCCGCTCAGCCATGCGATGGTTGCCGGCGAGGTTGCACCGGAACGGCGCGGTATTGCCATGGGCGTAACGCAGAACCTCGGTTCCAGCTTGATGGGCTCAACCCTCGCCCCGCTGATCCTCGTGCCGATCGCACTAACCTGGGGCTGGCGCAACGCCTTCTTCGTGGCAGCTGTGCCGGGGCTGATCTCGGCTCTGCTGATCTGGCTTTTCATTATTGAACGCAAGCTGCCACCGCCTGCGCCAAGGGCGGCCAGCCAGCGCGCGCCGGTGATGGAATTGCTCGGCAATCGCAATGTGCTGGTGTGCAGCTTCATCGCCGTCGTGCTGGTCGCTTACCTCGTGGTGACGTGGGCCTTTATGCCGCTCGTCCTGGTTCAGTTCCGCGGCATAGACGACACGGTTGCCGCATGGTTGATGGCATCGCTTGGCGTGGCGAGCGCGGTGTGCAGCTTCCTGATCCCGTGGCTTTCAGACATCTACGGCCGCCGCCCCGTGATGAGCGTCTTTACCATCGTCGGCACCATCCTGCCGCTCGGCGCACTTTATTTCGACGGCCCAGCCATGGTGCTTGGCCTGATCTTCTTCGTCGGCTGGATGTTCAACGGCATCTTCCCGATGTTCATGGCCACCGTGCCGCATGAAAGCGTCGCGCCGCACCAGGCAGCGACTGCAATCGGCATCGTGATGGGTGTGGGCGAGATATTGGGCGGCGTCCTCGCCCCCTCGCTCGCAGGCCGGTTGAGCGACATCTACGGGCTGGAAGCTGTGTGCTGGCTGCTGGTGGCACTGGCGATCATCGGCAGCATTGCCGCGCTTTTTCTGCGCGAAACCGCGCCACGCATTGTAGCGCGCAAGCAAGGCGCAAATCTGGAAAGAGGGATTACCGCATGACCCGCATCGCAGTGGAAGACGAACTGGCTATCCGCGAGCTGTTCGCCCGCTATTACCGCGCTCTCGATACCGGCGACACCGAGGGTTATCTCGATTGCTACGCCACGGGTGGCGAAGCTACCGAGGAAACCTCCGAAGGCGGTCTGGAAATTCGAAAAGGTCGCGAGGAAATTCGCAAACTGGTGCGCAAATTCCACGACCGACCGGACTTCCCCGGCCACCAGCACCTGTTTTCCAACCTGATTTTCGATCCCGGCGAGAAACCCGGCACCTGGGAAGTGCTCTCCTACGCGTGGTCAACCATCAACCGCCCGCCCGAAAAGCCCTTCCTCCACTGGTGTGGCCATGTGCGCGATATCGTCGAGCAGGAAAATGGTGAGTGGAAGCTCGCCCGCAAGGACATCATGGGCTGGGAGGGAGAGGTGCTGTCACGCTTTCACAAGAGAGACTGAACTCTCCTCTCAAGCGGCCAGCCGAGGTCAGGCCGGTGCTACCGGGCGTGTCCATAGGTCAACGATGCGCGTTAACCGTTTTCGCTCATGACCTCAGATATCGTTGCGAATGGTCGCCAGCGCGCCGCCGTCAATTTCCCATTTCGCGCCATTGACGTAGCTTGCCTCGTCCGAGAGCAGGAAGCTGACAACGTCGCCAACCTCGCGCGGCTGGCCCACGCGGTTGAGAGTGGCAGTCTGGCCGAGCTTCTCCATTCCGGCCTCCACGCTGTCGAACATTTGTTCTAGCATGCCGACCAGCAGCGGGGTTTCGATTACGCCGGGCATCACGCAGTTCACCCGCACACCTTTTTGTGCCACTTCGCTCGCCGCTGTTCGGGTAAGACCCACCGCGCCGTGCTTAGCCGCATTATAGGCGCAGGCGCCAGCAAGGCCGCGTTCGGAACCGATGCTGGCGGTGTTCACCACTGCGCCTTTCCCGGCAGCGACCATATAGGGCAGCACGAAACGCAGACCTAGGAACATAGACCGCAGGTTTACGCGGATGATCTTGTCGAACATTGCGATGTCATATTCATGCGTGGGAGCAAGTGCGCCCTCGATCCCGGCGTTGTTAAAGAAGCCATCGATCTTGCCGAAGGTGTTGTGCGCGGTTTCGGCATAGGCGCGCACCTCGTCCTCATTCGCGCAATCGGCATGGAAGGCCAGCGCATCATGGCCTGCACCCTTCAGCTTCGCCGTGCACGCATGCAACTTGTCCGCATCGATATC
>CAZYAL010000057.1:0-8129 GCA_964645635.1 uncultured Sphingomonadaceae bacterium | reverse complement strand
ATTCAGGCGCGGCAGAATCGCGAATACAGGATTTATTCCAAGACCTTGTAACTTTGGTGCGGAGCTGCGGTGAGCCAGGCATTGTTCTTCGGTTCAAGTCAGCAGCTCTCCTGAGAAAACGCGGGGCTCAGCAGGTGGCATAGGGACATGGCCCGGCTCAAATTGAAAGTGCAGCTCTATTGCGGGGACGAGATTGCTATCGGTCCCGGCAAGGCAGACTTACTGGATGCCATACGCGCAACCGGTTCGATCTCGGCTGCCGCTCGGCAACTGGGGATGAGCTATCGCCGGGCGTGGTTGCTCGTTGATGTCATAAACCGCTGTTTTGAAGGCAGGTTGGTGGAGGCCAGACCTGGGGGTGGGTCGCGTGCAGGGGCAGATGTGACTGAACTTGGCGAACAGGTGCTTGCTGCCTACCGTCAGATGTCTGCCGAGATTGAAAAGGGGGCGCGCGGCAACGCATTCAAGCAGATCGAGAAGCTGCTTCGTGAGCGTCCGCAGATCCCGACTTGATGCAAAAGCTGCATTGACGAGATTTATCCTTGTCACTGCGGTGGTGGTACGAATAGGAATGTAAGAGAATAAATTCGGACAGCAGGTCTAAATTGACCTGCGCTTGCGAGTGGCGAGCGCGAAGGGAGAGGAATAGAGTGACTGATTTATCCAACGTGGATGAACAGCGCCGTGCTGATTGGCTGGCGCTGTACGAACGCATGCTGCTTGTCCGCCTTGCGGAAGAGCGCGTAGGCAAGGCCGCGCAGGCGGGTGAGATGCCGGGCGGTGTGCATCTGTACATTGGGCAGGAAGCATCCGGCGTCGGCGCTTGTTCCGTGCTTGAGGATACCGACTTCATCACCAGTACCCATCGCGGCCACGGCCACTTCCTTGCCAAGGGCGGTGATGTGAAGGCGATGTTTGCGGAGCTGTGGGGCAAGCGCACCGGCATCTGCAAGGGCATGGGCGGCTCTATGCATGTGGCAGATGTGAGCAAAGGCATCCTTGGCGCAAACGGCATCGTTGGCGGCGGTATTGCCATTGCGAACGGCGCTGGCATGGGCATCAAGGTTGGCAACGAAAAGGCTGTCTCGGTCTGCCTGTTCGGCGATGGTGCAGCAAACCAGGGCGTCCTGATGGAATGCCTTAACATGTCCGCCGTGTGGAAGTTCCCGGTGATCTGGGTGCTTGAGAACAACGGCCTTTCGGAATTCACCATCACTGACACGGTGACTGCAGGCGAACAGACCGATCGCGCTCGCGCCGTGGGCATGCCCGCCGTGACTGTCGACGGGAATGACGTGATCGCCGTTCAGCAAGCGATGCAGGAAGCCGTTGACCGCGCCCGCGCTGGCGAAGGTCCCTCCTTCATCGAGACCAAGACTTACCGTATCCGCGGCCACCTTGAGGCAGAAGATGCCTTCCTCGGCGGCTATTCCTATCGCACGCAGGAAGAGATCGATGCGTGGAAGACGCCTGATAAGGACCCGATCCTGCGTTTTGCCAGCAGGCTCCTGTCCGAAGGCGGCGCCTCGCAGGCCGACCTTGACGAGATCGAGGAACGGGTCAGCAGCCAGGTGGAAGAGGCAGTAGAGTTCGCGCTTGCGAGCGAGGATGCCGATCCCGAGCTGATCTTCGACATTACCTTTTTCGACCAGCGTCCCTGAGGAGGAACACCCATGGCAAAAATGCGCTATATCCAGGCAATCAATCAGGTGTTCCTCGACGAGATGGAACGCGACAAGAATATCATGCTGTTCGGGGAAGACGTGGAACTGGCGATCTTCGGTGACACGCGCGAGGTCTACAAGACCTTCGGTCCGGACCGGGTCTACAACACCCCGATCTGCGAAAACTCGCTCACCGGCATGGCAGTGGGTGCCGCTGCTGCCGGTCGCCGTGTGATCCTGCACCTGATGTTCGGCAACTTCGTTTACACCGGCATGGACGCGATCGCGCACCAGATGGCCAAGCTGCGGATGATGACCGGCGGACAGATGAACCTGCCGATCACAGTGATCTGCGGCTATGGCGGCGGCCGTTCGCTGGCTGGCCAGCATTCGGACACGCCGTTCCCCGTGCTGATGAACATCGGCGGCGTGAACGTGGTAACCCCGGCAACCCCGGCTGATGCCAAGGGCCTGCTGACCACCGCCATTCGCGGCAACAACCCGACCTTCTTCCTCGAGGCGAGCGGTCGCGGTGGCGACAGCGGCGAAGTGCCCGAAGGCGAATATCTCGTGCCCTTCGGCAAGGCTGCCGTGCACAAGGAAGGCAGCGACGTGACGATCTGTGCCATCGGCACCATGGTCCGCCCGGCCCTGCGCGCTGCAAAGACGCTGGAAGCAGAAGGCATTTCTGCCGAGGTGGTCGATCCGCGCACGCTGGTTCCGCTGGATGAAGACGGCATTGCAGATTCGGTCCGCAAGACAGGCCGCCTGGTGCTGGTTGACGAGTGCAAGGACCGTTGCAGCGCTGCTTCGCACATCGCTGCGGTGATGGCTGACAAGTGCTTTGGCAGCCTGAAGGCACCGATCAAGCGCGTGACCGTTCCGAACGTGTCGATGCCCTATGCAAATGTCGCCGAAATGGCGATCTTCCCGACCCCCGACAAGATCGTTGCGGCGGTCAAGTCCATCACTGGCGAAATGGCAGGAGCAAGCGCATGAAAATCAAGCTGAAACTGCCGCGCTACGGCATGAACATGGAAGAGGCCACGATCGTGAAGTGGCTCAAGCAGCCCGGCGATCCGATCAAGGAAGGCGATGGCCTGTACGAGATCGAGACCGAAAAGGTCACCCAGGTGGTCGAAGCCGTAGGCGATGGCACCATGCTCGAAATCCTCGTTCCGGAAGACGAGATTGCCGAAGTGGGCGAAGCTGTCTGCGTGGTTGAAGCCGACGGCTGACCTCGCCTTTGGGCACATCACAACTCAGATTATCGGAGCGTAGAATGTCAGAAGTTCCCATCCTCGGCTCGTTCTGGACGCTTGCCCCGGCCACGGCACCGACCGGGCCGGATTTCAGCAGCGTGGATATCAAGACGCGCATCGAAGCGGCTGCCAAGGTCGGTTTCAAGGGGCTGGGCTTCTGGCACACCGACATGGCGCATTTCATGAAGACAACCAGCCTGTCTGAAGTGCGCAAGATGCTCGATGACAATGGCATCGAGTTCGTCGAAGTCGAGTGGCTGAACGAGTGGTTCCGCACGGACGAGCGCCGCGCTGAATCGGACAAGTGGCGCGCATTGCTGCTGGATGCTGCCGAAAAGCTGGGCGCGCGGCATATCAAGATCGCCGACCTCGCCAATCATGATGTCAGCGTGGAGCAGATGACCCCCGCTTTTGCGCAGCTTTGCGCCGATGCGGCGGACCACGGCACCAATGTCGTGTTCGAAATGCTGCCCAAGCAGTTCTCCAGCCTGCCTTCGCTCGACCTCGTGCTGAAGCTGGTCAAGGACGCGGGTGCCAAGAACGGCGGCCTGATCCTCGACAACCTCCATGTCGAACGCATCGGCAATGGCTATGCCGAGATCGCCGAGAAGGTGAAGCTGGACGAGGTTATGTTGGCGGTGGAAATCAATGACGGTTTCTACGGCGCACCGCTCAAGTTCGAAGACACCGTGATCAACCGTCGCTTGCTGCCGGGTGATGGCGAATTCGATATCGAGAGCTTCCTGCACGCCATCTGGGACACCGGCTACAACGGCCCCATCGGGGTGGAGACGATCAACGAATACATGCGCTACTGGACGCTCGAGACCCTTGCAGAGGTGAGCTTTGCCAAGACTAGCGCAGTCATCAACGCCGCGCGGGCAAGCTGGGAAGCGAAGTAACCGCCAGCAATAATGGAGAGAGCCCGGATGCCGCAATGGAATGCGGCGCGGGAGAGGAGAGATGCAATGAATTCGGTACTGGACAAGTTCGACATGACCGGAAAGTCGGTCTTCGTGACCGGCGGCGGTTCGGGCCTTGGCCTTGGATATGCCGAGGCGGTTGCGGAAAACGGCGCCAGCGTGACGATCAGCGGTCGTTCCAAGGAGAATATCGAGGCCGAGGCCGCTCGCATGCGCGATCTCGGCTGGAACGTCGTTGCTCGCCAGCTCGACGTCAGCGACGCTGCCGATACGCGCAAGGCAATCGAAGAACATGTCGAACGCTTCGGCAGCCTCGATGCGGTGTTCGCGAATGCCGGTATCGGTGACGGGCCGGGATTCTGGAATGGAGCTGCACACGATCGCAATCCCGAAGGTTCGATCGAGAACCTCGCCGATTCCAGCTGGTCGAAGATCATCGACGTCAATTTGAACGGCACGGCCTATACCATCGCCGAAGCGGCGCGGGCGATGAAGGCGCTGGGCAAGCCCGGCTCTATCGTGGTCACCTCCTCGGTCGCATCGACCAAGACTTTCCCCACCATCGCAACCGGTTACATGGCTTCAAAGGCCGGGCTGTCTCACCTCGTGCGGCAGGTTGCGCAGGAGCTGGCCGAGTTCAAGATTCGCGTCAATTCGATCTCGCCGGGCATGATCGTCACCAATATCGGCGGTGGCTACCTTGCCAATCCCGAAGCGCGCAAGGCGATGGGCGCCTATGTGCCCATGGGCCACATGGGCGAAGTCGACCAGGCCAAGCCGCTGGCACTGTTCCTCGCCTCCGAGGCATCGGACTTCGTGACGGGCGTGGAAATTCCAATCGACGGCGGCGTGCTGCTGGGCACGTTCAAGTGAGCGGATCGCTTGCCGGCAAGGTCGCGCTGATAACCGGCGCTGCTGGCAATATCGGCCACGCCACGGCAAAGCTGCTCGCTGGTCGCGGCGCGAAGATCGTGGCGGTGGACCATCCTGCTGCTGACTGCACTGCGCTGGAAGCAAGCTTTTCCGGCAGTGAGGATTTCCTCCTACTGCGCGCCGACGTTTCGGTTGAGGCCGACGTGAAAGCCTATGTCGATGCGGCCGTGGAGCGCTTCGGCTCGATCGACATCTTCTTCAACAATGCCGGGATCGAAGGTGCACAGGCATCGATCCCCGATTACCCGACAGAGGCTTTCGAGAAGATCTTCGGCGTCAATGTGCTCGGCGTGTTCCTTGGCCTGAAATATGTCCTGCCGGTGATGCGTGAACAGAAGAGCGGTTCGGTGATCAACACCTCATCGATTGCCGGGCTGATCGGTTCGGCCAACATGTCGGGCTACATCATGTCCAAACATGCTGTGCTGGGGCTGACGCGGACGGCGGCGCTGGAAGCTGCGGAATATGGCGTGCGAGTCAATTCAGTCCATCCGGGATTTGTCGATAGCCGCATGCTGACCTATATCGTTCATAATCTCGGCGTGCCCGATACCAGCCCCTTCGCGGACATGGTGCCGGTCAAGCGGCTCGCTTCGCTGGATGATATTGCCAAGGCCGTTGCGTTCCTCGCCTCGGACGAAAGCAGCTACATGACCGGCCACCCGCTGGTGGTCGATGGCGGGCTGACGGCCGGCTGATTTCAGGCGACTTCGGGCGCAGGCCTGTCCTTGCGGCGGTGGTGCAGGAAGTACCACGCCATGAACATCGACACCGCACCGCCCACCAGGTTAGCGGTAAGCTCCGCGCCATAGACTGCGGTTGCCCCCCAGACGGGTTGCAGCAGCAGCGCAAAGGGCACCATCACCAGCAGCACCCGGGCGAGTGACAGGCTGAGCGCGGTAGAGGCGTGGTCGATGGCGTTGAAGCTGCCATTGCCCATGATGAACAGCCCGTATGCGGCATAGCCCCAGACAGATATCTCGAGATAAGCCATGCCGGCAGAGACCGTCGCCGCATCCTCGCTGAACAGACCGGCAAACCAGCCACGAGCAAAATAGAGCGTGGTTGCGGCCAGCAGTCCGTAGGCAACGCAGAAACCGCCTGCCTGGAGCATGGCGAGCCGTGCGCGGTCATAGCGCTCAGCCCCCCCAGTTCTGCCCCACGATCGCTCCGATAGAGCCGGAGAGGCCGAGCAGCGGCACCACCGCGAGCGATTGCAGGCGGCCGCCAACACCGAAGCCGCCCACGGCTGCCTCACCTGCACTGGCAAGGAAGCCGGTCATCACCGCAAGGCCCACCGGGTTGATCGAATTGGTGAAGGCGGCTGGCACGGCCAAGCGCAACACGTCCTTGATGCCACGTCCAAGGTGCGCGCCGCGCAATACCGAGGGGTGGAAGGGAATCTCGCCGCGCTGGACGTTCCAGAAGCCGACCGCGAGGCCAAGCAGCCAGCCACCGATGGTGGCATAGGCAGCGCCCGCGATGCCGAAGCCTTCGAAGCCAAAGGCGCCATCGATCAGGATCGGGTCGAGTATCCAGTTAGCGAGCGCAAAACTCAGCGAGACCGTGGTGCTGCGCCGCGCCGCGCCTTGTGCCCGCAGCACGCCGTTCATGCCCGAAATCGTCAACAGAAGCGGAAAGCCGAGCGCGAAGGGCAGCATGTAGAGGCCGATCTGATGCAGCATCGGCCCGTCTGCCTGCAGCAGGCTGAACAGCGGATCGTGGAACAGGGCGAGCGCACTCGCCAAAATCACGCCGGTCACAAGCCCCAGCAATATGCCCAGTGCGGCGCAGCGGCTGGCGCGCTCGTCGTCGCCTGCGCCAATCGCGCGGCTGACCACGGAACTGGTGCCGGCCATCACACCCACGCCAAGGCTGGACAGGGCAGTGGTGACGGGGAAGACGAAGCTCATCGCCGCAAGCTCGGTCGCACCGAGGCGGCCGATGAAATAGGCATCGACCAAGCCGATGGAGATCATCGCGGTCACGCCGATGATCAGCGGAGCGGTCTGCTCCACCAGGTGGCGGGCAATCGATCCCCGGGTAAGTCTCGCCTTTTCCGACATTGGCCGCCTATGGCCGAGCTATGCTTCCTTGGCCAGTGGGCTTTAAGGCCGGAGCGTAAATGCCCCTCAGCCGCCCGGAGCGATCATCACCTTGCACTGATTGGTGCGCTTCTTCAGGCTTTCGAACACGTCGGGCGTTTCGGTCAGGTTGATCGTGTCAGTCACCAGCAGGCGCGGCTCAATGGCGCCCTGTTCCAGCGCGGCGAGCGAGGCTTCGTATTCCTGCACGGTGAAGAAGGCCGATGTGATCAGCTTAACCTGCTTGGACAGCATGGGGAAGGTGTGCAGCGTGTCCGGCTTGGTGCACAGGCCCAGCAGCAGGATGGTTCCATCCGGGCGGACCTGGTGCACCGCCTGATCAATCAGCCCGGGAATGCCCACACATTCGAAGACGATATCCGCCTCGCCGCCGAGGCCCTGGATTGCGCTTTCGACCGGGTTTTCCGGATCGACCACGAAAACATCCGCGCCCATGTCGAGCGCCCTTGCCTGCTGCCAGTCCGAGATATCCTGCACCGCCACGCGGCCTGCTCCGTAGCGCTTGGCCCAGAATGCCACCGCGAGGCCAATGGGACCGGCGCCGAGCACCAGAACCTTGTCACCGGTCTTGAGGCCGGAGAGGTTGATGCCGTGCAGCGCTACCGCCAGCGGCTCGATGATCGCGCCGTCCACCAGCGTCAGATCACTGGGAAGGGTGACGCACTGGTTCGGGCGGGTGACGGCATATTCGGCATAACCGCCGCCTTGCAGGCCGAAATTCTTGCACCACTGCACCGTGCCCTTGCGGCAATGTTCGCAATGGCCGCAGCTCTTCAGTGGGATCACCGAGACGAGATCGCCCACTTTCTTCCCGGTGGTGCCCTTGCCGAGCGCCACCACTTCGCCAGCAAACTCGTGGCCCAGCACATCACCATGCTGGCAGCCGTAAGCGGCGTCCTCGGTCATGTGCAGGTCACTGCCGCAGATGCCGCAGCGCCCAACCTTGACGACCAGTTCGCCTTCGCCCGGCGTGGGATCAGCGATTTCCTCGAACGCGAGGGGTGTGTGGAGGCCCTGGAAGGTGACGGCTTTCATGGGTTGTGGTCCTTCGATGTGCTCAGGCAGCTATCGCGCGCACCTTAAGGCTGCGCAAGCTGCGGGTGACATTGTTGAGGGCAAGCTCGCGCTCGCCGATGATCTCGAAACGGGCGATCTTCTGCGCCAGCGCGCCGAACACGGCGGTAAGCTCCATGCGCGCAAGGCCTTGCCCGGCGCAGCCATGCGGGCCGTGACCGAAGCCGA
>CAZYAL010000056.1:3823-8559 GCA_964645635.1 uncultured Sphingomonadaceae bacterium | reverse complement strand
CGCGGCACTTTCGCCAACATCCGCATCAAGAACGAAATGGTCCCCGGCGTGGAAGGTGGTGTGACCACCTACAAGGGCGAGCAGATGGCCATTTACGATGCGGCCATGAAGCACAAGGAAGACGGCACCCCGCTGGTTGTCGTCGGCGGCAAGGAATATGGCACCGGCTCCAGCCGTGACTGGGCTGCCAAGGGCACCGTGCTGCTGGGCGTTCGCGCAGTGATCGTTGAGAGCTTCGAACGCATCCACCGCTCAAACCTGATCGGCATGGGCGTGCTGCCCCTGCAGTTCAAGGATGGTGACACCCGTGAAACGCTGGGCCTGAAGGGTGACGATTCCTTCACGATCCTGGGCCTTGCCAGCATGAACCCGCAGCAGGATGTCAAAGTCGAAGTAACCCGCGCCGATGGCACCAGCTTCACCTTCACCGCCAAGTCACGCATCGATACCGCGAACGAAATGGAGTATTACCGCAACGGCGGCATCCTCCAGTACGTGCTGCGCAACCTCGCTGCCTGACCGGGAATGACCGCATGATCCGCAAGACTGCACCCTTCACGCTGGCATTGGCATTCGTCCTTGCCGCATGCTCCTCCCAGCCGGTTGCTGATGCTCCGGCTGAAGAGGTTACAGAGGGTGTGGCAGCGGTGGAGACAATCTCCGCCGCTGACCTTGCGACTATGCTCGAAGCTGGGAAGGCGGTGCTGGTGGACGTGCGCACGCCCGCCGAGTTTGCCGAGGCACGCCTCGCAGGCGCGCTCAACGCACCGCTTTCCACCTTCGATCCTGGAGCGGTACCGATGGAGGATGACCGCGAGACCATCCTCTATTGCCGATCCTCCCGCAAGTCAGGTCAGGCCGCAGAAATGCTGGCAGAGCACATCGGCGGCAAGGTGCGGCATCTCGAAGGCGGGATCGAGGCATGGCAGCAAGCCGGGCTGGAAACCTTGTCCGAGCCTGCCCCCGAGAGCTAGGCAAGGCCAGCGGCACGATGGACCGCTATACCTACGCAACCCCGATATTATCCGGTGCGATCACTGACCCCGCCAATGATCATCGCAAGCTGGCCGCCTTCGGCGACCAAGTTCGCGCGCGTCTGGCAGGCAAGCCCGGCATCATCGCACTAGGGTTTGTGGGGATTTAGGATTCCCAAGAGAGTGGATTTGTGATTCACACTGTGGATGGAACGCTTTGTACTGACCGACGCCCAGTGGGCGCAGATCGAGCCGCATTGTCTGGGCAAGCCGACTGATCCCGGGCGCAGCGGAGGGAATAAGCTCCTGGCCCTTGTCGGACTTGTAGCTGACACTGCCTGCCTGCGGTTCCGCCACATCGATGGCACCGCCAACCGCAAGGGCACTGCCCGCGGCGGCTGCCGATAATTTCGCAAGAGCCATTCTCACCGACATGATTGTCTCACTTCGCGCTTTTCCAGTGACCGCCGACCACCATTTCAGGCAGTTACGGTCTTTCCAACGCTGCCAAACAACCTCTCATCGGCGCTAGAGACAATGGCAAATGAGGCGATTCCGCTGCCTCAAAGACAATTAATTGGCCGTTTTCCGTGCCATCTGGCCACTTTGTCCCGCAATGGAACCGAACCGCGCCTCAATCCCTAACAAGGGTTAACGGCTGCGGCCTATTTCGGCGGATCGAACAGCCCTGCCTGGCTGCCATTTGCCGAATCGGCAGGCGGAGTGAGCCCGAGATGCGCCCAGCCACCGGCATTAAGGCAACGCCCGCGCGCGGTGCGGGCAATCAGCCCCAACTGGATGAGGTAAGGCTCGACCACTTCCTCCACCGTGTCACGCGGTTCGGAAAGCCCTGCGGCGAGCGTTTCCACCCCCACCGGACCACCCTTGTAGATATCGGCGATCATGGTGAGATAGCGCCGGTCCATCGCATCAAGGCCAAGGTTGTCGATCTCCAGCCGGGTGAGCGCCTTGTCTGCCACATCGGCCGTCACCACCTCGCCGCCGCCAACATGAGCGAAATCACGCACGCGACGCATCAACCGGCCAGCCACACGCGGCGTGCCGCGCGAACGGCGGGCAATCTCGCGCGCGCCCGCGGCGTCTATCTGCAGACCAAGCAGGTTCGCCCCGCGCGTCACCACCCTCTCCAGCTCGCCCTCGGTATAGAAGTTGAGCCGTACCGGGATTCCGAAACGATCGCGCAAAGGCGTGGTCAGCAAGCCCTGCCGCGTGGTCGCCCCCACCAGCGTGAAGGGCGGCAGATCAATCCGCACGCTGCGCGCAGACGGCCCTTCGCCGATGATGATGTCAAGCGCGCGGTCCTCCATCGCGGGATAGAGCACTTCCTCCACCACCGGGTTGAGGCGGTGGATCTCGTCAATGAACAACACGTCGTTCGGCTCAAGATTGGTAAGCAGCGCGGCAAGGTCGCCCGCCTTGGCGATCACCGGGCCACTGGTGGCGCGGAAACCCACGCCCAGTTCCTTGGCGATGATGCCCGCCAGCGTGGTCTTGCCAAGGCCGGGCGGGCCGAAGAACAACACATGGTCCATCGCCTCACCGCGCCCTTTCGCGGCTTCGATAAACACGCGCAGGTTCTCGCGCGCGGCCTGCTGGCCGACGAATTCGGCAAGCGACTTCGGACGCAGCGCGGCATCCGGATCTTCCGGCTGGCAATCAGGGGTGAGGTCAGGGTTGGTGGTCATTTCGGATGCGGCGCTCCACGCGATGCATGGTGCTGTGAGGCTTCGATGGAACCCGAATCAAGTCCTCGGTGACGGGAGAGACAGGAAACCATCACCCGGCCGCCTTCTTCAGCGCCACGCGGATCAGCTCGCTTTCGCTTGCGCCTTCGCCCAGTTCCGCTTGCGCGCGGACCACGGCTTGTGCGGCAACGGCTGGCTTGAAGCCAAGGTTTTCAAGTGCACTCACCGCATCGGCGCTCGCACTACCTGCGGGGGTTGCGGCCATCGCCATGCCACCAGCAGCACTGCCGCCGGGCAAAGCGCCTGCCTTGTCCTTCAGCTCGTTGACGATGCGGCCAGCCAGTTTCGGGCCAACGCCCTTCGCGCGGGCAATCGCGGCGGCATCCACAGCGGCGCAGGCGTCGCGCACTTCTCCGGTGCTGAGCGCGGAGAGGATGGCGAGCGCCACTTTGCTGCCCACGCCCTGAACGCTGGTCAGCAGGCGGAACCAATCACGCTCGGCGCTCTCTGCAAATCCTAGCAGGCGCATGTCGTTTTCGCTCACCTGCAAGTCTGTATAGACGGTGCAGGCCTCGCCCTTCTCGCCAAGCGCGGTCAATGTCTTGGACGAACAATGGACGAGGTAGCCCACGCCGCCCACGTCAATCACCGCCCAGTCTTCACCGGTTTCGTCAAGCAGGCCCTTTAGCTTCGCGATCATGTTATGTTCTTGCCACCGCCTTGGCGCGAATACCAGCGTCGCTTTTCCCTTATCCGCAAGGGGCGGCGTTAACATTTGGAACACATGGAACACGGTTATTGAGGAGAAAATTATCGCGGTGCGCAACTCCCGCGCTATCACGTGGTTCACGTTAGGGAGCAGGCGGCACATGGCCACCAGTGTGGCACCGGCGCAGTAGAGTAGGAAATGGACAGCGCGGCAATTCTGCGCCAAAGGCTCTGCCCCATGAGCATGAACACATTCGGACGCATTTTTCGCTTTACCACTTGGGGTGAGAGCCATGGCCCCGCGCTGGGCGCAGTGGTGGACGGGTGCCCTCCGGGCCTGACGGTGAGCGAGGAGCATATCCAGCCTTACCTCGACGCACGCCGCCCCGGCACCAGCCGCTTCACCACCCAGCGCAACGAGCCGGACCAGGTGAATATCCTTTCAGGTGTGTTCGAAGGAAAGACCACCGGCACGCCGATCAGCCTGATGATCGAGAATACCGACCAGCGATCAAAGGATTATGGCGAGATCGCGCAAGCCTATCGCCCCGGCCATGCAGACTATGCCTATGACGCGAAATACGGCCATCGCGATTATCGCGGCGGCGGGCGTTCATCCGCGCGCGAAACCGCAGCGCGCGTGGCGGCAGGCGCTATCGCGCGGCTCGTGATCCCCGAAGTGACCGTGACAGCCTATGTCAGCGCCATCGGCGGGGACGAGATCGACCGCTCCAACATCGATTACGCCTTCATCGACCAGAACCCCTTCTTCTGCCCCGATCCGGCAGCAGCCGAGCGGTGGGAAAAGCTGGTGGACGAGGCGCGCAAGGCTGGTTCGTCGCTCGGTGCGACGGTGGAATGCGTCGCCACGGGTGTTCCCGCTGGCTGGGGCGCGCCGCTCTATGCCAAGCTCGACGCAGATATTGCCGCCGCCATGATGGGCATCAACGCGGTCAAGGGCGTGGAGATTGGCGAAGGCATGGCAGCTGCCGCCTTGCGCGGTGAAGACAATGCAGACGAGATGCGGCCCGGCGTTGAAGGTGGTGCGCCGGAATTCCTCGCCAACCATGCAGGCGGCATCGCGGGCGGTATCTCGACCGGCCAGCCGGTGGTGTGCCGCGTGGCCTTCAAGCCGACCAGCTCGATCCTGATCCCGCGCCAGTCGATCAATTCGGCAGGCGAGGCCGTCGATATCCGCACCAAGGGCCGCCACGATCCCTGCGTGGGCATTCGCGGCGCACCGGTTGTCGAGTCGATGATGGCGCTGGTGCTGGCGGACCAGAAGCTGCTGCACAGGGCGCAGGTTGGTTAGTTTTCTTCATGAACCCGCATCCGCTGGTTCGCCCTC
>CAZYAL010000056.1:0-3723 GCA_964645635.1 uncultured Sphingomonadaceae bacterium | reverse complement strand
CTGCGCTGCGCTTCGGGGCCGTTCCGGGCGGCCTGGCTTGCGCTCACTTTCGTGACCGTGGCGTATCGCAACCATTGCCCACTTACCTGTAAACCGCGAGCCCTAGGATCATCCGTGAAATTTCGCTGAACCATGCGCTGCCAACTACGGCTTCGTGCACTGCGCCTTCGATCACGATGAAACCCGCGCCGAACAGCGAGTAGCGGCTGATCGCCTTGGTCTCCCGCCATTCCTGCGCCAGCAGAGCGGCGGCCATGCCCCACAGGGTGAGGTAAAGCCAGAAGGTAGGAATCGGATCGTCCAGCCCTAGCGCCTGGAACCAGAAGCGGTTCACACCGGGCGGCAGCACCGGCAGCATGGCGAACATGATCATCCGCTTGTGCACCTGCGGACGCTTGCGGTTGCGGATTGCCAGCGTGAACATGATGCCGAAGCCGGTCACCGCCAGCACGCCGAGATAGAGCCCGTCCGTCCCTGGATCGCCCCCCTTGTCCATTCCGGCGCGTGAAGCGATCAGTTGGATCGCCAGGCCAAGGATCAGGATCGCCGTGGCATGGGCGATGCCCCAAATGCCCACGCTGCGGTGCAGCTTCACATTGCCCGCGTCCACCAGCGCTGTCTGCACCAGCAACAGCAACATCCAGCACACGAAGACCACACCATGGATGTGCACGATTGGCGGCGCGGGCGGGAATTCGCTGTGTAGCGCCGGCAGTGCCGAATGCATGCCGAACCCGCCAAACACGAAAATGCACATCGCCAGCGTCAACCAGAAAAAGAACCGCGGCCGGAACCCGTGCGCAGCTGCCACAGTGTTTGCTGACATGAAAAGCCCCTCTCGATCCGGTAATCTAACGCCCGGATCGCGCGGCGCAATCAGCATTGCGGAGCGTGATTTACCAGCGCAGAACTCGTAATATCATTGCGAATCATGCAAAAATCGCAAGATCTATTGCATTTTTCGAAACACTCGTGGGAGTGATCGATTGCATCGATCAATGCAATCGTATCAATCGACTTTCTTGCGGCAGGTATATGTCTATCTACTGCTTCGCAATTCAAACCAGCCCAATAACGGGAATCAGTCAGGAGACGTAAAATAATGGGTATCATCGGCAGCACCATCAAGCCGTTCAAGGCCACCGCATTCCAGGCCGGTAAGGACTTCTTCGACGTCACCGAGAAGGACATCGAAGGCAAGTGGGCCGTGTTCTTCTTCTATCCGGCAGACTTCACCTTCGTCTGCCCGACTGAGCTGGAAGACCTGAACGAAAAATATGCCATGCTGCAGGACATGGGCGTGGAAGTCTTCGCCGTGTCGACTGACACCCACTTCAGCCACAAGGCATGGCACGACACGTCCGAGAAGATCGGCAAGATCAGCTATGCCTTCCTGGGTGACCAGCTGCACACGCTGTCCAACAACTTCGGCGTTCTGCGCGAAGAAATGGGCCTGGCTGACCGCGCCACCTTCGTGATCGATCCCGATGGCGTGATCCAGATCATGGAAATCACCTGCGAAGGCGTGGGCCGCAATGCCAACGAACTGACCCGCAAGATCAAGGCTGCCCAGTACGTCCGCAACAACCCCGGCCAGGTCTGCCCGGCTGCATGGGAAGAAGGTTCGGAAACGCTGGCTCCTTCGCTTGACCTTGTCGGCAAGATCTAAGCTTCGGAGCACCTAGCTCGAACAAAGTCCCGTCACCCCCTCGACGGGTCGCACGAACGGCTCGGGGTCTTCCACTTCCCCCTATCCCTTGGAAGCCCCGGGCCGTTTTTCGCCCAGAATACAGGAGAAATCGCGATGCTCGATGCCAATATGACCGCACAGCTTAAGCAGTATCTCGGCAACCTGCGCGAGCCGATCGAACTCGTCGCCAGCCTTGGTGATGACAAGAAATCTGCCGACACGCGAGAGCTGCTGGAAGAAATCGCCGCGCTCTCCGGCAAGGTTTCCGCCTCATTCGATGGCGACAACGAACGCAAGCCCAGCTTCATCATTCGCCGCGCATCGGATGCTGGCAAGTGGGTGCGCTTTGCCGGCCTGCCGATGGGCCATGAATTCACTTCGCTGGTCCTCGCCCTGCTGTGGGCCGGTGGCCACCCGCCCAAGGTCGAGCAGGACGTGCTGGACCAGATCGCCGCGCTGGAAGGCGAATATGATTTCGAGATGTATTTCTCGCTTTCGTGCCACAATTGCCCGGACGTGGTGCAGGCCCTAACCCTGATGGCGCTGTTCAACCCCAAGGTCACAGCAACGCTTATCGAAGGCGGCACCTTCCAGAACGAGGTAGAAAAGCGCAATGTCATGGCTGTGCCCGCCACCTTCCTGAATGGCGAGATGTTCGCCAGCGGCAAGATGGGCGTGGAGGAGTTTCTCCAGAAGCTGGATGGCAATGCCTCTGCCCGCGCAGCAGCCAAGATTGCCGACAAGAAGCCGTTCGAAGTCCTCGTGATCGGCGGCGGCCCCGCTGGTGCTTCGGCTGCAATCTATACTGCGCGCAAGGGCTTCTCCACCGGCATCGCGGCCGAGCGTTTTGGCGGCCAGGTGCTGGACACCATGGGCATCGAGAATTTCATCTCCGTGCCTTACACCGAAGGCCCCAAGCTGGCAGCGCAGCTGGAAAGCCATGTCGGCGAATATGACATCGACGTGATGAACCTTCAGAAGGCGGCGAAGCTCACCCCGGCGAACGAGATGGGCGGCTATCACGAAGTCGAACTGGAAAACGGTGCGGTGCTCAAGGCCCGTTCGGTCATCCTTGCCACCGGCGCGCGCTGGCGCAACCTCGGCGTTCCGGGTGAGTTCGAATACCGCAACCGCGGTGTAGCCTATTGTCCGCATTGCGACGGCCCGCTGTTCAAAGGCAAGCGCGTGGCCGTGATCGGTGGCGGCAACTCGGGCGTGGAAGCCGCGATCGACCTTGCCGGCATCGTCGGCCATGTCACGCTGATCGAATTCGATCACCAGCTTCGGGCAGATGAGGTGTTGCAAAAGAAGCTGCGCTCCATGGCCAATGTCGAGATCGTCGTGTCGGCCCAGACCACCGAAATCACCGGTGATGGCGAGCGCGTGTCCGGCCTGCACTACAAGGATCGCAACAGCGAAGAAGAGCGCAGTATCGAGCTGGAAGGCGTGTTCGTGCAGATCGGCCTTGTCCCCAACACCGAATGGCTGAAGGGCAGCGGCCTTGAACTTTCCAAGTTCGGCGAGGTCGCAATCGATCACAAGGCGGCAACCAACCTGCCCGGCGTGTTTGCCGCAGGCGACGCCACCACCGTGCCTTTCAAGCAGATCATCATCGCAATGGGCGAAGGTTCGAAAGCCGCCTTGTCCGCCTTCGATTACCTGATCCGCAACCCGGCCCCGGCAGAGCAAACCCAGACCGCCGAATAAACGGCGACAACCGACACAGCATCAAGCCCCGCCTTGCGACCCCGCTGGGCGGGGCTTTTGCATGCGGGATCGCAACACTCATTCGGTAAATTCGATTAAAGATTACACATTAACCAGTTAGACAGATCAAGCGCGCACGAACATCCTATCCCAACCAAAGCAATCGCGTCTCGCACCCTGCGGGTACACCAAAGGCGAGAGGAGTTGGAATCATGGACGCAAAAACCGGTTCGATGTCTGGCGGGGGCTGCCCCTTCCACGGAGAGACACGCTCGCTTATGGGCCGCTCCAACAAGGATTGGTGGCCTGATGCGCTGCAGCTGGAA
>CAZYAL010000055.1:0-10073 GCA_964645635.1 uncultured Sphingomonadaceae bacterium | reverse complement strand
AGACTGGCGCAGCGCGATACTGCCGCTTGCCCCTTGCTGCGAGTTCCGGAAGCGCCTCCAGCGCGGCCATAGCGCTGCCGAAGCGGCACAGAAGCTGGTTATAGCTGACCGGGCCGATATTGGGCGAACGCAACAGGCGGATGCGCGCGAATGCCTCGTCTTGCGCTAATGCTGGTGCAGCCGCACCCACCACTATTTCTTGCTACCGATCTTCGGTTCCATCCCGGCCTTGAGGCGTGCGATATTCTCTCGATGCAGCCAGAGAACGAGAATGGCGATGATCGCAAGGACCGGAACATAGTTGATAGCGCCGAGCGACACAGCGGCGATGACGGCGGCGACCACCGCGCTCATGCCGGCGAGCGAACTGATGCGGAAAATGGCCAGCATCGCAATCCAGACCAGCGCATAGACCAGTCCGATAGGCCATGCGAGGCCGAAGGCGACGCCGGCGTTGGTAGCCACGCCCTTGCCTCCCTTGAACTTCAGCCAGACGGGGAAGCAATGCCCCAGCACCGCGCCCAGCGCCGCCAGTTCGCGAATGCCGAACCACGCAGATGCCGGTTCAAGCTGCAAGAGATGTGCAGCGAGGTATACCGCGAAAAACCCCTTCGCGAGGTCCAGCAACAGCGTGAGCGCCGCCAGCCCCTTGCTGCCGGTGCGCAGCACATTGGTGGCACCGATATTGCCGCTACCGATCTTGCGAACATCGCCCTTGCCCGCCGCGAAAGCGAGCAACAGGCCGAAGGGAATCGATCCCAGAACGTAACCGAACAACAGCGGGAGAAGTGTTTCCATGCGCACATCCATAGCCGCTACACCCATGAATGGCAGCGGGAAAATCATCCGCATCCGAGTATAATCCCGTAATGATCCCAACCTGCAGAGATTGACGCTGGCCAAAGCGTGAGCCATCGCTGGGCACTATGGCCAATCCTGCCGCCCCTATACTGATCTTCGATTCCGGCGTTGGCGGGCTCACCGTGCTGGCTGAACTGCGCAAGGTCCTGCCTGATGCGCCGGTGATCTATGTCGCTGACGAAGCGGCCTTGCCCTATGGCGACAAAAGCGAGGCGGAAATCGCCGCCCGCGTGTGCGGCCTGCTCGGGCGATTGGCGGAAAGGTATCACCCTCGCCTGATCTGCATCGCCTGCAATACCGCCAGCACCATCGCTTTGGGCATGGTACGCGACGTGCTCGAAACCCCGGTTGTCGGTACCGTGCCCGCAATCAAGCCTGCTGCGGAAATGACGCAGACCGGCGTAATCGGCCTGCTGGGCACCGCCGCCACCATCCGGCAGGCCTATGTCGACAACCTTCAAGCGCAATTCGCCGCTGGAAAGACGCTGCTACGCCATGCTGCGCCCGAACTGGTCGGGGCCGCCGAACTGAAACTGCGCGGCGGCACGCCCGATCCGGAGATTTTCGCCCGCGCGGCGCAAGGCCTCACCAGCCAGCCAGGGGGAGAATCAATCGATACGGTGGTGCTCGCCTGCACCCATTTCCCGTTGCTGACGGACGAATTGGGCGAAGCTTTCGGGGAAAAAGTGCACTTCGTTGACGGAGCGCAAGGGATTGCCCGTCGCATTCGCTATTTAACGCAAGGTCAGGCATTCATCCGGCATGATCAGGACTTTGCGATAGTTACCGGCGATGAGCACAATCATTCCAATCTTGCGCCAACCTTGCAAACCTACGGAATCCGCAGAATTCAGCGACTTTAATGCGAATTGTTCGCAAACTCTGCGCTTTAAACTGCAGCCCGATTTGACTAAGTCCGCCGAAATAAACTGCCGCGAATCTGATTGCGGTGCAGACCGGACAAGTACGCTGAATTACGACCAGATCTTCGACCAGGCGATTGACCGTCTGCATACCGAGGGGCGTTACCGCGTCTTTATCGACATTCTGCGCAACAAGGGCGCCTTTCCCAATGCGCGCTGTTTTGCCGGTCACAACGGCCCCAAGCCGATCACCGTTTGGTGTTCGAACGATTACCTCGCGATGGGCCAGCACCCCAAGGTCATCGCCGCCATGGAAGAAGCGCTGCACGACGTTGGCGCGGGTTCTGGCGGCACTCGCAATATCGGCGGCAACACGCATTATCACATCCAGCTGGAGCAGGAACTGGCAGACCTGCACGGCAAGGAAAGCGCACTGCTGTTCACCAGCGGCTATGTTTCCAACGATGCTACCCTGTCCACGCTGGCCAAGCTGCTGCCAGGCTGCGTGATCTTCTCTGACGAATTGAATCACGCCAGCATGATCGCAGGCATCCGCAATTCGGGCTGCGAGAAGCGCATCTGGCGACACAATGACGTGGAGCATCTGGAAGAACTACTCGCTTACGAAGATCCGAATGTGCCCAAGCTGATCGCCTTCGAGAGCGTCTATTCCATGGATGGCGACGTCGCCCCGATTCACGCGATCTGTGACCTGGCTGACAAGTATAACGCCCTCACCTATATCGACGAAGTGCACGCCGTTGGCATGTACGGCGCGCGCGGTGGCGGCATTTCCGAGCGAGACGAAGCGGCTGACCGCATTGACCTGATCGAAGGTACGCTGGGCAAGGCATTCGGCGTGATGGGTGGCTATGTTGCGGCCAGCAAGAAGGTGATCGACTGCATCCGCTCCTATGCACCGGGCTTCATCTTCACCACTTCGCTCAGCCCCGTGCTGGTGGCGGGCGTGCTGGCATCGGTGCGCCACCTCAAGCAGAGTAGCGTGGAACGTGATGGCCAGCAGGCCGCCGCCGCGATGCTGAAGGCAAAGTTCCGCGATGCCGGCTTGCCTGTGATGGATAGCACCACCCATATCGTTCCGCTGATGGTAGGCGATCCGGTGCGCGCCAAGAAGATCAGCGACATCCTGCTTGCCGAATACGGCGTCTATGTGCAGCCGATCAACTTCCCCACCGTGCCGCGCGGCACCGAACGCCTGCGCTTCACCCCCGGCCCCGCCCATACTGAAGCGATGATGGACGACCTGGCCGCAGCGCTCGTGGAAATCTGGGATCGTCTGGAACTGGAACTGGCCCGGGCTGCCTGAGGCAGGGGGCATTTCCCCAGAAGGCGAATGGCCCCTCGCCACCGGCGAAACTCCTGACGGCCTGATCCTCGTTCGCATCAGGACAGGCGAACCAACTGCAGCGAACTGCGCGAAATAACGCAACCTCGTGATCGTGCGCTGGGCTTACGACGTAGCTGAGAATGGCGGCTTTCCCTCAGCCGCAGTGATCGAGAAGATGGAAGTCCTGGAAGACGCCCTCTTCGCGCAATTTGGCGAGGAATCGGCCACGGGCCGCGGGTTGCTGTCATGACGCTTGCCGGAACGCGTGAATGGCGCTTCTACACGCCCGTTACTCCACAGTTTGTCACTGGCCGCAACGCAGCGCTGGGCGGGCTTCCGGTGTTCCCCATCGAAATCGACACATTCGCCGATCCCGATTGGAACGCCTTTCAGGAACTAAAGCCGCAAACCGACGAATAGGCCGGTTGCAAGAGGCTTCAGCGCAAGCTCACCACATTGTCACTTTCGCGAGGATCGGCTCGATCGCCGCGGTAAATGCTAAACATCGGCTCGTCCTCGACGATGAAGCCCTGCGTTGCGCCAAAGCCGTTGAAGCGGGTGGCCATTGCCGCACCATAGGCACCCAGCATGCCGATCTCGATAAAATCGCCTGCCTGGATATCCTCGGGCAGCATGAAAGGTCCCTTCATGAAATCCGCATCATCGCAGGTTGGCCCATAGAAGGAGAACTCGGCAAACGGCTGGGTGAGATCATCCTCCAGCGCAACAACCGGGAAACGCCAGCCGACATGCGCTGCATCAAACAGCGCACCATAGGCCCCGTCATTGATGTAAAGCTCGTCACCCCGGCGCTTTTCCACCTTCACGATCAGGCTGGAATATTCAGCACACAGCGCACGGCCGGGCTCTGCCCAAAGCTCTGCCGAATAGGAAATCGGCAGCTGTTCGAACGAGCGATGGATCTGCGCGAAATAGTCTTCCATCGCGGGCGGATCGAGGTCGGGGTAAATGCTCGGGAAGCCGCCACCTACATCCACGATGTCGACAGTGATGGCAGCCTCTGCAATCGCAGCACGAACGCGCTCCAGCGCCTGAACATAGGCAAAGGGCGTCATCGCCTGGCTGCCGACATGGAAGCAGATGCCCAGCGCATCACAATGCTGGCGGGTTGCCTGCAGCAGCGGCGTGGCATCGGCAAGATCGATGCCAAACTTCGACGCCAGCGACAGCTCGGAATGCTCTGAAGAAACACGCAGGCGCACCAGCAGCTGCAGATCCTGCGCTGCATCGGTGGCTTCGACGATCTTCGCCAGCTCTTCCATCGTATCGAGGCTGAAAGTGCGCACGCGGTGCTGCTTGTAAGCCTCACGAATCGCACTCTTGGTCTTCACCGGGTGCATGAAGCACAGCGTGGCTTCCGGCAGCACTTCGCGCACCATGCGCACCTCACCGATAGAGGCGACATCATAATGGGTCACGCCTTCAGACCACAGGATGCGAAGCAGGTCAGGCGAAGGATTCGCCTTGACTGCGTACATCGCTGTACCAGGAAACTTTTCAGTAAAGAAACGCGCAGCGCGGGCAGCGGCATGGGGGCGATTCAGGATCACCGCCTCATCCGGAGCAATTTCGCGGACTACAGCCTTTGCGTCAGGGAAAATTTGCAACTCAAGGGACCCCCAGAACGTTAGTACTCACAAGCTGCCTTGCGGTTGGAAGTCCCCTTGGGGCAGCGGAAAGCGCGCATATAGAGCCGTGGAGGAAAGATGCAAGAACAATGCTCATGGCTTGTCCACGCATCAATGCGTGACTGGTTCCGAAAAAGCTCAGATCTCCGATCATCGCATCAGGCACCTGCACCAGCCAGTCCATGCCGGTGACGGCACTTACCTGCCCCCCTGCCCGGGCAAGAGCGAAGTTAGGGCAGGAAGGTGCCCCTTCCTGCCCTCATCAATCTCACTTGTCGAACAGCTTTGCCCAGCGGCGCTTCTCGCGGCTCTTCCAGTGTTCACGGTGATAGGCATCCGATGCCAGCAACGGCATGACCGAGCCTGCTTCGGCAAACACCATCTGTTCAATACCGGTGTTGACCTTGCCCCAGCTGGCAGCTTCCTGAAGCGTGGAGGAGGAACAGGCACCGTCGCGCACGTCTGCCACGGTGATTTGCACGGCATACTTGTGCACCGCCACGTCCTCATGGCCGAGGATCTCGGCACAGACGACCGTATCCTGGATGAAGTTCTTGGGCACACCGCCGCCGACCATCAGCAAGCCGCTCTCGCCAGCCTTGATCTTGATGTCGGTCAGCTCGCGGAAATCCGCCACCGCGTCGATCATCAAATAGGGCTCGCCCTTGGCCATCTGGTCGACCTGGTGCTTCACCAGGCCAAAACCGGCCGAGCTATCCACGAATGCCGGGCAGAAGATCGGCACGTCATGCTCATAGGCAAGCTTGACGAGGCTGTTGTCCTTCTTGCCGTGCTCGGACAGGTACTTGCCCATCTCGCGGATGAAGGCGCGGCTGGAATAGGGGCCTGCGGGCAGCGAATTGGCGATCTTGTTGATCGTGAAATCGCAATCCTGCAGCTGCTCTTCATCGATATAGGTATCGTAGATGCGGTCAATATAGAGAGAACGCAGCGTGTCATCGTCGGGGATTTCGTTGGCCTGATAGTGCTTGTGGCCAAGCCCTTCGAAGAAATCCATATCAACGATGGTGGCGCCGGTGGCGACCACGCAATCCACCATGTTGGAGCGGATCAGTTCTGCATAAAGGTCCATGCAGCCGCCTGCGCTGGTGGAGCCGGCAATAACGAGGAAGATTGTGCAATCCTTGTCGCTCAGCATCTGGTTGTAGATGCCGGTGGCGCGCGCAAGGTCACGGCTGGTGAAGCTCATCTTGCCCATTGAATCGATGATCGGACGCGCATCGAATGTGGTGATGTCGATATGCTCGACCTCCGTCGAAAGCAGCTCTTTCTTGCGGGTGTCGTTGATCTTGGATTGGGTCATTCATGCTCTCCGGCCATTGCTGGTCATAAGACGAATCGCCCACGCATGTTGCATGGTGATTTCAGTGCGGCAGCGCCCTTTGTAGCAAAGGTTTCGCGAAGCAAGAAAAATGTCCAAAACAGGTTGCGATTGGCAATCTAATTCGACGCGCGCACCCTCCCCGCCGGGAATTCGGGAGGAGACAAATCATGCAGATGTAAATGCTTGCGCCTGCCGCCGTGCTGGTGGCCTGGTCACTGGTAATGCTGATCTGGATGGCAGCCCTGCGCTTGCCTGCACTTGCCAAGCTGAAGCTGCCGCCGGAACAAACGCGTGCGGCAGGGGGAACGACCTTGATGGCGTGCTGCCCGCCGAGATGCAGTGGAAGACCCATAACTACAATCATCTGATGGAACAGCCGACGATCTTCTACGCGCTCGTCGGCATTTTCGTGATTGGTGGCGCGACGCCTGGCATAGACCTATGTCGCGCTGCGGGAAGCGCATTCGCTTTGGCAGGCCGTCATCAACACCATTCCCTTGCGCCTCACCCTGTTCACATTCGGCAGCATGGTGCTGGTAGTAATGGCCGTTCGCGCGCTAAAGTTGACGATGGCATGAGCGCGCAACCGATCTTGCTAACGGTCGTAGCGTTGGCGGCGTGGACAATGGTGATGTGGGCATGGCTCTACGTCACCCGCATCTCGGCACAGTTGGTGCAAGGAGTTTATGGAAGCCTCTCGCCTGCCCTGATCTTGGAACTGTTGAATGGCGGGCTTTCGATGCGAAAGACGGCTGATCGGCTGGGTATTTCGCTATCGACGGTTCAACGGGTCAAGATCGAGAACCGCTTGGTGGTCGGGGTGAATGACCGTTGAATGCAAAACGGACGGCAAAGCACAAAGGCTGCACCGTCCGCTTTTCATCAAAAATTTAGGAAAATGTTTCGTTTAAATTGCTCAAAGGATCTTCGCCGAAGTTGTTAGTTCCGTCGGTCCCTTTGGTGCAAAGAAATACCAAAATCACTATCGCTCCAACCAACGGCACAAGAGAAAGCCAATACCACCAACCAGAGCGATTAGTATCATGAAGGCGGCGCACCAAGACTGAAAGGCTGGGCAAAAAGAAGCCCAGAATAACAATCACGCCTAAAATCCCGTATCCCGCACTTATTTCCCCCAAATATGGATCGTAGGTGGAAAAATCTGTACCGAACAAGTTATCAAGAATTGCGGAAATAACGAAAACTATTGCATACGAAAGGTTAAAAAACCAATATTCGGAGCGTGAGGCTCGCCCTTTCCACGTCACATAATTTTGGAATCCACTCTTTGTTGATTCAATTAAATTCATTCAACCCTCCCGCTATTATTGCCCTAAAACTTCCGAATGTCTTTTTTGATATTCTTCTTCAGTCAGCACCCCTTTTTCACGCAGATCGTGAAGGCGCTCCAGGTGATCCAAGTCACCACCGACTGATTGATTGGTTTTTACGGTAAAGGAGAGCGGCTCTCCGCCAGTCTCTCGGTTATAATCACCCACGTATTTGTAGACGAAATAGGCGTCCAACAGCCACCAGAAGCCAAGAACGATCCAGCCTATGAAGACCGGAAGCCAACCAAAAGCTAAAAGTAGAAGCTGAGCAAGACCGGTCTTGGGTCTGCCGAGATAGAAGCGATGTATCCCGAGAACGCCGAGGAACCACCAGAGCAGGTAGGCAACTATGATATTTTTGCCGTCGCTGCCAAAACTGGCAGATCGCTTGGTTGGTTCGTTCAAAATTGCCCCCCCCGGAGAAACTTGCGAGAGAGAAGGTTCCTTAAATATTTCAGGGATGCAACCCTTAATTCATTTTTGCATACACTCTTAATACGCCAGCCATCAACTCGTACCAGCGCCGCTTCCAGACCCGATGATCTAGCGTTTCCGAGCCATCGCCACCGATCCGCGCGAACACCAGATCGTTCGTGCCCGTGTGCGTTTGCCGCTCTTTCAGCCGCTCAAAATATGCGCTGATGCAGAAGCCATCATCGCAGCCTGTTAGTTCTTCATTGTCAGAACAACTGCAAAATTATTCACCAGCATTGAACCGCTACCCGCTTGGACTTCTACGCCCATTTCGGTGCCCTTGAAAATTAGATCCGAGCTGAGGTCGTTATCATCAAGCAAAATCTTCAATACATCTGCCCAATTGATGGTGCCCGCCGTGATACTGCTACCGTCTGTCGGAATGATCATGATCACCCGAGAGTCCTGAGTGGCATCAACGTTGCCACCACTATAACTGTTAGAAACCAACATGTTATATGTTTGGCCATTAGCGATAAATTGATGACTGTGTGATCCGGGCACTGTGCCGAAATAGTTGTCTGGGCTACCCCAATATAGAATATGATCATCCGGCGCCACGTTATAGGTTATTTCACCTGCAATCTTACCAGAATTCGGATCATACAACCAAAGGTCGTGCATGAAATTCATATACTGAAAATCGCCCGTCAGCGTGACATCAAAGTTGACGTTGAAGGTATCAATGTTCCCGATTGTACCTAGAGAATTGTTTGTGTCATAACCAGTGAGTGCCAACGTGGTCTTTCCCCACGCAATCATAGGATATCCGTATACTATTGCACCATCGCCGTATGGAGTATTTAGATAATTCCACGAAATCAGCGTCTTGTTTGGAAAATCGTTCTTGTGAATCTCAACTGTCTGACTGTATTCACTTGTCGGCAGATTGAATCTCTCTGCGCCCCAGTTATTTGGATAGGCGATATAGTCGCCACTCTGATAGTAATCGACTCCATTCTGTCGGACGGTCAGGTTGTCATCCAATACTACAACATCATTCGTGTAAGTAGGTGTTGGAGTTGGAGTTGGAGTTGGGGTGGGTGTAGGCGTAGCAACTTGGGTCGGGGTCGATGCGCCACCACCGCCACAAGCAGCCAGTGTCAATGAAACCCCGACGACCAGAGCATATTCGATATACTTTCTCATCACCCCTCCCCCTGCCGCGAACAGCGACAATTGATTTAAGAAGCAGGACGATTGCGCTGTAGGCATGGGACTACAAGCGAAAAGCAAGTTCGCCCTAAAGTGAGAACCAAGCCCCTGGCATCAGGAAAGTCGCCTGTTCCGATCTGAACAGACCCAGCCGCTCAATCTCGTTTCTCACGAGAAGTGAGTTTTCTCGTCACTCCCCGAACGAATGCAGGTTTTGAACCTGCTCTTCTGACAGCGCCATGCCCTTGAGATAGAACCGCTCAAGCTGGTCAACCGATGTGCCAGCATTCTTCGCCAACCAGTAGATGTTCACTTTGCCCTTGCTCTTCTTGAGGCGGAGCTGGAGCGCAAAGTGACGCAGGGAGTACAGTGAGCGAGGACGCCCAAAGCTGTCCTTCTGTAAGTTTGCCACCGCAAGAATGTGCGTGAAGTACCGGCGCGCCATCGATGCAGCCGTAACCACACTCCCATACATCGGGAACAGCACTCTATCTGTTGGTTGCCGCTCTGGATGCAGTTCCAACAGCTTCTGATAGAAGTCTACAGCATCCGGCATCGTTGTGACTTCACGCATGCCTGTCTTTCCATGCGTGGTGATGAGCAAACAACGAGGCTGATCCTGCATCGTCACATCGCAGTGCCGGATAGCGAACATCTCGCTCTCGGTCGGACGCATGAATGTGTGAACCAGCATCACGATGAGATAATACATATCCCACGGCACCGGCGTGTTTCGCACTAGATCACCACGCTCAATGCATTCCCGCGTCACTTTTAGCAGATGCTTGTACTCAGCCTCGCTGAACGATGTGCGCGGATTATCCTTTACGCGGTTCTTCGGCATCGGCGGCAGACTGTCGATCAGCCCGTCCTCGTATGCCAGCGTAAGCACCTTACGAATGACCATGCCGTGCTTGGCTTTGGTCGAGGCTGCTAGAGGCGTCTCACGCTTCTCATCGACCTTCTGGAAATACTCCCGCACCATGCCAGCCGTGATCTTGCTCACGTCATAGCGACCTAAGTGTTCCAGAACGCCGATACGCTTCT
>CAZYAL010000054.1:0-10641 GCA_964645635.1 uncultured Sphingomonadaceae bacterium | reverse complement strand
TGCGCGCCAGCTGGTCGCCCGCACCGAACTGTGGCTGGAGAGCCAGCTGCCTTCCTTGCCCTTGCCTGCCGTACGGCTGGTGGAGGATATCGGTGTGCAGCTTGATGGCCTTGGCGCACAGCTTGAGCATGTCGATCCGGCGCACCCCGCTGCGGGTGAAACCCGCAAGCTGGTGAGCGAAGTGCTGCCCGAGATGATCGACAGCTATCGCAAGATCCCGCAGCACCTTCGCCACGAGGAGCGCGCTGGCTCCTCGCCGGACAATCAACTGGTCGAAAGCCTTGGCAAGATCAGCAAGGAAATCGACCATGTGACGCGGCAGCTAGCTGAAGGATCGCTGGACGAGCTCGCCATCCGTGCGCGCTATCTCGACTACAAATATGGCGATGCCGAAGGGCTACCACCGCCAGGCAAGAACTGAGAGGAACCAACGATGCAGGTCGCAATCCCGCACGATCTGGGCCGCGAGGAAGTTCGCCACCGCCTGAAGAGCAACAGCCATTCCATTGCTGACGCCGTGCCCGGCGGCATGGCCGAAGTCACCACCAGCTGGCCTACGGAAGACCGCATGACCATGGCGATCAAGGCCATGGGGCAAGACCTCAATGGCCATATCGACATTGCCGACAACGAAGTGGTGTTCGAAATCGAACTGCCTGCCGCGCTGGGCTTCATAAAGCCGATGGTCGAGGGTGCGATCCGCCAGCAGGGCCAGAAGCTGGTGGCTCCCCCACGTGAAGACAACAGCCCGCCTGAATAGGTCTTACAGCTTCCGCTCGGTTTCAAGGTAACTGCGCGGAATGCGCAGTGCTTCTGCGGCCTCGCGCGTCTCCTTCAGGAACATCAGCAAGGCGATCATCAGCAAGGTGATCGCCACGATGAATACACCTGCTGCCACCGGGTTGAGCCCGAGGTGTGCAAACTCCTCAAGAAATAGCAGCGCCACCGTGGTGCCGATGCACACGCCCGACATAACCAGCAGCAGGATCGCCCGGTTAAGCAGTGCAAGGCGCGCATCCGCCATCCGGATCTCGCGAACAATAGCGTCATGCTCGTCGCCCTCGGTCTCTGCATACCGCTCCTGCAAAACGCGGGCCCTGTCCACCACCCGGCCAAGGCGGCTGGAGAGGATGTTCATGATCGAACCTATGGCCACCAGCACAAACACCGGCGCAAGTGCGAGCTGGATCGTCTGGGCAATCATCGTTGGCATAGCCGTATCCTATTGATTGGCGGCGCCTGTCAGCTTGCCGACCTTTTGTGCGCCTTCCATCGTGGTGACCAGGATCTCGTCACCATCGACGATCACCGCCACATCCGACAGGCCAATCACCGAAATACGCGGGCCATCGCTTTGCGCAAGGACGTTGCGGCAATCGACCAACTCGACATCGCCGGAAGTGCAATTGCCCCCCTCGTCTGCGCCCAGCGCATCGCGTAGGCTTTGGAAGCTGCCGATGTCGGACCAGCCCATTCTGACCGGCACCATCGCCGCGCGGTTGGTCTTTTCCATTACCGCGTAATCGATCGATTCGCCGGCAATCGCGGCAAAGCTGGCCAAATCGGGGTAAAAGCGACGGCCTTCTGCATGGCCTTTCGCGAACGCCGCCTCCACGCCTTCGGCAATATCTGGGCGGTGCGCGCGCAATTCGTCCATGAAAGTACCTGCGGTGAAAGCAAAGATGCCACCGTTCCAGCTGTAGCCACCATCAGCAAGAAAGCTTCTGGCGCACTCAAGGTCCGGCTTTTCGACAAAGCGATCCACCTTGAAGCCGCCATGCAGCGCAGCGCCAGCCTTGATGTAGCCATAGCCGGTTTCAGGCGATTGCGGGGCGATCCCGAAGCTGACCAGCCAACCTTCCCGCGCAAGATTTGCCGCTGCGGCGGAGGCGGCGCGGAAGGCGGCCGGGTCAGCGATATGGTGGTCACTGGGGCACACCAGCATCACCGCATCGGCAGGCAAGCGCACGGCAGCCAGCGCGATGGCCGCAGCGGTGTTGCGTGCGGCAGGCTCCACGATCACCCCGGCATTGGGCGAGCCGCCCAGCTGGCTTTCCACCAGCGCCAGATGCGCGGCGCCTGTAACCACGGTGACTGGCGCAAAGCGGGAGCTGTCATCACAGCGATCCAGCGTGGCTTCGAACAGCGTGCGTTTCCCCACCAGCGGAAGGAACGGCTTGGGCTTGTCCTTGCGGCTCTTTGGCCACAGGCGCGTGCCGCTTCCCCCGCACAGAATCACCGGATGGATGCTGCTCATCTGACCTCTCTTGACTTCATCGCCAGCCTCTTAACCGCAATATGATTAACGCCGGAAAAAGTCCTGCCGCCAACCATATCGGGCCGGTACCGGATTGCCCAGTGCATCGATTGCCGGATTGAAACGGATGCGCTCGATCACCAGCGGGCAGACCAGCGCATTGGTTGCCGGATCAGGACCAGCGCTGCGCACGCTGCAGTTCGATGCGCGGCCATCCACCCCTACGGTGAAGACCACCGTCACCGAAGTACCCTCGCGCACTTGCCTACCACCTTCAGGGATAGGAAAATCTCGCGCGGAATCGATGCTGCCTGACTTCACCGATGGCCCGCTGACAGGAACCCCGCCGCGCCCCTGGCCGGACCTGCCGCTACCAGTGCCAAAGCCCTCGCCCGCAGCACCCGTGCCTTCACCATTGTCCGTTGCACCTGCCGCATTCTCATTGCCGGTATTTGCGGTTCGCGGGATCGGCGTGGGACTGGGCGAGAGGTTTTCCGGCGCCGCCAGTTCGCGCGCCTCGGCATCGCGTCCCGCTTGCGCCGCCGCGCCTTCATCAGGTTTCTCGTTCACCACAAGCTCAGGCTTATTCTGCGGCTCTTCGCGCGTGGTGACGATCACCGTGATCTGCGAGCGCGCCTCTTTCACCAGCCCGGCGGTAAAGTCCGGCGCGAGCAACCGCATCAGTAACGCGCCAACAGCCACATGCCCCAGAAGGATCAGCGCAATCAGCCACCAGCGCGGGCGGCGGCGCGGCTCATAAAGCGCTTTCTGCGCCAGCGATTGCACGGTGTCAGCCAAGACGTGCCAAACTCCTTTCCTTCCCCCGCCCTACCGCGCGAGCGCGGCCTGAGACAGGCCTAACGGAATTTATTACATACAAAACAATGAGTTTTCAGCAATAAGCGCCGGGATCATACAGCAGTACCGTTGCAGGCGCTTGGGAGCTCAGGCAGAGGTCAAACGCTCGATCAGCCAGTAGCTTGCAGTTATGCCGAGGCCATATGCAGCAAATTTCTGCATGCGCGCAGTCCTTGCCGAGATGGGCTGCAAGCGGCGGGCAATCTGCCAAGCGCCAAACAACACGCCGGCAAAGATCACTTGCCCTATCTCGATGCCGATATTGAAAGCGCACAGCGCCGTCAGCAGGCCTTCATCTGGCAAGCCGATCTCGCGCAGCACGCTGGCAAAGCCGAAACCGTGGAGCAGGCCGAAGCTGGCAGCGACCGCCACGGGCCTGCGCCATGTCAGGCTGTCGCGCCTGCCGCGGGCAATTTCCACTGCAAGAAACACGATGGAGAGCGCGATCACCGTCTCGACCGCGCGGATATTGAGCTGGATAAGGTCCAGCGCGGCCAGCGCCAGCGTGATCGAATGCGCGACGGTGAAGCCGGTGACCGTCACCAATACCCTCCGCCATGTGCCCGCGATGATGATCAGCCCGGTTACGAACAGCAGGTGGTCGATACCTTCCCAGATATGCTCGAAGCCCAGCTTCACGAACTCGCTGAAAGTTCTCGAATCGCCTGCGTCCTCGGGCGCGGAGATGTGCAGTACATCCTCACCCGCTTGCAGCAGCAGCGTTTCCGCCGGCTTCCCGCCTGCGCGGATGCGGGCGATGGTGGCAAGGCCGGGGTTGGCCACGGCATAAGTGATGGCAATGTCTTTGCCGGAAATCCCGTCAGAGCAAACCCACTGCTGCTGCTTCCAATGACCGAGCGCATCGGACCATTGCCGCGTCTGTTCGCCTGCCACGCAGCCATCGGGCGCAGCGAGTTGAGGGATGAAGCCCGCTTCGACATTGGCGGGGATCTTCCACTTCACCTCGAAAGTGCCTGTGTCCTCTTCAGTCAGACTGATCGTGAGAGGCCGGTTGTCATCCGCCTGTGCGGGCATGGCAGCCAGCGCGCACAGAACCGCAAGGCAGGCGAGCAGCCAGCGCATCATTCGTCAGCCCCTGCCTCATCGCGTATTTCGTAGTTTTCGAGCAGTCGGTCGATCGCAGCCATGGCGCTCTGGGCGCGGGCATCGGTAATGGCATCCTGCGCCACGCGACCGGCAATCTCGTCAAACGGCGGCACGCGGGGGGCGTTCTTTGCCGACAGGCCGACAACGTGCCAGCCATACTCGCTCTGGATCGGGCCTTGCCATTGCTGGCCCGGTTCGAGTTCGAACAGCTTGGCGGCAAATTCCTCGCCAAACTGCCCGGCAATCTCGCGCGCGGCGGCATCAGCATAGTTCAACTGGTAAAGGAAGCGGTCCCCATAAAGCCCAGCTTCACCGAAAGAGGCCTTGCCCTGCATCTCGGCGAGGGCAGCACGCGCCGCGGCGGCGGCACCGGGGCCGCGCCGTTCGGTGGAGAAGAAGGCGTGGCTGAAACTGACCCGCGCACCTTCGGCATAGCGCGCCTGGTTGGCATCGTAATAGGCACGCACGTCATTCTCGGTCAGCTCGACGTCCGCGGCCTCTTCCTCTGCCAGCAGCAATTGCATCTGCTGTACAACGCGCTGCTTCACCATCGGATCAGCTTCGGCAAGGCCCAGCGCCTGCCCTTCGCGATATAGCGCTTCTGTCACCGCGGCCTCGCGCACCAGCTGGGCGCGCTCCTCTTCGCTCATGCCGGCAAGCAGTTCGCGAAAGCCCTCCTCATCATAAAGCTGCGCGCGGCGCTGCAGGTGGTCGATCAGCTGCGCTTCGCGAATGGTGATTACCCGGCCCGCTTCAGGCGCGGGCCAGATCCAGCTAGCGAGCACGAACAGCGCGGCCCCGGCAGCGAGGAAATGGACCAGCGGCTCCTTGAGCCAGGATTTCAATGTCACGGCATGTACCACACGGGGGAGGACCAGGCGCGTTCCTGGATGGTAGGCGGGATGTCTATCGTGGCAAGATCAATTCCCATGGCCAGAGCATCGAAAACGTGCTGGCGCGGCGTGGGAATCTGCAGCACGCGGACGTAATAGAAGGCACGCTCGGCAGGATCAAATTCGGGATCAGTCCAGACTGTCGCCAGTTCCGGCGCGCCGATCGAATTTCTGTAGCGCGCAGTCGCAAGGTCCACCGTGTTGCCCACTGCAGGCAAGCTGCCATCGCTGCGTATCCGGCGGTTGCCGCTCCACGCTACGTTGAAGACCTTTTCTTGCAAGGTGCCGTCTGCCGCGAGCCAGCCCTTCACCACCTGCACCCGGTCAAGGTTGGCGGCTTCTGGGTCCATCGCTGCCTGGATCATCAGGCGCGGCGCGCGTCCATCCGAACGCGCAAGCGTGCCGCCCATGGGCACGCCCATTCGGTAACCGCGATCCGCAAAGTCAGCGCGCTGCGCATCTTCGGCGGCAAATCCATAGCCTGCGAATACCCGCACCCGCATGCGCGGGCCGGTGGTGCCATAAACTTCCTTGCGGCGGAAGGCAGCGAAGATCGAGCGGCGATCGTTGCGGTCCGCCCATACGCCGGCGAGGCCGCCCGCGCTCATCTGCACATTGGGGAAGATACCGTTCAGCGCATCTGGCCCCACGCGTTCCGCCGGGCGGAAATCCTCCGCCATCTTGCCGAGGAAATTGTCCTCCTCCACCGATGAGAAACCGGTGTGGGAATCGCTCGCGGCGATCATGCCAAACTGGAACGGATTGCGCCCGATGCGCGCAGATTCCGCCAGCCCCCGCAAATATGCGCCGCGCACGTAGGAACCTTGCGCTGCCTCGGTCGGCTGGCCCGAAAGCAGCATGTTCCTGAGTTCGAAATTGGCAAACTCGTCATTCGGAGACAGCACCGGATGCGTTTCGGACGTGCCCTTGTACTGGCTCACCTCGACCACCGGCTCCCACTGGCTGCGGCGTTCGGCATAAGCGGCGGTGAAGGGGTTGCCGCTCGAATCCGTCAGCGCGAACATCAGCCCGTCAGACAGGTTGGAATTATGCGGCATAGCCAGGAAATCGGCCCCCGTACGCGCCTTGGTCTGTTCAAAGAAAGACCACAGGTCTTCAGGCCGGTCAGACTGGTAATAGCTGAACGGAAGGAACTGGCGCGCCACATCCCCATCGACATCCGTCATCACGATGCGGTGAAGGTTGCGGGTGTTGGGGGTGGATGACCACTCCCAGCCGATGATGGCGGTAAAGGTGCCGGGGAAATTGTGTCGCTCCGCGGCAGCCACCTGTGAATCCCAGCTGACCTGGCGGTTCTCATCCGTCAAGAACTCGGCAAAATAGGCCGGGCGATCCTTCTCCGCCTGGTCGAAACCCATCATTGCCACGCTGAATGCCGCGCCGCCGCGTTCTGCAAGAATTGCGTCAAAGCGGCCGCCAAGTGCAGTATCCACCACGCTCGGATCGCCTGCCTCAATGCGCGGCGAAATGCCTAGGTTTTCGGCATGGTCTGACAGGACGAGGAAATCGAGCGGGCGATCAATCTGCACGCGCTGGCCGGTCTTGGGGAATACAACCGGAATGCCGCGTGCAAAGCGATAAGCGCTGTCAATATCCGCGCTGGCAAGCCCGGTGGCAAAGGCATCAACCGAGTTGCGCGAATGAACATGCGTATCGCCCCACAGCAGCACGCGGTCCGACTGTGGCAACGGGTCTGCTGCTGGCGCAGCGGAAACCGCCACATCCTGCGCGGTAGCGGCAGGTGCTTGTGCACCCTGCTGGCAAGCTGCCAGCGAAAGTGCGGCGACAGAGGCAAGAAGGAAGCGGATCTGCATTATGATCCTGCTCCCGCCGGGGTGAAATAGACCGGTGATGTCCATGCCCGTTCCTGCAACGAGGCAGGGGTGTTCGCCGTCAGCGGGATACCGCTGGCGACCGAAAGATAGGTGGCCCAGCGCGGCGTGGGAATTTCGATCACGCGAGCATAATAGAATGCGCGCTGCGAGGCATCGAAATCGGGATCAGTCCAGCTGGCGAAGAGTTCGGGCGCGCCAATGCTGTTCTCCCACGTGGCGGTAGAGGCATCCACCGTATTGCCCACGGCGGGCAGCTTGCCATCCTCTCCCGGCGTGCGATCATCGCTCCATGCTACGTCATAGATACGTTCGTAGCTTTGCCCGCCATCGCGCCAGACCTTGATAATCTGGATACGGTCGAGATGGCCCGATGCCGGGTCCTTAGCCGCCTGCACCAGGAAGCTGGGGCCACTTGCGCCTTCGCCCGGCTGGGCAAGGTTGCCGCCCATCGGCACGCCCCACTGGTAGGCTTGCGTGGCCCAGTCGGCCGCATTGGCGAAGCTCGACGGGTCACCCCAACCGGCAAACAGGCGCACGCGCATGCGCGGGCCGGATGTGGCGAAGGTTTCGCGGCGCTGGAAGGCCGCAAAGATCGATTCGCGGGTGTTTTCTTCCGCCCACACGCCGGTCAGGCCAGCGGCGGAAAGGTTCGCCAACGGACTCTTCAGGACAGGCGAGAGATCGTTGATGATCCACGCCGCGTTCGAATGATCGTCAGACAAGCCCAGCGCACCGGGATAGTTGTCTTCTTCCAGTGACGATGCACCGGAATGATAATCCGATGCACCGACAAAGCCCTGTTCGTAGGGGTTGATGCCAAGCGCTTCGGCAATCTCCATGCCGCGTGCAAGGCCGGAACGGATATAGCCGCCAGCAATATCCCCGCTGGATTCGAGCAGTTCGAAACCAGCGAATTCATCGTCCGGCGAGAGTTCGGGACGGGTTTCGCTGGTGCCCTTGATCTGGCTAATCTCCACCAGCGGCTCGTTCGCCTTGCGCCGCGCCGCGTAATCGGCACTCATTGGCTGTCCGTAAGTGTCAAGGAAGCTGTAGGCCTGCCCGCCTGAAAGGTTGGTATTGTGCGGGATCATCACGCTGTCGATGCCGTTGGCGCGATTGTCCTCAGCATAGGCCCAAAGTGCTTCGTGATGCAGGCTGTCGGTCGCGGCGAAGGGCATGGCGGGATAGGATGGCCCGCGGAAGATCACATTGCGGTGCATGTGCCCGGCGGAGGCATCATTCCCGTAGGTCGGCGAATATTCGAAGGCCACGAAAGCGGTGAACTTGCCCGGATCATTGTGCCGCTCTGCCGAAGCGATGATGTCCTGCCATGCCTGGTAGGAACGGTTGGGATTGGTCAGGCTACGCGTATCTTCACCGCGCAAGCCCCCCACGGCCATGCCGAACATCTCCATCATGGTGTCACCACCCTCGTGAGAGATCAGGCGCTGCCACTCTTCCTCGTCATCGATCGGCGGGGGTATCTCGCCTGCCATCGCCGCGCGGACATTGCCGAGATATTCGGCATGGTCAGTCACCGCGAGGAAATCGAGCGGCGCATTGCGCTGGATCATGCGGCCAAGATAATCGATCTGCTCGCCCTTGGCATACATATAGGCATCGTCAGGCGTGGTGTTGGTCTTCGCAGCAGCCGCATCGAGCGAATAGGATGTATGCAAGTGGAGGTCGCCGAAGAAGACTTGCCGGTCTCCGGTGTTGAGCAGGCTCGGCGCCTCCTCGCTTGCGGCTTTACCCGAATTTTCGCTGTTGCAGCCAGCCAGCGCGAGCGCAGCACAAGCCACACCCATTCCGATCGCGCGGCGCAGCGCCATCACATTTCCCATTTTCCTCTCCCCCTGGAAATTTCCGAGCAACTCTCTTAGACGGCGAAAGACCGGAAATGCAAAGGCAATGTCGGATACCAACAGGACAGCACGGCGCAATGGCCCGAGCGCGGCCGGTGGCTTGCCAGCAATGTCGAAAAATATGGTGAGCCCTGCTGGGTTCGAACCAGCGACCTACTGATTAAAAGTTTAGGCGGTAACGCCTATTTTCAATGGGTTATTGACTATTTTATTTAAATGGTTTATTACTTTTTTGCGTTTCTCCGCAGTTTCCTGCAAGGTTGTGAAGCGTGAAAAAGCCCAAACATTCCCTCTAAGGCTCCATCACCACCCTGCGCAGGGGTGTGGCAATCTATCAAACTCATGCCAGCCCTTACTGGTATGCAAGGGTCTGGGATCCTCGAACTCAGCGTAACACCGTGCGCTCCTCTCGAGAAACCTCCAAGATCAAAGCCAAAGCCTCAAAGGGAAGCTCTGGCGGTGTGGTCTATACGTCTGCTCGATTGGCAAAGGCATTCGCTCGGTTTCAAGCAGACATCCGTCACACCAGCGGCATCGTTATACGTTCGCAGACCAGCAAGCTCATGTCGGCGCAGGTGGTGGTGAACTGGTTCTTTGATACTTATCGTGCCCTGGGCTTTGAGGGTTGTTCCTCGCACAGTGGCAGGCGCACTGCCTACCCGTTGGGCACGTAAGATCAGTTCCGTAGGAGGATCCCTTAGAGACGTTCAAGCCCTAGCCAGACATTACTCTCTCGCCATGACCCAAAGGTATATCGAGGTCAGCGAGGACGCCTGTCGTAGGGTTGTTGGTTAGAAGGGAGTTCCATAGACGGAACCCCCTTCTTTTCGTCTACTTTGTGAGACCCATCAGGTCGCCTTTGACGGTATTAAAAAGAGAAATGGCAAGTGAAGAAGCGACACCTGCCGCTGCAGCGACGCCAATATTAGATGCAATAGAGCCCAAGCTCTCCCCAATTGCAGGGATGCCCGACAAAGTTGGAGCAACAAGCGGAAGTACTACAGCCGTAAGTATCAATCCAATCCTCTGTTCGTCGCCGTAAGAAATACCGGCAATAAGTCCCAGTACTACGAGAACCAATTGCGTATCTAGGTTGGGTATTGCAACGAATGCAGCAATTACAGAAAGCAAGATAGCTAGCGCCCTTGCTAGACCGGTTAATTTATCGATCACATCAACCTCCTGTTTTTACTTGGGCTCTTGCCCATCTTTTTATACCATGACACTGCAAAAGATAAAACGCCTCCAACCCAGATTTCCACTTTTAATTTCATCGAAATTGCCCTCAACCTGCCCCAGAAAAGTCGACGGTTTTGATTGAAAGCAGGTCAGCCCGAAAAATCTGCACCGTGCTGTTTGCCGAGCTCAGGTACGTCGATCATCATGAGCAGACCAGGCGGTGGCTGGGTAGGGTCGTGGTTAGCATGACATAGACACCCATAAATACCTTTTATTATTAATACGATGGAGGCTAGGAAGTCCAACACCAACTTATCTCAGCTTTGGCATCATCTGCTTGAGCGGTGTCTCTGTGTCGCTAAGCATTGCGGGTGCGATTTCTGCGCGCTGCTCTACTAGCTTGCGGCCCTGGACGTAGTCCTTCATCGCGTTGACGCAGTCGAGCGCCACGACTTTGCCGCCCTTGAGGTAGATCACCGAGAAGCTACGGGTGGCCGGATCGCCGCGCAGCACGGTCTGGTCATGGCCGGTGGAGAGGCCCACTGTCTGCAGCTTCAGGTCATACTGGTTAGACCAGAACCACGGGGTGGCATGATAGGCTATCGGTTTGCCGCAAATGTCCTTTG
>CAZYAL010000053.1:0-10649 GCA_964645635.1 uncultured Sphingomonadaceae bacterium | reverse complement strand
TGCGGCATCAGCTGCGCGCGATCCGGGTCACTCTCCGATGTCTTGAACACCAGCGCCTCGTCCGCGTGCATGTTGGAATAATAGTACCAACGATGGGCAGGATTATATTTGAGCAGGTAATTACCGAAACCCCATTCCGGCCCGCCATCAAGCGGATCAAAAATGGCATCGCAATGCAGCAGGTCCTCGGGCGAAATGCTGGTGAAGTCGCACACCCCCAGCGGCACGTCTTGCGGCGGGTCGGACAGCACACGCCAGACATTGTACTGTGCGCTGCGCACGATCTCGCGGCCTTCGGGGGCTGTTTGCACGCGTGCCCCGGCGGCTGCTTCCTTCGACATGTCGACATGAACGAAGCGGGCGGGGTGTGAATTGTCGTGGCTTTCGTTCGATCCGGACTTTTCGGAAAAGCGCAGGATGCCGAAAGGCGTTGTCTGGACATGGTCGCAGCCGCTGACTTGCTTGATCAGCTCCATGATTTCGGACGCATGGACGCGTTTTACGGCATCGAGATCGGTCAGGTCGTCCAGCGCGCTCTTGTGCTGCACCAGCATGAATCCTTCGCGGTCAAGATCAGTATCGAGGCCTCGTGCGTCCCGGATTTCCACTTCGACCGGCTTGAGCGGCACGAAGTCCTTCTCATGCGCATTGGCATAAAAGTAGGGCTTCTTTTCAGTCCGCTCGCAATAGCCGATTTCGGCCCTGATGTCTTTGTCTGCCATGGCCTCTCTCCAAGCCAGTGATTGTGCAGCTTTCCACCCGCCGCGGCTTTACCTGCAGCGAACCGGCCAGATTTTGCTTAAGCGTCCTCGAATTCCTCGGTATCGATGGTTGGCTTGATGGCATCGTGATAACGGTGGCCATGCACGGTGTTGTGGTTGATGATCTCGCCGGCGCGGGCAATTGCCTCTGTCGGGATGTCGAGGTTGGCTGCCTCGAAGTTCTCTTCAAGATGGGCGATGGAAGTGGTGCCGGGGATCACGTGGCAGACTTCACCTTGTTCGAGTACCCAGCGCAAAGCGAGCTGGGCGGGCCGAACGCCGTTGTCAGCCGCCAGTTCCTCGAATTCGGCGATGACCTTCAGGTTGAGCGGCCAGTTCTCCGCATTGAAGCGCGGCATCTTGGTGCGCAGGTCCTTCTCCTCAAGCGTTGAGGGATCGCGCAGGACGCCGCCAAAGGCACCGCGGCCTGTGGGACTGAAGGCGACGAGCGGGATGCACAATTCCTTGCAAGTCTGCAGCACGCCCAGTTCGACATTGCGGGTCCACAGCGAATATTCGGGCTGCACCGCGCCAACCTGGTGGATGGCGTGGGCTTCGCGCAGGTGAGCTGCATTCCATTCAGACACGCCATAGGCGCCGATCTTGCCAGCTTCGATCGCGCGGACCATGGCACCCACACTGTCTGCAATAGGCACCTTGGGATCGAAGCGGTGCATGTAGAACAGATCGAGGTGGTCAGTGCCGAGCCGCTTGAGGCTGGCGTCGAGGTTCTCGGTAATTATTTCAGGCGAGCAGCTGACGCCGCGCTTCAGCCCGTCCACCACAATTCCGCATTTGGAGGCAAGGAAGAACTCCTTGCGGCGGTGCATCACGGCCTCGGCCAGCAATTCCTCATTGGCGCCGCCGCCATAGATGTTGGCGGTGTCGAGATGGTCGTATCCAAGGTCCAGTGCACGGTTGAGCAGCTTGATCTTTTCATCCTGAGGCGGCGGCGAACCATAGGCCCACGACAGGTTCATGCAGCCCAGGCCCACGGGATTGAGGGAGCGGCCGGCAATATCTCGCTGGGGAATGGGAATGGTCTTTCTCCTCGCTTCGCACTGGTGGGATCATCGTCGTGCGATACACAAGGCACAGGGCCCGATGCAACGGGTTTACGGCAAGCTATCGCAAGGTTTTGCGGCCGGTCCTGGCTCGTGCGGCAGCTGATATACTAGGCCCCTCTTCGTGGATCGAGCGAGGATTAAAGGCCGTAACTAAAGCGAAAGGCCCGGCTTCCCGCATTGTTCCAGTATTATGGAAACAGGCAGGAAGCCGGGCCTTCACAATTGAATATCAGGTGCGGATCAGGACCAGCCGTCCTGTTCCTTAAGGCTTGCGGCAAGTTTGCCGATGGTGCGGTAGCATTCGATTACGCCCTTCACCGAGCTGTTGGGTTCGCGGCCTTCGCGGATCGCAGCGATAAACTCTCGGTCCTGCAACTCGATGCCGTTGTTCGACGGCACATCGACGACTGACAGGTCCACCGGTTCGTCAGCGCCCGTAAACAGGTCATCATAGCGGGCAAGGTAGGTCGCGGTATCGCCGATATAGCGGAAGAAGGTGCCGAACGGGCCTTCGTTGTTGAACGATAGCGACAGGGTCAGGATCTGGCCCTTTTCGGTCTTCATCTGGATCGACTGGTCCATGGCGATGCCCAGGTCAGGGTGCTTGGGGCCCTGCAGGATATTCGCCGCGATGACCTTGGAACCGGTCATGTACTGGAAGATGTCGATCGTGTGCGCGGAATGGTGCCACAGCAGGTGGTCCGTCCAGCTGCGCGGTTCGCCCTTGGCGTTCTTGTTCTCGCGGCGGAAGAAATAGGTTTCCACGTCCATCGAGAGGACGTTGAACTTTCCGGCTTCGATCTGCTGCTTCACGAACTGGTGCGAAGGGTTGAAGCGGCGGGTGTGGCCAGCCATGCAGACGAGGCCTGTTTCTTCCTGCTTCTTGAGTACGGCTTCGGCATCGGCCCAGCTGTCTGCCAGCGGGATTTCCACTTCCACGTGCTTGCCTGCATCCATGGCCTTGATGGCCTGGTCTGCATGCATCTGGGTGGGGGTGCACAGGATCACCGCGTCAACGTCGTCACGCTCGAGCATGGCTTCATAGTTGGTGGTGGCGAAAGGCACGCCGTACTTGTCGGCCATGGCCTGTGTCGGTTCAAGGCGGCGACCGACCAGCGCGGTCACTTCCACGCCGTCGATGTTCTTCAGGCCGTCGAGGTGCTTTTCACCAAATGCGCCGCCACCGGCGAGTGCGATTTTCATGGGGAGTTCTCCCTGTCGAGAGTTCGAGTGGTTGGTTCGTAAAATCAAAGGGCGCCCAGCCGAAACGTTCCGGTGGGCGCCCCTCTGGATTGGTTATTCGGCGGCCTGCAGGCTGTGGCCGGAGAGCACGCGGCGCGGCTCAAGCGCCTCGCCAGCGGTTGCTTCCGGCTGCAGCAGCAGCGCGCCCAGCGCAGTGTTGGAGGCGGGGATGTGGTAGAAGTTGTAAAGCTCCTTTACCTTGTCCCCCAGTGCGCCGCGCATGATCAGCCACATCACCAGCTCGATGCCTTCGGAACCCGCTTCGCGCAGGTAATCGATGTGCGGCATCTTCGCGAGGTCTTCCGGATCGTTGATCAGGCGTTCGATGAAGTCGAGATCGAACTCCTTGTTGATCAGGCCGGCGCGCGGGCCCTGCAGCTGGTGGCTCATGCCGCCCGTGCCCCAGACATGGACGTTGAGGTCTTCGGGGAAGCTTTCCACCGCAGCCTTGATGGAATCGCCCAGCGCGAAGCAGCGCGCGCCCGAGGGTGGCGGATAGGTGACGACGTTCACCGGCAGCGGGATGACCTTGCACGGCCATTCGTCAACCTCGCCGAACATCATCGACAGCGGCACGGTGCAGCCGTGGTCTACATCCATCTTGTTGAAGATGCACATGTCGAAATCGTCGAGGATCAGGCTCTGGGCGATGTGCCAGGCCAGGTCCGGGTGGCCGATCACGTCAGGAACCGGGCGCGGGCCCCAGCCTTCGTCAGCGGGCTTGAAGCTCTCGGCACAACCGATGGCGAAAGTGGGGATGCAGTTCATGTCGAATGCGGAAGCGTGATCATTGTAAACCAGCACCACCACATCGGGCATGTTCTCTTCCTTGGCGATCCATTCCTTGATGGAATTGTAGCCGTTGAAAACCGGGCCCCAGTATTCGTTGCCGCTGGTGCCGGTCTGCATTGCCGCACCCAGCGCCGGGATGTGGCTGGACGTGATGCCCGTGGTAACGCGTGCCATGATCAGTAACCTCCCTTGATGGAGCGCACGCCTTCGGGCGAGCGGCCACCATCGATCATCATCTGTGCATATTCTTCCTGCGTCATGCCGGTCATCGAACCGGCAGCGAACTGGAAGCTCTTGCCGTCAGTCGAGAAGAGCTTGGACAGGAAATAGACATTGCCGCCTTCGTCGATCATCGCGTTGTAATCGCGATCGAGCACAGCCTGCTTGGCCGCCAGCGTCAGGTCCCATTCATCGAGGTAGGCGCTTTCGTCAGCCTTGAACCGTTCGCGATTCTCGGCCGTCATCAGGCTCATTGCGAACTGGTTGAGTTTGTAGCCCTTGCGGGCACGCTTGGCGGTGAAGACGCGGGTTCCGGGGATATCGTCAAACGCAGCGAGATAGCTATGGATGTCGATCCGCTCTTTCTTCTTTTCAGTCATTTTCAGGCTTCCTTGGCTTCATTCCAGTCATATTCGAGCGGTACCTCGCGGAAAGCGAAACGGTCGATATGGCGTTCGATTACTTCGCGCATGCGCATGTTTTCATCTGCATCCGCGGTCGTCAGCGTGATGGCAATGCCTTGCGGCACAGCGGTCATCACGGCGTTGGTGTGTTCCGAAAAAGGGAACACGCCCATCCCGTCTCCCTCGTCATAGCTGGTAGCCATCTTGTGGCCCCAATGCTTGACGAGTTGCTGGATATAGCGTTCCGGCTGTTCGCAGGACGCCATTCCCAACGAAGTCACAGGGGTATCGGTCTGGGTCAATATCCCTTGTCCTTCAGTATTTTGTCGAGGCGGCCATAGACCTTGCGGGCATTGCCCTCGAAGATCATGTGCTTTTCCTCGGCCGAGATATCCAGCGCGTCGATATAGCGCTTGGTATCGTCGAAATAATGGCCCGTGGTCGGATCGATGCCGCGCACCGCGCCGACCATCTCGCTGCCGAACAGGATGTTCTTTTTCTCGATCACATCTGCCAGCAGGTTGATGCCCGGCTGGTGGTAGACGCAGGTATCGAAGAACACGTTGTTCATCAGGTGTGTATCGAGCGCAGGCTGCTTGAGCATGTCCGCAAGCCCGCGATAACGGCCCCAGTGATAGGGCACGGCGCCGCCGCCATGGGGGATGATCATCTTCAGCTTGGGGAAGCGGCTGAACAGGTCCCCCTGCAGCAGCTGCATGAAGGCCACGGTGTCCGCCGCCAGATAATAGCCGCCGGTGGCGTGCATCGCGGGGTTGCAGCTCCCCGAAACGTGGATCATCGCTGGAACGTCCAGCTCTTCCATCACTTCATAGATGGGGAACCAGTATTCGTCCGTCAGCGGCGGATGCTCGAAGTGACCGCCACCTGGATCGGGATTGAGGTTGCAGACAACGAAATTCAGCTCTTCCGCGCAGCGGCGCAGTTCCTTGACGCTTTCGGAAAGGTCGCTCTTCGGACTCTGCGGCAGCATGCAGCCGCCGATGAAGGTATCAGGGAAGAGCTGGGTAACGCGGTAGATCAAATCGTTGCAGCGACGCGCCCATTCGGAGGCCACTGCCTGGTCACCCACATGCGGCGCCATGGCAGATGCGCGGGGGCTGAAGATGGTGAAATCCGCGCCGCGTTCCTTGATCAGCTTGAGCTGGTTGGCCTCGATCGTCTCGATGATCTCCTCGTCGGAAATTTCGGGATAGGGCGGGCATTCGGTGCCGTTCTTGTAGGCGGCCTTCTGCTCTTCGCGCCATGCATCATGCCCTTTGGGGAGCACGGTGTAGTGGCCATGACAATCGATTATCAGCGACATTGGGTCAGTTATCTCCCTTGTATTGCGGCGAATTCATGATCGCCGCGATCTTTCCTTCGAGGCCTTCGGGCAGCGGACGAATCTGCAGATTTCCCAGTCCCTGCTGCCAAGCGACTGTATTTTCGGTCATCATTGGTGCGATCCCAAGGTTACGTACCATTTCGGAGGATTCATACATCTCGGCAGAGCGGCGGCAACCATGCAACAGCATGCGATCAAGGTTGTAATCTGCGCGCTCGTGCCAGCTGATGTGCTTCTCGGATGCGTCGAGCGAGGAAAGCACCTCGTCGAGAACGCCCGCTTTGCTGGCGGTCAGAACCATCTCGGCAGTCAGCGCTTCGAGGCCCTTCACCATGATTGAGCGGCACAGCTTGATCGCGCTGGCCTGGCCGATCTCGGTCCCGACAACGCGGGTTTTCGCAAAGCCCAGTGCGCGCAGCAGCAGCATCGCTTCGTGCGCGTCCTTACCGGCAAACAGCAGCGGCACGTTGAGGCGTGCGGGGTCGACCGGGGCCATAACCGCGACATCGACATAACGCCCGCCAGCAGCTTCCACGGCCTTGGCCGCTGCGCGCTTGGTCTCTGGCGCAACCGAGTTCATGTCGCACCAGATCGCGCCTTCGGGCAAATGCGCGGCATAGCTCTGCGCCGCAGGAACGGCCTGGTCTGCAGTTATGAGCGACAACACCAGCTGCGCGCCTTCAAGCGCCTCTGCCGCAGAGCCTGCTGCGATCACCCCGCAATCGTCCATCGCGGCTTTGCGGGCGGGCAATATGTCCCATGCGCGGGCTGCGTCTTCCCAGCCGCCGGCGCGGGCAAAGGTGAACCCGGCTTCACCGAAACCGATCAGGCCCACGCGCGGGGCGTCAGGGTGGGATTGCGAGTCAGTCATGCGTCGATGGGCATCCTTGCTATGGGCGCGATCTACATAATGTATGTGTTGCTTACAAGTTTGCGCATCGTGCGCCGTCCTGCCCTTGACGAAGTGCGTGCACGCGCGCAACCGGAGCGCGCGCAATATTCAAGCAGGAGACTCGTGAATGACCGGTATCGTCGTCCAGAACATCGAACGTGCGGACAAGGCTGTTGTGGAGGCGCTGGGCGCCTGCGGTGTCGCCACCGTGCACGAGGCGCAGGGCCGCAAGGGCCTGCTCGCCAGCTACATGCGACCGATCTATTCCGGCATGCGTGTGGGCGCTTCTGCGATCACCATCTCCGTGCCCCCGGGTGACAATTACATGGTCCATGCCGCGATCGAGCAATGCCAGGATGGCGATATTCTCGTCATCGCGCCGACGAGCCCTTGCGAGGATGGCTATTTCGGCGATCTGCTGGCAACTTCCGCGCAGGCGCGCGGTGTGAAGGGCCTGATTATCGATGCCGGTATTCGCGACGTGCGCGATCTGACCGAGATGGAATTCCCTGTCTGGTCCAAGCGTGTTTTCGCGCAGGGCACGATCAAGGCCAGTCTCGGCAGCGTGAATGTGGACGTGGTCTGCGCCGGTGCTTTCATTCGTGCAGGCGATGTGATCGTGGCTGATGATGACGGTGTATGCGTGGTTCGCCGCGAGGAAGCTGAAGAGGTGCTCAAGAAGGCCCAGGCCCGCGAAGCCAACGAGGAAGACAAGCGCAAGAAGCTGGCAGACGGCGTGCTCGGCCTCGACATGTACGGCTTCCGCCAGAAGCTGACCGACATGGGCCTGAAGTGGGTCTGAGCAGTACAGAGGCGAACGGAAGCGAGCTATGAACCAGGCACCTGTGATATGGATGCGCGGCGGTACCTCTAAAGGCGCCTATTTCCTCGCCGAAGACCTGCCCGCTGATGAGCAGGAGCGCGCAGCCTTCCTGCTCGGCGCGATGGGCAGCCCCGATCCACGCCAGATCGATGGCATGGGCGGGGCGGACCCGCTGACCAGCAAGGTTGCGGTGGTGAAGAAGAGCGAGCGGCCCGGCATCGATGTTGATTACCTGTTCCTGCAGGTTTTCGTCGATCAACCCATCGTCACCGATGCGCAGAACTGCGGTAATATCCTTGCCGGTGTCGGCCCCTTCGCCATCGAGCGGGGGCTGGTGCAGCCTTCGGGCGATGAAACGCGGGTTGCCATCTATATGGAGAACACCGGCCAGGTGGCCATCGCCACGGTGGAAACGCCGGTGGACGAAATCGGCCGCCGCGATGTGAGCTATTCGGGTGATGCGCGCATTGATGGCGTGCCGGGCACCCATGCGCCGATCCCGGTGGAGTTTCGCGATACGGCTGGCTCCAGCTGCGGCGCTTTGTTGCCTACCGGCAATGCCTTTGACGAGATCGAGGGCGTGCGCTGCACGCTGATTGACAACGGCATGCCTTGCATCGTGATGAAGGCCGAAGAACTTGGCGCGACGGGTTACGAAACCCGCGAGGAAATGGAAGCCGAGGGCTTTGCCGATATCCGCGCGAAGATTGAGACGATCCGCCTTGCTGCTGGCCCGCTGATGAACCTTGGTGACGTGTCTGAAAAGTCCGTCCCCAAGATGACGCTGGTCGCACCGCCCAAGGATGGCGGGGCCATTTGCACGCGCAGCTTCATTCCCAAGCGCGCCCATGCCAGCATCGGCGTGCTTGCCGCGGTGACAGTGGCGACCGCTTGCCTTGTCGAAGGATCGCCCGCCTCGGAAGTGGCGACCATCCTCGATGGCAAGAAGAAGACCTTGAGCGTGGAGCACCCGACGGGCGAGATGACCTGCGTGCTCACCATGAATGACAGCGGCGAAGTGGAGAGCGCGGCCCTGCTGCGCACCGCGCGCAAGCTGATGGAAGGAATCGTATTTGCATGAATGACCGCGTAACATCCTGGCACTCGAATCCCAGCAAGCCGAGCTATACCCCGCCTCCGGGCGCGGTGGACGCACATTGCCATGTCTTCGGGCCGATGGACCCCTTCGGCTTTTCGCCCAAGGCCAAGTACCTTCCCGCAGACGCCGGCCCGGATATGCTGTTCGCCCTGCGCGACCACCTTGGATTTTCGAAGAACGTAATCGTGCAGGCGAGTTGCCACGGCACGGATAATGCCGCCACGCTGGATGCCATCGCCAAGTCTAACGGCAAGGCGCGCGGTGTCGCCGTTGTCGATCCCGATATTTCCGAAGAGGGGCTGGCAGAGCTTCACGCTGGCGGCATGCGCGGCATCCGCTTCAACTTCCTCAAGCGCCTCGTCGACAATGCGCCGAAGGACAAGTTCCTTGAAGTCTCCAGACGCTTGCCCGCAGGCTGGCACGTCGTGATCTATTTCGAAGCCGATATCCTCGAAGAAATGCGACCCTTCATGGATGCGATCCCCGTGCCGCTGGTAATTGACCACATGGGCCGCCCGGATGTGACGCAGGGGCCTGATGGCGCGGATATGAAGGCCTTCCGTAACCTTCTGGAAAGCCGCGATGACATCTGGTTCAAGCCCACTTGCCCGGACCGGCTCGATGCCATCAAGGTCGGCGGCGGCGGCGATCCTTGGAACGCCTTTGCCGATGCCGTTGGCCCGCTCGTGGAAGATTATCAGGACCGCGTGATCTGGGGAACTGATTGGCCGCATCCCAACATGGCAGACGAGATCCCCGATGATGGACACATCGTGGACATGATCCCGCGCATCGCGCCCACGGCTCAGCTGCAGGAAAAGCTGCTCGTGACCAATCCCAACCGGCTTTACTGGGCGGATTGATTTAGCGGCATTCGCGCCGGTTGTTCAGAACCAGGCGCGGATGCCCAGAAGCACGCGAAGTGAGGACGGATCCTCGCTATTGCTGCGGGCGATGCGGCGTGTGTCGCCTATCTTCTGCTCCCAGCCCACGCCCAGATAAGGTGCGAAATCGCGTTCGATTTCATAGCGCAGCCTCAGCCCCACCTCGACCTCGGTGAGGCCGGATCCGGTGTCACGTTCAGGGATATCCTGAGCAGACAGCACCGCCTCCACACGCGGCTGCACGATCACGCGTTGGGTAATCTTCTGGTCATATTCCGCCTCGATCCGGGCGGTCAGGTCGCCCCTGTCGGACAGGAAGGCGGCGGCATCGACGTGCCACATGTAGGGAGCAAGGCCCTGCACGCCGAGCACGAGGTGGCTGCGTGTGTCAGGCTCAAGGTCCAGACGGGCACCCGCCTGAAGATCGAACCACGGGCCCATGGCACGGCTCCACAGCGCCTGCACTTCGGTGTGCTCGGCATGACCATTGTCGAAACTGCCTTCGCCTTCGGACTTCATCACGAGGCGATCAATGTCGCCGCCCCAGAAGGCCTGTATGTCCCACAGGTAAGCGTCCTTGCCCTGATGGACACGCGCTTCAAGCCGTTCGACCAGCACCATGCTGGTCTGCATCTCGCCATTTTCCCGAGCGACAGCTGTGCGCACAGGCTCCATCACCATCGCGCCCCAGATGAGATCAGCAGCATGTTCAGGCCCTTCGAAGGCGCGGGCGGGCGGCTCAGCGTTTGCGGCCGGAGCGGGGCTGTCATGACCCATTGCGGAGTGATCCATCTCGCCATGGCCCATTGCGGCGTAGTCCATCTGTGAGTGGTCCATGGTGCTGTGGTCCATGGGGCTGTGGTCCATGGTACCATGGTCCATGTGCGCATGATCCATAGTGCCATGCTCACCTTCGGTCTGAGCAGGTGCAGGCGCGGGCGTGGAGTGGTCATGGTCCTGCGCCGCAAGCGGTGTCGCGAGGACAAGCAGAGGCAAGGCAAGGGCAGGGCGCATCATGGCAGCGGCCTCACGGTTACGAGCTGCATCATCCCGGCGTGCATGTGATAGAGCAGGTGGCAGTGGAAGGCCCAGTCACCAGGTTCGTTGGCGGTAAGGTCAAA
>CAZYAL010000052.1:0-10749 GCA_964645635.1 uncultured Sphingomonadaceae bacterium | reverse complement strand
CGCCTGCATCAGCCGTTCCGGCGCGACGGGTTTGACGAGGTAATCAGTGGCGCCAGCGCGCATTGCCTCAACGGCGAGCAACGGCGAAGTGCTGGTGGTGAGCATCAGGATCGGCATCGCCGGGCGGCGTTCCTTGAGCGCGGTAATCAGTTCGCAGGCATCGTCACCCGGCACCCACTGGTCAAGGATGATGGCGGAAAGCTGCATGCCCTGGCGCGTGCCCAGGGTGGCAATCGCCTTTTCGCTGTCATCAACCACCAATGTGCGCCACCCTTCACGCGCGGCGAGCGCTGTGATGAGCCGGCTTTGTGCCGGTTCATCATCGATCAGCATCAGCAGGCGTTGTTCCGCTTCGGCCATAGATCTCCACTCATCTGTCAGGCGCACGCCGGGTAATCCGGCGCGATGGGTTTCGATAACAGCAGTGGGTAAAGAGCCGATTAAGGCAGGGCTTGAGTGGTTCCGCCTCTGCCGATAGAAGATGGTCCCTAGTTTTACGTGATTTGCACGAAGGGGTGTGAGGAAAAATGGCCGATTCGCAGGATATCAAGTCCAACGAGAAGACGTATGGTTCGTTCATTTCGAGTGTGAAGTGGGTAATCCCGCTCGTCGCGATACTGGTTCTGATTATCCTGATCGCCATCACCTGAGTATTGCGCGATGGGAGAATTGCGCATTGCCGTGCTGAAGGAAACGGCCCCGGGTGAAACGCGCGTGGCCGCAACGCCCGAAACGGTGAAGAAATTCATCGGCCTGGGGGCGACTTTCGCGGTAGAGAGGGGCGCAGGCCTCCACGCTTCCATTTCAGATGCGGACTATGCCGCAGCCGGGGCTGATGTGTTGCCGGCTGGCGAAGTCGTCAATGGTGCGGATATCGTTCTGGGTGTGCAAGCGCCTGACGTTGCTGCGCTTTCCGGCGCGAAGCCTGGTGCCTGGGTGGCCGCGACTTTCGACCCCTTCGGAGAGAAGGATCGGGTGCAAGCCTATGCCAAGGCTGGGTTTGAAGCGCTTGCCATGGAATTCATGCCGCGCATCACGCGTGCGCAGAGCATGGACGTGCTCTCCAGCCAGTCCAACCTCGCCGGTTACAAGGCAGTGCTCGCAGCGGCAGACCAGTATGGTCGCGCTTTCCCGATGATGATGACGGCGGCAGGCACGATCTCTGCTGCCAAAGCCTTCATAATGGGTGTGGGCGTTGCTGGTTTGCAGGCGATTGCTACCGCCAAGCGCCTTGGCGCGCAGGTTTCGGCAACCGACGTGCGCTCTGCCACCAAGGAACAGATCCAGTCTTTGGGTGCCAAGCCGATCTTCGTAGAAAGCGTTGCGGGGATCGAGGGTGAAGGTGCGGGCGGATATGCCACGGAGATGTCTGAGGAATACCAGAAAGCGCAAGCCGAACTGGTGAGCGCGCATATCGCCAAGCAGGACATCGTGATCACCACCGCGCTCATTCCGGGGCGGCCCGCGCCGCGCCTGATTTCGGACGCGCAGATCGCTACGATGAAGCCCGGCCGCGTGATTTTCGACCTTGCGGTGGCGCAAGGCGGCAATGTCGAAGGCAGCGTGGCAGACCAGGTCGTGGAAAAGCACGGCGTGTTTATCATGGGCTATTCGAACACCCCGGCGCACCTTGCTGCTGATGCCAGCGCGCTGTTTTCCCGCAACCACTTCAACTTCCTCTCCGCATTTTGGGACAAGGAAGAAGGCAAGCCGATTCTCGACGAAGAAATCGGCGATGCAGTGCGCCTTACAAAGGGTGGCGAAGTGGTGAATGAGAGGTTGAAGGCATGAACAAGGCAGTTTTCGCAATCGCGCTGGCAGGCGCGCTGGGCTTTTCCAGCACCGCGCAGGCGCAGGCTCCCGAATATCAGGCCGAAGAGCCCGCGATCGAGCTTGAGCACTTCATGACTGCTGTCTCGGTCGCCGATATCGAGGCTGTCACTGCCTTCTATGTCGACGTGCTCGATTTCGAGGTTGTGGCAGACGTGCCGCTGGGCGATGCCATGCACTTCCGCTGGATCCGCAACGGCAGCCAGGGCATCGAGCTGGTCTATATGGCCAATTCGGTAGCAGGTCCGGAACGCGGCGTGCCGCCGACGCACCTCGAAGTGCGCGGCCCCGGCCAACTGATGATGCGCGTTGCTGACCTTGAAGAGACCAAGGGCATCCTCGCCAACAAGGGCGTGACGCCCGCTGTCGATATCACAGACGTCGCCCCGCTGGGGATCAAAGTGATGTTCCTCAAGGATCCGGAGGGCAACCTCATCGAACTCGTGCAAGTGACCGGCGACTGAACTCATGGACTTCATCTCAATCCTCTCGATCTTCGTGCTGGCGTGTTTCGTCGGCTATTATGTGGTCTGGTCGGTCACGCCTGCCTTGCACACGCCGCTGATGGCGGTGACCAATGCGATCTCCAGTGTTATCATCGTGGGCGCGCTGATTGCTTCAGCTGAAGCGGGCAGTGCCACGGCCAAGTGGCTTGGCCTTGCGGGCGTGGTGCTCGCATCGGTCAACATCTTCGGTGGCTTTGCAGTCACTGAGCGCATGCTGGCGATGTACAAGAAGAAGGAGAAGAAGTGATGAGCCTCTCCCTCCTTGCTTCGGGCGCTGATGGCGCTGGCGTGAACCCGTGGGTGGCGCTGGCATATCTCGTTGCAGGCGTGTGCTTTATCCTCGCCTTGCGCGGCCTTTCGCATCCCACCACCAGCCGTGCGGGCAACCGTTATGGCATGGTCGGCATGCTGATCGCCGTGGTGACCACGCTGGTTACCCATGACATCGCCAATATTGTTGAGATCGCGATGGCGATCTTCCTTGGCGGCATACTCGGTTTCACCATTGCCCGTCGCATCGCCATGACCGCGATGCCAGAGCTGGTAGCAGCCTTCCACTCGCTGGTTGGCCTTGCTGCTGTGCTGGTAGGCTGGGCAGCTTACCTCAACCCCGGCGCATTCGGCATTTTCGATGCGAGCGGTGCAATATCCAGCGTCAGCCGGATCGAGATGGCGCTTGGTGTAGCCATCGGTGCAATCACCTTCTCTGGCTCCGTCATCGCCTTTGCGAAGCTTTCCGGGCGGATGAGCGGCAACCCGATCCTGTTGCCGCTGCGCCATGTGATCAACCTTGGCACGCTGGCTGCGATTTTGGTGCTGACTGCGATGTTCGCCCACGCAGCGCCTGCAGACACCATGGTGCTGATCACTGTCGTGACCGTTCTCGCTTTCCTGATCGGGTTCCTGCTTATCATCCCCATCGGCGGGGCGGACATGCCCGTGGTGGTTTCCATGCTGAACTCCTATTCGGGCTGGGCAGCCGCGGCGATGGGTTTCACTCTGGGCAATTCGGCAATGATCATCACCGGCGCGCTGGTCGGCTCGTCCGGTGCGATTCTGTCCTACATCATGTGTAAGGCCATGAACCGCAGCTTCTTCTCCGTGATTGCCGGCGGTTTCGGCGCGGATGGCGGTGGCGGCAGCAGCGGCGAAGTGCGCGAGCAGCGCCCCTACAAGCAGGGTAGCGCGGCAGACGCCGCCTTCATGCTGGAGCAGGCTGAGAACGTCATCATCATCCCTGGCTACGGCATGGCCGTGGCGCAGGCACAGCACGCGCTGCGCGAAATGGCGGAACTGCTCGAAGCCAAGGGCATAAACGTCAAATACGCTATCCACCCGGTGGCAGGTCGGATGCCTGGCCATATGAACGTTCTACTGGCTGAAGCTTCTGTCGATTACGACAAGGTGTTCGAGCTGGAGGATATCAACTCCGAGTTCGCACAGTGTGATGTGGCCTTCATCATCGGCGCAAATGATGTGGTTAATCCCGCGGCGAAGACTGACAAGGCTAGCCCCATCTACGGCATGCCCGTGTTCGATGTGGATAAGGCCAAGCAGGTCTTCTTCATTAAGCGCTCGATGGGCGGTGTCGGCTATGCCGGTGTCGATAATGATGTGTTCTACATGGACCAGACGATGATGCTGCTATCCGATGCCAAGAAGATGGTCGAGGAGATCATCAAGTCACTGGACGAGTGATCGCAGGGTCTTTTGGCCGCCTTCGGCCGTGTCGCACCGCGTAAAGCCCTCAACCCGATTAGGTAATTTTGGGGAACCGCTTGCGCGGTCCCTTCGTTGAGCCCATCACAATCGATGAAGGCCCCCGATCAGTGGCCTGTTTGCAGGTGCACATGGAGAGTTAAGTTTGCGCAAATTGGGGCTGATTGGGGGGATGAGCTGGCACTCGACCCGTAGTTATTACACACAGATAAACCAGTACGTTGCCCGCCAGCGCGGCGGCCACGCCAGTGCGCCAATGCTCATCGAGAATTTCGACTTTAGCAGCCTATCGCGCATGGAGACGGATACCGACTGGGAAGGTGCTGCGGCGACCATGATCGCCTCTGCCAAGCGGCTGGAGCAGGCAGGCGCGGGAATGTTGGTGATCGCGGCCAATTCGATGCACCGCGTCTATCGCCAGATCGAGGCGGAAGTTTCGATCCCGATCCTCCATGTCGCGGAATGTGTGGGCGAGGTGATGGCGCAAAAGGGGGTAAAGAGGGCCGCGCTGATCGGTTCGAAGAACGTTGCTACAGGCGGATTCTATCGCCGCCGCCTCGTCGCCCACGGGATCGACCTGCTGCCGCCGGACATGGACGATGTCGCGATGGTGGATCGCATTATCTACGACGAGCTGGTGGTAGGGCGCGCCACTCGCGATGCCGAACGCAGGCTGCGCACGATCATCACTGAAAAAGGCCAGGAAGGTGCGCAGGCCATCGTGCTCGCCGCGACTGAGCTGGAAATGGTGGTGGACGTCGATGCCAACATCCTGCCGATCTATGACAGCACGCGGATCCACGCTCGCCGTGCGGCCGAGTGGCTGCTTTCGGGGGATTGAGGCTCCACCACCCCAGCGTTCGCGGACTGTTCCCGTTGTCACGAAGGCGCGCGCCGATTAGCTGCTAGCCATGCCACAAGCCCCCTACGCTTCTGATCCAAGCCTGACACGCGGGCGCGAGTTCGCGCAGCCCGGTGGTGGTGCGCGGGGTCCACGCAGCGCCTTCCAGCGCGATCGTGACCGGATCATCCATTCGATCGCCTTTCGCCGCCTTGCAGGCAAGGCGCAGGTCTTCGTTGCGCCGGATGGCGACCATTATCGCGTGCGGCTCACCCACAGCCTGGAAGTGGCGCAGATAGGGCGCACCATTGCCCGTTCGCTGGGGCTGGACGAGGATCTGACTGAGGCGCTGTGCCTTGCCCATGATATTGGCCATCCGCCCTTCGGTCATGCGGGCGAGGATGCGCTGTGTGGAGCTCTGGAAAGGCATGGCGGCTGGGACCATAACGAGCAGTGCCTGCGCATGCTGATGCGGCTGGAACGGCCCTATTGCGATATTGCTGGGCTTAACCTCAGCTGGGAAGTTCTCGAAGGTCTGGCCAAGCATAATGGCCCGGTGGAGGCAGCTGGCTGGGCGCTGGCGGAACTCGATGCAGCCTTCCCGCTGGACCTCGCCAAATGGCCTTCACTGGAAGCGCAGGTGGCTGCGCTGGCAGACGATATCGCATACGACAACCACGACATCGACGATGGCTTGCGTGCCGGTTTTCTGAAGGTGGAAGACCTGCTGGAACTCGATTTCCTTGCCGCGGCGTGGGACGCGGTGAAGGCGCGCCACCCGGGTACGGACGAGCGGCTGCTTCAGCGCGAGCTGGTGCGCGACCAGATCGGCGTGATGGTGAATGATTTGATTGAGACCACGCGCGGTAATCTCGATGGCATCGCAACAGTTGGCGATGTCCGCAACGCAGGCCGTGCGCTGGCAACATTCTCCGAAGAATGGACAGCCCACGAACGACGACTGAAGGATTTAATGTACGAACGGCTCTACTACCACAAGGACCAGCTCAACACCGCGGAAGTGGCAAATAGGGTGATTGCGCAGCTTTATGCCGCGTTTGACCAAGAGCCTTCGCTGATGACGCCGGGCTGGCGTGATCGTACCCCGCTGGGTGCTGCAGATCGCGCGCGGCATATTGCTGATTTCATTGCTGGAATGACGGATCGCTACGCCATGGATTGCTATGCACGCATCTTCGGCAGCGTGCCAGAGGGGCTGTCCAATGTCTGAGCCAGTGAGTGTCCTCCTGATCGGCGCCACCGGCCTTGTCGGACGTTTGGTGATGGGCAAGGCGGTGGGGCGCAGTGATATGCGGTTGATCGCCCTCTCGCGCCGCGAAGTGCCGTTGCCGATGGGCGCACGCATGGAAATGATGCTCGCCCCCGTTGAAGGCTGGGGCAAGGCTATTGCCACCATCAAGCCAGACCGGGTGGTATGCGCACTGGGCACCACGATCCGCAAGGAAGAGGGCGACAAGTTCAAGTTCGGCTCGGTCGATCGCGACCTCGTGCTGCGCGTGGCGGCAGAAAGCCACAAGGCCGGCGTGCAGGGTTTCACCGTGGTTTCATCGGTCGGGGCGGATCCACTGTCGAAGAACTTTTACCTCTCCACCAAAGGGTCGATGGAAAGCGCGCTTACCAAGGTAGGCTTGCCGCGTGTCGATATTCTGCGCCCCGGCCTGCTGCGCGGTGAGCGGTTGAATGACAAGCGCGGTCTGGAAAAGCTGGCCGTTGTCGCTGCCCCGCTGACTGACCTCGTGATGCGAGGCGAGAACCGCAAATACCGCTCGATCAAGGCGGCCGTGCTGGCAGAAGCCGCGCTGCAAACCACGCGAGAGAAGGCCAGGGGCAAGTTCGTACACGAACATGACAGCCTGCTGCGCCTTGCCCATCGCTTCGGCGACGGTTGATTCCCAAGGCTTGGTCTTGGCAGCCCCGCCAGCGAGCGATAGCTAGGACGCCAGAGGGGATGACAATCAATGACACGGATGATCGAAAAGGCGACGAGCCTGTTCGCTATATGGACGGTTCTTGGTGTGGCCTGGGCGTGGATTGCGCCTTCGCATTTCAGCTGGGTCACCGGCACGCAGGTTTTCGGACAGTCGCTGGTCAGCGTAATGCTGGGCGTAATCATGCTCGGCATGGGGCTGACTTTGGGCCTCGGCGATTTCCGCCGTGTCCTTGCCATGCCGCGCCGCATCGTGGCTGGCGCGGTGCTGCAATTTACGGTGATGCCGCTGGCGGGCCTTGGCTTTGCCATGCTTTTCGGGCTTGAGCAGGGGTTGGCCGTGGGGTTGGTTTTGGTGGCGTGTTGCCCGGGTGGCACCGCGTCCAATGTGGTCGCCTATCTTGCTCGGGCGAATGTGGCGCTGTCTGTTTCCATGACCATGTGTTCAACCATGATCGCCATCCTCCTTACCCCCGTTCTTACGGACTGGCTGGGCGGCGTGTTCATTGACATTGACCGCTGGAGCCTCTTGCGCAACATGGTCGCCATCGTGCTGGTGCCGCTGGTGACCGGGGTGGCGTTGAATACCCTGCTACCCAATGTCACGCGCCGTATCGCCACGGTATCGCCGCTGGTTTCGGTAATCGCGGTGGTGCTGATTGTCGGTGCGATCATGGGCGCTTCCAAGCCGCAAATTATTGAGCATGCCGGTGTGCTGCTGCTGGCGATCCTGATGCTCCACCTCACCGGCTTCGCGCTGGGCTATGCCGTGCCCAAGCTGCTGAATTTTTCTGAGGATGATTGTCGCACCATTAGCATCGAGGTGGGGATGCAGAACTCAGGCCTTGGTGCAAGCCTCGCCTCCAGCCCGAGCTTTGCCGCACAGTTTTCCAGCGTAACGCAAGCCGCGCTCGCCCCTGTTCCCAGTGCTATTTCCAGCGTCTATCACGTGGTCATTGGATCACTGCTCGCTGGCATCTGGGGCCGCGGCAAGAAAGGTAATTGATGAGCTGGGAATTCCTGTTCAACGCGGCAAACCTGCTGGCGATGCTATGCTGGGCGGTGCTGATACTGGCGCCGCGCGGCGATATCTCGCGTACGCTGGCCTTTTATGGCGGTGCAGGCTTGCTCAGCTTTGCCTATGCGGTGTTGTTGGTGTTGCTGTTGACTGGCGCTGTTGACGCTGGGGGCGGTGAAGGGGGCGCGGACTTCTCCACCATCCAGGGCGTGCGCAATATCTTCCTATCAGATGGCGGGGTGACCGTTGGCTGGATCCACTATCTCGCCTTTGACCTGTTCGTGGGTATGTGGATTGCGCGAGATGCCGATGCCAAGCACTTCTCGCGCCTCCTGCAGGCCCCCGTCCTGTTGCTCACATGCGTGGCCGGGCCATTTGGCCTGCTGGTATGGTTGATCATTCGCGAACCTGCCGCCCGCCGCGCCAATCCGCGCAAGGGGAAACTCAAGCTGTGAAGAGGGAAGCCCCCGCCGCCGCGCGCAACCGTGCGCCGATTGCCGATGTGCTGGCTGGCGAACTGCCTGCCGAGGGGCTTGTACTGGAGATTGCCAGTGGCACAGGCGAACACGTCATCCATTTTGCCGAGCGCTTCCCGAAGTTGCATTGGCAACCGAGCGATCCCGATATAGAGGCGCTTGCCTCGATCGCTGCGTGGAGTGCAGACAGCGGCTTGGCAAATATTGCGCCGCCCCTGCAGATCGATGCGTCAGCGAGCATATGGCCGGTCGATAAAGTCGACGCGATTGTCTGCATCAACATGGTCCACATCAGCCCGCTTGGCGCGAGCGAGGGGCTGGTCTCTGCTGCAGGGCGGATGCTGCCGCACGGTGCGCCGCTCGTGCTCTATGGCCCGTGGCTGGAGGACGAAGTGGAAACGGCGGAAAGCAATTGGGCTTTCGATGCCAGCCTGAAATCACGCAACCCCGACTGGGGCCTGCGCATCACGGCATGGATGAAGGGGCTGGCCTCGTCACATGGGCTGCGGCAGACGAACCGTGTGGAAATGCCTGCCAACAACATCGTGCTGGTTTACCGGAAAACCTGACCTCAGGTTTCTTCGTCAACCGCGTTTGCGGCGGACTGCAGGTCTTCCCCGGCACCGCGAACGGTGTTGCAGGCGGTGGCGGTCAGGGCGAGGATACCGGCAGTTGCGGCAATGATGATTTTGCGAGCCATTGTGCTGTCCTTTCCAGATGCCCGGTGTCGGGCCGGTTGCAAGGAGTAACCGGCGGAACCCGATCAGGTTCCGCTGGCCCCGCGCATATCGGCGAAGCGGCGCTTGGCGATAACCCGCTCTCGCCACGCGATAATCAGGCCTGATGCCACGATAAGCGGCGCGCCGAGGAAGGTGGTGACCGGCGGCACTGCGGCGAAAATCAGGAAGCCGAGCAAGGTGGCCCAGACAATCGACGAATAGTCCATCACGATCACGCTGGAGACCTTGCCGAAGCGCAGTGCCATGGTGACGAACAATTGCCCCCATGTGCCCGAAATACCGATGCCGAGCAGCAGCAGCCAGTCACTGGCGCTATGTGCCTGCATCACAAAGGGCTGGAAGGGTGCTGCCAGCACCACGCTGATCACTGCGAACCAGAAGACGATCACCATCGGCTGTTCGGTGCGTGACAAGTCGCGGATCTGGATCGAGATGAGCGAGATCATGAAGGCACCGCCCAGCGCCACCAGCGCGCCAGCCAGCGGCAGGTGGCCGTTGCCCGGCTGGGCGATGATCAGGATGCCGGCAAAGCCTGCGATCACTGCTGACCAGCGCCAGACACCCACCGGCTCCTTCAGCAGCACGATGGACAGGATCACGGCGAAGATCGGCGCGGAAAAGTTGATCGTGGTCGCCTCTGCCAGCGGCAACAGGATCACCGAACCGAAATTGCAGATCATGCCGACAACGCCATAGATACCGCGCACCGCATGGGCCTTTGGCCGTTCGGATTTGAGCAGGTGGATGCCGCCCGCCAGCATTGCCCATGTGGCGATGATCGGCACGGTCACCAGCTGGCGCCAGAAGATGATCTCGGCAATATGCATGCCGCGTTCGGCGGCTAGCTTGATCAGCGCGGCCATTACCGCGAACCCGGCGATTCCTAGCAGGCGGATCACCAATGCCAGCATTGGCCTGTCGTGTTCGCTGTCGCCTGCTTCCATATGTCCCCCATAGAGGCGGCGCGCTTTTGTTCAAGCATTGCCAAGCAGGCGTGCGCTCATCATATGCGCCGCCAGCATGCATTGGCCCGCCTTCATCAACTTCGCCAGCGACGCGACGCTTGTCGGCCTGTGGGGCGGGGGCTTCCTGCTGCTCGCTGCCTTGGCAATGTTCGCAGACTGGCGACGCACGAAGCGCAAGCACATTGACCGTGTGGGCTGTATGCCGTGGACTCTGGTGTTCCTTGCCAGCGCCTTTATCGGCTGCGGGTTGCTGGTGACGGCAGTGAAGGGGTGGTTAGGGGGATAAGGAAGGCCTGCCTTACAGGCAGGCTTCCAGATAAGCCTGATAGAAACCGAACTGGCGGGCCTTTTCCAGCGTATAGGGGCGCAGGCCGCTCGAACGGAATTCGCCGAGGATCTTGCCGTCCTCGCTTTCGTCCAGATAGTCGAACTTGAAAAGTTCTTGCGTCACGATCACGTCGCCCTCCATGCCGATCACCTCGGTGATGTTGGTGGTGCGGCGCGAGCCGTCGCGCAGGCGCTTCACCTGCACGATCAGGTCCACCGATACGGCGATCTGGCGTGAAATCGCTTCCTTGGGGATCTTGATGTCGCCCATCAGGATCATGTTTTCCATACGGCCAAGGCACTCACGCGGGCTGTTGGCGTGATGGCGCGGAAACCGCTCACCGCATCGCTTACATGCGTGCCGGCAAGGCGTTGCACC
>CAZYAL010000051.1:0-10927 GCA_964645635.1 uncultured Sphingomonadaceae bacterium | reverse complement strand
CAACTGCAGCCAGCATCGCCGCGCCCAGCGCCGTGGTCTCCACGAAGGCAGGCCGGGTCACTTGCAGTTCCAATAAGTCTGCAATGTCCTGCACCATCCAGGTATTGGCGACCATTCCGCCATCGACCTTGAGGCTGGTCCATTCCGCCCCATCTGCGGCAAAGGCGCTGGCAAGGTCCCGCGTCTGATGCGCCATCGCTTCAAGCGCAGCGCGGGCGATATGCGCCTTGCCATTGGCAAAGCTCAGGCCAGAGAGGCTGGCACGCGCTTCCGGCCGCCAATGCGGTGCGCCAAGGCCAGACAAGGCCGGCACCAGCACCACTCCGTCACTGTCAGGGATCGAGCGGGCGAGCGTTTCGGTTTCCGCCGCACTGCCAATCAACCCAAGCGTATCGCGCAGCCACTTGACCAGCGATCCTGCAACGAAGACTGAGCCTTCCAACGCATAATTGCGCTTGCCGCCATGCTGGCTGAGCACGGTGCCGAGAAGCCGATTTCGTGATTGCGGAACCTCCTCCCCCATGTTGGCAAGCACGAATGCACCGGTGCCGTAAGTCGCCTTGGTATCACCGGGCGCAAGGCAGCCTTGCCCGATCGTTGCTGCTTGCTGGTCCCCCGCCATGCCGCAGATCGGGATCGGTGCGCCAAACAGCGAAGTTTCGCCCAAGGCCCCATGCGTATCGACCACCTGTGGCAGCGCGTTGCGCGGCACGCCCAGAAGCGCGCAAAGATCCTCATCGAAGTCCGCGCCGTCGAGCGCCAGCAGCAGCGTGCGGCTGGCGTTGCTCGCATCGGAAACATGCAGCGCGCCACCGGTCAGCCGGAACACCAGCCAGCTCTCCACCGTGCCCATCGCCAGTTGCCCCGCTTTCGCTGCTTGGGCGACTGCCGGTTCGTTATCGAACATCCAGCGCATTTTGGTGCCAGAGAAATAGGGATCAAGCAGCAGGCCGGTGCGCCTTGAGATCATCTCCTCATGGCCCGCCTGCTTGAGGTGAGCACAGAAATCCGCAGTACGCCGGTCCTGCCACACGATCGCGCGGCACAGCGGCTCGCCGGTTGCCTTGTCCCACGCCACCACCGTCTCGCGTTGGTTGGTAATGCCGATGGCGGCGATGCGATCCGCCCCGCCAGCCTTGGCCACCATCTCCTTCGCGCATGCAAGCGTCTTGGCCCAGATTTCACCCGCATCATGCTCAACCCAGCCGGAGCGCGAATAATGCTGCGTCAAATCTCGTTGCGCCACGCCCAGCTGTACACCTCCCGCATCGAACAGCATCGCGCGGGTAGAAGTAGTTCCTTCATCAAGAACAAGGATTTGGGCACTGGACATGGCATTCCTCTCTCTCCTGCTCCATATGCCGCCCATGGCCCTTCCCCCGCAACCCCAAGACCCTTCGACATGGCCGACAGGCGAATGTGAGCAACTCGAACCGCTGGTGCGCCGCGTACTTGCGCCCAATGGTTCGCCCTTCACCTATACCGGCACACAGACATACCTGATCGGCACTGCTGAGGGGCTGGCGGTGATTGATCCGGGACCAGACGACCCAGACCACCTCGGCGCGCTCGCATCCGCGATTGGCGATACCAAGGTGCTCGCCATCATGTGCACCCACACCCATCGCGACCACTCGCCCGCTGCCGCCTCCCTCGCCAAAATCACTGGCGCGCCGGTCATCGGCTGTGCACCGTTGGTGATCGAGAGTGATGCCCCGCGTGTCGATGCACCGTTTGACAAGGCCTATAAGCCTGATCGGGTGCTGGCAGATGGCGAGTGCATTTCTGGCCCCGGCTGGACGCTCACAGCCGTGGCCACTCCGGGGCATACCTCCAACCACCTGTGCTACGCGCTGGAGGAGAGCGGTGCCCTGTTTACGGGCGATCACGTGATGGGGTGGTCCACCAGCGTTGTCGTTCCGCCCGATGGCGACATGGGCGATTACATGGCGAGCCTGATGAAGCTCTATGAGCGCGAGGACCGCATCTATTATCCCGCCCACGGCCCGGCGGTAGAGAAGACCCGCCAGCTGGTGCGCGGCATGGCTGGCCATCGTCGTGCGCGGGAACGGCAGATCGTCAAGCTGCTCAGCGAAAAGCCGCAAGCGATCAAGGATATGGTGCCGGTAATGTACAAGGGCGTGCACGAGCGCCTGTGGCCCGCTGCCGCGCAAAGTGTGCATGCGCATCTGGTCGAACTCGAAAAGCAAGGCACCGCCGTTTGTGACGAGAACATCTGGTCAATCAGTGCGTGAAATTGCCGGAACGCGCGCTATATCTGGCGCATGACTGAACAGAGAGCTATCCCCGCCGGCACTGACCTGAACGAAGAGATCAACCGCCTCCGCAAGGAGAAAAACGCGGTGATCCTCGCGCATTATTACCAGACACCTGACCTGCAGGACATTGCCGATTTCGTGGGTGACAGCCTGGAACTGTCCAAAAAGGCCGCGGAAACCGACGCTGACGTGATCGCCTTTTGTGGCGTAAAATTCATGGCGGAAACAGCCAAGATCCTCAGTCCCGAGAAGATTGTCGTGCTGCCGGACATGGAAGCAGGCTGCAGCCTTGAAGACAGCTGCCCGCCGGAAAAATTCGCCGCCTTCCGCGCGAAGCACCCCGATCATATCGCTCTGACCTACATTAACTGCTCAACAGAGGTGAAGGCGCTGAGCGACATCATCGTCACCAGTTCCTCTGCCGAAACAATCCTTGCGCAGATCCCTGAAGACCAGAAGATAATCTTCGGGCCGGACCGCCACCTTGGCGGATACCTTTCCCGCAAGTTCAATCGCGAAATGTTGCTGTGGCCGGGCGTGTGCATCGTGCACGAAGCCTTCAGCGAAAAGGAGCTGCTCAAGCTCAAGGAACAGCACCCCGATGCGCCGATTGCCGCGCACCCGGAATGCCCGCCGCACATCATCGATCACGCCGATTACGTTGGCTCCACCAGCGGCATACTGACATTTGCCAACAGCTTTGAAGGCGACACGCTGATCGTGGCGACCGAGCCACACATCATTCACCAGATGGAAAAGGCGCTTCCGCAAAAGACCTTCATTGGCGCGCCGGGCGCAGACGGCAACTGTTCGTGCAACATCTGCCCTTACATGGCATTGAACACGATGGAAAAGCTCTACGCCTGCCTGCGCGACCTCGAACCGCGGATCGAGATCGAGGAGCAATTGCGGCTGGATGCGAAGAAAAGCCTCGACCGCATGCTGGAAATGGCAGCGGGGACTGTCGGCAAAGGTGACCTAGGGCGGGCTTGATCGCAAGGAAATGCCCCCTCGCACACTTCAGCTTATGTGCAAGATATGGAGCAAGCTACCATGAAAATGCGATCATGGCTATTCGTTCCCGGTGACAGCGAGCGCAAGCTGGCCAAGGCCGCAGCCGTGGGCTCTGATGTGGTGGTAATCGACCTTGAAGATGCCGTGGCCGAACATGGCAAGCTTCCCGCCCGCAAGCTTGCGACGCAATGGCTCACTTCTCATCGCCAGCAAGTGATTTCAGGCGGCGGCTTCCAGCGCTGGGTGCGTATCAACCCGCTTGACGGCCATCACTGGCGCGAGGACCTCGCCAGCGTGATGCCAGGGCAGCCGGACGGGATCATCATCCCCAAGGCCAAGGGGCCTGACCAGCTGCGCATGTTTTCTGGCGAGCTTTACGAGGTTGAGCAGCGTAACGGCATCACGCCCAACACCACCCGGATCATGCCGATGGTAGGCGAAACCGCGAAGACGGCGCTCACCATCCCCGCCTATGCCAATGAGGAACTGCCGCGCCTTGGCGGGATGACATGGGGCTCTGAAGATCTTTCCAATGCGCTGGGCGCCAGCCGCAAGCGCGATGCCGGGGGCCAGTGGACCGACGTGTTCCGCATGGTCCGCGCGCAGATTCTGCTTTGTGCGCATGCAGCCGGTGTCGTGCCGGTCGATACGCTGCATGCAAACTTCCGCGATCTCGACGGATTGAAGAAGACTGCCGAGGCCAGCTTTGCAGATGGCTTTGCTGGCATGCTGGCGATCCATCCAGACCAGGTCGCAGTGATCAACACCGCCTTCACGCCAGGAAATGCACAAGTGGCCGAGGCCCAAGCCATCGTGGACCTGTTCGCCGCCAATCCGGGCGCTGCAGCCTTGTCATTCGACGGGCGCATGGTCGAAGAGCTGCATTTGATGCAAGCACGCCGCGTGCTCGATCGCGCGCGCTGATTGAATAGATTTAGTCTTCCGGAAGGCTGTTGACGGCTTCATCCGAAGGGGGCGATGCGGGAACGGGTTCTTCCAGCTCCAGATCGCCGCCGCCCGCAGCGCCACCATCTTCCTCACTCACGGCCGCATCGCCGCTTGTCGCAGACGGCACATCCTGCATCAGAGGGGGCTGCGAATCGAGCGCGTCGGTCCCGATCATGTCATCACTGATTGAGGACGGCAGGATCTCTCCCGAAGCCTCGCGCCCGTCATTGCCCCTGGCACCACCATCGTCGGGAGCTTCGCCGCCGCACGCGGCGAGCAACGCCAGCGGCGTTGCCGAGGCCAAGATCAGGCGGGGAACGCGAATGTCAGCCAAGCTACTCAATCCTCCAGTGCGGCGAGGAACGCGCCGCTGCGTTTCTGCAATGCCTCATCCCACTCGGCCTGCGCAAGCTGTATGCCAAGCCGTGCCATGCTGGTGACGCCGAATTCGGCAATGCCGCAAGGCACTATGCCAGTGAAGTGGGACAAATCCGGATCAAGGTTCACCGACAGGCCGTGCATGGTCACCCAGCGCCGCACGCGCACGCCGATCGCTCCGATCTTTGCCTCGCGCCCGTCAATGTCCTTCGTCCAGATGCCCACCCGGTCCGGCACCGCCCAGCCTTCCACGCCGAAATCGCCGAGCGTATCGATCACCCAGCTTTCCAACCCGTGGACAAAGCGCCGGATATCTTTCCCGCGCCGGGATAGGTCCAGCAGCACATAAGCCACGCGCTGACCCGGCCCGTGATAGGTGTGCCGCCCACCCCGACCTGTCTCCACGACGTCAAAGCGCGGGTCGAGTAGCTCTGACGGATCAGCGCTGGTACCCGCTGTGTAAACCGGCGGATGTTCCAGCAGCCAGATCAGTTCCTGTGCTTCGCCCGCACGGATTGCGCCATTGCGCGCTTCCTGTGTGGCCAGCGACTCACGATAGGGAACCGGCTGATCAGACAAGCGCCATTCGATGGCGGGAAGGGAAATGCTGCTGGTCATGGCCTTGACGATTGCGTGGCGCAGTCTTGAAGGTTTATCAAGCTTGCATTGCAAGGGGATAGCGCAAGATGAAATTCGACATGAACCGAACCTGGAACAATTGCGTATCGCTGGTGCAGGCCAACTTCCAGCTACTGGCCATTTTAGCCGGTGTCTTCATCCTGATCCCCAACGTGATCTTTTACATCGCCGCGCCGGACTTCATGCTGGCAGCAGGCGAAATGGGAGCTGATCAGGATCGGTTGCTCGCCCTTATGCAAGAGAATGCGGGCAGCCTCATTGGTTTCGGCCTGCTGGCGCTCATCGGGCAGTTCATCAGCTATGCCGCGCTGGTGGCGTTGATGGGCAACAACCGGCCGACAGTAGGCGAGGCGCTGCGACAAGCGCTGTCTGCTATCCCCACGCTGATCGGGGTTACGCTGTTGATGTTAGTTTCCTATTTGGTGGCTGGCCTTGCCCTTGCCCTTGTCGTTGGCATCATCGGCGGCCTTCTGGCGCTTGTTGCCGGGCCGGCCGCAGCCGCGGTGGTGGGTTTCGTGGCTCTGGTGCTGGTGTTTGCGGCGGTGTTTTACATCCTTGCGCGTTTCATCATGGTCTACCCGGCAGTGATGCTGGAAGGCGTGACCAGCCCTGTCGCCGCGATCAAGCGTTCGCTGGAACTCACCAGGCCGCATGGCAAGCGAATTTTCCTGTTCCTGGCGCTGCTGATGATTGCCTATATGGTGATCAGCATCGTGGTTGGCCTGGTTTTCGGCCTGCTGATCGCATCATTGGGAACCGGCCCTGCTGCAGCTCTTGCATCAGGCATGGTCAACGGTTTGCTCGGCAGCTTAGTGGCAATCTTCTATGCCGGCATCATGGTAGCACTGCACAAGCAGCTGACTGGATCGAGTTCCGCCGAAACCTTTGACTGACGGCAATTGCCGAGCCGGGCCTAGTCCTGCCAGGCCCAGCCAAGGAAGCACGGCGGCACGTTCAGCCAGCAATAGCCCTTCTCAACCCGCGGGAAATAGTTGCGCGAATAATCGCGCGCCACGCTGGTATACTGATAGGTCAGGAAGGCTCCGCCCTTGCGCACAACGCGTGAGGTGGCGCTGGCAATGGCCGGAGCTACACCATCAGGCAGGGTGCTGAACGGCAGGCCGGAAAGCACGTAATCCGCCTTGTCGTGGCCGATAGAACGGACGATCTCCTCCACGTCCTCTGCCGAACCGAGCACGGCATGAAAGCGGCTGTCAGTGATGGTCTTGCGCAGGTACTCGATGAACAGCGGGTTGGTGTCAATCACCAGCAGCTCACCGTCGCGCGGCAGGCGGTCCAGCACCGGCTGGCAGAATGTGCCCACGCCGGGGCCATATTCCACGAACAGCCTGGTGTTCTGCCAGTCGACCGGGTCCAACATGGCATTGATCACCACCGGGCTGGAAGGAAGGACTGCCCCCACCATCCGCGGATTTTCAAGGAAGCCTTTGAAGAAGACCCCGGCTGGCCCCATGGCACGCTTGATTTTCTCCATAAGGCGCGGAAGCCCGCGCCTTTCGGCCAATTGATTGACATTCATTGGAAAACCGTCTGCCCCCAGGTCAGCCCACGCGATTTCGCGCACCCTTGCGATCTACCATTAGGTAAGAGCAGGAAGCCGCGCAATGCAATGGAATGTAGACGAATTGTCCCCAATTGGCGCTCAGATGATCTCGCCAATCTTCTCCGGAGGGCGGCACAGGCGCACACCCTTGGGCGTCTCCACCAGCGGCCGTTCGATCAGCGCCGGATCCGCTGCCATCGCATCGAGAACGGCATCGGCATCCGCATTAGGCAGGCCGCGCTCCTTGGCATCGGTGCCGCCAAGGCGCAGGCCTTCGGTCGGGCTGATACCTGCATCGGCATAGAGCTGCGCCAGCTTTTCGCGCGTGGGCGGAGTCTTGAGATATTCGACTATCTCGACCTCATACCCTTTGTCCTCCAACGCCTGCAGCGCCATGCGCGACTTACTGCAGCGCGGGTTATGCCAGATCGTGGCTTTCATTCGCCCATCCTCACTTCGGCTGTTTTCGCTTCCTCCCCTGCCTAGCGATCTGGAAAAATTTCGCCAAGAGGGCGAATTTTCTATTGCAACTGCAAATGCCTCGCAATAGAGGTGCTCTTGCAAATCAATCGCAAAAGTGCCTAAACCTTAGGGGGTTCCTTGTCTCATCTCGCTTCTTTCCGCCGCCTTGCCCTGCTCGGCACCTGCACTTCTGCCATCTCTGCCCCGGCTCATGCCGCTGACGAAGTCAAGCGCGACTACCTCGCCACAGAAATCGTGATCACCGCCGATCGCGATGGCTATGTTGGCGATGACGGATCAAGCGCAACCAAGACCCCGACCCCGCTGATCGACGTGCCGCAAAGCGTCAGCGTGATCACGGCAGACCAGATCGAGGATCAGGGCGTTACCCAGCTGAACCAGGCGCTGCGCTTCGTGCCGGGCGTGAGCCTGGAAACCGGCGAAGGCCACCGCGACGAGGTATTCATCCGCGGCCAGGAAACCTCGGCTGACTTCTACCTCGACGGCCTGCGCGATGATGCGCAGTATTACCGTTCGCTTTACAATGTTGAGCGGATCGAAGTGCTTAAGGGCGCGAACGCGCTGATCTTCGGCCGCGGTGCAGGCGGCGGTGCGATCAACCGCGTCAGCAAGACCGCGCGCACTTCCGGCAGCTTCGTCAATGGCGCTGCCAATGTGGATAGCTGCGGGGCCGTTTCCCTTGCAGGGGACGCGAACACACCGATCACCGACAGCCTGGCGCTGCGGGTGAATTCTACCTACGAGGAATTCAACAACCATCGCAACTTCTACGACGGCCACTTCTTCGGCTTCAGCCCCACGATCACGCTGGATGCAGGGCCGGATACCCGCTTGATCGCTAGCTACACCTATGACGATGACAAACGCGTCGTCGACCGTGGCGTACCAAGCCTCGATGGCTTGCCGCTGATGGACTATGACAAGACCTTGTTCGGTGATCCGGACTCCAATTTCAGCGAATTGGAAGTACATATCGCCCGCGTGCGGGTAGAACATGACTTGTCTGCGGCATGGAGCTTCAACACCAGCCTGCAGTATGCCGATTACGACAAGTTCTACGCCAATATCGTGCCTTCGGGCGGCACCACCGCCACTACTGCCCGCCTTGCTGGATACGAGAGCGGCACGGACCGGCAAAACCTGATCGGCCAGGCAAACTTTGTCGGTCAGATCGAGACCGGGGGCATTGGCCACACGCTGCTGGTGGGTGGTGAATTCACCACCTCTGCGACCGATAGCGTGCGCAACCAGGCACTGTTCAACAACGGCGCGAGCACCAGCGTCACCGTTTCGCTGGCTGACGTGATTGCTGTTCCCGCCTTCACGCTGGTGCCGCAGCGCGCCACCACTTCAGACCTGTCGACCGTGTCGTTCTACGTCCAGGACCAGATCGATTTTGGCAACCTGCAGCTGATCGGCGGCCTGCGCTATGACGAGTTCGACCTCGAGAGCGAAGACCTCGCCGGCGGCTTTGCTGCTCAGCGCAAGGACAGCCGCTGGAGCCCGCGCCTTGGCGCCGTGCTGAAGCCGGTCGACAACCTCTCGATTTATGCCAGCTGGTCGGAAACCTTCCTGCCGCAGTCCGGCGATCAGTTCACTGTGCTCAACACCAACAGCGCATCGCTCGATCCCGAAACCTTCGAGAATATCGAAGCCGGCATCAAGTGGTCGATCCAGCCAGAGCTTTTCCTGACTGCCGCCGTGTTCCGCCTGACGCGTGACAACACGCAAGCGCCAGATCCCGCCAACCCCGGCTTCGTGATCCTCGCCGGCGAAAGCCGTGTCGATGGCTTCGAGATCGGGCTCGCCGGGCAACTGATACCCAATCTCAACGTCAGCCTTGGCTATGCCTACCTCGATGGCGAGGTCACCCAGACCACCAGCGCCGCTGTTGCCGGAACCACCCTACAGCAGGTACCCGAACACCAGATCACCGCGTGGGCCCGCTATGACCTAACCGACCGCATCGGCATCGGCGGCGGCGTGGTGCACCAGTCGAGCCAGTTCGCCAGCATGTCCAACAATGTGGTGCTGCCGTCATATACCCGCGTGGATGCAGCACTGTTCTTCGATGTGAGTGAAAAGCTGGCCCTGCAGGTGAATGTCGAGAACCTGTTCGACGAGGACTATTACCCCTCGGCCCACGGCGACAACAACATCCAGCCTGCGGAACCACTCAACGCCAGCATCGGCGCACGGCTGAAGTTCTGATCCTGGAATGGCCCATATGATCCGGCAGGTTTGCAAGGCCCGCCGGGCCACTTGGATTTAATGCCGAACAGGGGAAGATCTATTCCTCACCCTCTTCCGCGACTTCTTTCACCCGCAAGGCGGGCACTGCCTGCGCCGCATCCGCCGGATCGATACCGGGCGCGGGTGCGGCGCTGATCCGTTCGCGACGGCGAGTAACGCGGCCAGCACGCTGAACCGCCTCAATCAGTCGGGGGTAGACGCCGCAGCGACACAGGTTGGGCACCGCATCGCGCACATCCTGCTCTGACGGGTCCGGATTGCGCGCGAGCAATGCCGCAGCAGCCATGACGATGCCCGGCGTGCAAAAGCCGCACTGGATCGCCTGTTCTGCCACCAGCGCTTGTTGCACAGGGTGGCTGCGATCGGCGCTAAGCCCCTCGATGGTGATGATGAAGCGCCCTTCCGCCTCTGCCAGCGTGACAAGGCAGGAACGCAGCGCCTCACCGTCGATCAACACCATGCAGGCACCACAATCGCCAACACCACAGCCATATTTGCTGCCCGTAAGGTTGGCCCCATCGCGCAACGCCCACAGCAGCGGGGTCTGCGGGTCCATATCAAAACGGACCGGGCGGTTGTTGACGGTCATCTGGGTCATCGGCGGATCACCGCAGCCTTAATTGCGCCAGCTGGTATCGATCGTGTCGATCTTGCGCGTCCATGCCTCAAAATCGAGCTTGCCAAAGCTGTCGGTCAGCTGCTTGTCGCGGTCTCGCTGATGGATTTCGATCACTTCGGGCGGCACGATGATCGGCGCACCAAGGCTGGCCGTTTTCACCTGAATCTCGCACGCACGCTGGAGCATGTAATAGAGGAAAAACATCTCATGGATCGTGCGGCCCATCACCACGGGGCCATGGTTCTTAAGCATCAGAATTTGCTTGTTGCCAACATTGCGCACCAGCCGCTCGCCTTCCTCGGCTCGCACGGTGATGCCTTCGAAATCGTGATAGCCGACCATGCCTTCGAAAAAGCAGGAATAGAAGTTGCTCGGCTGCAAACCGCCCTGTGTGCTGCACACGGCCATGGTGTCCGGCGTGTGTGTGTGGACGATGGCATGGGCAGATGGCAGGTTCTTGTGGAACACGCTGTGCTGGGTGAACCCGGCCAGGTTCACAGGGTAGGGATTGTCGCCAACCTTATTGCCATCGCTGTCAATCTTGACCAGCGAGCTTGCCGTCACCTCTTCCCACAGCAGGCCATAGGGATTGATCAGGAAAGCATTGTCTTCGCCCGGAATGCGTAGGGTGATGTGGTTGTAGATGCTCTCGCACCAGCCATGATGTGCGAAGATGCGATATGCGGCGGCAAGGTCAAGCCGGGCAGCCCATTCCTCGTCGCTGCAATCAATCGGGCGACCGCTCGTTTC
>CAZYAL010000050.1:0-12162 GCA_964645635.1 uncultured Sphingomonadaceae bacterium | reverse complement strand
TATGGCCTTAAGCGCCGGCGGGGCCATCCGGCCCCTTTGCTATCCTCGCTTCCGGACGCCTTGCGGCGTCATCGCTGCCGGCGGGCGGTCGCTCTTGCGGGCTTGCAGCCCGAACCTCGTGCGTATCAAATGGTTTGGAATGGTCGTGGCGCGGAACGCGGCACCAGCGCGTGACCACGCGCCGCCCGGTAGGGCGGAAGCCAAGCGAGCCGGATCGCTCGCACCCGGCGCTTGAGGGGCTAAAGAAAAAGAGGCCGCACGCTCAGCGCATGCAGCTACAGCGTCAAGCTACGCTCAGGCTTTCGAACACGCTTTCGAATAACGCCACGCCATCGGTGCCACCGTGGGCTGCGTCCACTGCGCGTTCGGGGTGAGGCATCATGCCGAGCACATTGCCACCAGCATTGAGGATGCCGGCGATATCGCGCTGTGAGCCGTTGACGCTCTCGGCATAGCGGAAGGCCACGCGGCCATCGCCTTCGAGACGGTCGAGCGTTTCGCCATCAGCAAAATAGTTGCCGTCGTGATGCGCCACGGGAATGTCGATCACTTGGCTTGCATCATAGCGGCTGGTGAAGATCGAGGAAGCGTTCTCCACCTTCAGCTTGACCGTGCGGCAGATGAAGGTCTGGCCGGCATTGCGCATCAGCGCGCCGGGCAGCAATCCGCTTTCGGTCAACACCTGGAAACCGTTGCACACACCCAGCAGAGGCACGCCTTTGCCAGCAGCATCCGCAATCGCGCGCATGATTGGGCTGTTGGCAGCCATCGATCCGCAGCGCAGGTAATCGCCATAGGAAAAGCCGCCAGGCAGGGCGATGAAATCGAGCCCGTCAGGCAGGCTGGCATCGCCATGCCACACGCGCAGCGGTGCCTTGCCCGAGATCCGCTCGATCGCCACCGCCATGTCGCGGTCGCAATTGGAGCCGGGAAAGGTGATGACGGCGGCCTTCATCAGGCGTTCTCCAGCTTCTCGATGGAGTAGTTCTCGATCACCATGTTGGCGAGCAGCTTGCGGCACATCTCGTCCAGCGCTTCGTCAGTGGTGCTGTCTGCCACGTTCAGCTCTACCAGGCGGCCAATGCGGACGTCCTCAACACCGGAGAAGCCGAGGCCTTCCAGCGCGTGGTGGACGGCGCGGCCCTGCGGGTCGAGCACGCCGGGCTTCAGGCTGACATGGATGCGGACTTTCATGGGGCTGGCCCTTCGTCAAATTTGCAGAGTCGTTGCTGCTGCGAGCCTATGGCGATTGCGGTGTGGCAGGGCAAGGGGGACAAAGCGCCTGCTCCCCCGATTCAGCGCTTTGTTTGGGATTGTCAGGCCGTTGGCAGCTTATCATGTTAAACCACAATTTGAAGGGGTCCGCTACAATTCGCGACTTGTTTTTGCGAATGATTCTCACTAATTGTGAGGCAAATCGATTCGAGGGCATTCATGACCGAGACAACTTCCATTGAGGTTGCCACCGCAGCAGCAAAACCGCAGCGCTACCTCTCGCCCGCCGCCAAGCGCCGCCAGACCTGGCTGTGGGTGCACCGCTGGCTCGGCATCATCCTGCTGATCCCGATGGCCGTGCTGGGCGTTACAGGCTCCGCGCAAGTCTGGCCTGAGGAGACCGAAGCCCTGTTCAACCCGCAGCGCGAAGTTGCCGCCACGGCTGACCCGGCTGATATAAGCGAAACCCATATCGCCAATGCGCGCGAGGCGCTTGCCGAATACGGCCCCATCGCGAGCATCCAGCTAGGCGTTGAGGGTGAGCCGATCGTCGCGTCCAGCGCAGGCTATGCCGATCCGCCCTTTGGCATTGGCGCGCCCGGCGGCATGGCGCGCCAGGCATATGTCGATCCGGCAAGCGCCGAGGTAATCGACAATACGGACAGTGCGGGCGGCTTCATGTGGTTTATGCACTTCATCCACGGCCTGTTCCTGATTCCCGGGATCGGCCGCCAGATTGTGGGCATCATGGGCCTGTTCCTGACCATCTCCGCAGTCACCGGCATTTACGTGTTCTGGCCCGGTTTCAAGCGCATGTTCGCCGCACTCAAGTGGCAGAAGCGCGACGGTAAGATGCTCAACATCCACCGCCAGTCGGGCTTCCTCCTGTCAATCATCCTGATCGTGGAAGCGATTTCGGGCGCGTGGATTTCTTTCCCCGGCTTCTTTGCCTTGTTGGTGCAGCCCGGTGTAGAACAGCCCGAGCGCCATCGTCGTGGCGGTGGGCCGGAAGGCACCGTGCTGGAAGCAGAGGATGGCGCATGGATCGTCGCGCTTGATGCTGCCACTGCTGCCTATGACGGTCGCCCGACGGCAATCTCTGCTCCCACTGCAGAAAGCGGCGCGTGGACTGTTACGCTTGCTGCTGACGGCATGGATGCCACTGCCAGCGTTCCGCTGACCGGCGGCGAAGTGGTAGTGGAGGAGAGCCCGGCGCGTGTTGGCCCGCCGCCGCCCTCAACGCGTGCGCAGGCAGTCTCTTCGTGGATGCGCGGCGTGCATTATGCCACCATCGGCGGTATCATCTGGCAGTTGCTGGTCTTCATCAGCGGCATCGTGATGACCTTCCTTGCCCTCAGTGGCATTTACATCTGGGGTAAGCGCGAACTCTTCGGCAAGAAGAAGCGCAAGGCCAAAGCCTGATCCGGGGCTTGATCAGTCCCCTGCCGCTGCGTTCGGAGTTTCTTCTTCCTCTGGGCGCGGCAGCACGGTGATTTCCAGCCGCTGATCGGGATGAAGGTAGCGCAGCGCCATTTGGTGGATATCCTCCGGCGTCATCTTCTCGATGGTCTCCACGCCTACTGCATAGCGATCCAGCCTGTCCGGCTGGGTCTGCGCGCGGTCCACCAGCCCCATCCAGCCATTGTTCGTCTTCAGCATATTGGCGAACTGTTCCAGCTGCGGGGCGCGGGCGCGCTGCAGAGTGTCCTCGTCTACGGGCGCGTCGCGCAATTCATCGATCACCGCCAGCATTGCTTCGCGCGCGGCTGGCACATCTTCCGGCGTGATTGAAGCGGTAACGGTGAAGGTTCCCCATTCAGGCCAGACGCGCGATTGCTCTGCCTGTGCCGAGGGCGAATAGGTTTGCCCCAGTTCCTCGCGCAGGCGGTCAATCAAGTTGAGGCGGGTCACGTCCTGCAGCAGTTCTAGCCGGATGGTGTCGGAAAAATCCTCGCCATCGCGGGTGGGCCATACCAGCTGCAGCACCGCCTGGTTTGCCTCGCCATCGTGATAAAGCACGCGGGGGCTGCGGTCAGCGGTGAAGCTGCGGTTGCGGTTGTCCTCCCAGCCGCCGAATTCGGTTTCGCGAGCGGGCAGGGCACCCAAGGTTGAGGCGACCATGGCGATGGTGGCGTCCTCGTTAAAGTCCCCCACGATGGCCAGTTCCATCGCGCCGTTCTGCATGCGGTCCGAGATGACGTCACGCAGCTGGGCAAAGGTGAGGTCGAGATAGGCTTCCTCGCTCTGTAGCGAGAAGCGCGGGTCATTATCGGAGATGATCGCGCCTTGCGCATTGCCCAGCGTTGCGCCCGGCGTGGCGTTGAGCCGCGCGAAGAAATTGCTCACCGAGCGGCGATATTGTTCTTCGCCTTGCGGGCGATAGCCGGGGTCTGACACGGTGGCCGCGAACAGGCGCAGCTGCATCTCGAGGTCACGCGGGGTGGTGGTGGACCGGAAGCGGAAAGTCTCCTCCTCGGCAGCAAGGTTGATGCCCACCTGCTTGCCGGCAAGGATACTCTGCAACTCGTCGAGCGAATGCGCGCCGAGCCCGCCGACGACCAGCGAATTGGTCATCGCGGTGGCGAGCGGCGCATCGCGCGTGTCGAGCATTTCTCCGCCATCGATATTGAGCTCCAGGCTGATGCGATCCTCGGCCAGGTCGGTGCGCTTGAGGTTCAGCTTCAGGCCATTGTCGAAAGTGATCTGGCGGATGCCGAGATAGCCCTCGACCACGTCGCTGGTTACCGTGCCCGGCGTGCCGAAATCGGTATAGGCGAATTCGGCCAGCACGGCTTCCTCGCGCGGTTGCAACGCCAGCTCCATACCTTCGTTCCAGGCAGCGCGCAGGGCCTCGGTCCCGCCCTCAGGTGCGGTGCGGCCAGAGAAGCGGATCAGCGGGTTGTTGAGCGGCACGAAGTCAGCCTTCAGCGCTTCGAGCACGGCTTCGGGCGTGATGTTGCCCGCGAATGCTTCGAAGCGTTCCTGCGCGGTGGCAGGGGTGGTGGGCACTTGCCCGTCCTGCAACAGGGTGAGCGCACCGGTCATGAAATCGCTGTTCTGGCGGGTGTTCGCGCCAGCGGCGTTGGATTCGATGGCGGCGCGCAGATTCGCCACCTGCTCCTCCACTTCGGCTTCCGAGAAACCGTAGAGCATCGCGCGGCGGTATTCTTCCTGCGCGGCAGCCAGCCCGCGTTCCCATTCACCTTCGGCAGCCTGCACCACCAGCGACGAACTGCGGGCCTCCTGGAACACCTCCTCTGTCACCACGCCAGCCGCGCGATAGGGCGGGTTGTCCTCTCGCGAGAGACGCTGGAGGCGGCGGTTGATGATCGAATAGCCGATCTGGCGCAGCACGCGCTGCTGCCGGGTTGCGACGGTATCAGGCCGGTCGATCCATTCGGCGGCGCGGGTTACGTCCACCCGCTCGGACAGGGCGGGATCGAGGTAGATGTCAGTCTCGCCCGCATGGGTCACGTCGATCGGGCCAGCCTTGGCCGCAGGCTCAACCGCTGGGGCTTGCCAGCTGGCGAATTTCTCGCGGATGGCAGCTTCCACCGTGTCGCCATCGAAATCGCCGACCACGATGATCGCGGCGTTATCGGGCCGATACCAGCGCTCGTAAAGGTCGCGCAGGCGCTGGCTGGTGGCGTTGCCGATGGTCTGCTCGGTCCCGCTTATCCAGTTCTCGGAGAAATGCGAACCGGGATAGCGGAATTGCAGCTGGTCGATCAAATTGCGCTGCTGGTAGGTATCGCGCACGCGGATTTCAGACTGGATCACCCCGATCTCGCGCGCCACGGCTTCGGGTTCGAACAGGATTTCGCTCGCCGTTTCGCGCATCAGCATCAGCGCGGTGTCGAGCAGGTCTTCGTCATCGCGCGGCAGGTTCAATTGGTAGATTGTGCGGTCGAAGCTGGTGGAGGCGTTGGTGTCCGCCCCGAAAGACAGGCCTTCGCGCTCCAGCAAACGGATCATCTCGCCTTCGGCCACATTGGTGGTGCCGTTGAAGGCCATGTGCTCGATGAAATGGGCATAGCCAGCCTGGTCGGGCTCCTCGCCCAGCGATCCTGCATTGACCCAGAGATAGACCATGCCCTGGCCCTCTGGCGTGCCATTTGGGCGCACGATGTAGCGCATGCCGTTATCCAGTATACCGAGCCGGTAGTCAGGATCGAGCGGCAGGTCGCTGGCGGCAATGCCGAACGGGTCGAGCATGCCGGCGGGCGCGGTGATCTCATGGACCACTTGTTCCGGGTTCTGGTATTCTGGCGATTGGGCCGAAACGCTGAACGGAAGGGCTGTTGCGCAAAGTAGCGCTGTAATCATTAGAGATTTCATGCCCGCATGATGGGGCAAGACAGCTTAACGGGCAATGGCTGGCGTGCGGAAATTTGCCGCCCCAGCGCCAAGCCTTACTTCTTCGGCTTGGGCGGGGTCTGGCGCAAGCGGCTGCGGTGGGCGTTCATGTCGAGCACTTCGCCCGGGCCATTGTCGTCACCCTGCAGCAGGCCGAGGCGGCGTGCCACTTCCTGGTAGGCTTCTTCCTCGCCGCCCATGTCGCGGCGGAAACGGTCCTTGTCGAGCTTTTCACCGGTGGTGAAGTCCCACAGGCGGCAGTTGTCCGGGCTGATCTCGTCAGCCAGGATCACGCGGCTGTAGTCACCATCGAAGATGCGGCCGAATTCCAGCTTGAAGTCCACCAGGCGGATGCCGATGGCGGCGAACATGCCGGACATGAAATCATTGATACGGATGGCCATGGCGGAGATGTCCTGCATCTCCTCGAAGCTGGCCCAGTTGAAGGCGGCGATATGCTCTTCGGACACCATCGGGTCGTTAAGCTCGTCTGACTTCAGGTAGTATTCGATCAGCGTGTGCGGCAGCATCTCGCCTTCCTCGATACCGAGGCGCTTGGCGATGGAGCCGGCAGCCACATTGCGTACAACCACTTCCAGCGGAATGATCTCGCACTGGCGGACCAGTTGCTCACGCATGTTCAGGCGGCGGATGAAGTGGGTGGGGATGCCGATATGCGCGAGCCGCGTGAACACATGCTCGCTGATGCGGTTGTTGATCACGCCCTTGCCGTTGATCGTGCCCTTCTTGGCCGCGTTGAAGGCGGTGGCATCATCCTTGAAATACTGGATGATTGTGCCCGGTTCAGGGCCTTCATACAGGATCTTGGCCTTGCCTTCGTAAATCTGGCGGCGACGGGACATGGGCGAACCTTTTCGACTGCAAAAAATGAAAGGCCCCGGCAGACGAAGCGCGCTGCTTCGCGAACGGCCGGGGCTCTTGATCCACGCTTATACACCCAAGCAGGCAGGCTGGCAATTGTGGCACTGCAAGCTGGAGTATGTGGTACACAAGCAATGCCGGTTTGACCGGTTGGCGCGGCTGGCTGTAAGTCGCGCGGCGGATCAGACCGGGAGTAAAAATGTACAAGTTGGCTCTTCGTGCGGGGATATCCGCGATGGCTGTGTTCGCGGCTTATCCCGCGTTGGCGCAGGACAAGGCGCAAGAAAAGGAAACCTTCGCCTGGCAAGGCGATGGCGAGCGCTCCGATGTGATCGTGGTGCAAGGCACCAAGGACGCGGCCTTCACTGTTGCGGACTATCCCGGCTCAGTCTCCGCCATTGATGCCGAAGGGCTTGAGGCGCGCGCTTTTCAGGACTTGTCCTCGCTCACCTATGCGGTGCCCAATGTCGGGCTTGATACGGTGGGCACCTTCAAGGGGGTGGCAAACTTCTCGATCCGCGGCGTGGGCGTTAATAGCTCGATCCCCTCGATCGATCCGGCAGTCGGCCTGTTTGTTGACGGGGTCTACATGGGCCTCAACGCGGGCAGCGTGTTTGATGCGCTCGACGTGGAGCAGGTGGATATCCTGCGCGGCCCGCAAGGCGTCAGCTTCGGGCGCAATACCACTGGCGGCGCTGTGATGGTGACAACCGCCAACCCGACCGATTACTTGACCGGCTATGCAAGGCTGAGATGGGAAGGGCCGGTTGATGGCGGCCGCGGCGCGGGCATGTGGACGGCGCGCGCAGTCGTCTCCGGCCCGATATCCGATGATCTGTCGATCCGCCTTGGCGCGCTGCGGTCCGATGACGCCGGCTATTTCATCAACAGCTTCGACGGCAGGAACTACTCCGAAGCCGAAACCATCGTGCTGCGCGGGGCAGTGAAGGCTGATCTGGGTGACAGGCTAACCCTGCTCGCCAAGGTGGAATATTCCGATGACGAAGGCGAGGGGGCTCCCACTCACAACAACGGCATGTTTGCGCGCGACACCTTCCAGATTTCAGTCAACGAGCGCGGCTTTCATGACAGCGAGAACCTGTTCGCCACGCTGCGTGCAGAATACGAGCTGGGCGCGGGCACGCTGACCAACATTTTCGGCTGGCGCGATTACCAGCTGTTGACCCGCAACGATATCGACAGCAGCCCCACGCCGATCTTCGCGTCTGACACCGCGACCACGCAGGAACAGTGGTCCAACGAACTCTCCTATGCCGTGGAAAGCGGCCCCATGCGCTTGGTGACTGGCGGCTATGTCTTCCACCAGAACGTCGCCTATGACGAGCAGCGTGACCTCAGCTATTTCGGCGCAGCTCCGCAATATGGCGGCGGCAAGCAGTCGCATGAGGTTTACGGCTTGTTCGGGCAGGTCGATTTCGACGTGACCGACTATTTCGCGATCAAGGCCGGCATGCGCTGGTCACGCGAGGAGAAGGACGCCGAAGTTACCTATGTTCGCACACGCCCCGAATGCTCGGTGATCGCAGGCAATTGCCCGGTAACCGGCGAGCGCGTGGCGGGCGAGAACAACGGCTTTGCCGATGCGCGCAGCTGGGAAAACCTCTCGCCGCGCCTCGTCGCCACCTTGCGGCCCGATGAGCAGTCGCTCGCCTACATCAGCTGGGCGCGCGGATATCGCTCAGGCGGCTACAACTTCCGTATCACCCAGCCCGATGCTTTCGAGGAAGTGACCGCAGCCATCGGTTCGCCTGCGTTCGATCAGGAACGCGCGGACACATTCGAAGCGGGCGTGAAGTGGAACTCCGAAAACCGCGATATCATCGTCAGCGGCGCGGTGTTCCAGACCGATGTCAGTAATTTACAGCGCGAAGTGGTGGTGCCTAGCATCACCTCTGGTCTTGCGCAGTCGATCTACAACACGGCTGATGCGAAGATCAAAGGATTGGAGCTGGAAGGCACCTTCACCCCGATTGACGGGTTGGCGCTGGCGGCCAACCTCGGCCTGATCGATGCCGATTACACCGCAGTGTTCTTTGACCTGTCAGGCGATGGCGCGATCGATGCGGATGACCTTGCGCTGGACCTGCCGCGCGCACCCAAAGCAAGCTGGGGCGGCAGCGTGACATATAATGCGCGCATTGCGGACAGTAAGACGCTCACCGCGAACATCTTCTTTCAGCACCGCAATCGCTATGCCTATTCGGATAACAACTGGGGTTTCAATTATGCCTCGGATAGGCTCGATGCCTCAATTATGCTGGCCTGCGATTGCGGTTTCTCGCTGACGGTTTTCGGTCGCAACCTGCTGGATGAGGTGCAGTTCGGTGCGGATGCAGGCTTGCCCTTTGCAGGCGGTGCGTTCTCGGATGGCAATGATGCACCTTACGACCCCAATCCCAACCACGGCACTTTCTCTCCCGTCAGCAAGGGGCGCACCGTGGGGATCGAGCTGGGATATCGTTACTAGGCAACCAAGAGCTGCGGGGACTGCTCCCCGCCGCTTGCCCCAAGGGGAGCGGTCAGTCAGACCGCCAGTTTTGCCGCAGTATTGGCCACGCGCGCGCCAAGGTATTTCGCGCCGGCAATCTCATCCTCGTGCGGCTGGCGGCTGCCGTCGGGGCCAGCGATAGTGGTGGCGCCATAGGGGCTGCCGCCCTTGGCTTCGTTTGCCCCGTTCTGTCCTTCGAAGCCATAATCCAGGCCGACGATGGTCATGCCGAAGTGCAGCATATTGGTGATCAGGTCGAACAGCGTGGGTACCGCACCGCCATGCTGCGAATTGCTGGAGGTGAAAGCCGCACCGACCTTGCCGATCATTGAACCTGATGCCCACAGTCCGCCGCAGGTATCAAGGAAGCTGGCCATCTGGCTGGGAATACGGCCAAAGCGAGTCGGTGAGCCGAGAACGAGCCCATCATATTCCGCCACTGCATCGGGGCTTTCGATCACCGGGTGGTTCTCATTATGCTGGAAGCCGAAATTCTTGACGATCTCTTCCGGCGCGGTTTCGGGCACGCGGAGGATGTCTGCTTCATGGCCTGCTTCGCGCACGCCTGCGGCAACGGCTTCCGCCATCTGCGAGTTGTGACCGTAGGAGGAGTAATAGAGAACGAGAATACGGGCCATTTGGGTTTCCTGTTTTGCGTCTTATCGGGCCTGTCGGCTTCGTTTCACTCCCGCATAAAACACAATGGGAGGGGCAGGAAGCTTGGCCCATGGTCGGTGGCATCACAATGTGGTTGGCCAAGCATGTTTCCGCAAGCACCCATCCGCAAGATCGATGGGTAAAGAGCAAAACGAAGCCGCTAACCACGCTGCCAATGGCGCTGACAGCGGAACGAGGGCAGACAGCGGTGCCTACTGGCAGGCACCTTAAGCTGTGTGGCTTGTTGCTGACTATCTCTGCCGGGGTGAGCCAAGGCCTGCTCAAGCGCAGGTTCCGCCTGAATTTCCCCTGATGGGGCTGCGTAATAACAAAGCTTGAAAGTGGTGCCCAGGGGCGGAGTCGAACCACCGACACGACGATTTTCAATCGTCTGCTCTACCACTGAGCTACCCGGGCTTCGCTGCGGCTTCGATCCTTTTTGAAGGGACCGGCGAGCGGATGGAAGCGGCCCTATGGCGAAGCCTGAACCGCTTGGCAAGGGGGTTTTCTAGTCTTCCAGCGCAATATCTTCCGGATTCACCGGATCTCCGGGGACGGAGTAATCTTCGTTGAACCAGCGGGCGAGGTCACGATCCTTGCAGCGACTGGAACAAAAGGGCGCAAACTCGTCCACGCGCGGCTTCTTGCAGATGGGGCATTTCTTTATTTGGCTCATGCCGACACCGCCTGCGCGAAGCCAGCTTCGAGTGCAAGACTTGCATCATCCTTTACCATGATGGCACGGCCAATGCGGCGGTTGAGTTCCGTGATCCACTCTTGAGATAGGCAGGCGATCACCGCAGGGTGGCCGGTGAGTAGCACCGCGCCAGGGCCGGGTACTGATTCTGCCAGGCGCAACAAAAGTCGGGCCGCCGCCGCCGCACGCTGGAAGCGGGTGCGGTGAAGCAGTGATGGCCCTTCCATGCGCGCCACCAGTTGCACGAAGCCGAAGCCGTTCATGGCTGTGCGCTCATGGTCCCAATCTGCCAAAGCGACACCCAGAGCGCCATCCACGGCCTTGCGATCATCCTTGGCCTGCAACGTTGGAAAATCGATGCCGATCACGCCGCCAAGATTGAACAAGGCGATGGCGCGAGCGAGGGCGGGTACGGCAGCCAGTGCGAGCTCGCGTGGAGGCAGCTTGCCGTCCACATCCACAACCACCATCGCCGGTGTGGGGCTGAAGTGCAGCGATCCACCGGCAAAATCGATGATGCCGCTCCAGCATTCATCGAGAACTTCTTCCCACAAATCGTCAGGGAAGCGGCGAACCACGCGGGCGCCTAGTTTTTCGGCTAGCGAAGGGGCAGCATGCTCTGACGCTTGTGCAGGGCGGGCATGAGCCAGCTTGCGGCGGCTGGCCTCTCCCACCGCGCCGCGCAGGATCTCGAAGCGCATCTGTGCGCCTTCGCTGGCATCGCGCGGGAGCTTGTCGACCAGCGCCTCTTCACCGCCGTAGAATCTGGCACGACCGCGCGGCGAGTTCTTCGCCCGTGCAACGAGCTGGCCTTCGAGCACCGCGCCAGCCACCAGTTCGCCCGGCCATTGCACCCTGGCAGCAATCGCATGGCCGTTCTCCACGAGCAGCGCGCGCTCCTCGCCGATCCCGTCCTCGACCAGCCATTCTGCTCTTGGTCGCTCAACCAATGGGGAACCCTGCCGCTTTCAGCAAAGCGCGGGTTTCGAACAGCGGCAAGCCGACGACGCCCGAATGGCTGCCCTCGATCCATGCGACCAGCCCTTCGGCGCGGCCCTGGATGGCGTAGCCGCCAGCCTTGCCATCCCATTCTCCACTGGCGAGGTAGGCATCGATCTCTTCGTCCGACAGGCGCTTGAAACGCACCGAGGTCTCGCTCAGCCGCTCGCGCAGAGTGCCGTCAGGCGATAGCAAGGCGATGGCGGAGAGCACGCGGTGGCGACGGCCTGACAGCAGTTCGAGGCACTTCCTCGCGGTTGCTTCGTCCTCTGCCTTGGGCAAGATGCGCCTGCCGCAAGCGACGACGGTATCACCCGCGAGAACGTGACCATTGGCAGAAGCGGCCGCCTGCGCTTTCTCGCGGGCCATACGAACGGCATAGGTGCGCGGTAATTCGCCCTTGAGCGGGGTTTCGTCGATGTCGGAAGGGGATATGGCGTCAGCCACCATGCCCAGCCGCGCGATCAGTTCGCGCCGCCGCGGACTGGTTGAAGCAAGGATGAGGTGGGGCGTGGTCACGCCCGGTACGCTTATTGCGGACCCGGGCCGCCACGTCCCGGCATAAAGCGATAGGTGATACGGGCCTTGGTCAGGTCATAAGGCGTGAGTTCGCACAACACCTCGTCACCCACCAGCACGCGAATGCGGTTCTTGCGCATGCGGCCAGCGGTGTGGCCCAGCACTTCGTGGCCATTTTCAAGCTCAACCCGGAACATCGCGTTCGGCAGCAGTTCCACCACCTTGCCGCGCATTTCGAGGAGTTCTTCTTTAGCCATTAACGTCCAATTCCGTTTTCAATCTGTGTCATGCGCGCGGCCCATAGCCTTGGCAGGGCGAAAAGGGAAGA
>CAZYAL010000049.1:0-12413 GCA_964645635.1 uncultured Sphingomonadaceae bacterium | reverse complement strand
AGCAGGAAAAGTACAACAAGGTGATCGACGCCTGGAGCCGTTGCGGTGACCAGGTGGCAAGTGCCATGATGGAAAAGATCCAGGCGATTCCGAAGGACGAGGATGGTCGCCAGGTGCCGATCAACTCGATCTACATGATGAGTCATTCCGGTGCGCGTGGTTCGCCGGCGCAGATGAAGCAGCTTGCCGGCATGCGCGGCCTGATGGCCAAGCCGAGCGGTGAAATCATCGAAACGCCGATCATCTCGAACTTCAAGGAAGGCCTGACCGTTCTTGAATACTTCAACTCCACCCACGGCGCCCGCAAGGGCCTCGCGGATACGGCACTGAAGACGGCAAACTCGGGTTACCTGACCCGCCGCCTGGTTGACGTGTCGCAGGACTGCGTGATCGTCGAGGACGACTGCAAGACCACGAATGCACTGGAAATGCGAGCCATTATCCAGGGCGGTTCGGTCATCGCCTCGCTTGGCGAGCGTATCCTCGGCCGTACCGTTGCCGACGACATCATCAACGCCACCACCGGCGAAGTGATTGTCAAGGCAGGTGCGCTGGTGGACGAGCCGATGGTCAAGGAAATCGAGGACGCAGAAGTCCAGGTTGCCAAGATCCGCTCGCCGCTGGTTTGCGAAGCCGAACAGGGCGTTTGCGCCACCTGCTACGGCCGTGACCTTGCTCGCGGTACGCCGGTGAACATCGGTGAAGCTGTCGGCGTTATCGCTGCACAGTCGATCGGTGAGCCGGGCACGCAGCTGACCATGCGTACCTTCCACATCGGCGGTGCTGCACAGCTTAACGAAACCAGCCACCTTGAAGCGATCTCAGACGGCAAGGTCGTCTATCGCGACATGCCGACCATCACCGACAAGAAGGGCCGCCGCCTGTCGCTGGCCCGTAACGGTGAAATGGTTGTGGTTGACGCCGAAGGCCGTGAACGCGCGATCCACCGCGTGCCTTACGGTACGGTCCTCATGTTCGAGGACGGCGGCAAGGTGAAGGAAGGCGAACGCCTGGCAGAGTGGGACCCGTTCACCCTGCCGATCATCACCGAACAGTCGGGCGTGGTGAAGTACCAGGACCTGGCCGAAGGCAAGACGCTGGAAGAGCGTGTCGACGACGATACCGGTATCGCGCAGCGCGTGGTCACCGAATATCGCGCCGCCGGTCGTTCCAAGAAGGAAGACCTGCGTCCCCGCCTCACGCTGTTCAACGATGCCGGCGACGAGGCCGAGGCAGCACGCTACATGCTGGCCCCGGGTACCACGCTGTCGGTCGAGGATGGCCAGACCGTCGAAGCGGGTGACATCCTTGCCCGCGCTTCGCGTGAAGCTGCCAAGACGCGCGACATCACCGGCGGTCTGCCGCGTGTTGCCGAGCTGTTCGAAGCACGCATCCCGAAGGACAATGCGGTGATCGCCAAGATCTCCGGCCGCATCGAATTCGTGCGTGACTACAAGGCCAAGCGCAAGATCGCGATCATTCCGGAAGAGGGCGATGCAGTCGAGTATCTGATCCCCAAGACCAAGGTGATCGACGTGCAGGAAGGCGACTTTGTCAAGAAGGGCGATACGCTCATCTCCGGCTCGCCCAACCCGCATGACATTCTGGAAGTACTCGGCGTGGAAGCGCTGGCCGAATACCTCTGCACCGAGATCCAGGAAGTCTATCGACTCCAGGGCGTGAAGATCAACGACAAGCACATCGAGGTGATCGTTCGCCAGATGCTGCAAAAGGTCGAGATCACCGATGGCGGCGATACCACGCTGCTGCCGGGCGAACAGGTCGATCGTGCCGAGATGGACGAAGCCAACGCCAAGCTGGCCAAGGGCAAGCAGCCTGCATCCGGCACGCCGATCCTGCTGGGCATCACCAAGGCGAGCCTTCAGACCCGCAGCTTCATCTCTGCCGCGTCCTTCCAGGAAACCACCCGCGTGCTCACGCAGGCGGCCGTGGAAGGCAAGAAGGATACGCTGATCGGCCTGAAGGAAAACGTGATCGTGGGTCGCCTCATCCCCGCCGGTACCGGCGCGGGCATGAACCGCATCCGCGTCACCGCTTCGGCTCGCGACGCAGCGCTCCGCGCGCAGTACAAGAAGCTGGCCGAGGCGCAGGAAGCTGCCGTGGCAGTCGAGGAAGAAGTACCGGCCGACGCCGTACCTTCCGAAGACGCGATGGCCGCAGCCATGGGTGCGGCCGTCACACCGGCTGAAGCACCCGAGGTTGACGAAACCTCGGCTGAGGATGCTGGCGAGGAGTAAGTTCTTCTTCCAGCCCTGACGCTGAGATGAAAGGCCCCGCCGGAGCGATCCGGCAGGGCCTTTTCGTGCCTCCCTTGCTTCGCTTCGCAGCTGGAGCAGGCCCGCGTCGCCCATTCGCCCGATTATTGATCATCGGCATGCTCGCCAATCGCCGCGCGCCACGCTAGAGGCTGCGACGATGACCACGATTACCCGCTTTGCCCCTTCGCCTACGGGCCGCCTGCATGTCGGCAATATCCGCACGGCGCTGCACAACTGGCTGCTGGCCCGCAAGGCCGGCGGCAGGTTCATGTTGCGGATCGACGATACCGATGCCGAGCGTTCCCGCGAGGAATATGTCGAGGCGATCCGCGAAGACCTCGCCTGGTTGGGCATGGTGCCAGACGGGGAAGAGCGCCAGTCCGCTCGCCTCACGATCTATGACGAGGCGTTTGCAAAGCTCAAAGCCGCTGGCCGGGTCTATCCCTGTTACGAAACGGCGCAGGAGCTGGACCTTAAGCGCAAGATCCAGCTGGGCCGCGGCTTGCCGCCGATCTATGATCGTGCGGCTCTGTCGCTAGCCGATGAAGAGCGCGCTGCGAAGGAGGCTGCGGGTGTGGCCCCGCATTGGCGCTTCAAGCTAGACCATGACGAGCCGATCCGTTGGGAAGACGGCATTCGCGGTAGTCAGAAATTCGATGCGGCGCAGCTCTCCGATCCGGTTATCCGCCGTGCCGATGGTAGCTGGCTCTACATGCTGCCGAGCGCGGTAGACGACATCGCAATGGGCGTGACAGAGGTGTTGCGCGGCGAGGACCATGTTTCGAACACAGCCGTTCAAATACAGATATTTACCGCGCTTGGTGCAGCGCCTCCGGCCTTCGCGCACGAAGCGCTTCTGGTGGGCAATGAGGGCAAGCTGTCAAAACGCCTTGGCGCGCTGGGCTGTGATGCTTTTCGTGAACAGGGCGTTGAACCTGAAGCACTGGTAGCGCTGCTTGCACGGCTCGGCACCTCGCAACCGGTGGAGCCGATTGCGGATCGAGGCGTGCTGGTCGAAGGCTTTAATCTTTCCATATTCGGCCGCGCGCCTGCGCGCTTCGATGATGAAGAGCTGCATCGCCTGAACACCGCGATCGTCCACGGCTTCGACTATCACAAAGTGGCTGGCCGCCTTCCGGAAGGCATGGACGAAGCCGCTTGGCTCGCCATTCGCCCCAATATCGAGAAGCTGGCTGACGTAGCGGCCTGGTGGTCCATCGTTACCGGGCCTGTCGCACCGGTTGAGATGGAGGCGGAGGACAAGGCCTATTGCGCCGCCGCTGCCCAGGTGATCGCCCGGACCGGCAGCGACTGGAAGGCGTTGACGGGCGCGCTGAAGGACCAGACTGGGCGCAAGGGCAAGGCGCTGTTCCTGCCGCTGCGCCTCGCGCTTACCGGCATGGGCCACGGGCCGGATATGGCTAGCCTGCTGCCGCTGATTGGCACTGAAGAGGCGCAGAAACGCCTTCAGGCCGCCGCCTGACCGGAAGGGTCGCTTCGGCAGAATCATACATGCGCGGGGTTGCGTCCGTTGGCAGCTCGCCTATATGGCCTGATGTTATATTGTAACATTTTTTCGTGAAGGCCTCGCACGCTATGTCATTGCGCACTTCCGCAGCGCTCCTGTTGTCTGCCGCTTTGCTTGCAATCGCTCCTTTCGCTCCGGCGCAGGCGCAGGCGCAGGCGCAGGATCAGGCCACCGACGATGACCTGCCGCATACGCATGACCCGCATGAGGATGTGATCGTCATCACCGCAGGTGGTCTGGAGCGGCTGGATTTCCTTGCCGGCACCTCGCTCGTCGCGGGTGAGCAGCTGGCGCGCAAACAGGATGGCCAGATCGGTGAAGTGCTGGAGGGCCTGCCCGGCGTTTCTGCCAGCGGCTTTGCCCCCGGTGCTTCGCGCCCTGTCCTGCGCGGTTTCGATGGCGAGCGGGTTCGCGTGCTGGTTGACGGGCTCGGCTCGCTCGATGCCTCGAATACCAGTGCCGATCATGCCGTGTCGATAGACCCGCTGACCGCCGAAGCCATCGAAGTTTTGCGCGGGCCTGCCGTGCTGCTCTACGGCTCTTCTGCCATTGGCGGCGCGGTGAACGTGCGTGATAAGCGCATCCCCCGCCACCGACCTGCCGGCGGTTTCCACGCTGAAGGGCTTGTCGGCACGGATACAGCGAGTGACCTGTTTAATGCTGCAGGTGCCTTCGATGTTGCGCTCGCCGGCAACCTCGTGTGGCATGCCGACGGTTCCTGGCGTCGCACCCATAACCTCGAAATCCCCGGTTACGCCTTGTCAGCCGACCTGCGCGCAGACTTGCTGGCAGATGCCGCGGTGGAATCCGCGGAAGGGCATCAGGATGAGGGCAATGCGCTGCTCGAAGCAGCCAATATCCGCGGTATCCTGCCTGATAGTTCCAGCGAGACATATTCGCTGGGCACGGGCCTTACCCTGTTTGCCGGCCAGTCCAGCTTCGGCGTATCGCTCAGCTATTACGACACGCTTTACGGCGTGCCGCTGGCACCCGACGCAGGCCATGCTCATGGTGAGGAAGGCGCAGACGAAGCTGCTGAAGAGAGTGCGCATGAAGAGGATTCAGTAGCGATTGACCTCAACCAGTTCCGGGCTGACTTCCGCGGCGATATCGCCCTTGGCGAAGGATTGTTCGAGAGTCTCACAACGCGCTGGGGCTATTCCGACTATACCCATGTCGAGCTGGAAGGTGACGAGGTAGGCACCACTTTCGCCGTCGAAGGCATTGAAGGTCGTGTCGAGCTGATTCAGAACCAGCAAGACCTCGGCAGCGCGACATGGCGCGGTTCCATTGGCTGGCAATTCTTCCTCCGCGATTTCCAGGCCATCGGCGCTGAAGCTTTCGTGCCGCCCAATACCACCAGCCAAGTCGCGTTGTTCGCCTTGCAGGAGGTGAGCGCCGGGCCTGTCGAAGTGGAACTTGGCGGGCGCTGGGAGAACACCGCACAGGAAGCGGCAACGCTTGGCCTCAAGCGCGATTTTGACACCTTCTCTGGCGCGCTGGGATTGTCATACACGACAGACAATGGCCTGCGCTCCGGAGTGAACATGTCGCGCACCGAACGCGCGCCGTCATCCGAAGAGCTTTTCGCAGACGGCCCGCATATCGCCACCAGCCAATACGAACTCGGCAATCCGGATCTCAAGGTGGAGAGTGCATGGGGGCTTGAAGCTTATGCCAATGCTTCCATCTACGGGGCGGACATGCGCCTGGCAGTGTACAAGAACTGGTTCAATGATTTCGTCTATCTCGCCGATACCGGGCTGGAGGAGGACGCGCTGCCGCTGTTCGCCTTTCAACAACAAGGCGCAGGCTGGATCGGCGTGGAAGCAGAAGCCAGCGTGCCCTTGCTGAACGGCAATGGTACCCGCGTGGTCGCCGATGTGAGCGGTTCCTACATCCGTGCCACGCTGAATGATGGCTCCCCCGCCCCGCGCATCCCGCCCTTCAGCCTAACCGGCGCGCTCGAATGGCAGAGCGACATGATCGACATTCGCGGCGAGGTGGAATGGTATGACAATCAGGACCGGATCTCGACTTTCGAGACACCCACTGGCGGTTTTACCCATGTGAACCTGTCTGCAAACTTTCATCCCTTTGTAGACGAGCGGGTGGTGGTGCTGCTGCAAGCGAAAAACATTTTCGATGCCGAAGGTCGCCGCCACACCAGCTTCACCAAGGATTTCGTGCCGCTGGCAGGCCGCAATTTCAGCCTGACGATCAGGAGCCGGATTTAAACTTCATCATAATGGAACGGGGCGATCACCGCCTTGGGGTGCGCCTCGTATTCGAAGCTTTGCGGCAGGTCAGGTTCAAGCCCCTTGGTGGAACGCAGCAGCGGAACGCCGCCACGGTGCCAGCCTTCATCATATTCGCAGTAGAAATTGATGATGCCGTGCAAGGACGCGATGCGCCACTTGCCGTTTTCGCGGACATAGCTGTTTTCGTAGGTCGCTTCACCCCAGCGCCCATCCTTGCCGACCCAGCCGATCATGATCAGCGTGCGCCAGCGCGCTTTCGCATGTTTCCCATCTGGATCGATATGGATCACCGGCTGCAACTGCATGTGGTTGAAGATCGCGCCGTCTTCGTACTTCGGCAGTTCGTGTAGGTATTCGCGCACTCGGTCCTGCCCGATGTAGACACCGCGCCCGGCGATTTCCAGCGTGCCATTTTGTGCGAAAAGGTCCGCTGCCTTGTCCCACAATCCCTTGTCGACATAGTAGCCATAGGCGGCCTGGAGGTTGGCAATGTCGACCCAGTCCTCGGCTTTGCGAGCCTTTGCTTCGAGCGCATCGATCCGCTCGGACAATTCCTTGGTCGTGGTCATCGTTTCTCTCCCCCCGGAAACTGTGCGCCCGGCGGTTACAGCCGCGGCAGCGTTACGCCGCGTTGCCCCATATATTTGCCAGCGCGGTCAGCATAGGTGACCTCGGGCCGTTCATTGCCCTGCAGGAACAGGAACTGGCACGCGCCTTCATTGGCATAGATCTTGGCGGGCAGCGGCGTGGTGTTGGAAAACTCCAGCGTGACATGGCCTTCCCAGCCCGGCTCCAGCGGGGTGACATTCACGATGATCCCGCAGCGGGCATAGGTGCTCTTGCCCAGGCAGATCACCAGCACGTCTTCCGGTATGCGGAAATATTCCACCGTGCGGGCAAGCGCGAAGGAATTGGGCGGGATGATGCAGATATCGGTTTCTCGGTCCACCAGGCTGTCGCCATCGAAATCCTTGGGGTCGACCACGGCAGAATTCACATTGGTGAAGATCTTGAACTCAGGCGCAACGCGCGCGTCATAGCCGAATGACGACAGGCCATAGGAGATGCACCCGTCGCGCCGCTGCGCTTCGACGAAGGGCTCGATCATGCCTTCGTTTTGCGCCTTTTCGCGAATCCACTTGTCGGAAAGAATTGCCATGAGAGAGGGATTCCCGAAGGGCGCGGGAAGCACAAGCGCGCTTATGGCTTATCCACGGTGGTTACGCGCTCAGTGGCGTGCGGCAGACGTAATGCGGGTCGCCTGCCTTGGGGCAGGTGAGCGTTATTCTGGTGCTAAAGCGCGCAAAAAATCAGCTCTCTTTCCACCATTCGTAGCGGAACACATCGCCATCGCTGCGGACCTTGCCTGCTGAGGTAAGGCGGAAGTGGGCCGGGAAGCACAGCAGGTCTTCCTCGGCAGCCTTGCGCATCACGCGCTGGCGGGTGAGGCTGGCAGCAGCCGGATCGGCATCGAATGCGAAGGGCAGGTCGAAGCGGATCATCTGCAAGGGGTGGTGGATCACATCGCCCCAGAAGATCGCCTCTTGCGCGCCGCACTGGCCATGCACCGTCACATTGCCGGGCGAATGGCCGAAGGCAGGCTCGATCCAGATGCCATTGCCGATCTCGCGATGGGCCACGTGGTTTTCATCGACGAGGATACCTTGCCCGGCATCCATCACCGGAAGGATCGAATCGAGGAATGCTTCCTGGTGGACCTCCTCGCCTTCCGGATTGGAGACGAAGTAGTTGTAGTCCTTCTTGCCGAACAGGTATTTGGCGTTGGGGAAGGTCGGTACCCACTTGCCATTCTCCAGCCGCGTGTTCCAGCCGACGTGGTCAAAGTGCAAATGCGTGCACATGACGAGGTCGATATCCTCGGGCGCAAAACCGGCGGCGCGCAGGTTTTCAAGGTAACGCGTGTCCATCTGGTGCACTTCGGGGATCGAGCGGTTCTTGTGGTTGCCGCAGCAGCTATCGACCAGGATGGTCTGCCCGTCGACCTCGATAACCCAGCTGTGCACGCCAAAGGTCATCATCGATGTTTCGGGATCGTCGGTTATCTCGTCGTCAGGCGCGGTGTACCACTGCTTTAACCGTGCGAGATCTGCCGCATCGACGCCTGGCAGGTTCGCCAGCATCGGCGTGGGCGAATCCATTTCGTGGATCTTGTGGACGCGCATGCGCCCCAGCGTGATCGGCTTCATCGTGGTGTCTGTCCTCTCTGTTTTGCTGTGCAGCCTAATGCGGGAAGGCGGGCCGCGCTAGGCCGTGCGGAGGAATTCGTGTTGGGCCTTGGTGGAGGGTGACGTGGGGGTTGCGAGGCGCACAAGTGGCTGCACCATGCCCTCGTGTTGATGCCCTAAACAGCAGGCGGTTCGTTGAAGATGTTGATTGCCGCATGGGTGCGCGCTTCCACCTCCTCGCGCGGCAGGCCTGGTGGGATCGGTTCGCCGAAATGCATGCGGATGACCCCGGGCTTCTTCCACAGCGTGGCGTAGCTTTTGCCGCTGTCCACCGCGACCGGGATCACTGGCAGGCCAAGCAGCTTGTAGAGCGCCGCAAATCCTGCCTGCAGCTCTGGCTGTTCGCCGTGTTTCACGCGGGTGCCTTCGGGGAAGATCACGATCGGGCGGCCTGCTGCGATCCGCGGGCGTACTTCCTTCAGCATGTTGCGCAGCGCCTTGGCGCCCTGGTCACGATAGACGGGGATCAGGCCATAAGTCCTCCCTGCGCGGCCCCAGCCGGGAATGTCGAACAGCTCCTTTTTCGCGAAGGCTGCCGGAAAGTCATAGCGGTGCGGCAGGTCGATCGCTTCGAATGCTGCCTCGTGCTTGATTGCAAAAAAAGCGGGTCCCGCCGGATGGTGGCCGGTAATCTCGACCCGTATGCCAAGGATATGCGTCACGCACCAGAAATGCAGCGCCCCCCAGCTGTCGCAGATGGCCCGCAAGCGAGAGGGGAACAGGTAGATTGCAACAAAAGCGCTCAGCACATGGAGTACTGATCCGCCATAGAAGACGATGTAGAAGGCAAGGCTTCGGATAACATGCATGTACGGGGGCTTTTCCTAACTCAGCACCAGCAACCAGGCGGCGATCAGCTTGTGATATTCGACGAACAGAGTGGTGAGCCTCGGCTCGGTATGCACCGCATCGCGCACCACCTCGACATCGCCAGGCAAGCGATCAGACAGTTCCACCGCCGTGCGCCGCATGTGCCAATCCGATGTGACCAGGCGCATCGAGGTGTGGCCGTTCTGCGCCATCCAGTCCGCCGTCTCGCGGGCATTGCCGCGCGTGTCGAGCGCGGAAAAGCCCAGTGTGATGCAGCAGTCCATCAGCTCATCCTCAACGCCGAACTGCTCAGCGAATTCGGCTGCTTTCACGTCAGTATCGACGCCCGTCACCAGCATCATTTCGGCGGCCCCGGCGCGCAGCAATTCCACCCCGCGCCCGATACGACCGCCAGCGCCAGTGGGGACAACGATGGCATCGGTATGCTCGTCACCTGCCGGTTGTGGCAGCGCCATGGCGAACCACAGGAAGCCCAGCGCCCAGAATATGGCGAGTGCGGAAAATGTACGCCGGATCACAGGATCCGCCTCAAGGCAGAGAGCACGGTCAAGCGTGAAGTCAGCAGCGCCAGCACAACGCCTGCCACCTGCACCGCGCCGATGATCGCCCAGTCCAGCGTGCCAAGCCCGCCGCCTGCAACGAGGCCTGAACCAAGCCCGACGAATTGCTGGCCAAGCACCATGACCGCGGCCAGGCCGAGCAGCAGGCCTGCAAGCCCGCCTGACACCGCGTCCCAGAAAATCGCTCGCTGAAAGATGCCTGCAATCTGGCTGGCAGTCCCACCAAGGTGGTGCACCACCTCGATCGTATCACGGTTGGAACCCAATGCGCTGCGTGCAGAGAGCCACACCGCCGCAGCGCTCGTCGCTGCCAGCAGCAGCACCAGCCCCATGGCGAGATATTGCAATGAGGATACCGCCTGGAACACCGGTGTCAGCCAGCTCGCCTGCGCATCGACGCGCGCAGCAGGCCCGGAAGAGGCAAGGGCATTGCGCAGCGCGTCCAGCCGTTCTTCCGTTACCGCGCCGCGCAGCCGCACATCGATCAGCGCGGGTGTAGGGACTGCTTCATTATCGACCTGCACATCGCCGAGCCACGGTTCGAGCAGTTTTGCCAGCTCGTCATCAGGCACGCGACGGACCTGCGCCACGTCTTCGCGATTGTTAAGGATCGCAAGGGCGGTTTCGGCCTGGCGGTTGCGCTCTGCCGGGTCGGCCTCGACCACCTGCACCGTCAACCCACCAGCGATCTCGTCCTGCGCATTGCTCGCAAGATTCGCCAGCGCGAGGCCTGTCGCCACGGCGATCACCGTCAGCGCAGTCATGATCGCAATCACCCATGGCATGGGGCCGGAGAGGCGACCTTGCGGCAGGATGCGCGAGGACTCGCCACCAAGCCTGCGGGATTGTTTGAGGAGGGACTTGCTGTTCATGCGCGCGGTGCCTCGCTGCGCGGTGGATAGCGCAGCGCGCCTTTCGGGTCTGACAGCTTGCCTTTGTCGAGCCACATGATCAGCGATTCTGGCACCTTGTGTATCAGGTGCACATCATGCGTAGCGACCACCACCGTGGTGCCGAGGCGGTTCAATGCCTCGAAAAGCCGCAGCAGCTTCAGCGCCATTTGCGGATCGACATTGCCGGTCGGTTCGTCCGCCACCAGCACTTCGGGCCGGGCAATCACCGCGCGGGCGATGGCGCAGCGCTGCTGTTCGCCGCCAGAGAGGGTCTCGGGCCGGGCGTCAGCGCGGTGGTCCAGCCCGACCCAGCGCAGCATGTCATCCACCGGCTTTCTCACCGCCTCCTCGCCCTTACCCGAAATGCGCAAGGGCAGCGCGATATTATCGAAAGCGGACAAGTGCGGGACGAGGCGGAAATCCTGAAACACCGTGCCGATGCGGCGGCGGAACTGCGGCAACCTGTTGCGCGGCAAGGTGATCACGTCCTCGCCGAACATCGAAATCCCTCCGCGCGAAGGACGCTGGGCGAGATAGAGCAGCCGCAGCAGACTGGTCTTCCCCGCGCCGCTCGCCCCGGTGAGGAAATAGAAGCGCCCTGGATAGAGCGTGAACGAGATATCGCTCAGCACTTCGCGGTCGCTGCCATAGCGCAGCCCGACATTATCGAACTGGACGATACCGGTCTCGCCCGCGTTCATGCTATGCGCCGTTCCCCGCCGGAATTGACGTTATCGCAACAGCTGGCGGAGCAAAGGTGAGGCTGTTTGATCATCGCGGCAGGCTATAGCTGGTGTTCGATGTGGAAAAAAGCCACGGACCACCGCAACAAACTCGCTCCACAGCTTGTTGCCTGTGGCGCACCCCACTAGGATTCTTTTCCAGGATGATCATCCAGTGTCCCGCCTGTTCCACCCGCTATGTGGTGCCCGATACGGCAATCGGTGTCGACGGCCGGACTGTGCGTTGCGCCAAGTGCAAGCACAGTTGGTTCCAGGATGGGGCGGAGTTGGACGTTCCGCCGCAAGAGGCCGCTCCACCGCCACCAGCACCTGAGCCGGACATCGCAGAAGAAGAGCCGCCGGTTCCGCCTGCTCATGAGCCCGCGCCGGAGCCGGAGCCCGAACCGCCGGTGCCGCAGCATTCGCCTTTTGACGCCGCGCCCCCGTTTCGCCCGCGCCGCAACTGGATGAAGATCTGGACCTGGGCTGCGGGCATCTTCTTCGTCTTCGCAGCGGCGATCATCTTCGCAGTAAGCTTCTGGGGCTTGCCTGATTGGGTGCCGGTGACGCAGCCCGATTTCGCCGTGGGTGAGCCGGACCTGCAGCTCGATTTTCCGCTCGACCAGCAGGAAAAGCGCGAGATGCCCGGCGGGCAGGAATATTTCGCGGTCAACGGCACCATCACCAATGTCGGCAGCCAGGCACGGGACGTGCCGTCGATCCTCTTGGTCCTGCGCGATGCGCGTGAACGCAAGGTGTTCGAGCTGGAGATCATCCCTGAACAGTCGACGCTGGCACCAGGCCAAAGCCTTGATGTCACCCGCGCGGTGCTGGACGTGCCGCGCTCTGCCCGTATCGCGGAAATCGGCTGGAAGGCGCAGTAGGCTGGCCAGAGCGGCGAAGCTTTTTCAAAACATGCAATAACCGTGCTTGCAGGGGCAGGGGGGCTTTGCTAATGGCGCCCTCCTACCTGCCGGGCGGCTTCAGATTCTGCCCTGTGCGATGTGCGGTCGTGGCGGAACTGGTAGACGCGCAACGTTGAGGTCGTTGTGGCCGAAAGGCCGTGGAAGTTCGAGTCTTCTCGACCGCACCA
>CAZYAL010000048.1:0-13604 GCA_964645635.1 uncultured Sphingomonadaceae bacterium | reverse complement strand
ATGTTCGAGTCGTTTGACGCCATAATGCTGGCGCGCATCCAGTTTGCCTTCACGGTGAGCTTCCACTTCATCTTCCCGGCCTTCTCGATCGGGCTGGCGAGCTATCTCGCCGTGCTCGAAGGGCTGTGGCTGAAGACGGGGAAGGCGGTGTACCTCGACCTGTTCAAATACTGGCTGAAGATCTTTGCCATCGCCTTTGCCATGGGCGTGGTGAGTGGCATCGTCATGTCCTACCAGTTCGGCACCAACTGGTCGGTCTTCTCCGATGGCGCCGGGCCGGTGATCGGGCCGCTGATGGCATACGAGGTGCTGACCGCCTTCTTCCTTGAGGCAGGTTTCCTCGGCGTGATGCTGTTCGGCATGGAGAAGGTGGGCAAGAAGCTGCACTTCTTCGCCACGCTGATGGTCGCGGCGGGCACTTTCGTCTCCGCCTTCTGGATCCTCTCGGTCAACAGCTGGATGCAGACGCCGACAGGCTTCGAGATGGGCGCGAACGGGCAGTTCCTGCCCGGTCCGAGCTGGATAGAGATCATCTTCAATCCCAGTTTCCCCTATCGCCTCGTCCACACGGTTACGGCCGCTTATCTGACGACCGCCTTCGTGGTCGGCGCGGTTGGCGCGTGGCACCTGATCAAAGACAAGACCAACGGCCACGCCCGCACGATGTTCTCCATGGCGATGTGGATGGCGGCGATTGTTGCCCCGATCCAGATATTCCTGGGCGACATGCATGGCCTCAACACCATGGAGCACCAGCCAGCAAAGGTGATGGCGATGGAAGGGCATTACGAAAGCCACCCCGATGGCGCGCCCTTCTATGTCTTCGGCATTCCAAATGATGACGAGCAGCGGCTCGATTATGCGGTGGGCATTCCCAAGCTTTCCAGCCTGATCTTGAAGCACGAACTCGACGCGCCCATCGACGGGTTCGATACTGTGGCGGATGACGAGCAGCCGCCTGTCTTCATGGTGTTCTGGGCTTTTCGCATCATGGTCGCCATCGGTGTCGCGATGATGGCGGTGGGCGCCTTCAGCCTGCTCGCGCGGCTTCGCGGCAAGCTCTATGACTGGAGCTGGCTGCACCGCGCGGCGCTGATCATGGGGCCATCGGGATTTGTCGCGGTGATTGCCGGATGGATTACCACCGAAGTCGGCCGACAGCCTTACGTGGTCTATGGCCTGCTGCGCACAACGGACGCTGCCAGCCCGCTTGATGCGCCCGCCGTGGCAGCTTCCCTGCTGGCTTTCATCGTCGTCTATTTCGCGGTCTTTTCCGTCGGCACCTGGTATCTCCTGCGGCTGATGGCGGCCACGCCGCATATCCACGAAGCAGGTGTGAAGCGCGGCGCTGAAGGGCCGATCCGGACCGCCGGCATCACTCCTGGTCCGACGCAGAACCCGGGCGAGGAGGAGACCTTGCCGCAAAGTGTTCTCGTGAAGAAGGAGGACGGCCAATGAATATCGATCTCACCGTGATCTGGGCCGTGATCATCGCCTTCGGCATCTTCGCCTATGTGGTTATGGACGGGTTTGACCTGGGTATTGGCATTCTCTTCCCGCGCTTCCAGCCGGGCGAGGGGCGCAACCGGGCGATGAATTCCATCGCGCCTTTCTGGGATGGCAACGAGACATGGCTGGTGCTGGGCGGCGGCGGCTTGTTCGCAGCTTTCCCTCTGGCTTATGCGATCATCCTGCCGGCAACCTATCCGCTGGTCATCGCCATGCTGCTTGGCCTCGTGTTCCGCGGCGTGGCCTTCGAATATCGCTGGCGTGACGAGCAGCACCGGCCCTTCTGGGACGTGGCCTTCATGGGCGGATCACTGGTTGCTGCCATGAGCCAAGGCATGATCCTCGGTGCGCTGCTGCAAGGCATCATCGTGGTTGATCGCGCTTATGCGGGAAGCTGGTTTGACTGGTTGACGCCGTACACGCTGCTCACTGGCCTCGGCACGGTGGCCGGCTATGCGCTGCTCGGCGCGACATGGCTGGTCTGGCGGCTGGATGGCGACGTGCAGCAGAAGGCACGCGGCCTCGCGCGCAAGGCGGCGCTGGCGACTACTGCGCTGATGGGCGCGGTCAGCCTCTACAATCTTGAACTGCGGCCCGAATATGCAGATCGCTGGTTCACTGCGCCCGAAGTCTACTGGCTGGCCCCGCTGCCGATTGCCACGGCGGTTGTAGCGGTGCTGCTGTGGCGTGCGCTGGCGAAGGGCGAGGGCGCGCCCTTCTGGTATGCGCTGGGCCTGTTCCTGCTCGGCATGGCGGGACTTGGCGTGACGATCTGGCCCAATGTCGTGCCGCCTGCGATCACTATCTGGGATGCCGCCGCGCCGATGCGCAGCCAGGTATTCATGCTGATCGGTGTGGTGCTTACCCTGCCGCTGATCGTCGGCTACACTGCATGGGCTTACTGGGTGTTCCGCGGCAAAGTGGGCGGAGAGGGTTATCACTGATGCGCTCAAGCAGCGAAGCGGTAGCGCGGACAACGACCATGGAACCCGAAGAATCCCCACTTTGGAAACGCTTGGCATGGATGGTGGGCATATGGTTGGCCAGCGTTGCCGTGCTGGGCGTGGTGGCCCTTATCCTGAGGAGCTGGATCGGCGCTGGTTGAAGTATCCGTGTCTTTACCGCAACAGCCTACTTCTGACACCAAATTTACCCAAAGGTCATAAAGGCCGACTAAAGGGCCCTACATCTGGTCAGCTGAGCGGATGTGAAAGCCGTCCCGGGGCTGGACTGAGTAAATCCCTATTGCGGCCGCCATTGTGGCGGCAGGTGGTTGGCCGGGAGGGTGATTTCCACGCTTGCCGCCAGGTCGCGCGAGCTTTCCGCGATGGTGACGGTGTAGCTGCCTTCGGCGCGTCTCCAGCCGGGATTGTCCGTGTCCCACATCGCTAGCAGCCGCGGCTCCACTGCAACGTTCACCAGCTGCGTCTCGCCCGGAGCGAGGAAGACCTTGGTAAAACCGCCCAGCCTGCGCGGCGCTTCCCAGCCTTCGCCCGAGACATAGACCTGCGCCGCATCAGCCCCGGCAACATCGCCGCTGTTGGTTACGGTGAAGGTCGCCACCAGCCCTTCGCCTGCGCGGATAACGCTGAGGTTGCCATATTCGAATTCGGTGAAGGAAAGCCCGTGGCCGAAGGGGAAGAGCGGCTCCAGCCCTTGCGCATCGAACCACTTGTAACCAACCGTTGCCCCTTCGCTGTAAAGCACATCGCCTGCCTGCGGGACTGCGGGATGGGGTAACTGCTCCACGCTGCGCGGGAAGGTCGCGGGTAGGTGGCCGGACGGGTTCACCGCGCCCGTCAAGATGTTAGCGATGGCCGCACCGCCCATGCGCCCCGGGTACCATGCTGCGAGGATGGCCGGCACCTCGCTTTCCCACGGCATGGCGACAGGCCCGTTGGTCTGCAGCACCACCACCGTGGCCGGATTGGCCTGCGCAACAGCGGCAATCACTGCATCCTGCGCGCCATCCAGCTTCATCTCCACATCGATGCTTTCGCTAGACCATTGCGTGCCGAAGGCCACCACCACGTCAGCCTCGGCGGCCAGTGCAGCGGCGAGTTCGGGCAGGTCACCGCTCACGAAATCGATTTCCGCCTCGGGCAGCAGCCGCGCCAGTTCGACCATCGGGCTGGACGGATAATAAACCACCGGGCCGGGCCAGGTGGTCGGCTCGATACCCGGCACGGCATTGGTCCCATCGGGATAGACTTGGCTCGACCCGCCGCCGGACAGCACGCCGGCATCGGCATGGCCACCCACCAGCAGGATCTGGCGCGCACTTGCGGAAAGCGGAAGCACGCCGCCTTCGTTCTTCAGCAGCACGATGGCGTTTTCGGCATCATGCTGACTGACGGCGCGATTGGTCGCAAAGTCGATCAACTGGTCCGGTTCTACCGGGTTGTCGATCACGCCATGCGCGAACATGGAGCGCAGGATGCGGCCAACCATCAGGTCGATCCGGTCTATGCTGATCGATCCCGCGGCCAGGGCCGCCTCCAGCCTGTCGGCAGCGAACCAGCCATCGCCTTGCAGTCCGAAGCCCGATTCCTGGTCCAGCCCGGCATTGGCGGCAGGCGCAGTGGAATGCACGCCGCCCCAGTCGGAAAGGACATAGCCCGGCCAGCCCCATTCGTCGCGAAGCACCTGCGTCAACAAGAAGGGATTTTCGCAGGCATGCGGGCCGTTGACCCGGTTGTAGGCGCACATCACCGAACCCGGATTGCCCACCTCGTGCGCGATCTGGAACGCGAGCAGGTCGCTCATCCGCAGGGCGCCTTCCTCGATCACGGAATTGCCGCCGTTGCGATCGGTTTCCTGGTCGTTGGCGGCAAAATGCTTTGAGGTGGAGACGATGTTGTTCGACTGCACGCCGGCGATCTGTTCGCCCACGATGATGCCGGCCAGCAGCGGGTCTTCCCCGGCATATTCGAAATTGCGTCCGTTGCGCGGGTCGCGCATCAGGTTGACGCTGCCGCCAAGCAGCACGTTGAACCCGTCGGCGCGTGCTTCGCGTCCGATCATCGCGCCGCCATTGAAGGCAATCGCGCGGTCCCACGTAGCCGCCGTGGCAAGGCCCGAAGGCAGCGCCGTGCGGGGCCGCTTTTCTTCCGCCAAGCCCTGCGTGGCAACGCCCAGCCCGGCATCGGTCTGCCATTGCGGCGGGATGCCCAGGCGCGCGATACCCGGCACGTAACCGGCAGAGCCGAGCCGTGCGCCTTCGACCATGCTATAATCGCGCGGCGGAAAATCCTGCCCGAAATATCCCATCAACAGCGAGAGTTTCTCGGCCCGGGTCATTTGCGCAAGCATGGTGGCGGCGCGTTCTTCGGCCGTGCCGCTGGTGTCTGCGGCAAGAGTGACGGGCGGCGGGTTGTCCTGCGCACTAAGCGGCGCGGCGATTGCCATGAACGAAGCGGTCAGTACCAGGCCGGAAGTACGCAGCAAGCGCCCTGTCATCGCATTTCCTCTTATTGTTCCCACTGGTATAAAAGCATAGAGAACGCGCCTTGTCATCAACCACGGGCTCGGCAGACATGAAGGTGTAAGACTGTTCCGGCAGCGGGGCGCTGATCCCGCCGCCGGCGGGCAAGAAGGATCTGGATGATGACCGATCGCCGCCATTTTCTGCGTGGCACCAGTCGCGCCTTTGCCGCCTTTGCCGCCGCCGGATGCGCCGGGCGGGCGGGCGTGCCGATGGCTTCGGCACCGCTGGCCGATGGCTATGGTGCGCTTGTTCCCGATCCCGGAGGCATCCTCGACCTGCCGCGCGGCTTTTCCTATCGCGTGATCTCCTTGCTCGGCGATGTGATGGATGATGGCGGCACGGTGCCGGACAAGGCCGATGGCATGGGCTGCTTCGATCTCGGCAATGGGGAATGGGTATTGGTGCGCAACCACGAATTGCGCGCGCAGGAGGATAACGGCGGTGCCGGTGGCCCTGCTTTCGACACGGTGGCGCGCAGCCTTGTCCCGCTGGCGGGCGGCACCACCACCGTGGTGCTCGATCCCGCGACACTTGCCGTAAAGCGCCAGTACCGCTCGCTGGCCGGCACGATCCGCAACTGTGCAGGCGGCGTGACGCCCTGGGGCAGCTGGCTAACGTGCGAAGAGGATGTCTCCACCCCGGATGGCCGCATCAACCAAAGCCACGGATGGGTGTTTGAAGTGCCGGCCGATGCGGAACAGCAGGTCGATCCGGTTCCGCTTACAGCCATGGGCCGCTTCATGCACGAAGCGGCAATCGTCGATCCGGCAAGCGGCATCACCTACCTGACCGAGGACCGCAACGATTCGCTCCTCTACCGCTTCATTCCAACCCATCCGGGCGAACTTGCGCGCGGCGGCACGCTGCAGGCGCTGGTCCTTGATGGCGTGCAGGATACGCGCAACTGGGAAGGTGCGAATATCGCCGTTGGCCAGAGCGTGGCAGGCCGCTGGATCACGCTCGACAATGCGGAGGCGCCGGAAGACGACCTGCGTATCCGCGGCGCGGCTGCCGGAGCAGCCATCTTCGCGCGCGGCGAAGGAATCTGGATGGGCGAGAGGGAGTTCTTCTTCACCGCCACCAGTGGCGGCGCGGCGAAGGAAGGGCAGATCTTCCGCATGCGCCCGACGCTGCACTGCCAGGACGTGCTCGAGCTGTTCTATGAAAGCACCGATCGCGAGGTCTACAGCTTTGGTGACAACCTGACGATCGCGCCCGATGGCCACCTGGTCGTGTGCGAGGACCAGTATTCCGAGACGGTCGCCAACCACCTGCGGGGCATCACGCCACTGGGTGAAGCCTATGCCTTTGCCCGCCTGCGCCTGCAGACCGAACCTGCCGGGGCCTGCTTCTCTCCCGATGGCCGCACGCTGTTCGTGAACGCCTACCAGCCCTCGCACACGCTGGCGATCACCGGCCCGTGGAAGTGGCTCTGACAGGGATGCAGCGCATCCTGTTTGTCTGCCTTGGCAACATCTGCCGCACGCCATTGGCCGAAGCGGCCTTTCGTCACTTGGCGGACCAGGCAGGCCAAGCGGTTGAGGCGGATTTGGCGGGCGCCGGGCACCTGCATGTCGGCAGCCCGCCTGACAGCCGGGCGCAGCACATCGCAGTGGTGCACGGCGTTGATATCTAGCAGCTTCGCGCGCGCCAGCTGCACCGGCGTGACTACACGGCTTTCACCCACTCTTCGCGATGGATCACGACAACCTCGATACCATCAGCGCCCTCATGCCGCCTGATGCCACGGCGCAAGTAGGCTTGCTGCTGGATCTTGTGCTGGGCCGCGAGGGCGAGGCGGTGGCTGACCCCCAATTACGGCGGTGATGAAGGTTTCGCGGTCACCTGGGCTTATGTCGATGCGCCCGCCCGCTTGCTGGTGCGCCAGCTTGCCTAGCTGAAGATCATCTTCATCGCGGAGACGAACAGCATCGCGGCGAGTGCATAACGGACCAGCGCATCGTTCACCTTGCCCGCCGCCAGTGATCCTAAGACGATGCCGGGGAGAGAACCGATCAGCAGGCTGGTAAGCAGCCACAGGTCAAAATTGCCCAGCCAGCTATGGCCCAGGGCGGCGACCAGCGTCAGCGGCACGGCGTGGATGATGTCGGTACCAACGATGGTCTTTGCGCTAAGCCGCAAGGGATAGGTCAGCGCCAGCAGCACGGCCACCAGCGCGCCTGCGCCGACGGAGGTCAGCGTTACCAGCACGCCAACCACCACGCCGCCGCCGACGGTCACCAGAATTTGCCGCCGCAGCGTGGTGGGGGTGACTGCATTGTGGAACTTCCTGAGCGGCGCGGTGATCCGGTGCTTTGCCAGCATCAGCACGGCGGTGATGAGCAGCGCTGCGCCCAGCAGGCCTGTCAGCAGGTCCGATTGCAGGCGCCCTTCGTGGGTACTCGCGAGCCAGATTACCGTGACGATTGCTGCCGGGATGCTGCCCAGCGCCAGCCTGCGGACGATCTGCCAGTCAGGCGAACCGAGCTTGTGGTGGATTGCGCCGCCGACAGTCTTGGTGATCGCTGCGAACCACAGGTCCGTGCCTATGGCGACGGCCGGGTTGATGCCGAAGATGATCAGCAGCGGCGCCATCAGCGAGCCGCCGCCAATGCCGGTCAGTCCGACGAGGAAGCCGACAAAGGCGCCGGCCAGGGAATAGCTGAGGTCCATGCCCCGCGGGACGGATCAGCCGCCCGCTGCCATGGCGCGCACTTCCGCCAGCGCAGGTTCGGCCCATTCGGGACGGCAGATCAGCAGGTCAGGCAGCCAGGTGTCTTCCATGTTGTAGCGCAAGGGGCTGCCATCGATGCGGCTGCAATGCAGGCCATGCGCGGCGGCCACCGCCACCGGAGCGCAGCTGTCCCACTCGTGCTGGCCGCCCGAGTGAAGGTAAATTTCCGCCTCGCCGCGAACCACTGCCATGGCCTTGGCTCCGGCACTGCCCATACCGAGGAGTTCGCCGCCGAGCTTTTCCGCCAGCGATACCGCTTCGGCTGCAGGGCGTGTGCGGCTGACCACGAGACGCGGCTTTGCAGCGGGAGCGGGCAGGGCTTGCGGCTGGTCCGTGCGCAACACCACTCCGCCATCGAGGCCGGGGAGGGCAACCGCGCCGATCGTGGCAACGCCATCGATCGCGAGGCCGACATGCACCGCCCAGTCGCTGCGTTCCTCGCCATATTCGCGCGTGCCGTCGACCGGATCGACGATCCACACGCGGCTCTTGTCGATGCGCTCCCTGGTGTCCTTGCTCTCTTCGGACAGCAGGCCGTCATCCGGGCGTTGCTGCCTGAGGGCGTGGACAAGGAACTGGTTGGCCGTCTGGTCACCCGCCTTGCCCAGCGATTTGCCTTCGAACATGCCGCTGGCCCGCACTTCCAGGAGGATGCGGCCTGCCACTTCGGCAAGGTGTGCGGCGAGTTCTGCGTCAGTCATGCTCATGCCCCGTTCCCCTTGCTCAGGCGTCGCCCAGCAAGCGGTCGATGATGATATCGGCTGCTTCCTCGGGAGTGATTGCCGTGGTGACCAATCGGATCTCGGCATTCTCGGGCGCTTCGTAGGGGCTGTCAATCCCGGTGAAGTTCTTCAGTTCGCCCGAACGCGCCTTCTTGTAGAGGCCCTTCACGTCGCGCGCTTCGGCCACTTCCAGCGGCGTATCGACATGCACTTCGATGAATTCGCCATCGGGCAGCATGTCGCGCACCATCTGCCGCTCGGCACGGAACGGGCTGATGAAGGCGGTGATCACGATCAGGCCGGCATCGGCCATCAGCTTGGCCACTTCGCCCACCCGGCGGATGTTCTCGATCCGGTCGCTCTCGGTGAAGCCCAGGTCCTTGTTGAGGCCGTGGCGCACATTGTCGCCATCGAGCAGGAAGGTGTGCCGGTTCATCCGGTGCAGCTTCTTCTCGACAATATTGGCGATGGTCGACTTGCCCGAACCCGAAAGGCCGGTGAACCACAGCACGGCAGGCTTCTGGTTCTTCATGTCGGCATGCTGTTCGCGGGTGATGTCGACAGCCTGCCAGTGCACGTTCTGCGCGCGGCGCAGGCTGAAGTTGATCGTGCCTGCTGCAACGGTGGCATTGCTGATCTTGTCGATCAGGATGAACCCGCCGAGCGCACGGCTGCCCGCATATGGCTCGAAGGTGATCGGCTTGTCGGTCGTCACCTCGGCCACGCCGATGCCGTTGAGGGACAGCGTCTTGGCCGCGAGGTGTTCGAGGCTGTTGACGTCGATCTCGTATTTCGGGTGCTGGATGGTGGCAGAGACGGTCTGCGATGCCAGCTTCAGCCAGTATGCGCGACCGGGGATCAGGTCCTCCTCACTCATCCACATGATGTTGGCTTCGAATTGGTCCGCGTTTTCGGGCGGGCTGTCAGCGGCGGCGATCACGCTGCCACGGCTCACGTCGACCTCGTCCGCCAGGCAGATGGTCACGGCTTCGCCTGCCACGGCCTCGTCCAGATCGCCGTTCATGGTGACGATGCGGCTGACGGTGCTGGTCTTGCCCGAAGGCACGATGCGCACTGCATCGCCCGGCCTGATGGTGCCGGAGGTGATCAGGCCCGAGAAGCCGCGGAAATCGAGGTTGGGGCGGTTCACCCACTGCACCGGCATGCGGAAGGACCGTTCCTGCGCGGCGGTGTTGGCCACTTCCACGCTTTCGAGGTGGTCGATCAGGCTGGGTCCGGCGTACCAGGGCGTGTTGTCGCTGGGTGCAGTGGTGATGTTGTCGCCCTTGAAGCCCGAGATCGGGATCGGCGTGAATTCAGTAATGCCGATTTCCTTCGCGAAGTCGCGATAGTCGGCCACGATGCGGTCAAAGGTGGACTGGTCGTAATCGACAAGGTCCATCTTGTTCACGGCGAGCACGATGTGGCGGATGCCGACAAGGTGCGCGAGAAAGGAATGGCGGCGCGTCTGGGTGAGCACGCCCTTGCGCGCATCGATCAGGATCACGGCAAGGTCTGCCGTGGAGGCACCCGTCACCATGTTGCGAGTGTACTGTTCGTGACCTGGCGTATCGGCAACGATGAACTTACGCTTCTCGGTGGCGAAGAAGCGATAAGCGACATCGATAGTGATGCCCTGTTCGCGTTCTGCCGAAAGGCCATCGACCAGCAGGGCGAAGTCGATTTCGCCGCCTTGCGTGCCCACGCGCTTGCTGTCTGCTTCCAACGCGGCAAGCTGGTCCTCGAAGATCATCTTCGAATCATACAGCAGGCGGCCGATCAGCGTGCTCTTGCCATCATCCACGCTGCCGCAGGTAATGAAGCGGAGCAGCGTCTTGTTCTGGTGGGTTTCGAGATAGGCCTCGATATCCTCCGCGATCAGCGCATCGGTTTCGTAGGCGGGGTGGTTGGCGGCGGAAGCGTCAGACATCAGAAATAGCCCTCCTGCTTCTTCTTCTCCATCGAACCGTCTCCCGAATCCTTGTCGATCACGCGGCCCTGTCGCTCGCTGGTGGTGGTGAGCAGCATTTCCTGCACCACTTCGGAAAGTGTGGAGGCTTCGCTTTCGACAGCGCCGGTCAGCGGGAAGCAGCCCAGCGTACGGAAGCGGACGGATTTCATGGTGATTTCCGGCTTCTTGCCCATCACCTTTTCCAGCCGTTCGATATCGTCAGCCATGAACAGCCCGCCTTCGTGTTCGTAAGTCGGGCGTGTCGCCGAGAAATACAGCGGCACGATCTCGATATTCTCGGCCATGATGTACTGCCAGATGTCGAGCTCGGTCCAGTTGGAGATGGGGAAGACGCGGATGCTCTCACCCTTCGCCTTGCGCGTGTTGTATACGTTCCAGAGTTCCGGCCGCTGGTTCTTCGGGTCCCAGCCATGGGAATCGGTTCGGAACGAGAAGATGCGTTCCTTTGCGCGGCTCTTTTCCTCATCACGACGCGCGCCGCCGAAGGCTGCATCGAAACCATAAAGGTCGAGCGCCTGCTTCAACCCTTCAGTCTTCCACATGTCAGTGTGCAGCGGGCCGTGGTCGAACGGATTGATGCCGCGCTCCTCGGCCTCCGGATTGTGGTAGACGAGCAGTTCCATCCCGGCGTCCTTCGCGCTCTTTTCGCGCAGGGCATACATGTCCTTGAACTTCCAGGTGGTGTCCACGTGGAGCAGCGGGAAGGGCGGCGGCGAGGGGTAGAAGGCCTTCTTCGCAAGGTGCAGCATAACGGCGCTGTCCTTGCCGATGGAATAGAGCATCACCGGCTTCTGCGCCTCTGCGGCGACTTCGCGCATGATGTGGATGCTTTCGGCTTCTAGCCGCTGGAGATGGGTAAGCTTCTTCATTGCACTTTGCGCAATGGCGCGGCGAATGCGTTCCCGCAAGGGATGGCAGTGGCGAGATTTTCTTTCAACGTGCCAATGTCAGGCCGTGATCGGGCCCCATTCCTCGCCATCCGGCAGCGGAGCGAAGATCGCATCGAGCATCTGACCCGTCACGTCTTCCGCCGTTTGGAGCTGCCAGCGCGGCTTGTTATCCTTGTCCACCAGCACCGCGCGCACGCCCTCGGCAAAGTCTGCGCGCATGATCATGCGGGCGGCTAGGGTGTATTCGCGCGCCATCTCTGCGGCAAAGTCATCCGGCGCGGTGGCCAACTGGCGCAGTGCAACCTTGGCACTGGTAGGGCACTTGGCAGCGACGGCCCTCAATTCCTTTGCCGCCCATGTGCTGTCATCACTTTCGAGCGCGGACAGGATGCCTTCCAGCGTATCGGGTGCAAACAGCTTGTCGATCCGCGCGGAATTGCCTTCGAGGCGCGGCTTGGGTGCAGGGGTGGCGAGATCGTGCAGGATCTCATCTGCCGCAGCAGGTTCTCTGGCGATCATTTCCTTAGCTTCAGCGAGGTCTTCGCTGTCGAGGTAGTGGGTGGCAATGCCCGCCCACAGGCATTCTGCGCCGTCAAGCTGCGCACCGGTAAGCGCGAGGAACTTGCCCAATTGTCCCGGCAGGCGCGGGAGGAAGTAGCCAGCGCCGACATCCGGGAACAGGCCGATCGCCCCTTCGGGCATGGCGAAGCGGGTGTTTTCGGTCGCCACGCGGAATGTAGCCGGCATGGACAGGCCTACGCCGCCGCCCATCGTTATCCCGTCCATGAAGGTGATCACCGGCTTGGGGTAAGTGAACAGCAGATGGTTGAGGCGATATTCCGCCATAAAGAAGGCGCGGCCCGTTGCACCGCCATCATCGAGTGTCGAGCGGCGCACGGTTACCACGTCCCCACCGGCGCAGAAGCCGCGCACCTTGGTGCTGTGATCGATGATCACCGCTGCTACGCTGTCATCGTCACGCCACTGGGTCAGTGCATCCGCCATCATCTCGCACATGTTCAGTGTGAGTGAGTTCAACGCCTTCGCGCGGTTCAGCGACAGGCGGCCAATGGCCCCTTCGCGGCTCGTCAGGACTTCAGGCACTTACTGCCCCGCGCCAACTATTGCCTCTGCCTCGATCTCCACCTTGAAGGCGGGGCCGGCGAGGGCGGAGATGGCCACCAGCGTACCGGTGGGGCGGGCATGGCCGCAGAACCTGGTGAAGGCAGCGGTGACGACTTCGGCATCGGCGATATCAGTCACGAACATGCGCACACGCACAATGTCTCCCGACTGGCCGCCAAGCTGCTGAATGTAATCGATGATCTGTTCAAAGCAGCGTTCTGCCTGCCGCCCGGCATCGTCAGAGATGCTGCCGTCAGCCTCGACGCCGATATTACCGGATACGATGATTCGCTTCCCGACGCGGATGGCGCGGTTGAACTTTGCTGCCTCCTCGAACGGGGAAAGCGGGGGGATGCGCTGGCGGCCGTCATTTGGTGTATTGGCACTGGGCCCGATGTTGTCAGCCACAGGATATCCTCTCAATCACCATGTCTGCATCATATGAAACGGTGAGCCTGTCCAGCCGGTAATCCATCGTTACCGCAGTATTGGGTGGAACCCAGCGCAGCACGCGTGCGTCGGTGCGTTCCAGCAGCATCGCGCCCAGTTCCTGTGTCGCCACTTCGCCAAGCATGTCTTGCACACCGCTGGCGTCGCATTCGCCTTCCGGCTGGCGCACCAGCGGCTCCTCACCAGTGCTATAGGCAGGAACGGTGGCGCAGGCGGCCAGCGAAGCCGCAAGGGCGGCACCAATCGCGTAACGTCGCATGATGAGCATCCTAGCGAGCCGAGCGCCCATGCGCTAGGAGGGGTGCGAGAGAGAGGAGGCACCGGCAATGCAAGGCCTGTGGTATGAGGAATTTCACGTTGGGCAGACCTTCGACCACCCGCTGCGCCGCACGGTGACGGAAACCGACAACATCCTGATGAGCACGCTGACGCACAACCCGTCACCGCTGCACATCAATGCAGAGCACATGAAGGACAGCGAGTTCGGCCAGATCCTGGTCAACAGCTGCTTCACCCTGAGCCTGATGGTGGGGATCAGCATCAATGATACCACTCTGGGCACCACGGCGGCGAATCTCGGCTGGGACGAGGTGCGCTTTCCTGCCCCGGTTTTTGTGGGCGACACCTTGCGCATAGAAACCGAAGTGCTTGAAAAGCGCGAAAGCCGATCCCGCCCGACGCAGGGTATCGTAACATTCGCCCATCGCGCCTATAA
>CAZYAL010000047.1:0-13834 GCA_964645635.1 uncultured Sphingomonadaceae bacterium | reverse complement strand
CCTGTTCATGGCCAATTGCAGCATCTGCCATTCCAACCAGCCGCGCGCGCCCTTGCCGGACTTACGGCGGATGAACAGCGGCGTGCATGCCGCCTTCAACCAGATCGTGCTCGAAGGGCTGCTCAAGCCCAATGGCATGCCGCAATGGGATGACCGGTTGAGCCCGGATCAGGTGAAGGCGATCCACGCCTTCCTGATCGACGCGCAGACCACCCTGCGCGCCCGTGAACTAGAACTACAACGGCGGGGTCTGCCGCTCGACACGCTGTCCCTGACCATTCTTTCAAATTACTGATAGGCTCTGCAGCCAAGAGGAGAGATTAGATGACCCCTGAAGGCGTAAACGTAAAGCACCCGGACAAGCTGTTCATTGGCGGTGAATGGGTGCAGCCCCACGGTACTGACGTGATCGAGGTGGAAAACCCCGCCGAGGAAGAGATCGTCGCCCGCGTTGCCCATGCTGACAACACCGACATGGACCGTGCGGTGGCTGCTGCGCGCGAGGCTTTCGACAATGGCCCGTGGCCGCGCCTCTCGCCGGTCGAGCGTCAGGCGAAGCTGATGGAAATGGTCGATTACCTCGAAGGCCGGGTCGGTGAACTCGCTGCCGCATGGACGGCGCAGGTCGGCGGCCTCGCCACTGCGGCTGGCCCGATGCATGCTGGCGGCGTGGCTGGCCTGCGCGGCATTGCCTCGCTGGGTGAGCGTTTCGCCTGGGAAGAGCGACGTCCCGGCATGGCGGTGGATACCGTCTGCGTGGTGCGTGAGCCGGTCGGCGTTGTCGCTGCCATCGCGCCGTGGAACGGCCCCTTCGCGATCATGGCCAACAAGGTGTTCTACGCGCTCGTCGCTGGCTGCACCGTGATCATGAAGCCTTCGCCGGAAACCCCGCTGGAGGCCTACATCATCGCCGAAGCGGCCGAAGCTGTCGGCATGCCCGCTGGCACGGTGAACCTTGTGCCGTCTGATCGTGAGGCTGCTGACCACCTCGTCCATTCCAAGTTGATCGACAAGGTCACCTTCACCGGTTCCTCTGCTGCGGGCATGCACATCGCCAGCGTCTGCGGTGCCAACATGACCCGCGCCACTTTCGAACTGGGCGGCAAGTCTGCTGCTATCGTGCGTGACGATTTCCCGATCGAGGCTGCTGCCGGCATCCTTGGCAACACCATCACCGTGATGAGCGGCCAGGTCTGCGCCATGCTCAGCCGCGCCATTGTGCCCAAGGCCCGTCATGACGAACTGGCCGAAGCCGTCGCGGGCGTGATGAAGGGCGTGAAGATCGGCCATCCCAACGATGTTGATACGCAGCTCGGGCCGCTTGCCATGCGCCGCCAGCGTGATCGCGTGGAAATGTATATCGAGGAAGGCAAGAAAACCGCTGACCTCGTCACCGGTGGCCAGCGCCCGGTACATATGAACAAGGGCTATTACGTGGAGCCGACCTTGTTCGCCAATGTCGACAACACCAGCCGCATCGCGCAGGAAGAAATTTTCGGCCCCGTACTCTGCCTGATCCCGGCTGAGGATGAGGAAGATGCGATCCGCATCGCCAATGAAAGCAATTTCGGCCTCAACGGCAGCGTCTTCACCAATGATCACCAGGCTGCTTATGACATCGCTCGCCGCGTGCGGACTGGCGTGGTTGGCCAGAACGGAATGCGCATGGAATGGACCGCGCCCTTCGGCGGGTTCAAGCATTCCGGCATCGGCCGTGAAGGCGGCGATGAGGGCATTCACGGCTATATCGAAACCAAGACCATCCTGCTGGACGGCGCTCCCGCCTGATAGTTTGTTTGGTCGCCACATAAAAAGCCCGCCCGCGCCGATCTCGTTTGAGATGGCGCGGGCGCGTTTTTTGTGCCTGCCTTGCGCGGTTACTCGATGCCGAGTGCGGCCATTATTGCCTCGTCTGCATCGAGCGGTTCGCCAGCGGGGAAGCCGTTGACCTCCAGCATGTAGGCCACAAGCGCAATATATTCGCCTTGTGGCAGCGATCCACCCATGCCCACCGGCATGTTTTCGCTGGTGTAGCTGGACAGTTCCGCCACCGAGCGCCCGCGCCAGTTGGCCATGAAGGCACCGCCCTTCAGCGTGGGCGAGCCCGGAGCAGGCTGGAAATCCACCCCGTGGCACGCCGCGCAAGCGCGCTGGTACACTACCTTGCCCGCCAGCGCCTGTTCTGCCGAATAGATGCCATCAGAAGCGGTGCGCGGGAAACCCTCTGCCCGGCTCACGACCTGCGCCGGATCAGCCGAGGACAAGCGCCCCGCCGTGTTCACCGGCGCGCGATAGGGGCCAGCATGGCCGATGCCTGCTTCGGGCAAGGCGAAGACGAACAGCGTGTTCTGCCGCCCGTGGGTGAGTTCGGGGGTGAAGGTATCGTTCAGCCACACGCCGGTGGAGATGGCGACATATTGTTGCCCATCCACCGTGAAAGTGGCGGGATAGCCGGTGACGCTGGAGCCCAGGTTCATCGCCCACAGCACGTCACCCGTCCTGTCATCCAGCGCTCTGAACCAGCCGTCCGCATCGGCTGCAAACAGCAAACCGCCGCCCGTGGTCATCAGGCTCTGCATGCCGGGCCGGGTGGCAAATTCCCATGCGGTGGTTCCGGTGCTGGCGTTTACCGCATGGATTACACCCACATTGTCGCCCGCGCCGGGGGCGATAAACTGGCGGCTCGACATGCCGTAGACGCCAGGGTTGTCCGCCGGGTCAAGCGCGGCCATTTCCGAGCAGGTGTTATTGGCGGTGAGGTACATCAGCCCCGTGTTCGGGCTAAACGCGCCTGCCGGGTAGTTTGCCCCGCCAGCTGGCGAGGGGCAGACGGTGTGCTTCTCGCCATAGGCGGTGGGCACCGTTTCCGGGTTCAGCGTGACCCTGCCGGTCGCGCCGTTGATGTTGCCGACAATGTTCTGGTGGATCGTCGGGCGCGCCCAAAGGAATTCGCCCGTCTCGCGGTCGAGTGTGTAGATCACGCCTGTCTTGCCTGGCACGCCGGTGAGCACGCGATAGGTCTTGTCCGGGTCGATCCGCGGGTTGATCCAGCTCACCTCTGCCGGATCGGGTGCTTGCTGCGTATCCACCAGCATGCGCGGGAAGGGATGGTCGAGGTCCCACTGGTCGACAAGGTGCTGGTAATGCCAGCGGATCTGGCCGGTCTCCACGTCCAGTGCCAGCGTGGAGTTGTGGTAGAGGTAGTTGTAATCATTGCCCGACAGGTTGATCTTGGGGGCAGGCGCGGTGACCGAGGTGCCCATGTAAATGAGCTTTAGTTCGGGATCATAGCTGGCGATCATCCACGCGCCCACCTGCTGGCGATCTTCCAGCGGCACCCCGCCCCACGAAGCGTCGTTGGGATCATCGCCGCGGGCGATGGTGGATGTACGCCACATTTCCTCGCCCGTCGTGGCATCATGCGCCACGATCACACAGGCATCCGGCCCGCCTTCCGGCTCGCATGATCGCCCGGTGATGGCTAGACCATTGGCGATGATCGGGCCGGAACTGATCTTCGCGCCCGAGGTGTATTCGTCGATCTGCGTTTCCCAGACCAATTCGCCCGTGCGCGCATCAAGCGCGTAGAGGTAATTGTCTGCACTCTGACCGATGATCTTGTCGCCATAGATGGCGAGGTTGCGGGTGGTGTCATAGACCGGCAGGTAGCTGCTGATATCCTCTGGCAGGGACCGTCGATATTGCCACAGCAACTGGCCTGATTTCGCATCGATCGCTTCGATCACATCTGCCGGGCCGGGGAAGTACATCACCCCGTCATGGACCAGCGGCGTGCCTTCCTGGTGACCGTTGGAAAGCGGGCGCACCCAGACCATTCGCAAGGACGCAACATTGTCGCGGTTGATCTGGTCAAGCGGGGAATAGCCCCAGCTGTCGAGGGTGCGCCGCCAGCTCAGCCAGTCTGCCGGGTCCGGGTTCTGGATTTCGGCATCGGTGACAGGCACGAAACGATCGTCGCTGGACTGCCCGTGGGCCTGCGCAAGTGCCAGTGCGCCCAATGCTGCGCCCAGCATGGCCCTTGCGGCAAATTTCGTGCCTGTCATGATCCTCTCCCGTCCCCTCCGGCCTTGTCGGCTATTCTTCGATCTTGTTGTCGTTGGGATCGATCGGCCTGTCGGTCTTCAGCATCGGATCCCAATGTTCGGCGATCTTGCCATCCTGGATCCGGAACAGGTCGAACCATGTCGAATAATAGGTCTCACCAGCGGAATCCTTTTCCGGGCGGACGAAGGCCATCGTCACGAGATCACGCTCTGCGACGATGCTGATCAGCGGCAGGTCGATCACATCCTTGATCTCGCGCTCGGGCCGGGTTGCGCGGATATAGTCCTGCACGCCGGCAAGGCCTTGCGCGGCCATGGGGTTGTGCTGGATGTAATCCTCGCGGATGAACTCTCCTGCACGGTCAGCAAGGCCGGCCTGCAGCACGATACGGTACATGTCATAAACCAGCTGCTTGTTTGCGGCGAGCTGCGGATTATCGCTCGCCAGCAGTGCCGCATGGTCCTGTGAAACTTCAGGAGCTACGCCAGAAAGAACATTTTCGCCGATGGCTGCCGGTGCTTCGCTCACTTGTGTTTCCTCATCTGTCAGCGTGGTGTCAGTGCAGCCCGCCAGAAGCGCGGCAGCAATCGAAATAGTCAGAATCCGCATGAATTTCCCCTCTCGGCTCCCTTCCTGCCATTCGATTGGTGACGCGGCAAGATTCAGTCGCTAAGGGAATTTCGGACAAAATCAACTTGATGAGAGAATACCCCATGAAGCTGCTACTGCTGGCCAGCACATGTGCCGCCCTGATCGCTATTCCTGCCGCCGCGCAGGACGCTGCGGATGAAGGGACGAACACCATCGTTGTTCTGGGTGAAGGCCTGGGCGATACCCTGGCATCGCCGGGCGCATATTCCACTGTGGATATCGACCGCGACCTGATTCAGGCATCGGGTTCGGGCCGCATTGAGGACGCGCTTGCCAATGTTGCGGGCTTCCAGCAGTTCCGCCGTTCGGACAGCCGTTCGTCCAACCCTTCTGCACAAGGTGCCACCCTGCGCGCGCTTGGCGGCAATGCGTCGAGCCGTGCGCTGGTGCTGCTTGATGGCGTGCCGATGAATGATCCCTTTTTCGGATACATCCCGTTCAGCGCGATCGCGCCCGATCGCCTGTCGTCCATTCGGGTGACGCGTGGCGGCGGCTCCGGCCCCTTTGGTTCGGGTGCACTGGCTGGCACGATCGAAATGAACAGCGCCGGCGCGCAGGAACTGGGCCTCGTTACCGGGCAGGTTCTCGCCAACAAGCGCGAGGATACCGAGATGTCCGCCAGCTTCGCTCCAGAGATCGGCAATGGTTTTGCCGTGGTCTCGGGCCGATGGGAGCAGGGCGATGGCTTCTTTACCACGCCGCCAAGCCAGCGCGTGCCGGCAACCAGCCGCGCCAATTACGATGCATGGTCCGTCAGCGGGCGCGTGGTGCAGCAACTTGGCCCGCTGGAAGTGCAGCTGCGCGGCCTCGCCTATGAAGACAACCGCGTGCTGCGCTTCGATGGCGCGGATAATTCCATGAGCGGCGAAGACGTGAGCCTGCGTGTCGTCAGCCGCGGGCCGTGGGAAGTAGATGCACTTGCCTATGCCCAGTGGCGCAACTTTACCAATATCGTGATCTCGTCCACCCGCTTTGTGCCGGTGCTGGACCAGAAGGATACGCCGGCCGAAGGGCAGGGTGGCAAGATCGAGGTGCGTCCGCCCGTGGGCGAGAACATGCTGCTGCGCATCGGTGCGGATTACCGCCGCAGCGAGGGCGATTTGTTCGAAGATGCCTATTCCGCTTTCTCCGGCAACCTTACCGAGGAACGCTTTGCTGGCGGGGTGAACACCAACCTCGGCCTGTTTGTTGAGAACGATCTGGAGCTTGGCCCTGTCACCCTGACTGGTGGCCTGCGTGCAGACCGCTACGCCATCAAGAATGGCTATTACCGCAGCTTTACCGGCAGCGGCGCGGTGGTGCGCGATGATTCCTATGCCAACCGTTCGGACTGGGAAGTGACGTGGCGCGCAGGCGCCATGGTGCAGGCGAACGAAGTCGTGCGCCTTCGGGCTGCTGCCTATACCGGCATCCGGCTGCCCACGCTGAACGAGCTTTACCGTCCCTTCGTTGTCTTCCCTGTCGTCACCAACGCCAACGAGGATCTGCTGCCTGAAAAGCTGGAAGGCTATGAGGCGGGGATCGATTTCGATGTCGACAAGGACACGCAGCTCGCCGTCACCGTGTTTGACAACAAGGTGAAGGATGCCATCGCCAACGTCACCATCGCCACCAACCTGCGCCAACGCCGCAACCTTGATGCGATTGACGCGTTCGGCGTGGAATTCGCCACCGCGATCCAGCGCGGTCCTTGGGGTTTCAACGCCTCCATCGCGCTGACCGATGCCAAGGTGGCTGGCAGCGGATTTGCCGCCTCGCTCGATGGCAACCGCCCCTCGCAGGTCCCCAATTTCTCGGGTAGCGCAACGGCCAGCTACATCGGTGACAACGGCATGCGCTTTGCAGCCACGCTGCGCCATGTCTCGGACCAGTTCGAAAGCGATCAGGAAAGCGATGTACTGCCTGCTGCAACCACGGTGGACCTGTTTGCGCAGGTTCCGGTGGCAGGCCGCCTGTCAGCCGTGGCACGCGTGGAAAACCTGCTCGATGAGATCATCGTCACCCGCAACCAGGGGGGATCGATGGACTATGGCGTGCCGCAGACCATCTGGCTGGGCCTGCGATACGGTTTCTGACAAATTCTTCCTACCCTCTGGCACGGTGAACCGTTAGGTTTCGCTTCGCCAGAGGGAGAGAACCATGAAAGCCACTGCCGCCGTGCTCGCGGTGCGCAATCCGCGCACCGGCACTGCTGACCATTCCATTGCCGTTTCCACTCGCGAGGAAGTTGCCGAGAAGGCTGCAGCCTTGCGTGAAAACCAGCGCGGCTGGGAAGCCATGGGCGTGGCAGGGCGCTGCGGCGTGATGGCGCGGTGGCTGGGCGCGGTGAAGGAAAGCGCGCTGGCGATTGGCGAGGCTGACGCGGTCGATACCGGCGGGTGCCATACCAGCTACCTGCAAGGCTTCATCACCATGGGGAATATTGGTGGCTGGCTGGAAGATGCGCCCAAGGCCTTCACGGGCCTGAAGTGGGAAGGCATGAGCAGCGCCATGCCCACCGTTTCTGTGGAATCGCAGGTGGTGGCCTATCCGATTACCGGCGTGATCAGCCCGTGGAATGCGCCGCTGATGCTTGCGCTGCTCGATGCTGTGCCGGCGCTCTTTGCCGGGTCTGCCGTACTCTTGAAGCCAAGCGAGGTCACCCCGCGCGTGATCGAGGCTTTGTTCGAAACTGTGCGCAAGGTACCTGAACTCGCTGCCGTGTTCGATTATGTCACTGGTCCCGGCGAAGTGGGGCAGGCGGTGATCGCCGAAAGCGATACGATCTGTTTTACAGGCTCCGTCCCCACGGGTCGCAAAGTGGCGGTTGCCTGCGCGGAAAAGCTCATCCCCTGCAACCTTGAACTGGGCGGCAAGGACCCATGCATCGTCACCGCGACTGCTGATATTGACCGGGCAAGCACCGCGGTGCTGCGCGGCGCGGTCTATGCCACAGGGCAGGTCTGCTATTCGATCGAACGGGTCTATGTGCACGAAAGCATCCACGATGAGTTCGTGGCGCAGCTGGTGGAGAAGGCAAAAGACGTGCGCCTCAACCACGAGAACCCGCGCGCTGGCCATATCGGCCCCTTCACCTTTGCTCCGCAGGCAGAAATCGTCGCGCGCCATATCGCTGACGCCAGGGCCAAGGGCGCCACGGTGCTCACTGGCGGGGAGATTGAGGATCTGGGCGGCGGCCTCTACCTGCGCCCAACCGTGCTGACGCACGTGACCCACGACATGGAGATCATGCAGGACGAAACCTTCGGCCCCTGCATTCCCGTGATGGCCTATTCCACCACTGATGAAGCGATCCGTCTGGCGAACGATACCAATTTCGGGCTCACTGCCAGCGTGATCGCCGGTGATGCGGAGGAAGCGAAAGCCATCGGCAAGCAGCTCAATGCAGGTGGTATCTTCCTGCAGGACACCTTCCTCACCTTCGCCAAGTCGCGCACTTTCGGTACGGACAGCTTTGGCTGGTCGGGATATGGCGCGCCGCGCATGGGGCTCGAAAGCCTGCGCCGGTTCCTGCGCCGCAAGAGCCTGCTCACCCAGACCGGCGATGTCGCCAATATCCAGGATGATCATCACCTCGGGGCGGCTGGGTGATATGTCCTACACCGGCGGTTTCCGGCATGTGGAGGGCATGAAAATGCTCCCGCCCTGCCTGACCGCCAGCCGCTGCAGCATCAATTTTGTGGCGATGAAATTTTCACTTCATAACCCTGTTCCATGCGTTCCAAGCGTGCAGCAGCTGAGACGAGTCGAGGGGTAAATGTCATGAGAATCACCGCAGCCTTGAGCGGCAAGGGAGGGGCGGCGCCCGCGCTTGTCGAACTGGAGCAGGAAGAACCGCACGCCGGCGAAATGCGCATCCGCCTGGTCGCGACCGGCATTTGCCACACAGACCTCCATGAACATCCCGGACGCCACTCGCCCCAGCCGATCGTGCTCGGCCATGAAGGCGCAGGCGTGGTGGAGAAGCTGGGCGAGGGCGTGACAGGTTTCGAGGTAGGCGACCACGTGATCCTGTCTGGCAACAGCTGCGGGAGCTGCCCCAGCTGCCTGGCGGGCCGTCCGACCTATTGCGACCTTGCTATGCCTCTGTGCTTCGGCGGCAAGCGACTGGATGGCTCGACGGCGCTTTGTGGGACAAGTGGCGATGCAGTGCATTCGCACTTCTTCGGCCAGTCGAGCTTCGCCACCCATTCAATCGTGCCCCTGCGCACGGCGGTGAAGATGCCCAAGGACTTGCCGCTGGAGAAACTCGGCCCGCTGGGATGCGGCGTGGTGACCGGCGCTGGCGGCGTGATCGAAGCGCTGAAAGTTCGCTTTGGCGATACCATCGCCATTTTTGGTACCGGCGGCGTGGGCTTGTCCGCCGTGATGGCGGCGAAGCTGGTTGGCGCAAAGCGGATCATTGCGGTGGACCTTAGTGAAGAGCGCCTCCAACTGGCCCGCGATTTTGGCGCGACTGATTGCATCAGGGGAGACGAGGATGATATCGCGGCCAAGATCCGCGCAGTTACCGGGCGCGGCGTTGATTTCACCTTCAACACCACCAACGCCGGTTTGGTGCATACGCTGGCGCTGGAGGTGCTGGCGATGAATGGCACGGCAGGCTTCGTGGCCGCTCCCTTGCCCGGCAAGGACGGGCCTTGGGTGCCGCAAATGTTCGCCATGCTGGCTGGCGGCAAGCAATTGCGCGGCATCCTTGGCGGCGATGCCAACCCGCAGACCTTCCTGCCGCAGCTTGCGGAATACTGGCGGCAAGGCAAACTGCCTTTCGACCGCATGCTGAGCTTTTACCCCTTCGCCGACATCGAACGCGCCTTTGCCGATGCGCATTCCGGCAAGGCAATCAAACCCGTACTTCTGATGGAGGACAAGTAATGACCCCCGCAATTCGCGCCCAACTTGAAAGCCTCGGCCGGAACCTGACGCCGGATATGATCGGCGGCACGCAGCAGCTGATGAAAGTCATCGCCAAGGGCATGGATACCGATACCCGGATCGTCCGCGATATTTCCTATGGCCTGGACGAGCGCCACCGGCTGGATATCTTCACCCAAGGCAACCCCAAGGGCGCGCCGGTGTTCATCTTCGTGCATGGCGGCGGCTTTGTGATGGGGGACAAGCACACCGAAGGCAGCCCCTTCTATTCAAACATCGGAGATTTCGCCGCGCGCCATGGCTGGGTGGGTGTGACGCTGACATACCGCCTTGCTCCCGCCAACCGCTTCCCTTCCGGCCCAGAAGACATGGAGGCCGCTGTGGAATGGCTGCGCAACAATATCGGCGATTATGGCGGCGATGCGAACAAGATGGTGATGTCCGGCCAGTCCGCCGGGGCAGCGCATGTGGCAGGATACCTTGCCCACCGGCGCGAGCATGCGGCAGACCTTGCTGGCGCGGTGTTGATGAGCGGGATCTACGACACCACCACCTGCGAACCCAATGACCATGCCAAGGCTTATTACGGGGAAGACCGAAAGGCCTGGGGGCCTGCCAGCTGTGTGGCGGGGCTTCTCGCAAGTGAAGTGCCGATCCAGTTCTCGGTCGCCGAATTTGATCCTGAGGATTTCCAGCGGCAGGCCGCGCAGATTGTTGGCCAGTGGACCGATGCGAAGGGGGAGATGCCCGAGATGCATTACCTGTCAGGCCATAACCACCTGACGCCGGCACTATCCATCGGCAGTTCCAGCCGCGAGACGGAACGGATGATCAGCGGTTTCGTGCGACGCGTTGCCGGATAACCCCGCCGAGCAGCTAAAAGTGGCGTATCGCAGCCGATGCGATCCGCCACTTCTTTGGTCTTTCCTCCAGGCCGCTCTGGCGCCTAATTGCGCCCGATGCAGCAGAGCCTATCCGGCCGACTTGCAATCCACGCACAGTGTGCTTTCAGGCCGTGCATCGAGCCGGCCCTGCGAGATTTCCTCGCCGCATTGCATGCATTCGCCATATGTCCCGTCGGCAACCCGCAACAGCGCGCGCTGGGTGGCGGTGATGCGATTTTCGATCACGGCGGCCTGGCCTTCCAGGCTTTCGTCATCCTCCATCTGCACTGCGCGCTCGCTGCTGTCAGCGTCCATCGGCTCGGCAAGGTCGGTTTCGATATGTTCGAGCCGCACCTTCAGGTCAGCCAGCTGGGTTTCCAGAACCTGTTTCGCCTTGGCAAGGAAAGCCATGATATTCTCTCCTCAAGCAGGGACCCAGCAGCCATGGAAACACATGGGCTGGGCAAAGGGCAATTTGATGGTGGCAAGCGCGGGACGCGACACGTCGTTCCCGTCGAGAATCAGCAGGTCCATGCGCCTTTCCGCCATCCGGTCCACAGCGACGATGATGTAGCCATCGCCTTCGGGGCTTTCGGGCGTGCGGGGCACGAAGACCGGTTCCTGGCTGGCTGCGCCTTCCAGTTCGTGGACCTTGATTTCGCCGGCTTCCCAGTCGATCTGGCCGATACCCATTTGTGGAAAATCGCGCAGGGCGAAATAGCCGACATTGTATTTCTGCATGGCATAGCGATCGTCGATCTTCGGCATGTCGCCCAGCGCGCCATTCAGCGGCTCCAGCGTCACCGCCTCGGCATCGGGCTTCGACAGGTCGAAGGTGATGCGGGTGATCTGAGTGATTGTTTCCGGCATCGTCGGCGTGTTGCCGTGCTTGTCCTTGAAGAAGCTGAAGCAATTGCCGGGCGAACAGGGCGTGTCGATAATCACCTTGTCGCCATCGGTATAGGCATTCATCACGTGGCCCATCACGATGCCGGGAATGTCGAACCAGCGCATGTCTGTGGCAGGGTCGCCATCGCGCGGCATCACGCCCCATTTGCTAGGCAAGTCGGGGTCATATTCGTAATAGTCCCCGCCCGCGCGCAGCCGCGCCTCGTCTGCCGTAAGCGGCATGATGGGCAGCACGATATGTTCTCGGGTGATGCCCCAATCGTGGCTGAGGCCGGGGTAGGGCGTGTGGAACCATTGTTCGCGCACCAGCTTCCCGTCCTTGTCAAACACATGAAGGCTGGCATCGGTGGTCGGCTCGCCAGCGGCAAAGACGCCGTAGCTCCACCACTCTCCGGTGACCGGATCGATCTTGGGGTGCGCGGTGAGCGCGGTGGACTTGAGGTTTCCGAAATCGCCGACGCCCAGCGTTTCCAGCGTATCGGGATCGAGGCGATAGGGCCGCGAATCTTCGCGCAGGGCGTAAAGCTCGCCGTGGTGGGCGAAGGCATAGGTGTTGCCCGTGTTGTCACGGTTCGGCAGGTTCGAGACGCTCTCGTCGTCCGTGTACTTGTTGCGATACTTGCCATAGAGGCGGCGGCGCGCGGCCTGTTCCGCCTTCAGCCGCTCGCTTTGCACGAAGCGGCTCTTGTACGACACGTGCCCGTCCTCGATATGGAAGGCGGAGAACATGCCATCGCCGTTGAGGATGATGTCATCCTCCAGCGTGGGATAGAGCCGGTCACCCCCGGTGCGGAAATAGGCGCCATTGCGCAGCGCTTCCGGGATTTCGCCCTCCACCTCGCATTCGAAGACGATTGCCTCGAACCGCATAGGCATGCGCTTTTGCAGCCCGAAGCTGTCGAAGGGTTGAAATACTTCCGGCATTGCTCTCTCCCATTTGATAGAAGCAATTGAACGGACATTAGCGGCGCAAATCAAGCGTGCATTTGACGGGAGACAAGGGAAAATGAGCGAATCTTGCTGGCCAGATGGCGTGCCCGCGGTGATGCCGGCGGATGATCGTGGCGAGATCGAGGAACTGTACGCCCGCTATGCCTGGGGGATCGACCTTGCGGATGAGGAGCAGGCGATCGCCACATTCGCGCGCGATGCGGAATTCGACCACCTGTGGCAAGGCAAGGTGCGTGGCCATGATGCCATCCGCAAGAACCTGCGCAGCCTTTGGTATGATCGCCAGCATTGGTGGTATGGCCGCCAGCATATCATGAACCACTTTATCATGGACCCGATGGAGGAAGGCGCGCGGGTGCGCTGCTTCTTCCAGATCATCCAGTGGAATGCCGATTATCGCACCAACTTCGTGTTCGGCATTGGCACGCGGGACGACAAGCTGATCAGGGAAGACGGGCGGTGGAAGTTCTGGCGGCTGCATGTGAATGCCTGGACCGATGTGGACCAGGTGCCGTGGAAGGGGGATCGCACACTGCCGCAGCGCCCACCTTACAAGGTGCCGCCTGCCGATACGCGCCCGTTCGACGAGCAGACGAAGGATCCGTTCTAATCCTTCGTCGGGTCGCCCAGCCGCAAGTCCGGCTCGCAGCCAAGCCAGCTGGCGAGGGCCTTGAGATCCTCGACAACGTATTCGGAGGCAAGGTTGGCGCGGCTTTCGTCTAGCCAGAGGACCATCTTGCCATTCTCGCGTGTGAGGCGGCTGGTGAGGATTGAAGCGCGCGATCCGGCACCGATGCGGCGGCATAGGCGGAAGGCGAGGCCCCAGCTGGCAGCTTCGCGCAGTTCTTCCACGCTGGCTAGCTGGAGCAGTTCGTCGGTCGGCTCTGGCTTGCTGCAGGCACCGCGCAGCGCCATGCCGATAAGCGCACGGCCCTTGTGGCCGAGCCCAGGCCAGTGTTTGTCCATGGCCCATTCATAGCTGTGCTTGAGCCGTATGTTTGGCTCGATCCGCACCTGCGCCATCGCCAGCAGGGTCGCCGCCAGCCGCAGCCGCTCGGTGCCGTGACCGTTGGGGGTGACGACACGGCTGGTCCAGCCAGCGATCATGGTGGCGTGATTGAGCGAAGCTCCGCGCGGGGTGGCGAAATGGGTGACCGATGTGATCAGCGGATCCTGCTCGCGGGCGGGAGGTTCCAGCCGCTCATACAGCAGCCCTTCGCGCAGGCCCCAGCCGGAAATGATCAGCCCGTCCGGCTTGAGCGTGGATAGCAGAATGCGCAACATGGCCGCTGCATCTGGCAGGCCTGCGGCACGCGAAGAAGAGACGCCAGAAATGTTGCTGAGCTTGTCCGGAACCATTTGCGATAGCCTCTTCGCTACCTTTTCCGCATCGGCATTGGACAGTTTGAAGGCATGCGGATCAGTCAGCGGATACTGCAAACGGTACATGGCATAAGCGGCCAGCGCTCGCCACGTGCCGCCGACAAGGTAAAGCGGGC
>CAZYAL010000046.1:12972-14393 GCA_964645635.1 uncultured Sphingomonadaceae bacterium | reverse complement strand
CGGAACTAGACGATGGTGTAGCCGCCATCCACCAGCAGCGAAGTGCCGGTAATGAACGAGGCATCGTCGCTGGCAAGGAACAGCACCGCCTTGGCCATCTCGGCCGGATCAGCGATGCGGCCCATCGGGATGTTCCACTGCTTGGAGAACTCCTCCAGCGAGACACCGGCTTCGTGATAGGCTGCTTCCACCATCGGGGTCAGCATCGGCCCCGGGCACACGCAGTTCACGCGGATGTTTTCCTTGGCGTATTCGAGCGCGCCAGAGCGGGTGAGCGAGAGCACGGCCGCCTTGGTTGCGGCATAGTCAGTGGACTTGATCTCCGATACGAAGCTGTTGATCGAACCGCAGTTCACGATCGCGCCACCGCCCTGCTTGAGCATCTGGCGGATGCCGTATTTCATGCCGAGGAACACGCCGCGCGCATTGACTGACATGACCCGGTCGAAATCCTCGACGGGGATATCCGCCAGCAGCGGCTGTTCGACCCAGATCGCAGCATTGTTGTAGAGCACGTCCAGCCGTCCATAGGCATCGACGGCAGCCTTGATCATGGCTTCGGCGTCTTCAGGCTTGGAGACATCGGCCTTGACGTAGTTCGCCTCGCCGCCAGCAGCCTTGATCTCGTCAACGACATGCGAGGCATCGGAAATATCGCAGACCATCACCTTCGCGCCTTCCTGCGCGAAGAGGTTTGCGGAAACGCGCCCCAAGCCGGAGCCTGCACCGGTGACGAGTACGACCTTGTCGGTAAATCTAGCCAATGAACTGTGCCTCTTGCTGTTAGTTTAGGGTGCCGGTCAGGACCAGAAGGCGTCGATCGCGCCCTGGTCACCGTCATACATGCGGCAGCCTTTGATCTTGTCGCCTTCGATCTCGTAGACGACCAGCTTCTTGGTATCGATGCGGCCCCTGCCCTTGCGGACCATGTGCTCGTCGATGATCACGACGCAGCCATTCTCGCCCAGCACGAGGAATTCGGGATCGGCATTCACTGCCCAGCGGCCATCGGTTATGTCATAGACCGAGTTGATCCAGCGCTCCATGAAGTCGTCCGGGCCTTCATACCAGCCGGCAAGGTGGCTGTGACCAGCCTGGAAGAAGCGGGCATCCTTGGCCCAATAGCTCTTGCCGCGCTCCGCATCGCCTTCCTCGAAAGCGCCGAGATATTCCTTGATGAGGTTGCGGTTGTATTCTGCCTTGCTCAATTTCGCCTCCACATGCTGCGAATTATCTGAACGATCGTTCGTAAATAAATATGCCTGCCGCACTGCGCCGTCAACCAGACTGGCCGAAGCGCGCGCGACCTAGGCCATCTTTAGCCGCATCTGCTGGCTGAGGAAGGCGCAGGCACGATCATGCGCATCCAGTTCGGATTCAGCGACCATCTCGATAGCTTCAACCCGCTCGGCGATGGCCGT
>CAZYAL010000046.1:11262-12872 GCA_964645635.1 uncultured Sphingomonadaceae bacterium | reverse complement strand
TAGCGCGTGACCCAGAAAACACCCTCGCCCTGCTCGTAAACCGGGTGCTCTTTGCGCAGCCGGTCAAACCACGGATAGGGATTACGCTTGAATTCCGGATCGCCCAGGGGGAGCAATTCGTCCGCGTCCATTACGCTACTCGTCACCACTGCCTCCGTCTTGCCCGACTCCAATCAATGAAGCCAAACTAACATTCGTTAAGCTATCGGCAATAGGTGCGGCTGTCAACGGATCACTCGTCAATCACCCTGACATCGTCTCCCACCGCCAGTTCGCCAGGCAACAGCACCTCGGCATAGGACGCAAAACCCGGGGTGCAATATGCGGGCATCAGGCCGTTCGGCAGGCGCACGTCTTCGCGATAGCCATGAAGTGCGCGCACGATGCGCAGGTTATGCTCGCCGGTCGCAGGATCGAGCTGGGTGATCAGGCAGCGCGGAACCGGGCTGCTGACGCGAAGCCGCGCTGCGCCAATTGCCAGCACGCGCCCTTCCCAGCTATCCTCGATATGGGGTTCATCATTCTCGATCACGATATTGGCCCGGAAGCGCCGATGATCCACGTCCTCGCCAAGCTTCTCGGCAAGCAGGCGCAATGATCCGGTGGTCAGCAGCGTAATCGGAAGCACATCGATACCGGCACCCTGCCGCTCACACTGGTAAAGCCGGACATTGATGCCGGAAAACGCGGAAAGCTCCTCGTCCCAGTCACCCAGCACCTTGTGGAGCGCGATATCGCGCATCCCGAGGTAGTCGAAATTGTCGGGCCGCTTCGCCAATTCGACCAGGCGGCTCACTTCGCGCCCATCGGGATATCGCAAAATGAGGCGCTTCTCCGCAGCGCGGTAGTCAACATCGAGCGGCAGGAAGGGCGCGTGTTGTGCGGGCGCCAGCAATTCGTCACGCTCGTTGATCAGGACAAATTCGCGATCACCGACAAAGCCATACTTAGCCAATTGTACACTGCGCAGCTCCTGGAAGCGCGTGCACTTCGCATAAGTCATGCCGAGATGAGCAATCTTCACTGGATCGGCCTTCCTGTCGTTGGTGCGAGATAGCTGCGTGCGCCCTCCGTCCGGATCAGGTGGGCGCGGTTGCCGTCAGCCCGCCATCGATCACGTGCTCCGCGCCGGTGATGTATTGCGCCTCGTCCGATGCGAGGAACAGCGCGAGCGAGGCGATCTCTTCCGCCTGGGCAAAGCGCTTCAGCGGGATGATGTCGGTCTCGTAATAGCCATCTGCGATCATCGGCGTTTCAGTGTCACCGGGATGGATGCTGTTCACGCGGATCTTCGCATCAGCAAGATCGAGCGCAGCCGCCTTGGTCATGCCGCGCACCGCCCACTTGGCAGCAACATAGGCGATGTGCTCCTGAAACGCGACGATGCCTGCGGTCGACGAGATATTGACGATCGCGCCGCCACCGGCCTTGCGCATCGACGGAGCAGCTGCGCGCATTCCCAGAAAGACACCAACCTGCATCACGTCAGTCGTGAAGCGATATTCCTCAAGCGTGGTTTCCTCGAGCGCCCCGCGGCGCAGCACCCCGGCATTGTTGACCAGAATGTTGATCGGCCCGCCGAAATGCTCTTCGCATGCCGCAACGGCCGC
>CAZYAL010000046.1:9991-11162 GCA_964645635.1 uncultured Sphingomonadaceae bacterium | reverse complement strand
CGGACAAAGCTCCAGTAGGTTTCGATGACGTCGGTATTGTCCTTGGCCTTGCCCGGCCTGTGCCAGCGACCAACCTGGTCATACATGGTGGTGATGGCATGAGCCGCCAGCCGCGCATCGATATGGCTCGAATGCTCATCGGTGATTTCCTGGATGAGCTGCCGCACAGTCGAGACGTAGACCTTGAGGCGTTCGTTGACCTCGGACTGGTATTGCGTCTGGCCGAGCCGGTCGAGGATCTTCGAGGATGCAAGGACATCGAAGGCCCGCGCCACGACAGGGTTTTCCACCTGGTAGGTGATGTGCCGCGACAGGATCAGGCGCAACCGTTCGATGGCATCAAGATCGTCCTCTCCTGCAGGAAGGACAGTGTCGTTGAAATCATCCATCGACCAGACAAGCGCGAGGCCGAGAATTTCTTCCTTCGATGAGAAATGGCTGTAGATCGCCGGAGCCTTGACCCCGACATCAGCACCAAGATCACGCATGGTGGTATCTGCAAAGCCGTTCTTGGCAAAGCGCTCCAGCGCTGCTGCGAGCAGGCGGGCGCGGGTGTCCGAACGGGTTACGCGAAGGTTGCGCGCTGCATCCGCTTCTTCCGCACTGACGATCCGGTCGCGAAAGCTGTCTGACTTCGCCTTGCGGCTTTGCGTAGCAGCGCTGCGGGGCTTTTCCGTGGCCAAGATTTCCATCTCCTCTTGCGTCAGGATGACCTTGCGACACATCCACAAGCAAGGCAAACAAATATTGTTGCATTAACGAGTGTTCGCTATCATGGTGTCAGCAAGACGGCAACATTGCGGCAGCAAAAAGTTCGCATCGAAAGGCCGCTTCGAGCAGTTTCACGGAGGCATCCTCAGGGCTTAAAGCTGACGCTTTCGAACTGACATTTCCCGATCCGCCCACATCAAATCCGGACAATTTGCGACATGGATGCAAACTCTCATCTCGACCACGGCCCGACGGGTCCCAGCAGCAGTTCTGGCCTCACCGGCAATCTCGGAACTCTCGACCTGACGATGACCGTGCTTGCGGCCTCTGCACCGCTCTCGGTCATGGCCGCGTTCGCACCGGTATCGCTGCTGGTTGGGAATGGCCTGGGAATGGTCCAGTCCTACCTTATCGCAGGCGTTGCCATCCTGATGTTCGCCTTTGGCTTTCTTGCCATGGG
>CAZYAL010000046.1:0-9891 GCA_964645635.1 uncultured Sphingomonadaceae bacterium | reverse complement strand
ACCTTATCGCAGGCGTTGCCATCCTGATGTTCGCCTTTGGCTTTCTTGCCATGGGGCGCACGATCTCCAGGCAAGGAAACGATGCTGGCGCGCTCTACACCTATGTCACCAAGGGCCTTGGTAAACCGGTCGGGCTAGGCGGAGCATTCCTGGCAGTATTCTCTTACGTCATGCTACAAGCCGGGACCTTCGGGATGCTGGGAGAGTCCCTGCGCCAGTTCATGGAGCAGCGCTTCGGCTTCACGGCTCTGGCCTGGTGGCAATACTCGCTCATCTTCTGGATCGTCGTCGGCACGCTGGGATATCGGCGTTTGGACCTGTCCGCCAAGGTTCTCGGCATTGCCATGTTTGGCGAGATCGCCATGGTCACCCTCCTCGACGGAGCGGTGCTGCTGCAGGGATCGCCAGAGGGCAGCTTCAGCTTCGAGCCATTCACGCCTGCAGCCCTTCTTTCCGGCAATCCCGGCATCGGCATCATGTTTGCCGTGGCGACCTTCATCGGCTTCGAGGCAACCGCAATCTACAGCGAGGAAGTGCGCGACAGCGAGCGAACAATCCCGCGCGCGACGTTCGCATCGATCATCATCATCGCCCTGCTCTACTCGTTCTCGACCTTCTGCCTGATCAATGCCTTCGGGCCGGAAGCTGCGGTGGCACATGCCAATGCGGACCCCACGCAGATGTTCCCCATTGCCCTGCGCAACTTCGTCAGCGTGTGGTCTGTGGACGTGATGTATGTGCTGCTGATCACCAGCCTGTTTGCTGCCATCCTCTCCTTCCACAACGCGCTGGCCCGCTATTACTATTCCTTTGGCATCGATGGGGTGTTGCCCGGCCATTTTGGCGACACGCACCTCAAGCACGGATCACCCGCAAAGGCATCACTGCTGCAGAGCGCGGTGTCCCTCGCCGTGGTTGCACCCTTCGCCATCCTTGGGCGCGACGCTGTTCTGGAACTCTATGCGTGGGGAGTGGGCGTCGGGACCATGGCCATGCTGCTGCTGTTCGGCCTCACTTCAATCGCCGTGCTGGTCTATCTCGAACGGCACGCGAAAGAGGAATCCCTTTGGGACCGCCGCATTGCCCCTGCGATCGGCTTCGTGATGCTCGGCTTCATCGCTGCCTATGCGACGTTCAACTTCGACTCGCTGGTCGAAGCGTCGCGGGCACTGACAATCTTCTTCCTTGGGATCGTCTATGGCAGCTTCGTGATCGGTGTGATCCTCGCCATGCGCTGGCGCCGCACGAGGCCGGAAAGCTACGCAAGGATCGGCCGTTCAAGCTGAACAACTAGCCTTCGAGAAGGTGCATCACGAACCAATCGCGCGCTTCCGCGGATGATTTCTCGAAGTGCTTCAAATAGGGCATGAAGTGATCACCCGGTAGCAGGACGAGCTTCTTTGGCTCGAGCGCCCGGTTGTAGGCCTCCAGCGAGAGGTCTGCCGCGGTGACATCATCGTCGCGCGCAACGATCATCAGCAAGGGCGTGGGGCTGATCCTCGCGATGTAGCTGCCCGGCTCGTTTTCACGTGACATCTCGGCGCTCCGTAACGTGACTTCGTTTTTCCAGTTTGGCGCGAAATCAAGCGTCCCGAGGAAGAAATCGCGCGCTGGTTGCCCGACCATGGCTGCTGCTTTCTTGGGCATCTCCTCGACCGCCTGGATCATGGCAGGCGGCTCACCAAGGAAGCGCGCGAGGCGATCTACCGCAAAGCGTTCTTCCAGCACGGCCATGCGCCCTGCCTTGGTCTGCCGCAGGGAGGACTGGTAACCGCTGATGATCGGCACCTGGCTGACAACGCATTTCACCCGGCGATCAATGGCGCCGAGCTGGATTACGTGGCCACCGCTATAGCTGCTGCCCCAGATGCCGATCCTGCTCCCGTCAATCGCCTCAACGGTCTGCGCGAAGGTGATGGCATCGCGATAGGCGCGACGTTGCAGCACCGGATCGACCTCCTGCCGTGGAAGGCCGTCACTGTCTCCGAAATTTGGATTGTCGAAGACGATCACGGCAAGGCCGCTGGCACCAAACACATCGGCATAGCGATCCAGATATTGCTCTTTCACAGCCGAAAAGCCGTGCGCCATCACGATGGCCGGAACCGGCTCTTGCGCGCCGTCAGGCAGGTATAGCCAGCCGCGGATGGTCCGGCCTTCGGATGCAAATTCGATCAGTTCCCTGCTCATAGCCTGTCCGTTCGATTAAATATGGAGCCCATATCACGACAGGGCCTTGATGGCTTCGCGCGCAAAAGAACGCGGATCGCGAACCAGCCCGCATTCGCGGTCAAAGCGCATCACCGGCCGCGTGACGAGATCATATGCTGGCCATTGGAGGTCCGCAGTTGACGGGTTCCCATGCCAGGCGAAAGCAGCCCAGCTCTTCATGGCTTGTTCGGCCAGCGCGTAGCGATCACCCTGCGTGTCTGCCGCTTCGCGAAGCGCCTGGGAATCGTCAGGCCCCCAGCCCGGTGCATAGTCGGGATGACCCAGCATGAAGGGCAGGTCCGTGCCATGGATTGCCCATTCGCTGCCAGCATAGGGCACCTTCCAGCCGAATTCATACATGTAGACTGGCGGCCCGCCTCGGGCGATCTTGCGCTCGGCTTGCAGCAAGGCCGGTCGCCACCAGCCAGCATCTGTGGCAATGCGCACCCAGAGCTGGGTGTTAGACAGCTCCGGCATGTTCTCGCGATATGTGGCGATGAGCGGCTCGTAACGCTCGGCGGGATGGTCGAGGAAGCGCACATTTCCGGCAATTCGCGCAGCAAGCTCAGCGTCGGAGATGTCCTCCTTCAGCGCATCGCCGAAGAACAGGGCCTCTTCCTCGCTTGTCGTACCGATCATCATCGGGATGCGCGCGGCATAGTCCGGTGCGCCCGGATCCCACGGATGGCTGGTGAAGACCTGTCCGTCCACGACAGGCCCGTACCAGGCATCGCCTCCGCCTTGCAGGCCAGTCGCCTTCACGTGCGCATAAGCCTCCTTCAGGCGGATCACTGGCAGCGCCTGCAGGCTGGCGACATCATCGGGCCGCAAACCAAGATAGTTGCAGGCCAGTGCCGTCATCTCGCTCGCGACATCGCGCTCCAGCGATCTCAAATAGGGCCCGCTCTGGACAATCGCCTTGTGGAACAGGCCATGCATCGCCGGCATGGCAATCGCGGCACTGACCTTGCCGCCACCGCCGGACTCGCCAAAGATGGTCACGTTGCCCGGATCGCCGCCAAACCCCGCGATATTGTCGCGCACCCATTCAAGCGCAGCGACAAGATCAAGGTGGCCGGCATTGCCCGACGTCGCAAACCGCTCGTCTGCTTGGTCGCCAAGATAGAAATAGCCGAAGATATTGAGCCGGTGGTTGAGCGAGACAACCACGACATTACCGGCCTTGGCCAGCGCATCGCCCGCATAGCCCGGGACACCGCCGGATTCACTTTCGAACCCGCCACCGTGGATCCACACCATGACGGGCAATGGCTCACCGGGATCGCGGCCCTCAGGCGTCCAGACATTCAGGACGAGGCAGTCTTCGCTGGCAGGTTGCGCATCCACGAAGAACGCGCCCCACGGATTGTGCTGTGGACACGGGTTACCGTAGGTCAGGGCCTCGCGCACGCCGGTCCAGGGTTCCGGCTTCCTGGGGGGAAGGAAGCGGTTTTCGCCGCCGGTCGGCGCGCCATAGGGAATGCCCTTGAACTCGTGCACCCCGGCTCGCAGGAGCCCGCGCACCTTGCCACTAGCAGTCTCCACGATTGTCGCTGAGTCGGCCCCGTCGTGAGCGCTCGCAACCGAAGGAGTGGTGATCGAGGCGGCTGCAAGCCCTGCAGCGCCAACCCCGAAAACCTCTCTCCGAGAGAAACCGGCGCCAAGAGATTCGGCGTTGTTATCCTGTGCCATTCCAAAGTCCTTCCGAGAAGCCTGACAAGAAAGGTTCAACCAGTAATTCCAAGCGTATCCGCCGCATCGGGCGATCCGATCAACGCTGCTCAGCACCTTCCGAAACATCCACCATGTTGCCCAGATGTCACTTCGTTGACGCGTCGCAGCAATTGGCCGCTTGACATGTATGCCAAAGCTGATCAATCTTAACAACCGTTCGTAAAGACGAACCGGGCGCAACACTGGGGAGCGCCGACGCATTGAAACCAACGGGAGGTTATTGCGCCATGTCACGTCTTACCAATTCGAAGAGTAATCGATCGCCTCTTACGCTGCGCAATGCACTGTTCCTCGGTGCAGCCGCCAGCGTCATGGCTATTGCCATGCCTGCCCACGCGCAGGACGGCGAAAATGCAACTGCGGAAGAAGACGATGACCGCATCGTTGTTACCGCACAGCGCCGCGAGCAGGTGATCGACGATATCGGCATCTCCATCACGGCCTTCTCGGGCGACCAGCTTGCCCGCCAGGGTGTTGCTGACGCACGCGGCATTGCTGCACAGACGCCGGGCCTGATCTTTGACGGCGGCAGCTCGCAGGGCCTCAACGCCTTCGTGACCATCCGCGGCGTGGCGCAGGTTGACTATACCGAGCACCAGGAAATGCCGAACGCCGTCTATCTTGATGACGTTTATGTCCCGACCACTTCAATGGTCGGTTTCCCGGTTTACGATATGCAGCGCGTCGAAGCGCTGCGCGGCCCGCAGGGCACGCTCTTTGGTCGCAACTCGACCGGCGGCCTGCTGCACTTCGTCACGACCGATCCGGGTGAAGATACCAACGGCTTTGCCGATGCCCGTTATGGCAACTACAACCGCGTTTTCCTCGAAGGCGCTGTCGGCACCCGCGTGACTGACAACTTCAGCCTGCGCGTTGCCGGTTTCTTCCAGCAGGGTGACGGCTACTACAAGAACAACAACCCGACGCCCGACGACAATGCCGACGCTTTCGAGCAGGATGCATGGGGCGTGCGCGCCAAGCTGCGCTGGGAAACGGATGACTGGTCAGTCACCGCCACGGGTTCCGTGAACCGCAGCCCGCGCCACGTCGAAGGCGCATACAAGACGCTGCCGGGCTATGTTGACCCGGTCACTTTCGAGCCCAGCGTCCTGCCCATCGACCTCGACTTCTATGGCACCGGCCCGGGCAACGACCCGCTCGGCTACCGCGATCCCATCGCCGAGCCGCACGAGGGTAGCTTCAACTCGAGCGAAGCCTTCATCAAGAAGAGCTTCAACTACGTCACGCTCGAGATCGAAGGCGATGTAAGCGACAATATCTCGCTCACCACGATCACCAACTACTCGGTCGGCAAGATCAACTACAGCGAAGACGCTGACAGTACGCCCAACCAGTACTTCAACTTCCGCACCATGGGTGACACCGCACAGTTCACTCAGGAAGTGCGCCTGAACGGCGACGCGGAGCGCCTGAACTGGACCCTCGGTGCCTACTACCTGAACCTCTCGGGCGACTACGGTACGGACTTCGACTTCGTGGCGTTCGATTTCCTCTATCCCAACCGTTACTCTCAGGACACCGAGTCCTGGGCCGTGTTCGGGCAGGTGGAATATGAGCTGACCGAACAGCTGAAAGCCACCGTGGGCCTGCGTTACACGCATGACTCCAAGGACTTCAGCTCGGTGGCCTTCGAAATCTATCCCGGCTGTGAAATCGACTATGACGATCCGACTTGCCAGAACTACGATTTCACCACGCCTGCCGTTGGAGGCCTGACCCACCAGGGCAACGGCGACTTCGCCGGCAAGATCGGCCTTGATTTCCAGGCAACGCCTGACCTGCTGTTCTACGCCAGTGCCAGCCGCGGTATCCGCGGACCGGGCTTCAACGCCACGGCCGACGGTTACCTTCCGATTGCGGAAACGCCGTTCAAGAACGAGACGGTCCACGCCTTCGAAGTCGGCACCAAGGCCGATATCATCGATGGCTACGCCACTTTCCGTGCGGCGGCCTTCTACTATGACTACAACGACTACCAGACCTTCAACTTCAACGGCATTTCGAGCAGCGTGTCGAACAACGACGCAAAGTTCTATGGCGGTGAAGCTGAGCTGTTTGCCAAGCCCTGGGAAGGTGCGAACATCGGCCTGGGTGTCTCGCTGCTTGATGCAACGGTCTATGGCGTTGACACCGGCTCCGGCCCGCAGAACGTCGATCCGGTGAAGGCACCTAGCTTCACCTTCAACGCATCGTTTGGCCAGTCGGTAGACCTCGGCGATTTCCAGCTGAACCTGCTCGCCGAAGCGGACTACATGGGCAAGCACAAGGCCAACCTGGCGCCTTCGGAAATCACCGATATCCCGGCGTCATGGATGACCAATGCCCGCATCGGCATCGGTCAGGAACAGAACGACTGGGAGATCTATGCCTTCGTGCACAACATCTTCGACGTCAATCGCAAGACCTTTGGCTATGACAACACATTCGCGGGCCTGGCTCTCTCCTCATATGCAGAACCGCGCATGTACGGCATCGGTGCCCGCAAGTCTTTCTAAGCCTTGCCACCATGCCTGAACTGAATGCGGCGGGGTCTTGTCCAAGGCCCCGCCGTTTTCATATCAACTTCCCGGTGCCACTATGGCGCTGAAGCCATTCCGGGGCTCCCAGAGCCTGAACCGACAAGAGAACCCAGCCCAATGAGCACGACTGCCGAAACTGCCGCAGAAGCAGCTACACCTGAAAAGGCAGGCCTGTCCGGCCAACTTGGCGTTCTTCGGATCGCTGCAGTGGTGATCGCCTTCTCCGCTCCGCTTGCCGTGGTCGCAGGCTACCTCGCAGTAGTGATCGCATTCGGAAACGGACTGGGCGCTCCGGTAGCGTTCTTGTTTACTGGCGCCGTTCTGCTGCTTTTCGCGGTCGGATACACCGAGCTGGTGAAAGTCCTCCCTGCCGCTGGCGGGTTTTACGTCTACATCACGGCCGGGCTGGGCAAGAAGCTGGGCCTGTCAGGCACGGTAGTCGCGCTGTTGTCCTATTTCCTTCTGGCCGCCGGCACCTATGCCTTCCTCGGGCTGGCAGCCAACCGGCTGATTGCTGAGGAACTGGGTGGCCCTGATATTCCCTGGTGGGCCTTCGTGGCAGGTGCCTGGTTGCTGAGCACCATCCTTGCCTATCGCGAGCTGAGCGTTTCGGCGCAGGTCCTCTCGTTCCTGATCCTGTTCGAATTCGTCCTGATCTTCGGCTTCGACATCACCGTCTTGCTCACCGGCGGTGCCAGCGGCTTCGTCTGGGAGAGCTTCCAGCCGGAGCATATCTTCTCCGGCGCGCCGGGCCTCGCATTGCTGTTTTCGGCCGGCATGTTCCTCGGCTTTGAATCCACCGCGGTCTATCGCGACGAAGCGAAGGAACCCGAAAAGACTATCCCCCGCGCCACCTTCCTCACCGTGGGCTTCCTCACCCTGTTCTATGCCGGCACCACCTATTTCCTGATTGTCTCGATGGGCGCGGCCGATGCCGTGGCAATCTCCTTGGAAGATCCGGCCAAGACCTTCCCCCTCGCGCTTCGCCGGGACCTTGGCCAGTGGGCCGTGATCATCGGCTACATCCTGCTGTGCACCAGCCTCTATGGTGCGTGCCTGTCGATGCACAATGTGCTCTCGCGCTATCTCTTCCGCATGTCGGAGAACGGGCTGATCCCGGCGCGCCTTTCGGTCATCCACCCCCGCTTCCGGGCACCCTCGGCTGCTTCGGTCACAGCGGCGGTGATCCTTGGCCTGATCATGGTCCCCTTCCCGATCATCGGTTCATCACCGGACCTGCTCTACGCACGCCAAGTCGGTGTTGGCGTGTTCGGGTTCATGCTCTTGCTGTTCCTGACCTCGATCGCGGTTACCGCCTACTTCCTGCGCACGAAGACCAAGCTCCACCCGCTGCGTTCTGTGGTTGCTCCTATAGTGGCTGCGGTTTGCCTGTTCGTGATCTTTGCCTTGGCCAACCTCAACTTCGTGGACCTCGTCGGCACAAGCGAAGCCGTCGCGAACGTCATCATGATCTCGGTCTACGGCACCGGCCTTGGCGGCATAGCATGGGCGTATTGGCTGCAACGGAACAAGCCAGACGTCTTCTTCCGCATTGGCAGTTCAGAAGCCTGATCTTGTCCACAACGCAGCCCGTGATTTCCTGGAGGTATCCTTGAAAAAGCTCGCAAGCATCGCCCTCATCCTGTCCCTGACGACAGCCTGCACGGCCCATGCGCAAGTCACAACTCCGCCAGGGCAGGCAGGCTGGGTTGCCGCCAAGCAGACTCTGCGAGCCAATGACGCGATGGAAATCGCTTTCGTCGAATGGGGCAACCCTGATGGCGAACCGGTTATCCTGATCCACGGCTATTCCGACACGTCGCGCGCCTATTCGACCATCGCGCCATTCCTCGATCCGGCGAAGCGCTACATTGCGCTCGACCTGCGCGGCCATGGTGACAGCAGCGAGCCGGAATGTTGCTACTACATCAGCGACATGGCGGAGGACGTGAGCGACTTCATCACCGCGCTCGGTTACGAGAAGGCCACCATCGTCGGCCATTCGCTTGGTTCGATGACGGCCGGCGTCCTCGCTTCGATCCACCCCGAGCAAGTCGAGAAGCTGGTGCTCATCTCGTCGGCCCTGCGCGCCGGCCCCGGCACCGATTTCCTCTACGACATGCTCCACGCGCAGGATTATCCGCTCGATCCCGAAGGGGAGTTCATGCAGATGTGGGCGCCGGACTCCTCGGCTGAAGATGCCGAGATGATGGCCCATCTGCGGCAGGAGGAATCCGCCATGCCGAAACGTGCCTGGCTCGGCATCGTCATGGGCCTTGAAGTGCTCGACTGGACCAAGGCAGCCAGCCGCATCACCGCGCCGACGCTGATCCTCTGGGGCAACCAGGACGAGCTGATGATCGAAGGCGACCAGACCGCACTGCGCGCCGCCTTACCGAAAGCGCAGTTCATCTGCTACGAAGGACTGGGCCATTCGATGTTCTGGGAACAGCCGGAACGCGTGGCTACAGATCTCAACGAATTTCTGGGTTGAGGCCGATGCGCGAACAGTGTGCCCGTTGGTGAAGCAATAGCTTCGCCGCCTTGGCCACCTTCCGATCAAGGTCCTCTACGCCTTCTGGATCCTCAGCGATATATTCCCTCGGTGTGACATCCTTACCTCCAGTAAGTTAAAGAGCGGCTATCACCCTCTGGGCGTCGATCTCGAAGAACTCCCGATTGCTACATCAGCAAAGTGGCTGTTGCTGGCCGCGACTTCGGCCGCCGGGTTGATGCGTATGATCCGGCGGCCGAAGTCTACGTCTTAGGAGTTGCCGGGGGCTACCAGGTTGCTCAGCAACTGGAGCAACAGCGAGCCATTCAACGGCAGCAACTAGCAATCCAGCAACAGCAACAGCAACAGCAACAGCAGGCGTTGGCGGCGGAAGAAAGACGCCGCAGAAATCGAGAGCAAGGGAATGCACTTTTGGGCCTAAGCCAGATGCTTCTACGATCGCCACAAACCAACCGACCTAGACCGAGCATCGATATGACATGCGTGCCGCAAGGGTATTGGCAGGATGGCATTTGGCACACGACAAGCACGCAGTGCACAAGCGATTAAGGGGCCGCTAGTGAGGCTTGATCGGTTACAGAACTGTCTGCACCTTCAGTCTCAACCCAAACAACCCCGTCCAACGCGCAGAATAGTATGTATACACAACCCGTGGGTCCCATCTGACGGATAGGGGGGTGCCACCCCGGTGGGGTGTCGCTGGTCAGAATTTAAGAGGGGGGTGGGGGTGTCGAATCAGGAAGCAGACCAGACGGTGGCTGGTTGGCTTACAGGGTAGCTAGATCACACAAACGGTGAAACCTTAGTGAAACCTTTGTGACGAATCTCAAGCACTCATCCCCGAGATTAACCCGCATAAGTATCTGAAATAAGGTGGTGAGCCCTGCTGGG
>CAZYAL010000045.1:0-14593 GCA_964645635.1 uncultured Sphingomonadaceae bacterium | reverse complement strand
GTTCACAATGAGGGGGCGACAAGTCCGAATGTCCGTTCGCCCTGGGCATTCTATTGGCTTCCACTAAAATGCATGTCGGGAGGGCAATCGCTTGGCCGACAATTGGAACGACACCGAAATCGACCTGATCGTTGCGGACTATTTTGCGATGTTGGCGGAGGGGCGGCTGGAGCGGGTAGCGGGAATCGAACCCGCATAACTAGCTTGGAAGGCTAGGGCTTTACCACTAAGCTATACCCGCCCGCTCTTATGCAATGGCGCTTGCCACCCATCAGGGCCTCTCGTCAAGCATCCTCGTCATTACCAACTGCCGCAGGAGCAGTATCGCGTGTATTTGCCGGTTCAGCCGGGGCGATTTCGACTTCGACCCGGCGATGCCTTTGTTGCACGTTCAACTGGCGCAGCAAGGGCATCACCACCGTCGGCCCTGACACCACAAGGATGCCCGCGAACAGAATCGCCACGGGCCAGACGAGTCCGGCAATGTGGTACCCGGCGAGCGAGCCGAACAGCCAGCCCAACGGCACGCCAAAGATGACCAGCCGCCACACACCTGCACCAAACTTACGCAATTCATGAAAATCGAGGCTGAGCCCCCTTTCGAAAAGGATCAGCGCCACTCCGATGGAGATCATCGGTACGAGCATCTCGCCGAATGCAGCCTCTGGATCGAAGATCCCGAGTATCGGTCCGGCAAGGAAGCCCGCGGCGAGCATCAGAACGATGGCTGGCCAGCCTGTGCGCCACGTAATCCATTGTGCGCCGATCCCCAGTATGCCCACAAGGGCGATGACGAAGGCTTGTTCTTCCATGAAACTCCCGCGAGGCCGTGATCGGAAATGCGCCTCTTGGGTTAAATGCCCGAAGCAGGTTTAATTTCCCAACTCGGCCGATTGGCGGTTTCCCAAACGGGCGATCCAGCGATCAATGGCCGGCGAATGCCATCAATGCGTGGGCGGCAATGCCGCAGTTGCGAAGACGGTCCGCGCCGCCGAGTTCAGGCAAGTCGACAAGGAACAGCGCGGTTTCACAAGCAGCGCCCGCCTGTCGAAGCAATTGTGCTGCAGCCAGCGCCGTACCGCCCGTGGCGATAAGGTCATCCACCAGCAGCACCGCCGCACCTGCATTGACCTGGGTGGGGTCGATCTCAATGCGGGCTTCGGCATATTCGAGGGCGTAGTCGATGCCGATGGTTTCGACAGGGAGTTTTCCTGCCTTGCGGACCGGAATGAAACCGACGCCGAGACGCAAGGCCAGTGCTGTGCCGAAGATGAAGCCGCGCGCCTCGATACCTGCAACGGCAGTAATCCCCGCGGGAACCAGATTCGCCATGTGATCAACAGAAGCGGCAAGACCACGCCCATCAGCAATGAGCGTGGTAATGTCACGAAACTGGATGCCGGGTGCCGGGAAATCCGGAACCGTGCGGATGAGGGCCTTGAGCTCGTCGCGGGTCAAATTACCTGCACCGGTGCTCGCTGGCCCTGCAACGCTTGGATCAGTCCTTGCGAGTCTTCAATGTGGACCAGACCGACTTCTTGGCCAGCCATGCGAGGATGGTGATGAAGAGCAGGAAGCCCATCACGATCCAGCCAAGGCGAACACGGTCGACCAGGCTGGGTTCTGCCGTCCAGGTGAGGAAGGCAGACACGTCCTTCGCCATCTGGTCAACAGTGGCTTCGGTGCCATCAGCATAGGTCACCTGGCCATCGCTGGTCAGCGGCGGAGCCATCGCGAGGTTAAGGTTCGCGAAGTACGGATTGTGGTTCAGTCCAGCGGCCGGGACGGAATCCGGGAAACGCTCAACCAGCTCCGCCGAAGGCGCCTGATAGCCAGTCAGCAGCGAATAGACATACTGCGGGCCATGGTGGCGAGCCTTGGTGATCAGCGAGAGATCCGGCGGGATCGCGTTGTTGTTGGCCGCAGCCGCAGCCACGCTGTTGGCATAGGGAGCCGGGAAATAATCGGTTGGCGTGCCCGGACGGGTCGCCGCTTCGCCGGTGTCAGGGTTGATACCCGGAACGACCCATGAAGCTGCTTCAGCCTTCACTTCATCTTCGGTGTAGCCGAGTTCTTCCAGGCTGCGGAAGGCGACGAAGTTCATGCTGTGGCAAGCACTGCACACTTCTTTGTAGACTTGGTAGCCGCGCTGCAGCTGTGCCACGTCCCATTCCGGCGCCAGGCCGTCATGTGCAAACTCGACATGCTTGGGGTCGAGATGGAAGACTTTCTCTGCGGTCTCCTCGCCAAGGCCTTCGGTTGCGGCGGTGTAAGCGCCGGTAGCAAAGGCAAGTAGCACCACAAAGGTGAAGACGAGGCCGACCAGAATTCCAACAAGGCGGATCATTGTTTCTTTCCCCTAAGCCTGCGCGTTCAAGCCGTCGGCTCGGATTTGTTCATGCCTGACTTCTCGTCAGACCCCAGCACTGCCTCGGTGATCGAGAAAGGCAGCGGCTTGGGCTTCTCGATCGAAGAGATGATCGGCAGGATCACGAGGAAGTGCAGGAAGTAATATGCTGTCGCCAGCTGGCTGAACATCACATAGGGCTCTTCAGCAGCCGCACCGCCGAGCCAGAACAGCACAGCCATGTCGACCACCAGCACCCAGAAAAAGATGCGGAACAGCGGGCGATAGCTGCCGCTGCGCACAGGCGACTTATCCAGCCAGGGCAGGAAGAACCACACCAGGATCGCTGCGAACATGGCAAGCACGCCCCACAGCTTGGCAGGCAGGATGAAGTCAAAGGTGAAGGCGCGCAGGATCGCGTAGAACGGCCAGAAGTACCATTCGGGAACGATGTGCGCCGGCGTCGAAAGCGGGTTCGCCGGGATGTAGTTGTCCGGGTGGCCCAGTGCGTTTGGCATGAAAAACAGGAATGCGCAGTAGACCAGCAGGAACACGCCGAGGCCGAAGCCATCCTTGGCAGTGTAGTACGGGTGGAACGGCACGGTATCGCTTTCGCTCTTCACTTCCACGCCGGTGGGGTTCGAGGAACCCGGGATGTGCAGCGCCCAGATGTGCAGGATCACGCAACCGGCGATCACGAAGGGGAGCAGGAAGTGCAGGCTGAAGAATCGGTTCAGCGCGGCGTTGTCAGGCGCATAGCCGCCCAGCAGCCACACCTGCAGCGTTTCGCCAACCAGCGGGATCGCGCCGAACAGGCCGGTGATCACCTTGGCACCCCAGAAGCTCATCTGCCCCCAGGGAAGCACATAACCCATGAAGGCGGTAGCCATCATGAGGAGGAAGATCACGACGCCGATCAGCCAGATCATTTCGCGCGGCGCCTTATACGAGGAGTAGAAGAAGCCACGGAAGATGTGCAGGTAAATCACCACGAAGAAGGCCGAAGCACCGTTGGCGTGCGCGTAACGCATCGCCCAGCCCCAGTTCACATCGCGCATGATGTGCTCAACGGAGCTGAAGGCAACCGCATCGTTCGCCGCATAATGCATCGCCAGCACCACGCCGGTGACGATCTGCAGCACCAGGCAGAAACCAGCGAGGACGCCGAAGTTCCACAAGTACGAAAGGTTGCGCGGAACCGGGTAACCGGCACCCACTGCGTTGTAGACGAGGCGCGGAAGCGGCAGTTTCTCGTCAAAGAACTTTGCCACCGGGTTGGTGGGTTCGTAATGCTTGGCCCAGGGAAAACTCATTTCTTGTGCCTCTTGCCTCAGCCGATCACGAGAGTGGTGTCGGTGATGGAATATTCCGGAACTTCGAGGTTGGCAGGCGCCGGACCCTTACGGATACGAGCAGCCGTGTCGTAGTGCGAACCGTGGCAGGGGCAGAAATAGCCGCCATACTCACCCTTGTTCTCACCCTCGGCAGCGCCAAGCGGCACGCAACCGAGATGCGTGCAGACGCCCATCACAACCAGGATGTTCTCATGGCCTTCCTGCGTACGCTCAGCCAGCGTCTGCGGGTCGCGCAGGTCGCCGACATCGACAGCATTAGCCGCTTCGATCTCACGCGGGGTGAGGTTGCGAACGAAGACCGGCTGCTTGCGGAACACGGCCTTGATCGACTGACCAGGCTCAAGAGCGGAAATATCCAGCTCGGTCGTGCTTTCGGCCAGAACGTCCTTGGATGGTGCCATCTGGCTGACCAGCGGAAGGACGGTGAAAAGACCGCCCACGCCGGCTGCAGATACAGCAGCAATTTCGATGAAGTCGCGACGACGGACGCCGTCTTCGGCCACTACTTCCGTGTTGGCGGTATCAGTGGTGGTTGCCATTACCTTGCCTTGCCTGCCGGTGTTCCCACGAGCGAATACCCGCGGACACATCCGAAAAGAATCATGACCTGCCACACGCCGAAACATTGCCCCGGGGGCGGCGGCTCGGCGCGGCTGATAGACGAGCAAATCGCGCATGCCAACCCGCCTTTTGGCTATTCGGCGATAGGGACGGCATTTACCCCCATCTCTGCAGCGTTTTTCAAAGCGAGATTATAGAGAACTGGCGGCCATAGGTTGGCTCGCCGCGATGCACCGAACGGCGGTACGAATAGAAGCGGGCCTCGTTCGAATAGGTATCAAGACCAAGGCAATCAACGTTGGTGAGGCCCGCCTTGCGCAGGCGGTTGGCAGCATAGGCTTCAAGATCGAACTGCCAGTGATCAGGTTTCGCACCTCCGAAAAATCTCTTATTTTCAGTATTCTGTTCGAGAAATCGGTTTCGAAAGCCTTCGTCCACTTCGTAACTGGACAAGGCGATGCACGGACCGATGGCCGCCCTGATGTTGGCGCGGTCGGCGCCAAGCGCCTCCATCTGCGCGATGGTGCTTTCGAGCACGCCATCGAACGCACCACGCCATCCGGCATGGGCGGCACCAATCACGCCAGCCTTGAAATCAGCCATCAGAACCGGCGCACAATCGGCAGTAACAATTGCCAACCCGAGTCCCGGTGTGGCTGTGACAATGGCATCTGCTTCAGGCCGCGAATCTTCGGGCCAGGGCGCGGTGGTGATCACCGCAACGGCCGAATGCACCTGCTTCACCGTCACAAGCCGCGCACCGGGACACACCGCCGAGAGCGCCCTTCTGCGATTCTCGATTACCGCAACATCGTCATCGCCTGCATTGAGACCAACCTGCAGCCCCGCCACAATGCCCGTGCTCACGCTGCCAGTGGATCCCAGGAATCCGTGCGGCAAACCGCCCAGAACGTCCGAGCGAATCACTTCTACAGCAGGCGCACCTTGCTCAGCCAAGGCTGCGGCTGACCTGTTCGGAGGTGTCGCGCGAGAGATTGCCCGCTGCCGCAATCCGTTCGAGTTCGCCGCGCATCAGCTTCGCCCTGCCCTGCTCAATCCGCCGCCAGCGGCCCAGCGGCGAAACGAATCGCGCAGCGATCTGCGGGTTGATCGGGTCAAGCGCGAGAATTAGGTCAGCGATCATGCGGTAGCCCTCGCCATCCGCCGCGTGGAAGGCATGCGGGCTGGCCGCAAACGCCATGTAGAGCGAACGCACGCGGTTGGGGTTGCGCATGGTAAAATCGGGATGCCCGGCCAGGGCTTTGACATGCTCGATCGCATTGGGATGGAGCGACTGCGCCTGGATCGCGAACCACTTGTCGACCACCAGAGCATGCGCCTTGTAGCGGTTGTAGAAATCGAGCAGCTTGTGTGCGCGCTCCGGCGTCTCAAGCCCAGCAAGCACCATCAGTGCGCCTTGCCTGTCTGTCATGTTGTCAGCAGCATCATATTGCCCTGCAGCCATCTTAGCGGCGAGAGCAGGGTTCCCTTCTGCGAGGTAGATCAGCGACTGCGTCTTCACCTTGCGCGCACCGCGGGCCTCTGCATCGAGGCTGTAGGGCACGTCCGAAGCGCGGCCATGCAAGGCGAGCAAGTCAGCCTCCATTTCCTTGGCGAGCCAGCCGCGTAAGGCCTGACGCTCTTCGTGGATCTTGCCGGGGTCTGCCGCCAGCATCTGTTCGGCAAGGTAAGTCTGGCTCGGCAAGATCAGCAGCTCACCGCGCATCAGGTCATCCAGCGAATCGTCCGCCAGCACGGCGGCAAGCGCACCGGCAATCGCCTTGCGACCATCTTCGCGCGCGACATCGTCCAGCTTGCCGTCGACCACGTCCTTCAGGTGCGTGACGATCAGCTCCTGCATTGCCTCGTAGCGGGCAAACGGATCGTCATCATGCGCGGCGAGGAAAACAAGATCCTCGGCAGGCACATCGCGCTCGATGGTAACAGGTGCGGAGAAGCCGCGGTTGACTGACAGGATCGGCGGCTTGGCAAAGCCCGAGAAATTGAAGTCCTTCTGCGCCTCATCCAGCACCAGCAATTGCTCACCCGAATGCTTGCCGGTGTCGCGATCATAGAGCGCAACCTTCAGCGGGATCGGCATCGGCTTCTTGTCTGGCTGGCCAGGTGTGGGCGGCACGCTTTGCATCAAGGCGAGCACGGTGGTGTCGCCAGAATGCAGCAGCGATGCAGTCACTTTCGGCGTGCCGGCTTGCGAATACCACAGGCGGAACTGGGACAGGTCGAGCCCTGCGCCCTCTTCCATCGAGCTAACGAAATCCTCGCATGTTGCTGCCTCGCCATCGTGGCGGTCGAAATAGAGGTCCGTTCCCTCACGGAACTTCTGCGGCCCACACATGGTCCGCATCATGCGGATGACTTCTGCGCCCTTGTTGTAGACGGTGGCGGTGTAGAAGTTCGAAATCTCGCGATAGCTGTCTGGCCGGATTGGATGCGCCAGCGGGCCGGAATCCTCCGGGAATTGGGCAGAGCGCAGCACGCGCACATCCTCGATCCGCTTAACTGGCTCGCTGCCCATGTCCTGGCTGAACAGCTGGTCACGCAGCACCGTGAAGCCTTCCTTCAGCGAAAGCTGGAACCAATCGCGGCAGGTGATGCGGTTGCCCGACCAGTTGTGGAAGTATTCATGCGCGATCACGCCTTCCACCGCGTCAAAATCGCCATCTGTCGCGGTGTCGGGGTCTGCCAGCACATATTTGGTGTTGAAGATGTTGAGGCCCTTGTTCTCCATCGCGCCCATGTTGAAATCGGACACGGCAACGATGTTGAACAGGTCGAGGTCATATTCGCGGCCGAAGACCTCCTCATCCCACCTCATGCTCTTCTTGAGCGCTTCCATGGCATGGCCGGTACGCTCAAGGTCGCCATCGCGGACATAGATATTGAGCGTCACCTCGCGCCCGCCACAAGTGGTGAAGATGTCGGTATTGGCGACGAGGTCGCCTGCCACCAGCGCGAAGAGATAGGATGGCTTGGGCCACGGATCGTGCCACTCGGCCCAATGCGTGCCATCCGCGTTCTCGCCAGTCGCAGTGCAATTGCCGTTGGACAGGAGGACCGGGAGCTTAACCTTGTCGCCCGTCATTTTCACCCGGTAGGTGGACAGGACATCCGGCCGGTCAGGGAAGAAGGTGATGCGGCGGAAGCCCTCTGCCTCGCACTGGGTGCAAAGCATGTCGTTCGAGGCATAGAGGCCCATCAGCTGGGTATTGGCAGATGGGTCGATCTCGGTAATGACTTCGACGAGGTGGCTGTCCCCCACCAGCGGCACCATCAGGTCATCGCCATCCATCGACCAACTGTTGACCACCTCTCCATCGACCTTCACCTCGGCCGGGGTGAGGCCATCGCCGTTCAGGCGGATGCTGTCTGCGCGATCCGCCTTTGCGTTGCGTTGCACCGTCAGCTTCGATGCGATGCGGGTGCAGGTAATGCCGAGATCGAAATCCAGCGCGATCTCGGGGACCAGCCAGGCAAAGGGCTTGTAATCCTCGCGGCGGATCGTGACGGGCTCTTGCGGTGTGGCGGCGGCATCAGCCATTTCGGGGTTGCCGTCCGGGTTCGAAGGAGTGCGGGCGATATCCATGGCCTGTGATTTAGGTGCTTTCACCGGGGCTTCCAAGCGTTAGGATCGGATGCATGGCACATCTGCTGATTTTCGGACTGGGATATACCGCAAAGCGCATCGCTGCGCGAATGGAGGCTGCTGGGTGGGTGGTTGAAGCCACCGGTAGCGCAGGAACGCTCGGTTTTTCGGACACCCCCACCGTTACGGATGCCATCAGGCGGTCGAGCCACGTGCTGTCCTCTGTGCCGCCGGCGCGAGACGGGGCCGAACCTGTGCTCGATACTTATGGCCAGGGATTGGGCGGAAAGCAGCTCTTCTACTTGTCCTCAACCGGGGTCTACGGTGACACAAAAGGGGCCTGGGTGGACGAAAGCGCACCAACAGGCACCGGCAGGCGCTCAGCAAGGGCCAAAGCCGATGCCCGCTGGCTCGACATGGGCGCACGTGTGTTCCGCTTGCCCGGAATCTATGGCCCGGGCCGCAGCGCCTTTGACCGGATCGCCAGCGGCAAGGCCCACCGGATCGACCTGCCGGGGCAAGTCTTTAGCCGGGTGCATCTGGAAGATATCGCGAGCGGTGTGGAACTGGCGATGCTGCGCGATACGCCGCCGGGCGCTTACAACCTCAGCGACGATCTGCCGACCAGCCAGAATGTGCTGATCGAACATGCCGCCGCCTTGATGGGCGTGGAGCCGCCCCCCTTGCAGTCGCTCGACCAGGCGGGCCTGTCCGACATGGCAAAAGGCTTTTATGCCGAAAACCGCCGCGTCGCGAACGGCAAGGCAAAGCGCGTGCTGGGCTGGCAACCGCAATTCCCAACTTACCGCGAGGGGCTCGCCAACCTGCTCTGAAAACTGCCCTTCGCTAATCCACCTCGTGCCGCAGCTGAGTGGCCTGCCCTACCTTCACCGACTTGATCTTGCGCGACCTGAGCGCGAGGGCCATGCCAATGAGCGCCAGCACCATCCCGCCAGCCGCTAGCAGCGTCCAGCGATAATCCTCAAACACGGTGGAAAGCAGCATCGCCACCACCACGGTGACAATTGAGTTATAGGCGGTGCGGCCCGCGCCGATCTCGCGCACGAGATTATAGTGCAGCGGGAAGGTGACGATGGAGCCGATGATCGCGAGGTAGGCGGTGCCCACCCAGAAATCGGAAGTCCTGGGCAACTCCGGCGGACCTGAGGTGACCAGCGCGAACACAAGGTCTGCCACAAGACCATAAAGCATTGCCCAAGCCAAAAGGCTGACCATGGCGATCCTGCGGCCAACCTCGTTTGCCTGCACCACATTGGCGATGGAGGCGGACAAGATGCCGCCCACCGTCAACGCTATTCCCAAGGGGACGCTGCCGCCCATGGTTGAGCTCTCCGCCTCATGCACCAACAGCAGCACCACGCCCATGATGGCCACCGCGCTGCCTAGCAGGAAGCCCGGCTCTATCCGCTCACCGATGAACACCCGCGCGAAGAAGGCATTGGGCACCATCAGCAACGCGAACATCACCGCAACGATGCCGGAAGTCAGGTGCAATTCAGCATTATAGACGAACATGAAGTTGCCGCAGAACTGCGCCGCGCCCACGGCTGCGGCGAGCAGGTGCCCGGGGCCGTCGAGGCGCAGCCGCTTCTTCATCAACCATGCAAGAAGGAACATGCCCGGTGTTGCCAGCACAAAGCGGTAAAACACCGCCCAAGCCGCCGGCACGCCGCTGATCTGGCCGGTGATCACCCACCAGGTCGATCCCCAGATGATCCCGGTAAGCATGAACGGCACCACAACGCGCGCGCTCAACATGTTGGGAGCGAGATTGCCACTCATAAGGCAGCAATTGCCTTGCCCAGCGCCACCGCATCCTCATTGCGACTGTCCCACGAGGCAACGAAGCGCGCGGCATCCGGCCCCCAGTCGTAGAAGCCGAAGCCTTGCGCGCGCAGCACATCACGCTCTTGCGCCGAGCAGCGGCAAAACACCTCGTTCACCTCAAGCGGATGCAGCAAGCGTTCGCCTGCGCCTTCAGCGATGGCCGCCGCAGCCGCATTGGCCGCGCGGGCGTTCTCCAGCCACAAGTCCCCATCAAGCATGGCGAGCAACTGGGCGGCAAGGAAACGCCCCTTGCTTTGCAAATGCCCTGCCCGTTTGCGTCGCAGGCGGGCCACCCCGGCGAGCGCAGGATCGAAGAAGACGATGGCTTCGGCATTCATCCCGCCGTTCTTCGCGAAGCCGAAGCTCAAGGCATCCATGTCCCCGCAAGCCTCTGCGGGCGAAACGCCAAGGAACGCCACCGCATTGGCAAAGCGCGCGCCGTCCATATGCGTTCTGAGGCCCCGCTCACGCGCCAGCGCCGTCAGCGCTGCGAGTTCTGCCGGGCGATAGACACAGCCATCCTCGCTCGCCTGCGTAACGGACAGGGCATGTGCTTGCACCCGGTGCACGTCATCGCGAATCGCATCGAGTAGCCCGGAAACGCTGGCCATCGTCAGCTTGGCATGGTCGCCGCCAGCGAGCATCAGCTTGGCACCGTGGAGATAGAAGCCCGGCGCGCCGCATTCATCGCCTTCAATATGCGCGTCATAATGGCAGACAACGCCGCCATGCGGTTCCACCATCGTCGCCAACGCCAGGCAATTGGCCGATGTGCCGGTGGCTGTCCACAGCACTGCACATTCACGCCCGAACAGCTCGGCAAAAGCTGCATCCAGCCGTTGGCTCAAGCCATCGTTGTCATAAGGCATGTCAGGAGCGTCTGCTGCCTGCATCGCTTGCCACATCTTCGGGTGGACGCGGGCAGAATTGTCGGACAGGAATTGCATCGGAACGCAATGCCGCTGCATCCCGTTTCTGGCAAGAAGGAGAAAAGTCCGTGGCCGACCAGTCGCAATCCCAACAGCCCACCATCCAGAAAGTGCACGACGAGAAAGGCGGCACCTATTCGGTGGAAGTCGCCGGAGCAGCCCGCCCGGCGGTGCTGACGTGGAAGGCGCGCGGCGATAATGGTGAGATCCGCGTGGTGGACCACACCTTCACCCCGCCCGAGGCACGCGGGCAAGGCCTTGCCGCGATCCTCGTAAAAGCCATCGTGGCGGATGCCCGCGCGGAAGGTTTTAAGATCGCCCCGCAATGCTCCTATGTAGTGAACAAGTTCGGCAAGAATCCCGAGTGGGAAGGCATCCGCGCGCCGCTGCCGCGGTAACTCCCATCAGCGCGGCATGTTTGCGAAATCAACCGAGGCGATACTGTCGAGCACAGCGGCGCGCATGGCTTCGGCCTCTTCCAGCTTCACCCCATTGAACGAGAACGTGCCACCAGCGAGCCCGAACACAAGGTGGCAATAGCCGCGTCGCCTGGCGATTGGCCCCTGGCTAATCTGCACCGAATGGAGCTTTACCCGGTTGGCCACGATGGTGCGCGGCACCAGCCAGCCACGGCGGGTTAGGATTTGCGTCGCATCCACCGCATGGCGTTCGTAGCGCCACAGGAAATGCTGCCGCAGCGCCTCCAATGCGGCGAAGGCGGACAGCAGCATGCCGAGCCAGAACACCTCGTCGACAAACAGGAACACCAGGCCGAACGATGCGATGGGGATGGCGCCCAGCAGTGCGGTATCGAGCCGGTATTTCGGGCTGGGGCGGTGCCAGTCCGTGTCTGGCGCAGGCAGGTGGAAACCGGCCTCTGCCACAATCGGCTCCAGCTCCTCGACTTGCGCGAACGGCGCGACATCGTGATTGGCAGACTTGGCATCCTGCGCCAGGCTGATGAATGACAGCGAGTGCCAGCCCCAGATGCGCTGGACAAGGCCAGTGCCCATGCTGACCGCCTGCACCCGGTGCGCGGGCATCACCACGTCCGTCTTGGTCAGAAGACCGCGGCGGCGGCGGAAGCCCTTGGGGGTCTTTTCCAGCAGGAAATCCCAGTCCCGCAGCACAGTGCGCACAATGCCGGTGACCACGCCCAGCACGATGAGGACGAACAAGCCGCTCATTGCGCCGATGATCTGCGACAGCCAGCCCAGCCCCGCCAGCCATTGCCCCGGCCCGGACAAGCGTTTCGCCCAGCCGTCGATGTCCCAGATATCGAAGGGAATGAGGAACTCCACCTGCTGCAAGGCCGCACCAAGCAGCGCCACGATGACGAGCGAGAATTCGAACAGCCCGAAAGTAAACAAGCGACCGGGCGTCATGGCAAACAGCACCTCGTCCCTCGACTGCGTCGCCACCGCTTGCGGTTCGGCATCGGTTGGTGCAGCCGGTGCAGGCGCTTGCTTCTGGTCACGCACAACTTCGCGCAGCCGCTCGCCTTCATCCTGCGTGACATAGGCGAGCGTCAATTCGTCCTTCCCGCCAGCACCTGTTTCAAAGCGCACCTCGACCAGCCCGAACAGCCGTGGAAGCACGCCCTGTTCAAGGCTCACGTCCTGGATCCGCTCATAGGGGACAGACCGCGCCTGGCGGCTGAGGATGCCCTTTTCCACCCGTACGTCGTTCTCGCCCACACGGTATCGCAGCTTGCGCCAGGCGAGCCACGCCCCGCCGATATTGAACATCAGAATCAGCAGCAGGATGCCCAGCACCAGGCCCGCGCGTATGCCGCCGATGCCTTGCGATCCGAACAGTACGATCACAATCGGAAAGATCGCCTGGCTGAGGTTGCGGATGCCGCCGACGGCAACCGCAAACGGATGGACCCGTTGCCAGCCCTCAGCCATTTCCTCGGCGTGCGTGCTCACAGCGTCTCGCGTTTCACATGCGCGCGGATGGCCTCGCGCATCTCGCTCGCGGTTTCATGGCGCAGGCCGGGCAGGATGATGGAAGCGTTGTGCGTGCCTGCGGTGTGCAGCACCAGTCGCGAGATGCCGAAAGCGCGCTCCAGCGGGCCTTGCTCCACGTCGATATGCTGCACCCGGCTGAAGGGAACCACGGTATCCTTGCGGAACATCAGGCCCGCCACGACGCGCAGCCGGTCATCGCTGATATCGTAACCGCGCGCGTTGAAGCGCTTCAAGGGCACCAGCAGCACCAGCAATGCGAAGACGAACCCCACTGGCACGAGGAACGCCCCGCTAAACAGCATCCCCCCAACTTCGCCCGCCAGCGCGGCGATTACGAAAGGTACCGCCATCAGCAGAGTGGTAATCCGCATCACGGCGACATAGGCGGGATCGAGCGGGGTAAGCCCCTCATTCGCAAGGCGAGCATCCATGGTGGTTTGTTGGCACAATACACCGGGGAGAGGCAAGATTTGCTTTTCCGCACGCCCATCCGCGCGCGCGTTCCGCATTTTTTGTTTGCCCCTCAAGCGCCTGGCGTGAGCCATCCGGTTCGCTTGGCTTTCGCCCTACCGGGCGGCGCCTGGTCACGCGCTGGCGTCGCCTTCGACACCGCGACCATTCCAGGCCAGTCAGTTCACGGCAGGATCCTGGTCACGGCAGTCAAAGGGCGACCGCCCGCCCGCAGCGAAGGGAGGCAAAGCCGACCGGAAGCGAGGATATCGCGCGCCCGGATGGGCGATGCGGAAAACAAAATGGTGCTGCACGTGGTTGATAACCTCGTTCCTTGTCATGCCCCAGCGCCCGCCGCCGAGAACATCGAGAAGAAAGCGGCGGATGTTTTCTTTGCCGTGATAGCAGCCACGTTCGCCGATCTCGATCCACGCGTCGTCATCGGCGAACAGGTCTGCCAGTTCATCGAACATGCGGCTGTCGATGAAATAGCCGTAGGCATACTGCAGGCGCTCTATTTCATTCTTATCCTCTAGCAGGGCGAGGTATGCTGGGCCTGCTCAAGTTCTGCCTGCTGGTGCTCGACGATTGCCTTAAGCTTGGTTATTTCGGCTTCGACATCCATCGCTCCACTCCTTTCGAACGGCTTTTCCTGCCGGGATCAGGGAAGAGGACGATAAGCCATTGACCCGCCGATGGGCAGGCGACCAGGAACCGGCTTACCCTGGTTCCGCAGAAGTTGCGCATATTCGCGCAGCACGCTCTCGGCATCGGTCACGCCGATCACATTGCCATCATCATCGAGGTGCAGCATCGCGCCATACATCACGAACAGGACATCCGTCATGCCCTCGACATCGTCAGACACTTTCAGAGTATGCGTGCTGCCGGGCGGTTCAAAAAGGTAGGAGCCGGCGCGGTTGCTGGGGCTTTCCGGATATTCGAGATAGGCCCACTCCCCGGCGAAGGTGAAGGCGTGGATTTCCCCGCTGTGCTTGTGCGGGGCAACCTTGATGCCCGGTTCGAACTGCATGCGCACGACGTATCGGCCGCCTTCGATATCCGCCATCAGCAGCTTCAACTTAATGCCGGGATCCCCGGCCCAGTTGTCGGCATATGGAAGGTCGATGCTGTCCGCATGGAACGAGTCGGGGATGATGGGTTTGGCAATTGTAGCCATGAAGTTGTCTCCTAGAAATGGCAATTCAGACTGGTGGTTCGTACGTCCCGGTCCTGATCCGGGTGATCAGGCCAGCGGTGGATTCGTAAAGAATGAAGTAGTGAATATTGAAGTCCGCGCCCTTCGGGACGTCGGGCCCTGCCGGGAGGCCGATCGCTTCCATCACGGAAGAGCGCAGTTCCTTCTCACCGAAAAAGTTGATCGTGGCGTCCGCAATGCTGATTTCGCCGCATTCGTAGAAACCGTTAATCATCACCGTCTCGCGCACATGGGCGTGGAAGGTGTCGTAGAACTCGCGCACCTGCGCCTTGCCGCGCAGGGCAAAGCCATGGGCTTCGAGCACGAC
>CAZYAL010000044.1:0-15427 GCA_964645635.1 uncultured Sphingomonadaceae bacterium | reverse complement strand
GCCTGATCGCTGCCCTTATCGCAGTTGCTGCCATTACCGCCCTGTCGAACGTCGGTTCCGAACTGAACACGACCTTCACGGTTGTCGGCGGTTCGCTTGAAACCGCGAATGACGTGATCGCCCCTTAATCTGACTGACCAAGTCAGGATTGACCACAAGATCCGGGCGGCGGGGAAACCTGCCGCCCTTTTCTATTGCCTGAAACAGACCGCCTGACCGGTCAGTTGGCGCGAACGACGATCTTGTATTCGCGGCCCGGCACCACTCGCGCGTTACCCAACAAACCGTTGAGCACACGGAAGCGCTGCTCCTGCGCGTCGGTGTAAGCCATGCGGCGCGCCAGTGTCTGCACCGTGTCACTACGTCCGGCAGTGACGATATCGAGCCGGCGCGGCACCACTTGCGCAGCCTCGCTGGCAGAGATCTTGCGCATGGAGTTATACATAGAATTGAAAGTGCCGGCATCACCTGCTGGCGTGATTGACTGGAAGTGATAGGCCTTCCCATTGCCAAAATCATATGCAAAAACAGTTACATCAACCTGTTGCTGACCATTGTTAACGCGTGCACCGCCGAACACGACCGGGATGCCGTTCACGTTGGCGCGCTGCATGCTGGAAGGCGCCAGCTGCTGCTGGTCATCGCCAAGGGCAGCGAAGACAGAACGCAAGTAGTTCTCCAGGTTTCCGTCAAACGGGCCAGTGGACATCTGCGAACGCCCGGCATCGCCATTGATAGAGACGGCGCGCGTACCATTGACCATGTAGAAACCCTGCGGCGCGGTGAACCGCAAACGCAGTTCCGGGTGAATGAAGTCATTGCCCTCGATCACGCCTTGCTCGGGGTCGTCGCCATAAAGCAGCCCGTCAATCCGGCGCATGAAGGTGTCGCGATTCGTTACACCCGCTCCGCTGCCAGCCTGGGCAAGTGCGTTCTGTACACGGCTGGCCGGATCGGGGTGCGTCGATGCCCAGGCCGGAATGGTGGCATCTCCGCGTCCCTGCAACTGCGTATCGAGTGAATTCTGCGCAGCAAGGCTCTGCAGCAAAGTCGCCATCGAGCGCGGATCATAGCCTGCGCTGGCGAGATACTGGACGCCAAGATTATCGGCTTCGATCTCCTGCCCGCGCGAATATTTGAGCGTCAGCAACTGCGATCCCTGCATCGCACTCTTCGCGATCTGGTTGCCAAGCGGATTGTCGCCCAGCAACACGCTGGAAAGGATGGCAATGCCAAGACCGCCGAGCTGATTGCGCTGAGCGGCGGCTTGCCTGCGTGCGGAATGGCGTGCCGCAACGTGGCCAACTTCATGGCCCAGCACAGCGGCAAGTTCCGCCTCGTTGTTCATCAGGCCAACCAGCTGGCGAGTGACATAAACATAGCCGCCAGGCACGGCGAAGGCATTGTTCACCGATGAATTGAGCAGCGTCACGTCAAAGGCATCCGGACGGTTGGCAAGGCCCGATCGCACGGCGATACCCTGCCCCACCTGCTGCACGTAACTAGCATAAGGTCCGGTCATCTCGCCGCCGAATTCAGCGATGAATTGCGGATGGTATTCCGCCCCCATCTGCGCTTCCTGCGGCGTGATGGGCGATCCGGCTGCAATATTGGCGCCAGGTACAGTGGCACATGCCGTAATAACAAGCGAAGCCGCACCGGCAAGGGCAAGGCGAATAGACTTGGCAATGGCAGGTGCAGGCATGACAGGTTCCCCAAACAATCACTCTCGCAGCCAGACTGGCGCGAAGTATTGCCTAAAGCAACCTGCTGTTAAGCCTTTGGTTCCGCAGAAACCCGACGTTCGCTAGAGATTCTGGCCAATCGACAGGAAGCGCTCGTCACGCAGGCGGCGGAGCTCCTCCGCAGGCTTGCTGGCAAGGGCATCCAGTTCCTCGCCAATCGCCGCAGCGAGCGAGGCGGATGCGGCTGCAGGGTTGCGATGAGCACCGCCAACAGGCTCTGCCACGATGCGATCAATCACGCCAAGTTCGAGCAGGTCCTGTGCAGTCATCTTCATCGCTTCTGCGGCTTGCGGGGCCTTCTCGCCCGTACGCCACAGGATCGAAGCGCAACCTTCGGGGGAGATTACCGAATAGACAGCATGTTCGAACATCAACACGCGTTCAGCACTTGCCAGTGCCACTGCGCCACCAGAACCGCCCTCACCCACAATCACCGCCACCATGGGAACACCAAGCGCAAGGCACGCCTCGGTAGAACGTGCGATGGCTTCAGCCTGGCCGCGCTCTTCCGCTTCAATGCCGGGAAATGCGCCCGATGTATCCACCAAAGTCACTACCGGCAGGCCAAAACGGTTGGCCATTTCCATCAGGCGGATCGCCTTGCGATAGCCTTCCGGTTTGCCCATGCCGAAATTGTGACGAATGCGGCTTTCTGTGTCATTGCCTTTTTCATGACCTATCAGCACCACCTTGCGTCCGCCGATAGTGGCAAGGCCGCCCATGATCGCTTCATCGTCGCCATAGAGGCGGTCACCGCCAAGCGGCATGAAGTCATCAAATGCATTGGCGACATAATCGCGAAAATGCGGGCGCGAGGGATGGCGGGCGACCTGCGTCTTCTGCCACGGGCTGAGCGAGGCATAAGTGCTTTTGAGCAGTTCGGCGCTCTTCTTTTCAAGGCGCGCCAGCTCTTTGGAGATATCGACATCGCCACCTTCACCGGCGGCAGTGCGCAGCTCGGCAATCTTGGCTTCGATGGTCGCAACCGGCTTTTCGAATTCGAGATATGAGATCATGACAGTTCCGCTACCGCTGACTGGCGCGGCCTGCAAGGGGATGTCGCTCATTTACAAGCGCGACAATGCGCACGGAATCCACATGAGTGTAGATTTGCGTGGTGGCAATGTCTGCATGGCCAAGCAAAGTCTGCAGCACGCGCAGGTCTGCCCCGCCTTCCAGCAGATGGGTGGCGAAGGCATGGCGAAGCACATGCGGACTGACTTTTGTGGGATCAAGCCCGGCGCGCGCGGCCAATTCCTTCACCATCTGGAACAAGCGAATCCGGCTGATGTGCTTCGCGCGTGACGGGAAGAGAAAGGCAGAGGTGGAATTCCTCACCTCAAGCCAGCGGGCCAACGCTGCTTGAGCGCGGCGGGAAACCGGCACCATGCGCTGTTGCGATCCCTTGCCCGTCACCGTCAGGAACGGCGCATCGCGCGGCACGGCGGATAGCGGCAGGGCAACCAGTTCGGTGGCGCGAAGGCCCGATCCATAAAGCAATTCAAGCAGCGCCAGCATGCGAATCGCCAGCGGGTTACCACTTTCCGTTTCCAGTTCTGCCCGCTCGAACAGCGCCTCCACTTCGCCGTGGCCGAGGATCTTGGGCAGAGGACGACGCGCGGCAGGCCTTGGCAAGGCAGCGGAAGGATCATCCTTGCGCAGCCCTTCATCGACAAGGAAGCCGAAGAATTGCCGCAACGCAGACGCTTTGCGTGCAACGCTTGACGGCGCGAGATCCGCCCATCTCCCCGCGAGAGTGGAAAGCTCCGCCTTCCCTGCTCCCGCAAGATTGCCGAGCAGTTCTTCCGCACCTTCAAGATCGCGCCGATAGGCTGCGAGGGTATTTGCAGCCGCGCCCCGCTCTGCAGCGAGCATGGCGAGGAAGGTTTCGATCTCGGCGCTAATGGTCAGCCCCGCGCCACGGCCTCTGCCGCGATCATCCTTGCCTCGGCCTCGAGACCTGCAGCCCGGAGCGCGCTGACGATGTGGTAAAGATGGCGCGCCGTCATCCTGTGCCAGCCATCGCCCTGCATGCCCACGCCTGCCAGCAGCGCCACCAGCGCCTTGTTGCGATATCGGCCAGCTTGCGAAATGCGCTGGCTCCACACGCTTTGGCGCTGAAGTTCGATCCCCAAGTCGCTCGAATATTCGTCAATGGTATCCGCATCGATGCGGCCAAGCCCTGCAAGCCCTGCAAGCAAGAACTTCGATTTGCGCGATTCCTCGCTGCCATCATCATCCACGAAATTGCCCATCTGGCCATCGCTGACCATGCCGCCGCGGGGATCAGCCAATGCCAGCATGGCCCAACCAAGGCTGCTTTCTTCCACGAGGCCTGACCAACGCAAGGCATTGGCATCAAGGCCAGCCGCAAGCATCGAGGCAATCAAATCTGCTGCATCACCTTCCAGCGCATCACTAACCGGCATGCGTGCCGCGGCGTAGGAGGTGAGAACCATGCGACCATAGCCACCGTCTTTGGCCCACAATTTGCGCATGGCTGCGATGCGCTCGGCAGGGTCGGCAGCAACATAGGCTTCGTGCAAGGTCACGGCCGGTGTCCGCTCACCGCCTGTTACCTGGTCACTCACATAAAGCCGCGAGTAGAGTTCGACCATGGCTTGCGAGGAAAAGATCCCGCGCTCGGCCGCATGATCGGCCGCTTCCAAGCGGCGGAGCAGCGGCACCGCTGGGATCATCGCATCGGACAGCAGGTAATCGCGCGAAGCGCCACTGAGCAAGCTTTCGGGCAAGTCGACACCCAGTGCCCGACCCAGCGCAAGGCGCCAAGGCGTCAGCTCAGAAACGCCATCCCACTCGATCGTCACACCGCGACCGCCCTCGGCAGCCGCACCGGCATAGCGCTGCGCCAATCGCACGTCGATTTCCTCGGCCTCTCCCGCGCCGAGCGCACGGGCAAGCCGCCTGTCGGCCCCGCGCGTGTCACCGGTGTAGGCATCGCAAATCGCCCGTGCGAGGATCCATTCGCCATCCTCACGATGTTCGGGATGCAACAGGGCTATCGGGCAAATGCCCAGCAAGTCTCCCGTCGCGAGATAGGCCTCGAAGGCCACGCCCGTCAGTGCAGGTGTGTAATTGCCGCCGTCGACATCCTGCACCAGCAATCGGGCGATCTTGGCCTCGCCCATGCGTTCCAGCAAACCAGCCCTCAGCGCCGCGAATTCCACCGGGTCCATTCCGGCTGGCGCATCCATCCGGCTCGCCAATGCCCGACGCAGCAGAATATGGCCCCAGCGAGAAACCAGCGGGCCGCGCGTTCCATCCATCGCTGCGCGCACCAGCTCGGCAGGCTGGTTGGCGAGCGAGTTGGCGACAAAGCCGCCTTCATCTGCAGCAATAACGCCAACGCTGGTCAGCCCGCGGCGCGCGGCAGGCGGCACGTCGAACTTGGGGCGAAGGCCAAGCAGATCATTGATCTCGCTCTCCTCCATTTCCTCCAGCTCTTCCAGCGTCGGGAAGCCAGGCGGAAGCTCAAAATTTGCCATTCCCGATCCGGAAGTGGTCTCGGGGATCGGCTGGACAACTGGCGAGGCACCGCTTGACGTACCCGGTGTCGGATTCGGTGCGGGGAAGGCAGGTTGGCGCGGAGCGGCGGAGGGCGCGGGTGCCTGAGAAGCGGTACGCGTCGGCGCAGGAGCAGGTGCAGGCGCTGGATCATTGAAGATATCCGGCAGCAGGTCCTCCGGCTGTGCCATCGCCAGCGAGGAGGTGAACGCAAGTGCGGCACCCGCTAGCAATACTGCGCGCCTCATCCTAAAGCCTCCGGCAATTCAACCTCCTGTTCGATCAGGCGCATTTCCTCACGCCCGCCGTCATACCAAGCTAAAGCCAGCAGCCCGAACAGCACCAGCACCAGAAAAATCACGATACCCATCAGGCGTTTTGCCACCGTTCCTCAATCCTGGCCCGCAACCAAGCCAATCGCTGAACCATGCAAAAAGCAGGATCAGCACGCTTGCACCGGCGGTTAGCGCAATTATAGCCCCAACGGCAATGAACAACACGCAACCAGACCACCTCAGCTTGCCAGATAATGTCTGGATCAAGGAGCTCGCCGCCCGGATTGACCGTCCGCTGGCACTGGTGGGGATGATGGGCGTGGGCAAATCCACCATCGGCCGAAAGCTGGCGCACCTGCTAGATTTACAGTTCGCCGATGCTGATGACGAGATCGAAACGGCGGCTCAGCGCAGCGTTTCGGAGATATTCGAAGAGTTTGGCGAAGCCAGTTTCCGCGATGGTGAACGGCGCGTGATTTCGCGCCTGCTTGACGGCAAGGAATGCGTGATAGCCACTGGGGGCGGCGCTTTCGTGCAGCCTGACACGCGCGCGCTGATCAAGGATAAGGCAATTACCATCTGGCTTGACAGCGATGTGGAAACACTTGTCGAACGCGTCAGCCGCAACAACAAGCGCCCGCTGCTGCGCGGCGGTAATGTTCGCGAGATCGTGACCCGGATGAAGGCAGAGCGCGAGCCTGCCTATGCTGAGGCGATGATCCATGTGACGAGCGATGCCGGCCCGCAAGATAGCGCGGTAAAACGAATACTGGAGGCACTCGACACATGTCTGTAACCCGCGTTGAACTGGCTGGCAGGTCTTATGAAGTGCGCGTCGATGGCGGGCTGCTGGCGGATGTCGCCAACCAGTGCGGCAAATTGCTGCGCAAGAAGGCAGTACCGATCATCACCGATGCCAATGTCGCGGCAAAGTGGCAGGACACGGTGTCCGGGTCGCTCACCGAAGCCGGGTATGAACCACGCTTCCTCATCCTCGATCCAGGCGAAGGCTCGAAAAGCTGGGCAGGCCTTGAAAAGGTGATGGACTGGTTGCTTGAACAGGAAGTCGAGCGCGGCGATCATATCCTTGCGCTGGGCGGCGGGGTAATCGGGGACTTGACCGGATTCGCTGCTGCCATTCTCAAGCGCGGTTGCGGTTTCATCCAGCTGCCCACCAGCCTTCTCGCTCAGGTGGATAGCTCGGTCGGCGGCAAGACGGCGATCAACACTTCGGCGGGCAAGAATCTTGTCGGCGCCTTCCACCAGCCCAGCCTCGTGCTGGCAGACCTCGACAGCCTCGCCACCCTGCCTCGCCGCGAACTTGGCGCAGGTTATGCCGAGGTGATCAAATACGGCATCCTTGGTGACCAGACATTCTTCGAATGGTGCAAACAGAACGGTGCGCGCGTGATGGATGGCGAGCGTGATGCGCTGGAATACGCCGTTACCGAAAGCGTGAAGGCCAAGGCCCGGATTGTCGCGGAGGACGAGCGCGAAACTACTGGCGCGCGCGCATTGCTCAACCTTGGCCACACTTTCGGCCACGCGCTGGAAGCGCAGACCGGCTATTCAGCGCGCCTGCTGCACGGCGAAGCGGTTGCCTTGGGCATGGTGCTGGCGGGGCGTTACTCAGCACGCAAGGGCTACATCACCCCCGGCGATGCGGCGCGTACGACCATGGCGATTGCCTCTGCCGGATTGCCCAGCGAAATCCGTGAATTGGGCCTTAACTGCACGGGCAATGAACTCGCCGCGCATATGCTGCATGACAAGAAGATGGATGCAGGCACCCTGCCCTTTGTCCTTTTGCGCAATATCGGCGAAGCCTTTCTCGACCGCGAAGTGGCGATGGACGATGTGGCAAAGTTCCTTGGCGAGCAGCTGGCGGGTTGATCGCTACTTCAGCAGCACCAGCTCCTCTGCCATCGAGGGATGGAGCGCCACGGTGTCGTCAAACGCTTGCTTTGTAAGCCCGGCCTTCAGCGCCACGGCGGCGACCTGCATGATTTCAGGCGATTCCGGGCCAATCATGTGGATGCCGAGGACCTTCTCCGAAGTCTCGTCCACGATCATCTTGTAGAGGCCGCGCTCGGCATGGGGTGAAAAGATATTCTTCATTGGGCGGAAGTCCGAGGAATAGACCTTCACATTCCCATAGGTGCTGCGCGCTTCCTGCTCAGTCAGGCCGACACCCGCGAGCGGCGGCTGGCTGAACACGGCACTGGGAATATGCTCGTAATTGATCGTGCGCGGGTTCTCGCCGAACACCGTATCGGCAAAGGCATGGCCTTCGCGAATGGCGACCGGGGTCAACTGCACGCGGTCCGTTACATCACCCACCGCATAGATGCTGGGACATGAGGTGCGGTTGAATTCGTCCACCTTGATCTCGCCCTTCTCGCCCAGTTCGACACCGGCATTCTCTAGCCCGAGGCCAGGCGTCTTGGGCGTGCGCCCAGTGGCGATCAGCACCTGGTCTGCACGGATCGGATTTTCCGAACCGGTGTGGACCAGCAGGCATCCTTCGTCCGACTTCTCGACCTTTTCAATCGCGCTGTTGAGGTGGAAATCGATACCGCGCTCCATCGCGATGTGCAGCATGCGCTCCACTATCTGCGCGTCATAGCTGCGCAGCAACTTGTTCGAACGGTTGATTACACTGACTTCGCTGCCGAGAGCATTGAAGATGGCGGCGAATTCCATCGCGATATACCCCCCACCCTGCACAACCAGGCATTCCGGCTTCTTCTCAAGATGAAAAATCTCGTTCGAGGTGATGCACAGGTCATTACCCGGGAAATCGGGCTTGGCAGGCCATGCCCCCACGGCGACAAGGATATACTTGGCGGTAACTTCCTTGCCGCTCGCCAGCTTGACCGTGTTCGGCCCGGCAATGGTCGCGCGTTCAGCAAACAGTGCGACCTCGTGGCTCGCCAGCGTCTTGCCATAAAGGCCTTCAAGCCGATCCACATCGCCATTCACAAAATCGCGCAAGGTCGGCCAGTCGAAGCTCTTGCCTTCAACGGTCCAGCCGTACTTGTCGGCATGGCCCAGCTCCTCAGCAAACATGGAACCGTAAACGAGCATCTTCTTGGGCACGCAGCCGCGGATCACACAGGTGCCGCCTACGCGGTGCTCCTCGGCAATCGCCACCTTCGCCCCGTGGCTGGCGGAAATACGCGCAGCGCGCACGCCGCCCGAGCCTGCACCAATAACGAAGAGGTCGTAATCGAATTCGGACATGTGCGGCGATGCTCCCTGTTGCAGGCCCGGCTGGATCTGTCAGGCCATATGGAGCTTCGCCTTGCGATTGCAAACCGCACTCGGTTACAAATTGCGCGCTTAGCCCAGCGTTGGGCCACCACCCCTCATCTGGCGCCTGAACTTTCCGAAATTCCTGTCCAGTACCTTCACAACGCGGGTTTGGAGGTGGGGGGGCAAAGACGTGCAACATCGCAGCGCTTGTCGAATAGGGCAAAAGTGCCCCTACCCCCTACTTCAACCCGGCCTTTTCCAGCAGCGCTTCGGTACTGGGATCGAAGCTGACATCGCCGCCTTCGATATCCTTGGCCATCTTCTTGCCCAGTTCCACGCCGAACTGGTCGAAGGCGTTGATTCCCATTAGCACAGCATTGGCGAAGGTGCGGTGCTCGTGGAAGGCGATGAGCGCGCCCAGCGTTGCCGGGTCGAGATCGTCGCACAGGATGGTCGCCGAAGGCCGGTCACCCGGGAAAGCGCGCGCCGGGTCCCTGCCGTCCGCGCTCATGTTTCCACCTGCCATCAGTGCAGCCCCTTGCGCAAAGCAATTGGTGAGCAGGATGTTGTGGTGCGCCGGGTCCAGCACGTCACCTGCAGCAATGCTGGCGATAAAGTCCACCGGTACAAGGTGCGTGCCTTGGTGGAGCAGCTGGAACACCGCATGCTGCGCGTCAGTGCCTACCCCGCCCCATGTGATCGGCGCCGTGGGAAAATCGACCGCCTCACCTTCAACGGTTACGCGCTTGCCGTTGGATTCCATTTCCAGTTGCTGGAGGTAATCGGGCAGAAGGCCGAGGCGCTCGTCATAACAGAATACCGCCCGCGTCTGGCAGCCGCGCAGGCGGGTGTAGAGCTGGTCCGCAAAGGCTGCGCGAAGGCACACGTTGGCGCGGCCATCGGTATCGCGGAAATGCACATCCATCGCAGCCGCACCGGCAAGCATGGATTCGAAATCCTCCCAACCCACGGCAATGGCGATCGGAAAGCCGATCGAGGACCATAGCGAATATCGCCCACCCACACTCTCGGCAAAAGGCAGGATGCGCGTTTCATCGACACCCCATTCCACTGCCTTGTCAGGCGCTGCGGTGAGAGCAATCACGCGGCCGCCTGGGTCATCAACACCGTTCTGCTCGAGCCACTCCAGCGCGCTTTTCGCGTTGGTCATGGTCTCGATGGTCGTGAAGGTCTTGGAGGCCACGGCGATCAGCGTGGTCTGCGGATCGCATTTGGCAAAGGCAGCTTCCAGCGCCACGCCATCGATATTGGAAACGACATGCACGTCCACCAGCGCATCGACGCGGGCCAGAGCATCTACTGCCAGCGCTGGTCCGAGCGCAGAGCCGCCGATACCGACGTGGATCAGGTGCTTCACATCGCCCAGCGCGCCATCGTGGATCGCTTCGACCAGCCCCTTCATCCGCGCGAGCAGCGCCATGGCCTCCTCGACGGAAGCTTCCTTACCCACCCCGCGCAAGGCGGAATGTTCGGCAGCGCGACCTTCAGTAAGGTTCACCACCTCGCCCGCAAAGAGCTTGCGGCGCATTTCGGCAAAGTCGCTCGCTTCGGCAAGCTCCTCGAACTCATCCAGATACTGGTCCGTCAGGTGCGTTTTGGACCAGTCGAACAGCACGCCGACCTCGCCCAGCTCGACCCGCGAGGAAAGCTTCCACACCCGTTCCGGATCATCGGCAAAAAGCTCCAGCAGCGTGGGATCGCGGTGAAGGGACAGCTTTTTCCAGACGGCATCGCGCGGATTGCTCAAGGCTCAAGACTCCTGTGGTGTTTCATCTGCTGGCCTATGCGCTTGGTCGGTCAAAGCAAGGGAAGAAATCCCATTTTTCTTGACCTCGGGCAGCCCTGCCAACATGGGATGGCGCCATGAACGAGAATATCCGCGAAATCGAGCCCGAGAAGGTTAAACCTGCCTCCGCGGGAAAGAAGGACCAGAAGGAGGAAGGCAGCTTCTTATGGTTCTGCGTAAAGCTGGTCATCATCGTGCTGCTGTTCCGCAGCTTTGTCTTCACCAGCTTCAACATTCCCAGCGAAAGCATGATGCCGCGCCTGCTGGTGGGTGATTACCTGTTCGCCTCCAAATGGAACTACGGCTATTCCAGCCGCTCACTGCCCTTCAACGTGCCGTTGATCCCCGGCCGGATCTTCGCCAGCACGCCGGAACGCGGCGATATCGTGATCTTTGAGCACCCGATCAGCGGCGAGGATTACATCAAGCGCGTGATCGGCCTGCCGGGTGACCGCATCCAGGTGATCCAGGGCGTGGTTCATATAAACGGCAAGCCAGTGGGCTATGAACGCGTCGAGGACTTTGCCCTCCCCACCAATGCCGAAAAGGGCTGCGGCACGGGTCGTGCGCACCTGACCCAGCAGGATGAGGACGGCAACTTCACCTGCGTCTATCGCCAGTATCGCGAAACGCTGCCCAATGGCGTGACCTACAACGTGCTCGATGGCGGGCTCACTGCAGGTGACAACACCCAAGTGTTCGAAGTGCCGGAGGATTCGCTGTTCGTGATGGGCGACAACCGCGATTATTCGGCAGATAGCCGCTTCGAGGCCGAAGCTCACGTCGCCGTTGGCTACCTGCCGCAGGACCGGGTGATCGCAAAGGCCAGCTTCATGTACTTCTCCTATGGCGTGGAAGGCATACGCTGGAGCCGCATCTTTAGCGGCATCTAGGCTGATGGCATCGCTCGAACCGGCAACGAAGGACTGGCTGCAAGGCATCGGCTTTGCGGTAAGGGACGAAGGTCATTGGCGCGATGCGCTGACCCATGGCAGCACTGGCGAGGACTGGGATTACCAGCGCTTGGAGTTTCTGGGTGACCGCGTGCTGGGCCTTGCCATCGCGCAATGGCTGCTGACGAGCAGCAACGGCAGCGAAGGCAAGCTGGCACAACGGCTTAACGCACTTGTCAGCAAGCGCGCCTGCGCCGAGATAGCTCGCAATATCGACGTTCCTGACCACGTCCGGCTCGGCAAGCAAGCGCGGGACGACGGCGCTGCAATGAGTGAAAACGTGCTGGGTGACGTGATGGAAGCGTTGCTTGGCGCAAGCTATCTCGATAGCGGTTTCGATCACACGCTGGGCGTTATCAAGGTGCTGTGGAAGGATGCCGTGGAAGGCCATGCTGGCCGCTCCAAACATCCCAAGAGCGCGCTGCAGGAATGGGCTGCGGGCAACCAGCGCCGACCTCCTGATTACGAGGTGGTCGACCGTTCCGGCCCGGACCACGCGGCCCAGTTCACAGTACGCGTAAGCGTACACAAAGTCGGCGCAGTGGAAGCAACCCGTTCCTCCAAGCGCGACGCAGAAGCAGAAGCAGCAAGGCTGTTCATGGAGAAATACGGCTGATGGCTGACGATACCCAGACCCGTTGCGGCCTTGTGGCCGTGATCGGCGCCCCCAATGCGGGCAAGAGCACGCTGGTGAACCAGCTGGTGGGCCAGAAGGTCGCCATCACCTCGCAAAAGGCGCAGACCACCCGCGCGCGGCTGATGGGCATTGCGCTCGAAGGCGATACGCAGATCATCCTTGTCGACACGCCCGGCATTTTCGAACCCAAGCGCCGCCTTGATCGCGCGATGGTCTCTGCCGCATGGGAAGGCGCGCAAGCGGCTGACGCCGTGGTGCTGGTAGTCGATCCAATCAAGCAGCGCCGCCATGAACTGATGCCGCTGCTGGATGCCCTGAATAACCGCAAGGAGCGCAAGATCCTCGTCCTCAACAAGGTCGATATCTCGAAAAAGGAAGCGCTGCTGGAACTGGCGCAGGAACTAGCCGTGCTGGCTGACTTCAGCGAGGTTTTCTTCGTCTCGGCTCTTACCGGCGACGGCGTTCCCGAATTCAAGGCGCACCTTGCCAGCCTGATGCCCGCAGGCCCGTGGCATTATCCGGAAGACCAGGTTTCCGACGCATCCGAGCGCCTGCTCGCAGCCGAAGTCACCCGTGAACAGCTTTACAAGATGCTGCATGACGAGCTGCCCTATGACAGTGCGGTGCGGCACGAAGCCTATACCCAGCGGCCCGATGGCAGCGTGGAAGTGCGCCAGCAGATCGTGATCGCGCGCGATAGCCAGAAGAGCATCGTGCTCGGCAAGCGCGGCGCGATGATCAAGGCAATTGGCGAGGCTGCGCGCAAGGAGCTCTCCGACATTCTTGGCGTAAAGGTCCACTTGTTCCTGCATGTGAAGGTGGAGGAAGGCTGGGCGGAAAAGCGCGAGATTTATGAGGAAATGGGCCTCGACTGGGTAAAGTGATGCGGCTTGCCCTGCCCCTGCTCTCTGCACTGGTTTTCACGTCTTGTGCAACGGTGCCTGCGGATGAAGCGCAAGGGATTCAGGGCGCGAGTTATGTCGCAATGGGATCATCCTTCGCTGCAGGCGCTGGCATCGGTCCGCGGCAGGAAGGCTCACCCGAACGCTGCAATCGCACCGTCAAGAACTACGCCAGCCTGCTCGCCGCGCACCTTTCGCTCGACCTGGATGATCAGTCCTGCGGCGGAGCGACCACTACACACCTGCTCGAAGCGTGGAACGAACTGCCCGCCCAAATAGACGCCGTTTCTGCCGATACGCGCCTCGTCACCATCACTGTGGGCGGGAATGACCTCAACTATATGGGCCTGCTGTTCACCGCCAGCTGCGACCCGGATGTAGGCATGATGTTCAATAGCGAACGTCAGGAATGCCCGCCGCGCGTGCACCTTCCTTCGGAAGATGCCTATGCTGGCGTGCAGGCAAGCCTGGAACAGGTTGCGCGCAGCGTGCGAGAGCGGGCACCGCATGCCCGGATCGTGTTCGTCCAGTATGTCTCACTGGTGCCAGAGGAACTGTGCGCTTCCACGCCGCTGGATACGCGCGCACAGGCAGAGGCCCGCGAACTCGCGAGCCGGTTGGCGAGCGTCACCCGAGCTGCGGCGAAAACAACTGGAGCGATGGTGCTAGACTTAGATCAGCTTTCCCAACAGCATACTCCCTGCGACCCGGAGAGCTGGTCGCGCGGATTTGCTGCCGGATATGACGGTTCTGAAGGCGCACCATGGCACCCGACCGCGCTGGGCCACGCTGAAATTGCTGACCTACTGGCCACCCTTCTGGCCAATTCAAGCGATAGCTGAAGCAAGATTGCTGTTTAGTTCGCAGCAGGCCGATAGCGATAACGCGTAAGGCTGCATGCCGCTGCCACCACGGCAAGGCCGCAGGATACATACATCGGCACTGGCCCCAGCCCCAGATTACCCGCCAGCAGAATTCCCACCAGCACCGCTGCCAGCGTCTGCCCAAACAGCCGCGAAGTGGAATAGAGCCCGCCTGCCGCAGCGGAACGGTCCCTGGGAGCATTGGCCATCACCAGCCGTGTATTGGGTGCAAAGAACAGGCCAAAGCCCGATGCGGTCAATGCAAGCCGCCAGGCAACGCCCCACTCTCCCGGCTGGTCCGGCATGATCGAAAGGAACAACAGGCCAATAATGGCGACGGACATGCCGGTGACCCCTAGCTTGGTAGGCGCAACCCGGTCCGACGCCCAACCAGCGATGGGCGAGATCACCAGCATCGCGAGCGGGAACGGCAACAGCAACATGCCGACCATCTGCGGTTGGTATCCCATCGCCTCTTCCAGCCGGAATGGCAGCGAGAGCATCAGGCTCCCTGCCGCGATGAAGCAAGTGAAGTTCGCAAGGACAGACAGGCCGATTACCGGCTTCGCCATGAGGTCTACCGGCAGCACCGGGGCAGGACGCGCCTTCTCACGGCGAACCAGCAACACAAGCGAGACAACGCCCAGCGCCGCAACGAACGCGCCCGTAATGACATCACCATGCGTGCCCAATTGGAGGCCGCCGATCAGCAGTAACATGGTGAAGGCGCTCCAGGTGCCACTCTTCCACTGCACACGGCGATCCTGCTTCTGCGGATCAGGCAAGAAGCGGCCCATCAGCAAGGAAGCGACAGCCAGCGGCGCTGCCGCCACGAACACAACTTGCCACGGAGCATGGCCGACGATCCACCCGCCCAGCGTCGGGGCCATGGCGGCTGAACTGGCGACGATAACCGAGTTGATTCCCATCCCGGTGCCCAGTTTGCTGGAAGGGTAGATCTGCCGCAACATCGCCGCCGACACACTCAGCGCCATCGCCGCGCCAATCGCCTGCAATGCGCGCAGCAACAGCAGCACCGCAAAATTGTCAGCAAAAAAGCACAAGGCGGACGCGACCATGAACAGCGCCTGCCCGTATTGGTAAAGCGTTCGATGCCCCACCCTGTCACCAACCGACGCGAGTGGCAGCAAAAGCATCACCAATACGAGCTGGTAGACCGTCACCACATTGGTCACCGCCGCGTTGGAAACACCCAGGTCGCGTGCAATGGTGGGCAACGCAACGTTGGGAATGGCGCCGTCAATCACCAGTAGCGATGTGCCAAAGCTGATCGCCACAATCGCCCACGAACGGCGCGGCAACGGAAGGCCATCTGCCTCGTCCGCTGCTGGCGCTGATTGTCGGGAAGTTGCGGCAAGGTCACTCATCTGTGACGCCAATGGCCCTGATCACGCGAAGGATCAAGCGTCTCGCCTCATCCCTTCTTGGCGGCCTTCTTCTTTGC
>CAZYAL010000043.1:0-15460 GCA_964645635.1 uncultured Sphingomonadaceae bacterium | reverse complement strand
AGGTGGTGCCGCTTAGGTGACTCGAACACCTGACCCCATCATTACGAATGATGTGCTCTACCAACTGAGCTAAAGCGGCCCTTCGCGCGATGGCGCGCAAATTATGTGGAGGCCCGAGCCGGAATCGAACCGGCGTGCAAGGATTTGCAGTCCTCTGCGTAACCACTCCGCCATCGGGCCTCGTTTCCCAATGAGGAGGCGGGCAAGTAGCGAAAGCCTGCGGGCGATGCAATCATTTCGTTACACACTGTGACGAGGGCGCGCTTGCCGCCCCAATCACCGGAGGATAGATCGTCAGGCTATGGCCAAGAATGATGTTAAGATGAGCCGGGTCGAAGGGCATAGCGAGGAGCGATTCCTTGGCTCTGATGTGTTCGAATCCAATGCGCGCAACCTGCCGCCACCCAATGGCAACGGCACCATTCGCGAGGATGCGCGCGACATCGATATTTACCACCAGTGCGACGTTGCGGTGATTGGCGGCGGGCCCGCAGGTTGTGCGGCTGCATGGGCAGCAGCGAAGGCCGGTGCGGATGTTACGCTGGTGGAGCGCTATAACTGCCTTGGTGGGCTTTCGACCGGCGGCCTCGTGATGTGGATTGACCGCATGACTGACTGGCAAGGCAATCACGTGATCCAGGGCTATGCTCGTCACTTTATCGACCGTCTGCCGCCCGAAGCCGTGGCTGGTCCGCCAAAGGAGGACTGGGGCAGTCAGGACCATGACAAGTTCGCCTATTGGTCCAATCGTACCACGGCGTTCCACGGCATCGTGCAATGGGCGCCCACGCTCGATCCCGAACGGATGAAGCTCAATAACCAGGAAATGCTTCTGGAAGCAGGCGTGCGTATTGTCTTCCATGCATGGGCGGCGCGCCCGCTGGTAGAGGATGGTGCGGCAAAGGGCGTGATCTTCGAAAGCAAGCAGGGCCGCAACGCGCTGCTCGCAAAGGTGGTGGTAGATACTACGGGCGATGGCGATATGTTCGCGCGTGCCGGGGCTGATTTCGATACCGATATCGAGGAAGGCGATGTCCATCATTCGATGAACACAGGCTGGGTGCTGGGCGGTGTGAACATGGACCGCTGGATCGACTGGAAGGTGCACCACCCAGACGAACTGCGTGCATTCATGGAGCGTGGGCGGCAGGAGCTGGGCTATTTCCAGACGCCTTACGTGAGCTGGCGGTCCGATATCGCGCTTTTCCTTGGGCCGCGGCAGAGCGGGCTTTCCGCACTAGACGTCGATGACCAGACCGAGGTCGAAATCCGCAGCCACCGTTTGATGGAGGGGCATTGCCAGTTCTTCTGCCGGCATGCGCCCGGTTTCGAGAATGTCTATTCGCTGCAATCGGCCAGCCAGCTGGGCGTGCGCCACACGCGGCGGCTCGCGGGGCTGGGGCGGATTGAGCGCAAGGATTGGGGTAATGGCAGGCCAGTGGCAGACGAGGTGGGTGTTTCGCCTTCGATCAGCCCCAAGTTCCCGGTGGTCTCCGTGCCTTATGGTTCGCTTGTACCGCGCAATCTTGATGGCCTGCTGGTGGGCGGACGACACATCAGCTGCGATGCGAACACCCACGGCTTCATGCGTGAGATCCCGCAATGCTGGCTGACTGGCCACGCGGCAGGGGTGGGCGCTGCGCTGGCGGCAGACCAGGGCGTGCAACCGCGCGCGGTGGATGTGGATGCAATCCGCAGGGTGCTGCGCGAACAGGGCGCGCATCTGCATGACGATACAGCGGTGCAGGCCGCGCGGGTAGAGGCGGTTGCGGGTAAGTAGCCGCGATCAGTCCTTTTCGGGCAGCAGCACGCCGCCTGTTTCCATGCCGCGCACGTCCTGCCGGAAATTGCCGAGGTAGCCGGGCGCTTCCTGGCGGTATCCAGGGGCAGGACGCGTGGCAAGTTGTTCTACCGGTACGTCCAGATCGATGCTGCGATTGGCTACCGAAATGGTGATCATATCGCCATCGCGGACCTTGCCGATGGGGCCGCCGGTGGCTGCTTCGGGGGCGACTTCGGCCACGGTCAGCCCCTTGAGGCACAGGCCCGAAAGCTGCCCATCAGTGACGAAAGCGGTGGTCTTGGCAAGGCCTGCTGCATCAAGTGCGAAGATCACCAGCGATGCGCTGCCGCCCATGGCGGGGCCACCTTTCAGGCCCTGGTTGCGGGCGATGACGACATCGCCGGGTTTAACCTTGCCGTCCTCAATCCCTTGTAGGCATTCCGCAGTACTCTCGAAAACGCGTGCAGGGCCGGTGAATTCCTCAGGCCGCGAGCCATCGCGAATGCCCAGGCGAACTACGGCGGTGTCAGCAAAACTGCCCTTCAGGATCGCGATGCTCGGCCCTTCGCTGAATGGCGCATCAAGCGGCTGAATCACGTCGGGGCCGGGAATGTCCCAGCCATCGAGGTTTTCCGCCAGCGTCTTGCCGGTGCAGGTGAGGGCATTGCCATCGATGCGTGGCAACAACCGCTTGAGGGTACCGCGCGCACCGCCTGCATCCTCGAACTGTTCAATGCGGATGTCGCCAGTAGGGCGGACGGGCGACAGTATCGGCACATCGCTCATCTCCTCCCATATGGCGAAGATATCGATATCGCTCTCTGCCTCGACAGCGGTGGCCTGCAGGTGCTTGATTGCGTTGATCGAACCCGACACTGCGAGCACGGCTGCCACGGCGTTGCGGAACGCGCCTTCGGTGAGGATGTCGCGGGGCTTCAGGTCCTCTTCCACCATCTCAACAATGCGGCGCGCGCACGCGCGGGCATTGTCCTGCATCTTGGGCGAGTTGCCGCGCACCGGTGCATTGCCGGGCAGGGTCATGCCCAGTGCCTCGACCACCGAATGCATGGTGTTGGCAGTGGCCATGCCGGCGCAGACGCCGGGGCCTTGAATCGCGTTCTCAGCCATGTCGGCGATGGGGAACTTTGGCTTGGCGCCGAAACGCTCGCCAACAGAGCCGGACCACACATCCTCCACGTCCACCGGCTCGCCATCGATGGCGCCCGCCTGCTGGTATCCGCCAATCACAAGGATGGTGGGAATGTTGAGCCGTGCAGCAGCCATGAGGTGGCCCGGCGGCGTCTTGTCGCAGCTGGTGAGGCAGATCATGCCATCGAGCATGGCGGCTTCCACCTGCACCTCGATATCATTGGCGATGATGTCACGGCCCGCGAGGATATAGGAGCCTGCGCGTCCAGCGCCGGTGATGAAGTCAGACGGTGCAGCGGTGCGCACTTCGAAAGGAATGCCGCCAGCCTTGCGGATTTCCTCTTTCACGATCTTGGCGATGCCATCGAGGTGCGCGTAGCAGATCGCCAGCTCGCTGCTGGAATTGACCACTGCGATCTTAGGCTTATCCATGTCCTCCTGCGACAGGCCCAGCGCGCGCCAGTTGGCACGGCGGCCAGGCGAATTGGCCGAGAGCGAGCGCAGCGGTTTTCGGGATAAGGTCATACAGGATTAGCCCCTTATTCGGCAGGTAGTGGATTCGCGGGCTTGGCGTGCTTGCCCTGGTGCATCCCGCGTGCAGCCCAGCCTAGGACGAGGATGCACACCACGATGCCGATAAGACAAAGGACGGTGAAGTTGTAGCCATCCAGCGCGCCTTGGCGGCCGGAGATGAAGCCCGCTTTCGCACCCACGATGGGGGCGGCCACGGCCGCGAACTTGGCCATGAAGCTGGCCCAGCCGCCGCCGAACGCGCGCACCGCGCTGGGGTAATAGATGCTCGTGATCGAGATCACCGCCGCATGACCTGCGCCCACCATGATACCGCCAATAAGCAACACGGGCACAAAGGCTGCACCACCCAGCACATAGCCGGTGGAAACCAGCAGGATGACGGGAATGCCGATCAGCGGGGCCAGCGCGATCCAGCCTGGTCCGCGCTTTTCGGTCATGGCCAGCAGCACCACGCCGCCCACCGCGCCGAGGATCGCGCCTATGGAACCCAGCCATGCCGCGTTTTGGCGGGTGATGCCAAGGTTCTCCATGAAGATCACGCCATATGCACTCTTCATGTAGATCGCGAAGCTTGAGCAGAAATAGGCTGCCCAGATCAGTAGGGTGATCAGCAGCAGGCGGCCCGCGAACAGCTCGCCCATGCGGATGAACCACTGCTTCACGTTGCGCACCAGCCAGTTGCTTTCCTGATGGCCGGAAGTGTTGACCTTGCGCTCGTCGGACAGGACGAAGCGCTCATAATGCTGCACTTCGAAGCCGGGATTGAAGCGCGCCAGCATCGGCGCGATCTTGTGTGCAGCCTTGTCGCTTGAGACCATCCAACGTGCGCTTTCGGGAAGGGTGAACAGCAGAATCAGGGCAAAAACGCCGGTCATTGCGCCGCATACCCAGAATATGCCTTGCCAGCCCAGCAGGGGGGCCGTCCAGTTGGCGATAGGGGCAACCGATGCACCGCCGAAAGAAAAGCCCATCATGATGATGGTGACCGAAGTGGCGCGTATGGAGCGCGGCATGCTCTCGATGCTCAACGCCCAGACCGGGGCAAGCAGGCCGCCGATGGCAAGCCCGCTGACAAAGCGCAGCCCAATCAACTGCTCAGGCGATGCGGCAAAACCGACAAGGGTGGTGAACACGGCGCTGCCGATAGTCGATGCAATGATAACGGGCCGCCGCCCGAAGATATCGCCAAGGTAGGAGCCGAACAACGACCCGATCATCTGGCCAAGGAATGCAGCCGAGCTGACATAGCCTGACATGTCATCGGAAAGTCCCATGTCCTCGCGGATATAGGGCAGGGCAAGCGCCAGCGCGCTGAAATCCTGCCCGTCGAAAAAGGTGACGAGGCTACACAGGATCAGCACTTGCAGGTGGTATCGGTTGAACGTCAACCCGTGCAGGTATTCGGAAACGTCGAGCGTCTTGCCCGCTGTGGTTGCCATTGTTGATCCTCTCCCACCGACCTTGCGAGTGGGGACGATAGAGATAGCTTGGCCGCTAATCCAGTTGGGATTTGTGTGGAATTGTCGCGCCTTTGGCCAAATCGTTCTGTGCATCCCATTTCATTGTGCGCAGGTACCGATCCAGCGCATCGGATTCCGCGCGCGGCTCGGAGAGCACGAAGGGGATTTCGCGCGCAAGACGATATCCGCCTTCGGGAACTGTCTCCACCAGCTTGTCGCAGTCCGCTCCCGCCAGCTCGGAGCGAAGCCGCGAGACATGCACCTCCACGCTGTTAGTCTGCGGATCGTGCTCGATGCGCCATACGTCCTTCAGTAACTCGTTGCGCGTTACCCGCTCGCCCGGGTGATCTGCCAGCCGCCACAGCACACCGAACTCGCGCGGGTGCAGGTTGAGCCAGCGGGCCCCCTTGCGCGCGTCGCGGTGAAACAGGTCAAGCGTAACCGGGCCGAGCACGCGCCATCGCGGCAGCATGCCAAACATGTCGTCCACCCGCTTTGCCCTCGCGGTGAGTTCCCGCAGCCAGGTGGAGGAAGGCAAGGCTTCCGCACAGCCGATAGTGAGCAGGCTCGCCCGCTCCGCAGCTTCTTCCACGCCCACCATTATCAGCCGCCACGCAGGCCTGTCAGCAATCGCCAACCCGGTGCGCTGTGCCGGGGTGAGCGCGCGTACAACGCACAACAGGACATGCTTGCACTCGGCGCGGCTATCGCGCTGCCCATGACACAATTGCCAGCCGGCCAGACGCATATCCCAATGATCGGGAGGCTCCATCGACGGCGCGAGCCATCCGAACATCTTCAATGTGCCGCTCCCGCTGCTTGTTGCGGGGCGTATGGCGAAGTGATTTGCCAAAGATTGCAAGTGAGTATTAACGGCGCAGCGTCATTGATGCTGCATCACGCAGCGTCAACAGCTTCGGCGGGGGCGGGAAACTCCCCGGCTCAGGCGGCCGAGGAGTTTACGTCCATGCTCTGCAGGTAGCGCTTGATGTTGCGGGCGGCCTGGCGCAGGCGTTGCTCGTTCTCCACCATGCCGATGCGGACATAGCCTTCGCCATCCTCGCCATAACCCACGCCTGGCGCCACGGCCACGTCAGCATGAGTGAGCAGCTGCTTGGAAAACTCCATACTCCCCATGTCCTTCAGTGCCGCAGGGAGAGGTGCCCATGCAAACATAGACGCTGGTGGCGGAGGAATGTCCCATCCTGCGCGACCAAAGGCCTCGACCATCACGTCACGCCGTTTGTGGTACATCTGGCGGGTCTGCTCAACATAATCCTGCGGGCCGTTTAGCGCGGCGCAGGCGGCGGCCTGGATGGGCGTGAAGGCGCCATAATCGATGTAGCTCTTCACCCGCGTCAGCGCGCTGATCAGCGTCTTGTTGCCGACTGCGAAACCGATACGCCAGCCAGCCATGCCATAGGTCTTGGACAGCGAGGTGAACTCCACCGCAACATCCTTCGCGCCCGGTACCTGCAGGATCGAAGGCGTCGGCTTGCCGTCGTAATAAAGCTCGGAATAGGCGAGGTCGGACAGGATCCAGACCTTGTGGAACTTCGCCCAGTCTACCAGCTTCTTGTAGAAATCGAGGTCCACCACTTCCGCTGTCGGGTTGGACGGGAAGTTCACCACCAGGATGGTGGGGCGCGGCACGGTGAAGTTCATCGCCGCTTCCAGCTCGTCCCAGTAATGCTGGTCAGGGGTGGTTGGCACCGAACGGATCGATGCGCCCGCGATGATGAAGCCGAAGGTGTGGATCGGGTAGCTGGGGTTGGGCGCCATGATTGTATCACCCGGAGCAGTGATCGCGGTGGCGAGGCTGGCAAGGCCCTCCTTCGAACCCAGCGTGACAACAACTTCGCTTTCGGGATCAAGATCGACCCCGAAGCGGCGCTGATAGTAATTTGCCTGTGCCTTGCGCAGGCCGGGAATGCCCTTTGACTGCGAATAGCCATGCGCGTCCGGGTTCTGCGCCACCTCGCACAGCTTGTCGATCACGTGCTGGGGCGGCGGCTGGTCAGGGTTGCCCATGCCAAGGTCGATAATGTCCCGGCCTTCCGCACGCGCGGCCGCTCGCATCGCATTGACTTCGGCGATGACATAGGGCGGCAGGCGCTTGATGCGGTAGAATTCGGTGTCCATTTCTTCCTTCGTTTCAGTCTGGAGGGGCACTTGATCGCACCCCGCGTGAATTGTGGCGGAAACCTGTCGCTTTCGCAACGCGTGGTTTTCAAGTGTGACTCGATCTGGATCGCCCTTTATTCCGCTGCAATCGCTTTGTCTCCCAAATCTCATTTTCGCGGCCTATGGTGCACTTATGGCCAAGAAGAATCAGGCAGAGGAAGACGCCGCCGACATTTTTTCTGAGATGCTGCGGATACAGGGCGAAGCCGCGCGGCAAGTCATGCAGGCATTTGCGCCGCAAGCCGTTGAAGCGCTGCCCGACAAGAAGGATATCGATGCGCTGGGTGCTGCGATCCTCGAATTCCAGCAGACATGGTTCCAGCTGAACACCAAGTCGGCCGAAGATGGCGAGAAATACCTCGCACCCTTCATGGCCGACCCCGCGCAGTGGATGGCGATGATGCAGGCCTGGTACAGCCAGGTGCCAGCGCTTGATCCGGAACGCCAGCAGGTGCTTGTCGAGGAAGCAGCAGAACTTTGGCAGCAGATCCTCGCGCATTTCACGCCTGAGGGCGAGGAAGCGGATGCGCAAGGCGAGGGCAAGGACAAGCACTTCCCGCGTTTTGATCGCCGGTTTGATGACCCGGCGTGGCGCGACCAGCCTGTCTTTGCGCTGATCCACCAGACCTACCTGCTGCTGGCAGACAAGATCGCCGAAGCGGTCGACAGTGTGCAGGGGCTGAATGACGAGGAACGCGAACAACTGCGTTTTGCCACCCGCGCAACGCTTGATGCGATGAGCCCGTCGAACTTCCCAATGATGAACCCGGTGGTGCTGGAGCAAACCATCGAAAGCCAGGGCGAGAACCTTGTGAAGGGAATGGAGCGGCTGGCGGCGGACCTTGAAAATGGGCAACTGACCCATACCGACACCAGCAAGTTCATCTTGGGTGAGAATGTCGCGGCGACGCCGGGCAAGGTAATTTACGAAAGCGAACTGTTCCAACTGATCCAGTACACGCCCACGACCGATGACGTGATCGGCGTCCCGCTGCTGATCTTCCCGCCGTGGATCAACCGCTTTTATATCCTCGACCTCAACCCGAAGAAGAGCTTCGTGAAGTGGGCGGTGGAGCAGGGTGTGACTGTCCTGCTGGTCTCGTGGCGCTCGGCGGACGAGAGCTTGGCCCAAATCGGCTGGGACGATTATGCTCGTGCACAGATGGAAGCGATCGACGTGGTGCGTAATCGGCTGGATGTGCCGGCCGTGCACACGCTGGGATATTGCGTGGCGGGCACTACGCTGGCGGCAACGCTGGCGGTGCTGGCGCGGCGCGGCGAGGCGGACAAGGTCGCCAGCGCCACCTTCCTTACCGCTCAGGTGGATTTCGAACATGCCGGTGAATTGAAGCTCTTCACCGATAACGCCATGCTCGACCTGGTGAAGCAGGCGAGCCAGAGCGGCTACCTTGATGGGCGCTACATGGCCGCGACCTTCAACCTGCTGCGCAGCAGCGACCTGATCTGGAATTACGTGGTCAATCATTACCTGCTTGGAAAGGATTATCCGGCTTTCGACCTGCTGTTCTGGAATGGCGACGTTACCAACCTGCCTGCCAAGTGGCACGATGCCTATTTGAAGAACTGCTATCGCGATAACCTGCTCGTCCAGCCCGACGCGCTGGAAGTCGATGGCACCAAGGTGGACTTGTCGCTGGTGAAGACGCCCGCTTATGTGCAGGCGGGGTGCGAGGATCATATCGCGCCGCCCGAAAGCGTATTCCGTCTGAACAAGACGCTGCAAGGCCCGGTGCGTTCCGTGCTGGCTGGCAGCGGGCATATCGCAGGGGTGGTCAACCCGCCGTCCTCGGGCAAGTACCAGTACTGGATCGGCCCGCAGGATGCCGAGACGCTGGAAGATTATGTCGCTAAGTCGGAGGAACATCCCGGTAGCTGGTGGCCCGACTGGTTCGGCTGGATCGAGGGGCTTTCTCCGGACCGGGTGAAGGTGACAGGCAGGCGCAAGCCCGGCGCGAAATTGAACCCCGCCATCGAGGATGCGCCGGGACGTTACGTGAGGATGCGCTAGACTTTTCGCGGACCCACCTTGCTGCAAATGCACGCAAATGATGCACTGCACAAAATTCTTGACTTCGCATATGCGGCAACTATTTTGTGCATTGCAGCAAAATGCTGTTGCGGCAGATGCCGACGAAGCGAGGAAACATGGCTGAAACGAAGGACAGTGCTGGCGACGCCGAGAAGGTAACCGCTGAAGCTGCGTCCAGCGCTAAGCTGGCGGTCAAAGTGCCCGAAGCGGAAAAGCTTGCCCCGGCACCCGAAGTTGTCCCAGCTGAAGCGTCGGTGACCAGCGAGCCTCCGGCCCCGAAGGCAAAGCCCAGGAGGCTGGCAGTGAAGAAGCCGGTACGCGCGAAGACCGCGGCGCTCACAGTTACCGAATTGAAGGAAAAGATCATGGCAACCAAGACTACCGATTTCACTGCAATGATGAGCAAGTCGATGAACGAGGCAGTCGCCGAAATGCAGACGAAGGCTCAAGAAGCTTACGACAAGGGCGCGGGCCTGGTTTCGGAAATGACCGAAGCCTCCAAGGGCAATGTCGAAGCCGTCGTTGAAAGTGGCAAGATAATGGCTGCTGGCATGCAGGATCTCGGCAAGAGCTATGCAGACGAAGCCAAGGCGGCTTACGAAACGCTGACTGCTGATCTGAAGGAAATGGCCGCTGTGAAGAGCCCGACCGAGCTGTTCCAGCTGCAGGGCAAGATCCTGCGCCGCAACTTCGATGCCGTGGTCGCTTCGACCTCAAAGGGCACCGAAGCTGCCATGAAGTTGGCTAACGAAGCAGCCGCACCGATTTCGGCTCGCGTTAACGTCGCTGTCGAAAAGATGTCGAAGGTTGCCTGATAGCGCTTGCGAAGAAAAGAAATTCCCTCGCCGGGCTCTCTCTCCTCTCCCCCGGCGAAACGGAACGGGCCGGACAGTCATGACTGTCCGGCCCTTTTCATTTGCTGTCTCAAGTCTAGGCCTGAAACCCCATAGACCAGCAATTTTCACCTGCCATCTTGCACCGCAGGGCAGCGATACGATATCTGGCGCTGATTATGAATTGCATTGCTGCCACCTTTGAGCCCGCCACAGCGGACCTGCGCGCGATGGCTTCCTTCGCAATAGCGCCTGTCGTTGCGGAAGAAGGTGCAGGCGAGGGTGGGGACGGCAAGGGTGCCGGACAGGTAGGCCTTGCCACCAAGACACGTGTCAAGCCCATGAAGCCCAGCCAGTACAAGGTGCTGATGCTGAATGATGACTATACGCCGATGGAATTCGTCGTGATGGTCCTCAAGCGCTTTTTCCGCATGGACCTGGAACAGGCCACCCGCGTGATGCTTCATGTCCATCAGCGCGGCGTGGGGGTATGCGGCATCTTCCCCTATGAGGTGGCTGAAACCAAGGTGAACCAGGTGATGGACTGCGCGCGGGAAAACCAGCATCCGTTGCAATGCACGCTGGAAAAAGCCTGACCCTGCAAGGCTGTAACCTCGGCTAACGCAAAATCGACATATCGGGCATGACCTTGGCCCCATTCTTCGCTAAGGGCCGTTCAGCAACTTAGTTGTTGAGCCCTTCGAGAGCCCCCCGAGAGCAGCATTGTCGAACTTCATTACCGCAGTTGACCGCTACATCTTCCGGCTCGTGCTGGTGCCAATGCTCGGCATCTTCGTGCTCGCGGCCAGCTTGCTGCTGCTGGAAAAGATGCTGCGCCTGTTCGATTTCGTGGCGACCGAGGGCGGACCGATCAACGTCGTGTTCGAAATGCTCCTGAACCTTATCCCGGAATATGCCGGGCTGGCGATTCCGTTGGGGCTGATGCTGGGCATCCTGTTCGCTTTCCGCAAGCTGGCGATGTCCAGCGAACTAGATGTAATGCGCGCGGTTGGCTGGTCCTATACCCGCCTGTTGCGCGTGCCCTATCTGATGACGCTGGCGCTGATGGCGCTGAACTTTGCCATCGTCGGCTATCTCCAGCCCAAGGCACGCTTTGCCTATGAAGAGATGGAGTTCGAGCTGCGTTCGGGCGCGCTTGGCGCTTCGATCAAGGTGGGTGAGTTCAACACTATCGAGGACCGCATGGCCCTGCGGATCGAAGAGAGCCGCGATGACGGGCGCGAACTGCACGGCATCTTCGCACGCGTGGCTAGCAAGAGCGGGCAGGTGTTGTCGATCTCTGCGCGTGAGGGGCGCTTCCTTGCCAATCGTGAGGATCGCAACACCATCATCCTGCGGCTCACAGACGGAACCATTGTGCATGACGTACCAAACGGCACGCCGCGTGTGCTAAGCTTCAGTCAGCATGACCTGCCGATAGACTTGCCCGCGCTGGAGCGCTTCCGTGATCGCGGCGAGGATGAGCGCGAATATATCCTGCCCGAACTGTTGGAGATCGGGTGGAGCAAGGAGGTTACGCAGGAAGAACGGACCGGCAGCCTCGCCAACTTCAACTATCGCATGGTCGAAGTTGTCATGATGATCATGCTGCCATTGTTGGCGGTGGCACTTGCCGTGCCTCCCAAACGCTCGACATCGGCGCTCGGTATCTTCCTATCGATCGTGATCGTGGTCGCCTATCACAAGATCAACCAATATGGCGAGGACGTGGCCCAGCTTGGCCGGGTCGATCCCTTCCTGGCGCTATGGGGACCCTTCGCGATCCTCTTCTTGCTGATCGTGTGGATGTATTTCCAGATCGCCTTTGTTCCCGGCGGTCAGCCCATCGGCGCGCTGGAGAACGTCTACGGCAAGCTCGCCAAGCGCATGAAGAAGCTGTTCGGGCGCAAAAAGACGAACGGCATCGCCGATCCATCGGAAACGGAAGACCCTGTCCTTGCTGCTTGATTTCTTCCCCTCACCGCGCCTGACGATTTATCTCGCCAAGATGTTCATCGTGCGCATCCTGGCGGTGCTGGTGATGCTCGTGCTTGTGCTGCTGATGCTCGACTTGCTGGGCCGCTCGGGCGATATCCTGGCGGTAGAGGGCAACACGCAGGCTGACGTGTGGCGCTATGCTTCGCTGCGCTTGCCGCAATTGGTGGAAACTTTCCTTCACAACTCCGTGCTGCTCGCCACCATTATTACACTGGCAGGGCTGAACCAGAATTCGGAAGTCACCGCGATGAAGGCCGCGGGCCTTTCTGCGCACCAGATACTCGCGCCGCTGTTGCTGACCGGGCTGCTTGTCTCGGGCGTCAGCTTCGTCTTCAATGAGCGGGTGGTGACGCGCGCCACGGCGACGCTCAAGGCTTGGCAGGATGTCGACTACGGCCAGATCCCGGAAGATCCTGATGTGCGGCTGAACGTCTATTTCAACGATGGCAACGAGGTGCTGATGGCACGGCAGATGGCTGGCCGGGCAGAGGATATCGTGCTTACCGGCGTCACCTTCTATGAGCGAGACGGCAACGGCATGATATCCCGCCAGGTGACTGGACCCCGTGCCACCTTTGCTGCGCCGGGATGGCTGCTGGAACAACCGGAGATATTCGATGTTGTCAGTACCCGCACCGTGCAGTCAGAAGAACCGCTGCTCGTGGCTGAAGGTACCACGCTGGACCAGGTGCTGCTGCGCCGCGTCGATCCCGCTGCAGAGACGCTGTTTGAACTGTCCGATTCCATCGCCGCGCTGAAGGCTGCGGGCCGCCGCACGTCAGAGCTGGAAGGGCGCTGGTGGCACAAGATTTCCGGGCCGCTCGCGGCGTTCCTGATGCCGCTGTTGGGCGCGGTGGCGGGCTTCGGCCTTGCCCGATCGGGCAAGCTCTTTGCCCGCGCGGTGATCGGCATGGCGCTGGGCTTTGCTTACTTCGTGGTCGAGAACGCGGCGCTCGCGATGGGCAATTTCGGCGGCTACCCGCCGCTGCTTGCCGCGTGGTCCCCCTTCGTTCTGTTCTTCCTTGTAGGAGAGACGGTGCTGATCCGCACCGAGGAATAACGAAGGATTTCGCGCTTAGCCCCGCTTGCCCATCGTGCTGCGGGCGATCTTCACCACCAGCGGCATCATGCCGCCATGGATCGCGCCCTGATAAGTCGATTGCGCACCCAGATGCGCGCTGATGCGCTGATGCGCCTCGTGCAGCGAGTGATAAGGCAAGCTCGGCAGCAGGTGATGGGTGGCGTGATAACGCAGGCCCACAGGAGCCCAGAAGCCCGCGACATAGTTGGGTACGTTCACGCTATCGAGATATTGCGCGGTCACCGTCATGCGCTCGCCATCGTTCTCCCACAAATGGGCGACGAGGGTGCGCAGCTGGTTGAATACTGCCACCAGGGAGGCAATCGCCAAGGCCACCAGTAGCGGCCTCCACCCCAGCCAGAACGGGGTGGTGAGCAGGAATATCGCCCAGATGCTGGCGCCGACCTGCTGCAAGATGAACCAGCGGCGCTCTTCTTCAGTTTCGGGCTGGCGGCGGCGGAAATCCGGGTTGATCGACAGCGAGGACAAGCGCTCCCAAGCCAAGGTGCGCACGGCCGGTACCAGCAGTCCAATCGGCGCGAGGATGCCCCAGCGGATCAGCAGCCCTATTGGCGCAAGCAGCGCGATAAGAACAAAAACCGGCAAGCTCCACGGCTTCATTAGCGCCAGCGGCAGGTATTCCGGGTCCTCAGGCGTGCCGTATCGCATGCGTGAGTGATGGATCGTGTGCACTTGCTCATACATCAGGCTGGGGGTGAGTAAAGGGATGCCGACCAACAGGTTCCACGTGGTGCGGAAACCCGGGAGGGCATTGCGATGCAGGTGGGTGATCTCGTGGATGAACAGCAATGCGCGGTAAAGCGCCACGAAGCTCACGAAGGCACTCAGCAGCGCTAGCGGCAGTGTGGGGGCGAGGATCGCACCTGTTAGAGCCGTGTAAGCCACGAAAGCCGAGATCAGCATGTCCGGCCAGTAGATGTCAGGCCGGGCCGTACTGATGTCGCGCGTCAGCTCTGCCGCTGCACGCAGCATCACCATGTCGTCCGCAATGTCAGACTTCTTCGGCGGCTTGCTGGCCATCTCGCCGTTCGCGGCAGGGCCCATGTTTTCAAGTGCAGTCATGGAAAAATACCTTGGATCAGCTCCTGCGGGCCTGCCTTGTCCTGTATCAAGCCCTTCTTGCGGCTCAAGTTTGCTTGACATCGCGCCTAAAGCACAAGCAGAGCGAACCGCAAATGAACGAACATGCATGCCCGGGGGCGTAAACGTTGGCCGACAAAATAGATATTGTGCCCGTATCGGGCAAGGGCGAGCTCGATAGGTTTATCGATCTGTCTTATCGGCTGAATGCAAATGACACCAACTGGGTGCCGCCCTTGCGCGCGGACATGGTGGAGCTGCTGACCCCTGGCCGCAATCCGTTTCACGAACATGCGCGCATGCAATTGTTCCTCGCCCGGCGCGGGGGCAAGGACGTGGGCCGCATCTCGGCGCATATTGACGAGCTGGCCCTGACCCAGCCGGTGGAACAGGGCATGGGCCCGGGCACTGGCATGTGGGGCTTGCTGGCAGCCGAAGACGAAGTCGTGGCGCATAATCTGTTTGCCGCTGCCGAGGACTGGTTGCGCGGGCAGGGCATGGCCCGGGTGCTCGGTCCGATCAGCCTCTCGATCTGGGAAGAACCGGGCTTGCTGACGCTGGGTCATGACCATCCGCCAATGGTGCTGATGGGGCATGACAATGCCGCATATGAGGCTTGGGTTGAAAGCGGCGGCTATGAAGTGGCCAAGCGACTGCTCACCTATAACCTTGAAGTGGAGGACGGTTTCCCGCCAATCGTGAACCGCGTTGTCCAGTCAGGCGAGCGGAGCGACAAGATTACCGTGCGCACGGTCGATACCAGCAAGTTTGATCGCGATGCCGCGATCATCATCGATATTCTCAATGAAGCGTGGTCGAGCAACTGGGGCTTCGTACCCTTTACCGAGACTGAAAAGGCCTATGGTGCGAAGAAGCTGAAGCCGATCATCATCGAAGGTGCAAACATGATCGCTGAAATCGATGGCGAGCCGGTGGCCTTCATGATGAGCCTGCCTGACCTCAACGTGAAGCTGAAGGACATGGGCGGGAAGCTGTTTCCGTTCAACTGGGCCAAGCTGCTGTGGTGGCTGCGCAACCCGCAAAGCGAGGGCTTTCGCGTGCCGTTGATGGGCGTCGTCAAGAAGTACCAGAATTCGCGCGTGGCAAGCCAGCTGGCCTTCATGATGATCGAGTATATCCGCCGTTATGCCGTGGCTAACCACGGGGCCAAGCGCGCGGAAATCGGCTGGATCCTGGAAGACAATCAGGGAATGGTCGCCATCGCTGATGCCATTCAGGCGCGGCAGAATCGCGAATACAGGATTTATTCCAAGACCTTGTAACTTT
>CAZYAL010000042.1:0-16628 GCA_964645635.1 uncultured Sphingomonadaceae bacterium | reverse complement strand
GATAGCCTTCTGCCGAAGAGGCAGAGGCAAGGATGGCCTGTTCCTGCTGTTCGAGAGGTTCTGCCTGCCCCGGCTTTGCCTTGTGCAGGACGTGGACGGTGACCGGATTGGTCATGTGTTTTCCCCCTGAATAAAGAAAGGGCGGCCACGCTACTGCGCGGCCGCCCTTGCCAATTCCCGATCAGAGGAATTCAGCCGGGATGTAACACGGCATGGAATCCTCCCACAGGCTGTCGGTCACCAAGTGCTTGTTGGAGCCATCAGCGTCCATCACCATGATCTGTCCATAGGGCTGGAAGGTGAAGTCGTAGATCGCCGCTTCATCACGGAATCCATAGAGGCCTGTCGAATAGGCAATCTTGCCGTCATAGGTCCACACCGCGTGGCCATCACTGGCGCGGGTTTCAGTAAGGATCTTGAGGTCGCTTCCATCCGGCTTGATGGTGCAGACATGGTAGTGCGCGGGCCCGAACTGACGGGTGAACACGATAAGATCGTGCAGGTGCGACCAGCTCGGCAAATTGTCGATCTCGGTCGTCAGCACGGTGACTTCCTTGGTCTCGACATCAACCAGTCGAAGCCCCCAGTTCTCATTGACCCAAACGCGGTAACAGACGTGCTTGCCATCGGCCGAATAGGTCGGGAAACCGACCTGTTCGGTACCGTCGGTCAGCTCCTCGCAGAAACTGCCATCAGCCTTTGCCCGGTATATCTTGGAGCTACGCTTCGCTCGCGCGTCAAACCATGCACCAACGCCGAAGCAAAGCCACTCGCCATCGGGCGACCAACCGGGCTGGAAGGCACCGGCAAGGCCCTTCTTGTTCTCGATAGGATCAAGGCCAGCCTTGCTGGCATCGAACACGGTGAACTTGTCGCTGCCATCGGGCTTGCAGGTCACGATGGAGGAGCAGCCCTGCTGCTTCTCGGTGATCGCCACGCGGCCTTGCTGGGAGAGCACCGGGAACACGTCAGTGTGACGGTAATCCCAGTCCGGGTCCCAACTGAACAGCGCGTCACCCTGCCCTCGGAACTTGAAGCTGACCTTCTCGTAAACGACCTTGCTGCCATCGGCAGACCAGCACGGGCTGCGCAGCTGGCGCAGGATCGGCTCGCGGCCATCAGTGCAATAAAGCCCCGTAGGCACGTCCTTCTGGATCCACGCCGCGTCAGTGCCACGCATATTGCCCGGCGCACCGCCACCGGCCTTGATGTAGTAGAACACATCCTTGCCGTTGGGGTGGAACTGCGGACACAGCTTCAGGTCCGGGCCATCGGTGTGCTCGATCTTGTTTTCGCCGGTAAAGGCATCGAACGAGATGATCTGCGAATGCACGCGGCCGATCCATTCCGGACGGCGGCTGCCCCATGTATGCTCGCGGTGCATCGAATAGCACACGATGCGCGTGCCATCGGGTGACCACTTGGGCGAACCGTAGGTCCAGTCCTTTTCATGCAGGATGCGGCGCTGGTCGGAACCGTCAGCATTCATCACCCAGATGCCCAGTTCCTGCGTGTGCTCCCAGCCATGACCATCCGAATGGCCGTACCAATCGGTTTCACGGTCCGAGGCGAAGGCGATGTACTTGCCGCAAGGCGACCATGCCGGGCGGAAGCTGCCTTCCGGGCTGTCATGGATGGATGCGGCAGTCTTCGCTTCGCCGAAGGTCAACTGGGTGCGCTCGCCCGTGGCCAGGTCCACCACCCAGATATTGGCAACATAGCCATTGGCGGTGGAGACATAGGCCCCCTTGGTGCCATCCGGCGAAATCACCAGCACGTCTTCGACAGACGGCGTCTCGACCACTCCCTGCATCTCGCTGCCATCGATGCGGCAGCGGAAAATGTCGGCATTGCCATCGCCATTGCGTTCAGAGGTGAAGCTGACCCATTCGCCATCGGGCGAGATCGAGCCGTGGTATTCGTATTTCCCATCGGCGAGCAGCGGGCGCTCCTCGCCGGTCACGGCATCTGCCACCCACAGGACGGAGCTGGAGGGGCCGATGCGGTTCATCAGCATCACGCCCTTCTTGCCTGCTCCGGCCTTGCCGGCATTCATCCGTGTTTGTTCGCTGGTGCTCATCATGCATTCCTCTCGAATTGCCCGCATGGGGCTCGATCCATGGTGGGATCATCCCCGAAGTACCTGTCTCGGGGGTTATTGATTTACCTGCCGAGCCGTTCGATTTGGCGTGCGGCGGCATCGATGATGTCGATGGCGGCGTCCAGCGTCTCGGCATTTCCATCGGCGGCGGCGTTGCGCAGCACCTGCTCGAGGTTGGACAGCGCCCGGCCAACTGCAGCGGGTTCGGAAGGCTGCTCTTTCGCGAGGGCTTCAAGCCGCTCCACGATCGCAGCGATCTCAGCGCTGCGGGCATTGGCCTCAGCAACACCAGCAGGGGTGGCAGCATAGAGCTTGCGCCCGCCTTCGCCATCTTCCGGTGCGGCAAAGCCAGCGTCAGCCAGCTCGGCCAGCGCGGGATAGACCATGCCGGAGCTGGGCGAATAGAGCCCGCCGGACAGGCTCCTGATCTTGCGGATCAGCTCATAGCCGTGGCGCTGCTCATCATCGACCAGCGAAAGCAAGAGCAGGCTGAGTTCATCGCGGGACAAGACACGCGCAGCACGCCCGCCTCCACCACGACCGCGGCCGCCACGCATGCCAGCGCCGCGACCCACTCCGGAACCGCGACCACCGCCGCGCCCCCTGCCTCCGCCGGGTCCTCGCCCGCCGCCATTCCCGTTCCGGGCTCGCCCGGGATTGTTGTTCATTCGATTCATAAAACCTCTCGACTCGAATTTGAAATCGTGTCTAAGATATGTCTTATATGTGATTTGTCAATGGCGACAGTTCAGCTTGGCCGTTCCAATGCTATCGGCAGGGACATAAGTTTGATGTGCCCCGGCCGCCAATTTCGCCTAGGCATGAGTTACGAATGAGCCGGAAATCGAGAGGGATGACGATGGCGACGAAGAAGGCACTATTTGCGCGCAACCAATGGTATGCGGCCGCCTGGCTGGCGGATTTCGGGGAAGAACCGCTTGCCCGCCGCATCCTTGGTGAAGACGTGGTGCTGTTTCGCGACAGCGCGGGTACGATCAATGCATTGGCGGACTTGTGCCCTCACCGGCTGGTGCCCCTCTCCATGGGCACCGTGACCGAAGCGGGCCTGCAGTGCGGCTATCACGGCATGACCTTCGACGGATCAGGCGCCTGCGTGCGCATTCCCGGGCAGGACAAGATCCCGCCACGCGCCTGCGTGCGCAGCTATCCCATCGAGGTTAAATACAACATCGCATGGATCTGGCTGGGCGATGCCACAAAGGCCGACCCAGCAATGCTGCCGCATATTCCCAACCATGGCGATGACGGGTGGGAACTGATCGAAAACGGCTACCAGTTCCACGAGTCCAACTATCTCAACATTGTCGAGAACCTGATGGACCCATCGCACACCACTTTCGTGCACAAGGAGACCATCGGCAATCCGGCGGCGGCAAATGTCGGTGTGGAGATGGAGAAGACCGACGAACACATCGTCGCCTACAAGTGGATCCGCAACAAGCCACCGTCCAAGATGGACGTGGCAATCAAGGACTTTGGCGATGCCATGGTCGATCGCGGGGTGTTCTTCTACATGATCCTTCCCACCGCCTCGCGGGTGGACGTGATCACCATCCCCACGGGGCTGGAGCCGACCGAAGAGAATCTCAATTCGGGCCTGCGCAACAATTCGTGGAAGTTCCTCACCCCTGCAGACGAGGGCTCGACCCATTTCTTCTGGCTGCACCTGCGCAATTACAATGTTGGCAACAAGGAGTGGTCGGAGAAGATGCGTGGCATCTTTGAGAAGACCTTCCTCGAAGATCGCGATATAGAGATCGCGATGCAGAAGTCTCAAAACCGGCTGGGCGTGCGGCAGATGGTCGGCATCGAGATCGATCGCGCGCCGACAATCGCCATCCGCATGATTGAACGCATGGTAAAGGACGAGGCGCAGGAAGAAGAGGCTGAGGCCGAGCCCGCCGAATAAGGCTCAGGCTACCGGAAAGGAAATGCAGGTAGGCGATGGCACTGCGACCGTCGGCCCTGCCTGCAGCATTCCGCTGGCGTCATCTCGCTCGAAGAACTGCACGAGGTCACTCGCCTGATTGGCGCAGGCGAGCCACTTGCCGTCAGGCGAAAGCGAAAAGGCCCACGGCTTTTCGCCGCCACTTGAGACCGACTGGAAATGCTCCAGCCTACCAGTCACTGCATCAATGGCGAAGGCTTCCACCGTATGCGTGCGGCGGTTCGAGGCATAGAGATGCCGACCATCGGCAGACAGCACCAGGGCCGCGGCGCTCGGCTCTCCCTCATAAGCCTCGCGGTCGAGCGGCAGCGACTGCACAAGCGAAAGACCGCCCGCGACCGCATCCCAGCCATATACCAAAAGCTCGGCTGATAGCTCTGTGAGCATATAGGCAAAGCGGCCATCCGCGCCGAAGAAAACCAGTCGCGGCCCGGATCCGGCAGGCGTCGCCACCGCTTCACCCGCATGTGCCTCCAGTTCCACGCCATCAACTCCAATGCCATGCACGAAAAGCCGGTCTGCGCCCATGTCCGGTACAAGCAGCCAATTGCCTGTCGGATCGCGGGTAACACCGTGAGGATGGGACTTGGTCTGGCGGCGGTGCGGGCCGGAGCCATCGTGCTGGACCAGCGCGTGCTTCTCCAGCAACGCACCATCATCACCAAGCGCCACTGCCAATGCCTGCCCGCCGCCGAAGTTGGCCACGTAAAGCGCCTTGCCCGCAGGATCGATATCAAAATCAGTGGGCCCGCCGCCATGCGCCGAGACATCGCCCCTCGGTTCAAGCGAACCGTCAGGCTGAATGCGCAAGGCATGGAGGCGCCCCTCTCGGGCATCGCGATTGCCCACTTCGCTCACGGCATAAAGCACCGGCAGCGCAGGATGGCGCGCCAGCCATGTGGGGCGTTCGATGCCTGCAACCGCCCGCACTGCACCGGACTGGCCGGTTGCGGGATCGAAATCGCATGCGAACACGCCTTCTCCGGCATTTTCAACCTGTGAGCCGAAGTATATTCGCATGTCTGTTCTCCCATCACATTTTTGCAGCGCAGCGGCGCATATCTGCCATTTCGATGGCAGCACCCTAGCCCTGACACAGCTTGCGACACTGTTTCGACATGAAGCAGGGGGTATAAGTTTTGCATTTCCCCACTCGCCACGCCCACGTCAACGCCTATGCTGCACGGCATAACAAGCGAAAGCGAGAGGAATACGGGCATGAGTGAGACCAAGACAGCCAACAGTTCGCTGTCCACGATGATCATCTGCTTCCTGGTCACCGTGCTTGAAGGTTACGATCTCCAGATCATTTCCTCCGCAGGTCCGATCCTGCAAGGGCAGATGGGCCTGTCGCCTGACCAGACCGGATTTTTCTTCAGCGCTACATTGATCGGCCTCGCCATCGGCGCCATTATCGGCGGACGGATCGCGGACAGGATCGGCCGCAAGCCGGCTTTGGTCTGTTCGGTAGCCGCGCTCGGCGTGTTCACCCTCGCCACCGCGCTCGCCACCAGCTTCGAGACGATCGTTGCGCTGCGCATCCTTGCCGGGATCGGCCTTGGCGGGGCGATGCCCACGCTGATCGCACTGGTTGCCGAGGTTACAGGCGGGAAGAACACCACCGCCGCCGTTACTACCATCATCGTGGGCCAGCCACTGGGAGGGATCATTTCCGCGATGACCGGACGTACGCTCACCGGTGCTTATGGCTGGGAAGCGCTGTTCCTCGTGGGCGGCTTGCTGACCGTGATCATGATCCCGCTGATGCTAAAGTTCCTTCCTGAAACCAATCCGGCGACGCCTGGTTCAGGAGCAGCGCGCATGCCGGTGATGCAGACCCTGTTCGGCGAAGGCCGCGCTGTTCCCACTTTACTGCTGTGGGTGATCTTCATCCTCACGCTCGCCCTGCTGTCCGTCTGCCTCAGCTGGACCCCGGTACTCGTGATGGGCAAGGGCTTTGACTTCGCGATCGGCCTCAATGCCATCATGGCGATCAATGCCGGCGGCATCGTCGGCGGCGTGGTGATGAGCCGGATGATTGACCGGATGGGCGTGCGCTGGCCGATGATCGCGCTCTACGTATTGATGACCGTGGGCCTCTACTTCTTCGCGCGCGCGGCCGACTTCGGCCCGCTGATGGCCACCGCCTTCGTGGTAGGCTTCGGCGTGCTGGGCGCCCAGTTCACCCTCTATGGCGTTTCACCCCAGCTCTATCCCAAGAGCGGTCGCGGTGCTGGTGTTGGCTGGGCCGTGGCGATGGGTCGCATTGGTTCGATCATGGGGCCGGTCGTCGTCGGCGGCATGCTGACCGGCGGCTCAACCCCGACTGAAGTGCTTGCGGTGATGGCGCCCGTTGCGCTCGCTGCAGGTGCAGCTCTGTTCGTGATGACGATGACTGCCAGGCTAGTGTCGGACAATACGGCCCCGGCAGGAGCTTCCTGACCGCAAGGCCGGTATCCGATGCACTTTGATACAAGAGTGCGACGAAGTGATGCAGCAGTTTGATTTGGCACAATTCGTCGCGCACACAATTCTCTAAGACAGTGCTATGACATATCTTGGAAGAATATCCCGAACCGCGATTTCCGCCATTGCGATCATGGCCGCAATCGCTTCCCACCCCACCTTCGCGCGAGACGAGGGCGCGGCGCAATCCGAGCCGGACATGCAGGCCGAACAGCCCACGCCGACCGCTCCGCCCACGCCTCCGCCGCCAGCTACGCTAGCGCGCACTTTCGCGCCTAATGGCCTGATCGCCGAGTTCAACAGCAATGAGAACTTCGCCGGCTTCCAGTCTCGGCACGGTGCGCTTGTCTCGCATCAGGCCGCCGCCAGCGCAGGCGGACCTGCATCCGGATATCGTGACACGATCACTGGCGTCGCCCTGCCTCTCAAGGCAACGATCGCCCTGAGCGAAGCGCAGAAGGTCTATCTGCGCGTCGGCTTGGCGCCTGCATGGAGTGATGCCGCATCAGGCAACCTCACCGAAACCGACAGCTTCATCCTAAGCAGACAGTTGGGCTTGCTCTATCGTCCCAATCCCGACCTCGTCTTCGGCCTTGGTCTCGTCGCCGGATCCACCGAACTCGATTTCCGCCACAACGGCGGAGAGTCCACCAGCGATTTCGTGGGCGTGCAGGCTGACTACATGCACCGCTGGTCGAACTACACCGGCATCACCGCCCGCGCGATCTGGAGCGAGGGCGCGAACGACACTTCCATCCCGCTCGGCACTTCGGGGCGAACCTTGTCCTACAAGCAGGACAATGAACGCATCTATCTGGAAGCGAGCCTCGTCACCAATTTCCCTTCCAGCGAATTCGATTTCATGCCCAAGGGCGTACGCCTGCGCCCGCTGCTGACGGCGATGTACCAATCCACCAGCTATGACGCGGTGACCGACAGCCTCGGCAATGTGCGTCCGGCGAATACGCAGGATCTGGGTATCGTGCGCGCTGCCCTGCGTTTCGAGAGCGAGGAATTCCGACCATGGCGGCTGGTGCCCTACATCGTAGGAGGGATCGAGCACGAGTTCACCAACAGCGTCTCTGCTGTCGATGACGATCCGGCGAACAGCTATATCAAGACGGGCCTTGGCATGAACCTTGGCAGCAATGGCCGGGCAGACCTGTTTTTCACCCGGCGTGACAGCTTCGAAGGCAGCTATACAGCAAACCAGGTGACACTTTTCGTCAGCCTGCTTTTCTGATCACGCATGCCGTTGTCTGGATGACTCTTGCGGCCCTGCAAGGCTAAGGCAGGCTCGCAAGAGGAGTAGTTCCATGTCCACAATAACCGGCGCCGAAGCAGCGGTGCGCATGCTGCAACATCACGAGGTGAAGCACATCTTCGGCCTGTGCGGCGATACCAGCCTGCCGTTCTATGACGCGCTGGCCCGCCTCGACCATGGCATGGAGCATATCCTGACGCGCGACGAGCGGCACGCGGCCTACATGGCGGATGCCTATGCCCGCGTCACCGGCAAGCCCGGCATCTGCGAAGGGCCGAGCGGCGGCGGCGCGACCTACATCCTGCCGGGCCTCGTCGAGGCGAACGAGAGCTCGATCCCCGTCCTGTCGATCACTTCCGACGTGCCGGTGACATCGCGCGGCAAATATCCGCTTACCGAGCTTGACCAGAAGGCGCTGTTCGCGCCCCTTACGAAGTGGAATGGCGTGGCGGACCACGTCACCCACATCCCCGGCATGTTCCGCAAGGCCTTCCGCGCCATGACCACAGGTAGGCCGGGTGCAACGCATATCGGCCTGCCTTACGACTTGCAGAAACAGGACCTCGATGCAGCGCTGGTGTGGGCGCAGGCCGAACACGCCAGCTATCCCGCTTTCCGCACCGGCCCTGATCCCGACATGGTGGGAGCAGCAGCCGAAGCGATCCTGTCTGCAAAGCAGCCGGTTTTTGTTGTCGGCGGCGGCGTAATCATCTCTGGCGCTTGCGGAGCTCTGGTGAAACTGGCCGAACTGCTCGATGCGCCGGTCGCCTCTACTGTCAGCGGGCACGGCGTTATCCCGGACGATCACCGGCTTGCGCTGGGCGTGGTCGGTACCAATGGCGGCACGGACGAGACACGCGAAGTCCTCGCAGCTGCAGACCTCGTGGTATTCGTCGGCTGTCGCGCCGGTTCCACGACCACCGAACATGGTAACGTTCCCTCGCGCGACACGCGCATTGTCCACATCGATGTCGATCCCATGGTCGTGGGCGCAAACTATCAATATGAAGCCGCGCTGGTCGGCGATGCCGCGCTATGCCTTGCTGCGCTGATGCAGGAGGTTTCGCGCCAACTTTCAGGCATGGCGAAGAGCAATCCGCTTGCAGGACGCGTAGCCGCAGCTAGCGCAGCCAAGCGCACCGCTTTCGAGGCATTGGCGCATTCGACAGACCGCCCGATCCGCCCGGAGCGCGTGCTCGCTGCCTTGCAGAAGGCACTGCCCGAAGACGCGATCCTGGTGGCTGATCCGGGCACGCCCTGCCCCTATTTCTCCGGCCATTTCCAGTTCAACCAGAGCGGCCGCAAGTTCATCACCAACCGCGCGCATGGAGCGCTGGGCTTCGCCCTCTCTGCGGCCATCGGCGCATGGTATGGCAGCCCTTCTTCCAAGGTCGTCGCCGCCATGGGCGATGGCAGCTTTGCCTTCACCGTGGGCGAGTTCGAGACGCTGGTACGCAAGAACATCCCGCTCACGCTGGTGGTCTTCTCAAACTCCAGTTTCGGCTGGATCAAGGCGAGCCAGAAGACAGGCTATGACGAGCGCTATTTCTCGGTCGATTTTACCCGCACCGATCACGAGGCCGTGGCCAAAGCCTATGGCCTCGCGGCATGGACCGTGGAAGACCCGGCAGAGGTCGATGCAGTCATCGCCAGGGCGGTGCGCCATGACGGGCCATCGCTTGTCAACGTTATCGCCCAGCCACTGGAAGAAAGCGCCGTGCCCGTCAGCCAATGGATGGGCTGAGCGGCACCTAACTGCGCCCGAGATAACGCCGTACGCGCGGACCATCCGCCTCGGTGGACAGGCGCGAAAGTTCGTCCATGTTTACCTTGTCAGCTTCGGTACGACGCTGGTTGTGGCGCAGGTAATCCGCCCAGTTGGCCACACGATAGCTTTCTACCCAGCGCGTGCGGTCAGTCACGTCCTGCCAGAGCATCCAGTTGCGCGCGCCATCGCGGTTGCGGATGCGGCGGCGCGTCTGCATCGCGGCGTTGAAGGCAGGCCAGTCAGCCTCCACCACCCGATATTCGATCTCGACGCGGATCGGCCCGTCGCTTTGCTGCATTTCCACTTCAAGCTTGGGCGGCTGCCAGAAGGCGAGTGGCTCCACCTTGAGGTCCTCTAGTCGCGGCAAAGGCAACAGCAGGCCAATCACCGCCGCCAGCGCCTGCGCAGCAGCGGCAGCAAGGAAAGCGGTGTAGACATCCCATGCACCCGCCACCCAGCCAAACAGCGCGCTGCCGCCTGCCATGCCGGCGAAGGTCGCGGTCTGGTAAAAGGCGAGCGAGCGCGCCGTTACCCAGGGCGCGGCGGAAAGCTGGACCGTGGTGTTGTAGGTCGAATGCGCCATGGTCCAGCCAGCCCCGCCAAAGGCCGCCCCCAGCGCCGCCAGCGGGACATTGGTGGCAAAGCCCAGCAGGACGAGGCCGAGCGTGATCGATGCAGCAGCTGAGCGCGTAACCACATCCGGCGTGAAGCGGCTGCGCAAATGCCCGGCCATGTAAGCGAAGATTACCGCCCCGCCGCCAAAGCTCGCTAGCAGCAGGCCATAGACGAAGGCGCTCGCATCAAGCTCTTGCCGCGCGAGCACCGGAAGCAGAGCGAAGACTGCGCTGGCAGAGAGGCCGGACATTCCGCCGCGCAACACCGCGTTGCGGACGTTGGCGTCGTAAGCGGCATAGCGCACGCCCGCGATCACCGCTGGAGCGATGGCTTCGCGCGGACTTGTGCGCTCGGTAGCCTCCGGCTTCCAGCGCAGCAGCGCGACAAGAAAGCCGATGAAACTGGCCGCGTTGAACATGAAGGCCACCGCTACGCCGGCAACAGAGACGATGGCACCGCCAAGCGCCGGGCCAGCGGTGCGCGCGAGGTTGATGCTCATCGAATTCAGCGCCACCGCGCGGCTGATCAGGCTGCGGGGCAGCAGTTCGCGCACCGAGGCCTGCCAGCTGGGATTGTTGAGCGCGTTGAAGCTTTGCGTGGCAAATATCAGCGCCAATAGCAGCCAGGGCGTGATCCCCTCGCTCCAGCTGAGCAGAGCCAGCACCAGCGCAAAGAACAGCATCGCGCTTTGCGTCACGGTCATGATCCGGCGTCGCTCGAAATTGTCGGCAATCGCCCCGCCGAGCAGGATGAAGCACACGGTCGGCAGGCTTTGCGCGGTCTGCACCAGCGCAATCAGCTGCGGCGAGGTGGTGAGTGTCGCCATCAGCCAGGCGGCCGCCACCACCTGTATCTGCCCGCCGAAATTTGACACCGCATTGGCCGTCCACAAGGAACGGAACGTGGGATTGTCCAGTGGGCCGGACGGATCGGCTGGCGGTGGCGGCGCGGGTTCCATCGCGCCGCTCATAAAGGGATTGCCCGATTAGCCAAGCGCGGCGGTGGTCTCGTCGAACAGCTCGTCCACTGCGATCTTGTGCGGGATGATTTTCTGCTCGAACGCCCAGTCGATTGCCATCTGGATACCCTTGCGGTTGGCTTCAAGGCCCACCGGCGGGAAGGGATCAGGCAAGCCGCCTTCGGTCAGGTCACGGCTTTCGCAAACCATGCGATAGAGTTCGCGAACAACGTCCGGGCGGTTCTTCGAGATGTCCTGATGCACCACGAACATATGGTTGATCGGCACCACGCCCTCGCGTGCGAACCAGTCCTTTGCGGCATTGAAGGGATCGGGCACCAAGCGCTCGACACGCGGGTCCTTGGGCAAGTCCACGCCCTGCAGGGTCGCAGCCAGTTCACCATCGAGCATCATCTGCCCGATGTCAGAACCCTTGGGCAGCGGAACGCAGTTGGGCGGATCGGAATATTCGAGCAAATGCCCCTCGCCCACGGTGCGGAAGGTCACCTTGTCGAGATCGACGCCATATTCGTGCATCAATATGCCGCGAACCCACAGACCAGTGGTCTGGGCATAGGTGCGCACGCCCACTTCCTTGCCTTCGATATCCTTGGGATCGAGATGTCCAAGCTCGCGGTTGAAGCCCGCGCAATGATGCTGGAAACGGCCGGACACAGGCACCGGCAACAGTACGAAGGGCTTGCCATAGACCTTGGCCTGCAGACAGGTGACAATCGCCAGCTCGCCGCAATCGAAGGCGTTTTCGCGCAGCATCGCCTTGAAGCCGTTATGCGCCTTTTCCGGCCCACAGAAATCAAGGCTGACAATGTCGGAGGTAACCCGGGCATCCTTCAGCGCCGCGGTTTGCGGATAATCCTGCACATTGGCTTTCAGCGTCAGCACGTCAGTCGTGGTCATGTCACCTATCCCGCTCAGTAGAGTTTGACTTCGATCAGCACCGGCCCGCTCTCGCGATTGGCATCGCGCATGGCGCGGGTGAAATCCTCCGCCGTTTCCACGCGAATGCCGGGCACGCCCATGCTCTTGCCCATGGCCAGCCAGTCAATGGTCGGACGGTCGATATCGATCATGTCGAGCGCCTGTTGGCCCGGCTTGTCGCCCGCACCCATATTCGAATATTCGGCCTTGAGGATATTGTAGCTGTTGTTGGCGAAGACCACGGTGGTCACCGGGAGGTTTTCGCGCGCCTGCGTCCACAGCGCCTGGATCGTATACATCGCGCTGCCATCACCCACGAGGCACATGGTCCGCCGGTCCGGACAGGCGAGCGCCGTGCCAGTGGCGACTGGCGGGCTGTAACCGATGGAACCGCCAAGGTTGTTGATCATGTCATGCTGACGCGCGCCGAGCGTATAGCTCATGGATTCGCGACCGCTGGTTAGCGATTCATCGACCACGATGGCGCCTTCCGGGATACCGGCACACAGCGCGTGAGCGATGCTGACCGGATCGAGCTTTCCGGTGGGCAGAACTTCCTCGGCAGCAGCCTGGTATTGCACCTCGGCATTTCCGACACCGAGCGCTTCCACCAGCATCTGCAGCGCCAGCTCGCTGTCCTCGTCGTCAGCTGACAGCGTGTGCACCACAGCATCAGGCGCCTTGAGCAGACTGGGACGGTTGGGATAACTGAAGAAGGCTACCGGCTCACGCGTTTCCAGCGTGATGATATGCTTGATGTCTTTGAGGAAGGTGAGCGCTTGGGGGACAGCATAGGGAATGCGCTCCAGCGGCACGCGCCCTGCCCCCCGCTCGATCCGCGCGGTGAAGAACTGGCTGCCGAGCCGCGCGCCAGTGCCAGCTGCAACCTTGCCTGCCAGTTCCAGCGGCGCGGTGCGCGTGGCCTTGTTGCCCAGCACCAGCATGGCCGGTTCGCCCGAACGCAGCACCTGCGCAATGGCATCGACGCGCGACTGTTCGGGCACCTTGCGCTCCGGCTTCGCCAGCGCCGGCGTCACCACCGATCCTGCATCTTGCCACGCCGTGTCACCTGGCAGGATCAGCGATGCGATCTGCCCCGGATGCTCGCTCGCCTTGGCGATGGCGGTGGCGGTATCCCAGGCAATAGACTGGCTTGATTCCGCGCGCCGCACCCAGTGGCTTAGCGGACGGGCGAGCCCCTCAATGTCAGAAGTGAGCGGCGGATCATACTTGAGATGGCTCGCCGAATGCTCGCCGATGATGTTCACCATGCCCGATGCTGCGCGCTTGGCGTTGTGAATGTTCGCGAGGCCATTTGCGAGGCCCGGACCAAGGTGCAGCAGGGTGGAGGCCGGCGTGTCCTTCATCCGGTACCAACCATCAGCGGCGCCCGTGCACACGCCCTCGAACAGGCAAAGCACGCTCTTCATCCGCGGATCGTCCAGCGCGGCAAGGAAATGCATTTCCGACGTGCCGGGATTGGCAAAACAGATGTCTACGCCATTTGAAACCAGCGTATCGACAAGGGATTGAGCGCCATTCATCGCTCAGTAGCCCGCCAGCTCTTTGCCCTGCCCGATCACGCCATAGCTGCGCTGCGGCGCAGTCATCAGGAAGCTGTAGCCTTCCTGCAGCAGCCGCTCGACGTTCTTGGCGTTCACATGCGGATTGCCGACGCGCACCTTGTGCTTGTGACAAGTCTCGGCGATCTTGCGCATGGCGCCTGCCACTTCGGGATGCTCGTACTGGCGCGGATAGCCTAGCGCCTGGCTGAGGTCGCCCTCGCCGATCAGGCAGAAGCCGATGCCCGGCACATTGGCCAGCATATCATCGAGGTTCTCGATCGCCTCGGGGCTTTCGATCATCAGGCCGACAAGGATCTCGCCATGCGGCGCAAGCGGCCACACATCCGCCTTGGCATAATATTCCTGCGCATTGAGGCCCCAATAGCGCGAAGCGTTCATCGGCCCATCGCCGCGAATACCCTTCGGTTCATACAGCGCAGCGCCAGTGGGCTTGGCATAGCGGCACGAGGCCACTGCGTTATACGCTGCCTCGACTGTCGAAACATGCGGGGTGATCACACCGAACACTCCGCGATCAAGCACCTGCTTGGCCTGGAACTGGTTCATCTCTCCGCCATTGGCAGGGATGCGCGCCAGCGGCGTGGTGGTGGGTGCGATGGAACCGCTTTCGGCAATCACCCGGCGATTGAGCATGTATTGCAAGGCATCGCCCAGCGCGCCCACATCATAGGGATTGTGCTCCATTTCGAACACGATCCCGTCATAGGGCGCATCGGCCATTTCCTGCGCTTGCAGCTTGTCCACCTTGGAAAAGCAGGTGAAGGCAGGCTTGCCCTCCTCCCAGGCCTTGATCACGCCGTTCAGGCGAATGGTGCTGGTGTCGATTGCCACGATAACTCCTCAGACGGTCTCTTGCTCGGGTGCCCAGTACATGAAGCCCATGCCTTCGCCCGTTCCTGCAGCGGTGCGCCAGCAGGGAATGTAATCGACCAGCGTCATGTTCGCGCCGGTCTGCTGCAGCGCCATCATCACGACGCTGTAGATCTTGATCTCGGAAGTGCCCGATTGGTAATAGGTGTCAGGCACGGATGCGAGGCCGTCATAGTCGTATTCGGCCAGCATTTTCATGATCTTGTGGTCGAAACCCTCGTCATTGACGAAGTGCGACAGCCCGCCCGAAGCGATCACCGCGACGCGGATATCCTCCGGCCATGCCTCGATAGCTTCGCGCAGCACGCGGCCGAATTCTATGCAGCGCTTGATGCTCGGCTGTGTGGGCGGGTAGAACAGGTTCATCAGTACCGGCACATGCGGCGGCGGGTTGTCGCCCATGATCTGGTGATAGACGAAGCTGTAGGCATGCGGGACGACCGGGTAATCCGCCTTCTTGCCGGTCTGGCGTTCGATCCAGACGTTCTCCGGCCATGCCTGCAGGTCGCACATGTCAAAGCCTTCGCGCTGGAAGGTCTCGAGCAGGTAGTTCGCCATCTTCGGATGCGCCTTGTGGACCACGTGGTGGTCTGGCGCATAAACCGGGCGCTGCGGCGGGCCATTGTGCACGTCCTCGCCCGAATAGATGGCGATGGACGGCGACATGTCCGGCCAGATTTCCTTCTGGTCCTTGCCGAGAATAATGGCGACATCGACATCGGCAGCGGCATAGGCTTCTGCCATCTTGTCCAGCGCCGCGCGGCATTTCTGCGAGCGTTCGGTGCGCTCTTCGATGGTGAGGAATTTCTCGAAAGCCTTGCCGCGATGCGCTTCCAGTTCCGGATAGGTCCAGGTCTTTCCCTGGAACCACAGTTCGGGATTGTTGATGTCGCGCGTGGCATTGCTCAGCCAGTCTTCGGGCTTCTGCCCCAGCATGCCGCTGTGCGGCACCGCCATTCCGAATACGATCTTTGCCATCGCGCCTCTCCTGTCAGTCCGCGAGCTGGGGGTAGAGCTTCAGCGCCGTACCACCGAAAACCCAGCCGCGCTGTTCATCGCTCAGGCATGCCAGCCCGGCGCGGGCCTTTGCCAGGATTTCAGCCAACGTGCCGGGTGAGTTGGGATAGTTCGAGCCCCAGGCCATGCGATCCGCGCCGAAAGCCTCTGCCACGCGCGGGAAGAACGTTTCCGCGCTCGCCTCGCCCTTCTTCACATCGTTGAAAATGCGCGGGGTCAGTTTGAGGAAGATGTTTGGCAGGTCAGCCATGTCGAACAGGCCCTGCGTTGCCGGGTAAGGCGCGCCTTCGAGGATGTCCGGTCGGGCGAGGTGATCGAGGATGATGTTCACGCCCGGGAACTTCTCCGCCAGCATACGCACTTGCGGCAAACCGACGGGGCCGGTCTGGATGCACATCGGCATCCCCAGTTCCTGCGTCACTTCCCACGCTGGGAAGGCCGCCGGATCTTCCAGCTCGCTGGGATCGAATTCCTTGGTACTGCCGCCAGTAAAAATGCGCAGGCCGCGCAGGCCCTTCTCGTGCCAGCTACGGATCATCGCACAGGCATCGCCAGCGGCCATATCCACCGACCCCACGGACAGCAGGCGCGGTGACTCGTTGCAGGCATCGACGACATAGGAATTGTCGAAGCCATAGGTGGTGGAACTGTGCACCACCGCCGCCTTGTCAACGCCTGCATCGTCCATCGCGGCAAGCAGGTCAGCGCCCGTGCAGGTACTTTCCTTCGACCAGTCCGAACGCTTCCCGAACAGCGGCGCAGGCGGATAATTCGCCTCGTCATCGGTGATGATATGCGGATGGATATCGACGATCATCTTACCGACCCTGCGCTTTCAGGTGCGCATCGAGGCGCGGATAGACGCGGCGAGCATTGCCCTCGTAGATCGCCGCGCGATCCGTGTCAGACAGCGCATCGCATTGGTCGACGTACCGCTTGGTATCGTCGAAATAATGGCCGGTATCCGGATCCGTGCCGCGCACCGCGCCGATCATTTCCGAACCGAACAGCACGTTGGAGGTCGGCACCACCTTGGTCAGCAGTTCCACGCCGGGATGGTGATAGACGCAGGTAT
>CAZYAL010000041.1:0-17070 GCA_964645635.1 uncultured Sphingomonadaceae bacterium | reverse complement strand
TAGTGCGTCGGGTGCACGTCGCGCACTTCGAAGCCCGCGCGCTCGCGCGTCAGACCACCCGGGCCAAGTGCCGAAACGCGGCGCTTGTGGGTGACTTCCGAGAGCGGGTTGGTCTGGTCCATGAACTGCGACAGCTGCGAGGAGCCGAAGAATTCGCGAACCGCAGCCACGGCAGGCTTCGCATTAATGAGGTCGTTGGGCATCACGGTCGACACGTCAACGGAAGACATGCGTTCCTTGACGGCGCGCTCCATACGCAGCAGGCCGACGCGGTACTGGTTTTCCAGCAGCTCGCCCACCGAGCGGACACGGCGGTTGCCGAGGTTGTCGATGTCATCGACTTCGCCCTTGCCGTCCTTCAGGTCGACAAGTTCCTTCACCACCGCGAGGATGTCTTCCTTGCGCAGCGTGGTGACGGTGTCCTCAGCATCGAGGCCAAGGCGCATATTCAGCTTCACGCGGCCCACGGCCGACAGGTCATAGCGTTCGCCATCGAAGAACAGGCCTTCAAACAGCGCTTCTGCGGTTTCCTTGGTCGGCGGTTCACCCGGACGCATAACCTTATAGATCGCTTCCAGGCCCTCATCACGGTTTTCAGCCTTGTCGGCTTCCATCGTGTTGCGGATCCACGGGCCGGTGGTGACGTGGTCGATGTCCAGCAGTTCGAGCTGGTCAATACCGGCAGCATCGAGCTTTTCGAGGTTTTCCGGCGACACTTCATCACCGGCCTCGATGTAGATGCGGCCGGTCTTCTCATCGATCAGGTCGGCACTGGCATACTGGCCGAAGATTTCCTCGGTCGGGATCAGCAGGGTTTCGAGGCCGTCCTTCGCAGCCTTGTTGGCCGCGCGCGGGGAGACCTTCTGGCCAGCCGGGAACACTTCCTCGCCGGTCTTGGCGTCAACCAGCGCGAAGGCGGGCTTGGCACCGCGCCATGCTTCGGCATTGAACGGAATTTCCCAGCCGTCCTTGCCGCGCTTCCAGGTGACCTTGTTATAGAAATGGTCGAGGATATCCTCGCCATCGAGGCCGAGGGCATAGAGCAGCGCGGTGACCGGCAGCTTGCGCTTGCGGTCGATACGCACGTTGACGATGTCCTTGGCGTCAAATTCAAAGTCCAGCCAGCTCCCGCGATAGGGGATCACGCGGGCGGCAAACAGGAACTTGCCCGAAGAATGGGTCTTGCCGCGGTCATGGTCAAACAGCACACCCGGCGAACGGTGCATCTGGGAGACGATAACGCGCTCGGTACCATTGATCAGGAAGGTGCCGTTGCCGGTCATGAGCGGCATGTCGCCCATGTAAACGTCCTGTTCCTTGATATCGAGGACGGAGCGGGTTTCGGTTTCCTGGTCCACCTCGAACACGATCAGGCGCAGGGTGACCTTCATCGGGGCAGCATAGGTGATGCCGCGCTGGCGACACTCGGTGGTGTCGTACTTCGGGTCTTCCAGCTCGTAATGAACGAAGTCCAGCTCGGCGGTGCCGGCAAAGTCGCGAATCGGAAACACCGAACGCAGCGTCTTTTCCAGGCCGGACACATAGCCGATCGAGGGGTCGGAGCGCAGGAACTGCTCGTAGCTTTCGCGCTGCACCTCGATCAGGTTCGGCATCTGCACCACTTCGTGGATGTCGCCGAAAATCTTGCGGATGCGCTTTTTCTTGGTGCCGGTGGTTGCCGGAGCCTTCGCCTTGGTCGCCATAGGAGGAATAAGCCTCTTGCCTTGGGGCCGACGCCGTCATGCATGGGCGCCGAACATTGATAAATTTTGCAAGCGGTGGACCCATGAGACGCGGAAAGGGCCACGTCCGAACAACGCCTATCCGGCGCTGCGACGCAGCCTTCAATCATGTCTCACGGAATGTCGAAGCTTCCATCCGATTGCACGCCACCGCGATTGGCCCGCATTGCTCGAAGCTGCTCGACGTGTGCGCATATAAGGAGAGGGGTCGCACGAGTCAACGCGGCGAGCACTTTCCCTTGACCTCCCCAGCAAAATCCGTATTGGGCGCACCCGATCACTCTTGTGATCATCCGTCCGAGACAGTTGGTGACCGGAATTTGCCGGTCTTAATTTCCAGCCTAGACGGGGAAAAGAGATTACTCGCGGTGGCCTTCTCGCCATCGTTCGCACGTTTGGCGTGCACTCCTTCCCCATCAATGGACACGCCGGATGGCTATCAGCCGATCCGGCAAACCTAAGGTCATGCCGCATGAGCGGCATGGCAACTTGAGCCGGTCGTTCGCACCAATACGCGAGCGGCCATAGTGAAGGAGTACGGCATGGATCGTTCGCAGAAAGCCGATGCGGTCGCCCAGCTGAGCGCAGTGTTCAACGAGGTTGGCGTGGTGGTTGTCACCCGCAATCTCGGCCTGACGGTGGAGCAGTCCACCGATCTCAGGACCAAGATGCGTGAAGCAGGTGCGTCCTACAAGGTTGCGAAGAACCGTCTCGCCAAGCTCGCCCTGAAGGACACCGATTACACCGGGCTTGAGGAATTCCTCAACGGCCCGACCGGTTTGGCCTGGTCGGAAGACCCGGTTGCAGCTGCCAAGGCTGCCGTCGACTTTGCAAAGTCGAACGACAAGCTGGAAATCGTCGGCGGTTCGATGGGTTCGCAGGTTCTCGATGCAGAAGGTGTGAAGGCGCTCGCCTCTATGCCCAGCCTCGACGAACTGCGCGGCAAGATCGTGGGTCTCGTCAACGCGCCGGCAACCAAGGTTGTCCAGCTCGTCAACGCCCCGGCTGCCAAGCTGGCCCGTGTCTTTGGCGCATACGCCGCCAAGGACGCTGCATAATAGACGCTTCTCGCATTCGAGACGAAACATCATGGGGCACAACCTGCCCCGCCTAAATTTTGGAGTGTTACATCATGGCTGATATTGCCAAGCTTGTTGAAGACCTGTCGGCGCTGACCGTCATGGAAGCCGCTGAACTGGCCAAGGCCCTGGAAGAAGCATGGGGCGTTTCCGCCGCTGCTGCTGTTGCTGTTGCTGCACCTGCTGGTGGTGGCGACGCTGGCGCCGCTGCTGAAGAGAAGGACGAATTCGACGTCATTCTCACCGGCGACGGTGGCAAGAAGATCCAGGTCATCAAGGAAGTCCGCGCCATCACCGGCCTGGGCCTGACCGAAGCCAAGGCTCTCGTCGAAGGTGCCCCGAAGGCGCTGAAGGAAGGCGTGAACAAGGCAGAAGCCGAAGACATCAAGGGCAAGATCGAAGCAGCTGGCGGCACCGTCGAGCTGAAGTAATCTTAGCCTGTCGATTTCGGCAGACGAAAAAGAAGGGCGGCACCTCAAATGGAGATGCCGCCCTTTATTATTGGACCGGTTGGCAAAGGCGGGAAGGGCTGCCCCGCGCTTACCCCATGTCTTGCTTTAAAGCATCTTCAGGTAATTGATGATCGCGCTGCGCTGCGCGGCATCAAGCGGGCCAACGGCCATGGTGGTGCCCGGAACAACGCCCTGCGGATTGGCGAGATAGCGATCGAGCGTGGCCTGGTTCCAGGTCAGGTTCGCGCTGCGCATGCCATCGGTATAGGAAAAGCTGGAGATCTGTGCTGACTTGCGGCCGAACACGCCGGCGAGCGACGGGCCGATGCCGTTCTTGCCAGCTTCGATCGAGTGGCAGACCTGGCATTGGGTGAAAGATGCAGGCGGGGTTGCCGGTGCAGCAGCGACGGTTGCCGTGGGTGTCGGGGTAGGAGTGGCAGCAGGTTCTGCGGCCTTTTCTTCCTCGCCAGCTTCTTCCGCTGCGGCTTCCTCGCCCTCGGTGGCCGCCTCTTCGCCTTCAGCAACGGCTTCTTCAGTGCCGGTTTCGGCAGCTTCTTCCGCTTCTATGGCGGCAACGTCTTCAGATGTCTCTTCCGGGCCACCGCAAGCGGCGAGTGCCAGCGCAAGGGCGGAAACGGCGACAAGGTGATGATAGTTACGCATAAACAGCTCGCTCCACTGGAGAAATACTCGGCGGCGCTCCTAACCTTGCTTGGCGCAAAGGGGAAGGGGCTTTGCCACCTGCGCGGCGCAGTTCACCAAGCTGTGGCCTCTTGGTCGCATGCTCATCAATAAATTTCATTCGCAACCAACTCGCACTTTGCAGCTCTTTCCGACGCGCCTATCCGGGCCGGCTTTTTTGAGCACGTGATGAGACCTGTTGCACACCCTGCCCCGCTCGGCTGGAAAGCCGAATGCTTCGAGACCCTGCGGCTTGCGGGGCCACTGGCGCTCGCCAACCTGCTGCAGATGCTGACCTACGCAGTGGACGTGATGTTCATTGCCCGGCTGGGCGCAAAGGAACTGGCTGCCTCCTCGCTCGCCATCGCAGTTTTCACGATCATGCTGTCTGCCCTCAGCGGGTTGATGAGCGCGCTCTCGCCCATCGCTGCGGCTGAACTGGGCGCGCGCGCGCCTGCCTTGCGGCCGATCCGTCGCACCGTGCGAATGTCGCTGTGGCTGGCGACCGGCGTTTCCGCCCTTGGCATGTTGCTGTGCACGCAGGCCGGGGCGATCATGCTTGCCACCGGGCAGGACCCGGAGATTTCAGCACTTGCCGATAACTATCTTGCGATCCTGATGTGGTCGATCCTGCCAATGGCGCTGGCCATGGTGCTGCGCAATTTCGTGTCCACTCTGGGCCGCCCCTTGTACGCAACGATGATCACCGCGCTGGCGGTGGTGGTGAACGCGATTGCTAACTACGCGCTCGTCTTCGGCAACCTTGGCGCGCCTGCGCTGGGGCTGCAAGGTGCGGCCATCGCTACAGTCATCTCGACCACCACGGTGCTGCTGGCCTATATAATGGCGATCCGGCTTGATGCGCGACTGCACCGTTACCACATCTTCGGCTTCTTCTGGCGGCCTGACTGGCAGCGGCTGGCAGAGCTGCTGCGCATCGGCATACCCATTGCCTTTACCGTCATGGCCGAAGGCGGTGTGTTTGCCGCAGCAGCTTTCCTGATGGGCCTGTTCGGCCCTGAGCAGCTGGCAGCCCATACGCTTGCCATCCAGCTGGCGGCACTGGCCTTCATGATCCCCTCTGGCGTGAGCCAGGCAGCCACGATCCGCGTCGGCTACTTCCTGGGCGCGGGCGAGCCGGAGGGGATTCGTCAGGCGGGTTGGTCGGCCATCGCCATTGGCACCTGCTTCATGGCGCTTTCCGCAAGCATGATGGTGTTGGCGCCTGATATGCTGTTCGGGCTCTATTTCGACACTGACAACCCGGATAATGCAGCGGTCTTTGCCTTTGCGCTGAACTATGTGGTCATTTGTGCTGCCTTCCAGCTGTTTGACGGCTTGCAGGTGGTTTGCGTTGGCGTGCTGCGCGGGCTCAAGGATACGCGCATGCCGATGTGGATCGCGATCTTTTCCTATTGGGTGCCGGGCTTCGGGCTTGCCGCCGGACTTGGCTTTGCCACCCGGCTCGCTGATATCGGCGTGTGGATCGGGCTTGCTGCCGGTCTCGTCAGCGCAAGTGCGCTGCTGCTCCAACGCTGGCACCGGCGCGAGGCGCTGGGCCTGTTGCAAAACCGCTGAGCGCCAGCATAAAAAATTTGCAGCCAATGTGTTGACTCAATCGTGGCGCATCCCCATCTGCTCAGCCGTTGGCACTCTTGAGAGGAGAGTGCCAAGTCAAACAACACTCAAGCTATAGGAAGAGGTCATTATCATGGCATTCCGTCCGCTGCATGACCGCGTTCTGGTCCGTCGCCTCGAGGCAGAGGCAAAGACCGCCGGTGGCATAATCATTCCCGACAGCGCCAAGGAAAAGCCCAGCGAGGGCGAAATCGTGGCAGTCGGCAACGGCTCCAAGTCCGAAGACGGCTCAGTAACCCCGCTCGACGTGAAGGTGGGTGACCGCGTGCTGTTCGGCAAGTGGTCCGGCAATGAAGTGAAGATCGACGGTGAAGACCTGATCATCATGAAGGAAAGCGACATCATGGGTGTGATGGGCTGATCGCCCACCCATTCTGACACGCTTCTGACACACAAAATTTCGCAAAGAGGAAAAGAACAATGGCTGCCAAGGACGTAAAGTTCGGCCGCGATGCGCGTGAACGCATCCTCAAGGGCGTCGATACGCTCGCCAACGCCGTGAAGGTTACGCTGGGCCCCAAGGGCCGCAACGTGGTGATCGACAAGAGCTTCGGCGCTCCCCGCATCACCAAGGACGGCGTTTCTGTCGCCAAGGAAATCGAACTGAAGGACAAGTTCGAGAACATGGGCGCACAGATGCTGCGCGAAGTGGCTTCCAAGGCGAACGACGCTGCTGGTGACGGCACCACCACTGCCACCGTGCTGGCTCAGGCCATCGTGCGCGAAGGCATGACCGCAGTTGCCGCCGGCATGAACCCGATGGACCTGAAGCGCGGTATCGACCTCGCCGTGTCCAAGGTTGTTGCAGACCTGCAGGCCCGTTCGAAGGACGTTTCCGGTTCAGACGAGATCGCTCAGGTTGGCATCATCTCCGCCAATGGCGACCGTGAAGTTGGCGAAAAGATCGCCGAAGCCATGGAAAAGGTCGGCAAGGAAGGCGTGATCACCGTGGAAGAGGCCAAGGGCCTCGAATTCGAACTCGATGTTGTCGAAGGCATGCAGTTCGACCGCGGCTACCTGTCGCCCTATTTCGTGACCAATCCGGAAAAGATGACTGTCGAACTCGACAATCCCTACATCCTGATCCACGAAAAGAAGCTGTCGAACCTGCAGCCGATGCTGCCGATCCTCGAAGCCGTGGTCCAGAGCGGTCGCCCGCTGCTGATCATCGCCGAGGACATCGAAGGCGAAGCGCTGGCCACCCTCGTGGTCAACAAGCTGCGTGGCGGCCTGAAGATCGCTGCCGTGAAGGCACCGGGCTTCGGCGACCGTCGCAAGGCCATGCTGCAGGACATTTCGATCCTGACCGCCGGCGAAATGATCTCCGACGAACTGGGCATCAAGCTGGACGACGTCACCGTCGGCATGCTGGGTGAAGCCAAGTCGGTCACCATCGACAAGGACAACACCACCATCGTTGACGGCGCTGGCGCTGCTGACGACATCAAGGCCCGCGTGGAACAGATCCGCAACCAGATCGAATCCACCACCTCTGATTACGACCGTGAAAAGCTGCAGGAACGCCTGGCGAAGCTCGCTGGCGGTGTTGCCGTGATCAAGGTCGGCGGTGCTTCCGAAGTCGAAGTGAAGGAACGCAAGGACCGCGTTGATGACGCGCTCCACGCTACCCGCGCTGCCGTTGAAGAAGGCATTGTCCCGGGCGGCGGTACTGCGCTGCTTTACGCCACCAAGGCTCTCGCCGGTGTGGAAGGTACCAACAATGACCAGACGCGCGGTATCGACATCGTGCGTCAGGCCATTCTCGCACCGATCCGCCAGATCGCCACGAATGCAGGGCACGATGGTGCTGTGGTTTCAGGCAACCTGCTGCGCGAAGGTGACGAAACGCAGGGCTTCAACGCTGCAACCGACACCTACGAAAACCTCGTGGCTGCCGGCGTGATCGACCCGACCAAGGTCGTGCGCACCGCACTGCAGGACGCAGCATCGGTTGCTGGCCTGCTGATCACCACCGAAGCTGCCATCAGCGAGCTGCCGGAAGACAAGTCCGCACCCGCAATGCCCGACATGGGCGGCATGGGTGGCATGGGTGGCATGGGCTTCTAAGCCAAGCGCTCAAAACACACAGAAACGGGCCGGGAGGAGCGATCCTTCCGGCCCTTTTCTTTTGGTTTCTCGCCGAGCCGGAATGCGCCTGAGCCTTCCCACCTGATTGCGCTTTGCCAAAACCACGCTAGCATCCCTCAAAACGAAGAGGGGGAGATGGCAATGCGAAAGATAATCCTGGCAGCACTGGCCGCCACCACGCTGAGCGCGTGCGGCGGATCGGAAGACGCGACGGTTGAAGCGCCGCGGTACGAAGCCAAGCAATATATGCAGGCGATCAACGATATCGCCCGTATCGATGACCAGCAGCGTGACGAAAAGCGCAAGCCCGGCGAACTGCTCGCCTTTGCCCAGATCGACAAGGGAGAAGCGGTTGGCGATTACATCATGGGTGGCGGCTACATCACCCGCCTGCTTGCCACGGCTGTGGGTGCCGATGGCCGGGTCTATGCCTTCCAGCCGACCGAGTTCATCGCCTTCCGCGGCGAATATGCCGCTGAACAGGATGCCGCCGTGGCACCCTATGCCAATGATCAGGGAGAGCCGGTGAGGGTCTTCCCGCTGCGCGCGCCGATTGCTGAGCCCGGCTGGCCCGAGCCGCTTGACACGATCATCACGGTTATGAACCTGCATGATCTGTTCATTCCGCAGATGCCCGAAGGCACGGCCGAAGCTGCAATCGCCAATCTCTATGCCTCGCTCAAGCCAGGCGGCACGCTTGTGGTGGTCGACCACCTTGCCGCTGACGGCGGCGGGCTGGAAGCGATCGACAAGCTGCACCGGATGGACCGCGACATGGCCTTGCAGGCACTGACCGGTGCCGGCTTCGTGCTTGAGGAAGAAAGCGACCTCTACTCCCGGCCTGACGACCCGCGCGATGCAAACGTCTTTGACGAGAGCATCCGCGGACAGACCGACCAGTTCGCATGGCGCCTCCGCAAGCCGGAAAATGCGGCTGAATAGGAGCGATCCTGCCAGCGAATTTGCCCCCCTCGCGCTGCTCAATCCGCGCTAAAGGGGGCAAATTGCATCCCTGCGAGGCGAGTTTTGCGCGAAAATGCGCAATTGGCCGACGAAGAGACTCGCTTCATCGCGCGGCAAATTGCGGTCCCCCGCGCCTTTGTTAAGTTATCCACAAGCTCGAATATGCCAAGACGGAATCCATGAAACTGACAGCTTTCCGCAAGTTCGCCACTGCTGCCGCCTTGATGCTGGCACCGCTTTCGCAGGCGCATGCTGGCGATCAGGCGATAGAAAGCGCTTTCGATTCCTACTTCGGCACGGAAGTGCGCCAGCCGCGCAATTATTCGCCGGTTTATGCCAGCGATTTTGAACGGCACATCGCCACGCTCGCCGATGGCAGCAATGGTCGTATCGGCGTTGCCGCGGTCGACCTTTCCACCGGTGAGCAGATTTCCGTCCTGGGCGATCAGCGCTTCCCGATGGCCAGCACCAGCAAGATTGCGATTGCGGCGACCTATCTCGAAATGGTCGATCAGGGGCGCGCCAGCCTGACTAGCGAATATCCGCTGCTGCTTGCGGTGCGCTCGCAGAAGTTCTCAACCGCCGTTGCACCCGTGCGCCGCGGCGATCACATGGCCGCACATGAGCTGATCGACCTGATGATTACGCGCAGCTCCAACCCGGCAACCGACGCGTTGATCGCAGCCGTTGGCGGTGTCGAGAAGGTCAACGATTGGGCCCGCCGCGCAGGTATCGAGGATTTCAACCTTTCCCGCGATATCGCCACGCTGGTACGTGACGACGGCGAGTTCGACCCGGCAACCCATATCGACATCCGCGACAGTTCAACGCCCGAAGCGATGGTGAAACTGCTCAGCGGCATCTATCAGGGCCGCTGGCTTTCTCCGGCGAGCCGAGAGGTGATCATCAATGCGATGGAGCGCTGCCGTACTGGCACCCGCCGCATTCCCGCACTGATGCCCGAAAGCGTGACGGTGGCGCACAAGACGGGTTCGCTCAACAATACCTCAAGCGATATCGGCATATTAACGGGGCCGGATGGTCGCTCAATCGCGGTGGCGATCTATGTTACCGGGCAAGGTTCACGGGGAAATCGCGAAGCGCGCATCGCCAACATCGCACGGGCGATCTATGACGGATACAGCCAGCCGCAGCGCGCCTATGCCAATGCGCAATACCGGGCCAACGGCGGCGAATAAGCCCGGCTTTCACCTAACTTCCCAAGCCTGCACTTCTGGAGCAGGCAAAAGAAAAGGGCGCGGCCAGCTGGCCACGCCCCTTCTTTTTGAAAATCCGCGAAGGGATTATTCAGCAGCAGCGTCAGCCACGTCTTCAGCAGCGTCAACAACGCCTTCTGCAGCGTCAGCAGCTTCGACGGCTTCGTCAGCAGCAGCTTCAACTTCTTCAGCAGCCACTTCGACGGCGTCTGCATTTGCTTCCATGTCAGCAGCAACTGCTTCTTCAGCTTCAACTGCTTCGTCAGCACCACCGCAAGCGGCGAGGGTCAGAGCGGCACCAGCTGCAGCAGCAGCGAGAACGATCTTGCGCATGAATTCAATTCCTTACACAACAATAGGATTGGACCGGGCGAAAGCTCTCGATCCAGGACCAACCGCGTTGGCGGGTCTGCTGCCTAAATACTGCCGCAATTGTGGCAGCGCAAGAAAAATGTGGCAACAATGGGGCAGGCCCTGTTTCCGCCGTCCCAATTAGCCCAATTCTGTGCCTAGGTTCGGCAAGCCCCAAGACTGGCGCAAAATTGGCTGCTAGCACCTTGGGCATGAGCGACAAGCAGCACCTCTATCTGGTAGACGGATCGTCCTACATCTTCCGCGCCTATCACCGGCTTCCACCACTGACCAATCCCGAAGGCACACCCGTAGGCGCAGTCTATGGCTACACCACCATGCTGTGGAAGCTGGCCGAAGACCTCGACAAGGCAGAAGGCCCCACGCACCTCGCGGTGATCCTCGATGCGGCGAGCAAAAGCTTCCGCAACGAAATCTATCCCGAATACAAAGCCAACCGCCCACCTGCACCGGAAGACCTGGTGCCGCAGTTCCCACTGATTCGCGATGCCACGCGCGCCTTCAGCCTGCCATGCATCGAGGAGGTGGGGTTGGAAGCGGACGACCTCATCGCCTCCTATGCCCGCGCAGCAGCGGCGCAGGGCTGGGACGTCACCATCGTTTCTTCCGACAAGGACCTGATGCAGCTTGTCAGCAAGGGTGACGGCAGCGTGGGCGAGATCGACATGCTCGACACGATGAAGAACGTGCGCATCAAGATCCCTGAGGTTGAAGAGAAGTTCGGTGTTCCGCCCGAACTGGTGGGTGACGTGCTCGCGCTGATGGGCGATTCGGTGGACAATATCCCCGGCATCTTCGGCATTGGCCCCAAGACCGCGACCAAGCTGATCCAGGAACACGGCAGCCTCACCGCTGCGCTTGATGCAGCAGAGGGCATGAAGACCAGCAAGCTCAAGGAGCGGCTGATCGAACATCGTGCGGATGCGGAGATGAGCCGCGTGCTGGTGGAACTGAAGCAGGATGCCGCCCTGCCCCAGCCGATGGAGGAATTCCGACTGGACGGCGTGCCCAGGGAACCGCTCGCCGCCTTCCTGGAAAAGCATGGCTTTTCCAGCCTGCTGCGCCGCCTCGATGCCGGGGCGGGCAGCCCCTCCCTCACCACGGACCTCAACCCCGCCACGCAGGAAACCGCCAGCGAGGCGCATGCCCCTGAAGGCAACCGCCAGGACATGCCAGAATGGCCTGCGATCAACCGCGACGCCTATGAATGCGTGCAATCGCTGGACAAGCTCGAGGAATGGATCGCCCGCGCGAAAGCTGCGCGGATCGTGGCGGTCGATACCGAAACCAATTCGCTCGACGCCATTTCGGCAGAGCTGGTCGGCGTCAGCCTGGGCCTTGGGCCCAATGATGCCTGCTATATCCCCTTGGGCCACGGTGGGACGGACATGTTCACCGAAAAGCCCGAGCAGGTGGATCGCAAAGCGGCCATCGCCGCGCTGAAGCCGCTGCTGGAGGACGATGCCGTCCTCAAGATCGGGCAGAACATCAAATATGACCTCAACGTGCTTGCCCGCCACGAGATCGCCGTTGCTCCCATCGACGATACGATGGTGATGAGCTTTGCCTTGGATGCCGGGCGCGGCACCGATGGCATAGGCGGCGGCCATGGCATGAACGAGCTGGCCGAACGCCACCTCGGCCACAGCTGCATCAGCTTCAAGGAAGTGTGCGGCGCCGGCAAGAAGCAAATTCCCTTCGGCGAAGTACCGCTCGACGTGGCCACGAAATATGCTGCCGAGGATGCCGAGGTGACCTGGCGCTTGTGGAAGCTGCTGAAACCGCGGCTCGCGCTCGAAGGCGGCACCAAGATTTACGAACGGGTGGATCGCCCGCTGGTACCGGTTGTCGCCCGGATGGAGCGCGAGGGCATCAAGGTGGACCGTGCTGCCCTGTCCCGCCTGTCAGAGGAATTTGCCAACCGCACCACCGCCATCGAAGGCGAAATCCACGCAATCGCGGGCGGCGAATTTACCATCGGCAGTCCCAAGCAACTGGGCGGAGTGCTGTTCGACAAGCTGGGCTACAAAGGCGGCAAGAAGGGCAAGAGCGGGCAATATTCGACTGACCAGTCCGTGCTGGAAAAGCTCGCAGCCGAAGGCGCGCCCATCGCCAACAAGGTGCTCGAATATCGCCAGCTGACCAAGCTCAAAAGCACCTATACCGACGCCTTGCAGGACGCGATCAACGCGCAGACAGGCCGGGTGCACACCTCCTATTCGCTTGTCGGCGCGCAAACCGGGCGCTTGTCCTCGACCGATCCGAACTTGCAGAACATCCCCATCCGCACCGAAATCGGGCGAGAGATCCGCAAGGCCTTCGTGCCAGAAGCCGGCAATGTGCTGCTTGCGGCAGACTACAGCCAGATCGAGCTGCGGCTGGCCGCGCACATGGCGGACGTGCCGCAACTGCGCGAAGCCTTTGAAGCCGGTGAGGACATTCACGCCCGAACCGCGCAGGAGATGTTCGGCACGGTTGACCGCGACACCCGCGCCCGCGCCAAGACGGTGAATTTCGCCATCCTTTATGGTATATCGCGCTGGGGGCTCGCGGGCCGCCTAGGCGTAGAAGCGGATGAGGCGCAGCAAATCATCGACACCTATTTTCAGCGCTTCCCCGGCATCCAGAACTATATCCACAAAACGCTCGAAAGCGTGCGCGAGCGGGGGTACTCGCAGACGCTGTTCGGCCGAAAGACATGGTTCCCGCGCATCAATTCAAAGAACCAGGCGGAACGGCAGGGCTCCGAGCGCGCGGCGATCAACGCGCCGATCCAGGGCACCAGCGCCGATATCATCAAGCGCGCCATGGCCCGCATGCTGCCTGCTCTCGAAGAGGCAGGCCTGCCGCATGTCCGCATGCTGTTGCAGGTGCATGACGAGCTGGTGTTCGAGCTGCCCGAAGGCGATGTGGAGAGAGCTTCACCAGTGATCGAAAAGGTGATGGCCGAGGCAGCGGAACCTGCGGTGAAGCTATCTGTGCCGCTGGGTGTGGAGATCGGCACCGGGCCAAGCTGGGACGCAGCGCACTAGCAGCGCTGCTGACAGCACTGTTCGTTCATTCGCCGCTGTTGCGGGTGCCGCGCAAGCGTGCCCGCCTTATGCCTAATGCTTATGGTCGCGCGTCGATTCGACCATGCCTTCATGGATAAAGCCGATGGGGCGCACTTCCAGTGCCTTCCGTTTCAGCTCTCCCTTCATGGCGGCATATTCGGCTTCCATCCGTTCGGTCACGGTGGGGCGGCTGTCTTCAAGCGCCTCCTTGAAGTCTGCGGCGGTGACGTTCTCCGGATTATCCGTCCGGCGGATCGCCACGAGGCCGGCGCGGCGGACCACGTCCTCAAGGTCAGCACCGGTATAGCGCGGAGTGGCCTTGGCCAGCTGCGCAAGGTCCACATCGTCAGCCAGCGGCATGTTCCTGATGTGGATCTTCAGGATATGCTCACGCCCGCCCTCGTCCGGCGCGCCGACATAGATCAGCTCGTCAAAGCGGCCCGGACGCAGCAATGCCGGATCGACCAGCGCGGGGCGGTTGGTGGCCCCGATCACGACGATGGAGTTCATCTCCTCCATCCCGTCCATTTCGGCGAGGATGGTGTTCACCACGCGGGCTGTCACCTGCGGCTCGTTGCCGCTGGAGCCGCGTGCGGGCACGAGTGAATCGATCTCGTCAATGAACACCACGCAAGGTGCCACTGCACGGGCGCGGGCGAACATGCGGGAAATCTGCTGCTCGCTCTCGCCATACCATTTGGAGAGCAGGTCGCTCGATTTCATCGAGATGAAGTTGGCTTCGGCTTCCTTGGCGACAGCTTTGGCGAGCAAGGTCTTGCCGGTTCCGGGCGGGCCATAGAGGAGGAAGCCCTTGGCCGGGCGAATGCCGAGCCGCTCAAAAGCCTTGGGGTTCTTCAACGGCAGTTCAACGCCTTCGCGCAGGCGGCCGGTCGCCTCGTCCACGCCGCCAATGTCGGACCAGCCGACCTTGGGCGTCTGCACCATTACTTCGCGCATGGCGGAAGGTTGGACGCGCTTCAGCGCCTCGCGGAAGTCTTCTTTCTCCACGCACAGGTCTTCGAGCACTTCGGGCGGGATTTCGCGTGCTTCAAGGTCAATGCGCGGCATCATCCGGCGCACAGCCTCAATGGCGGCTTCTCGTGTGAGCGCGGCAAGGTCTGCCCCGACGAAGCCATGGGTACTGCGCGACAAATCGCCCAGGTCCACGCCTTCGCCCAGCGGCATACCGCGGGTGTGGATGGCGAGGATTTCGCGCCGGCCGCTTTCATCGGGCACTCCGACCACGATCTCGCGGTCAAACCGGCCCGGACGGCGCAGCGCCTCGTCAATCGCGTCGGGCCGGTTGGTTGCCGCGATCACCACGATGTTGGACTTGGTGAGGCCGTCCATCAGGGTGAGCAACTGCGCGACAAGCCTTTTTTCCGCCTCGCCCTGCACGCGTTCACGCTTGGGGGCGATGGAATCGATCTCGTCAATAAAGACGATGGCAGGCGCGGTGCGTTCTGCCTCCTCGAAGACTTCGCGCAGCCGCTTCTTGCTTTCGCCATAGGCGCTGCCCATGATTTCCGGGCCGTTGATCGTGTAGAATTCGGCATCGCTTTCATTGGCGACGGCCTGCGCCAGCCGCGTCTTGCCGGTGCCGGGCGGGCCGTGCAGCAGCACGCCCTTGGGCGGATCCACTCCCAGCCGGGTGAACAATTCGGGATAGCGCAGCGGCAGTTCCACCATCTCGCGCAGCGCCTTGATAGTGTCCTCCATACCGCCGACATCGTCATAGTTTACCGAGCCGCGGCCATCGCGCGGTTCCTCAAACTCGGCGCGCAGTTCCACCTCGGTACTCTCGTCGATGTAGACAATGCCCTTGGGCGTGGTGGAGACGACCTGCAGGCGGATCTGGGTGAGCGCATAGGCAGGCGCGTTGAACATGCGGCGCACTTCGGGCGGCATGTTCTGTACCGGCTGCTGGCCGTGGGTGGCGACAAGGTCCCCAGCCGAAATCGGGTGCTTGTGGAACACGCGCTTCAGGGCTTCTGTCGGGCCTTGCAGGCGCATTTCCTTGCGCGCAGGCGCAAAGACCACGCGGGTGGCAGGCTTGGGGTTGGCCTTGCGCACCACCACATGTTCACCGCTGGCCGTTTCCGCATTGGCGCGCTGCAAGCCATCGAGCCGGATGACCTCCAGTGCCTCGTCTTCCTCGTAAGCGGGCAAGGCGATGGCAGAGGACAAGCGCTTGCCCTCGATCTCCACCGCGTCGCCTTCGGTAATGCCGAGCGCCTGGAAAGCGGTGCGTGGCATGCGGGCAACCCCGCGGCCGGATTCCTCCTGCCGCGCCGCTGCAACCTGCAGCTTGATGGTGCCAGCCTTCACTTCTGCTGCATCCGCATCAGCCATATCGGGCTCCTGTCCTCGCCTTTTGTGATCTTGCAAAGCAAAGCTAGGAACCACGCGGGGCCATTAAAAACAGGCTTTTCGTTTCGAGCGCCTGTGCGAATGCCTTGCGTTGCCGCGGGAGTTCGGCTTGCCGCAAGACAATCCAGCGCGCGCAATCTCCCGCGCCGAAAAGGGCATGCCGGAAAAAGAAAGGCCCGGTCGAAACCGGGCCTGAAAAGTTTTGGGAGAGGATGCCTGAAAGGCACCCGCGATATGTTGCCGGTCATGATTTTTCGCAAGTGCGGAAAGCGCAATGACTGTTCGATTTCATGCAACTCGCTGTTATTATATTGATTGAATTTGTTTTCTGGTTTCCGCTGGGACGATATCCTTCCACCTGATTTCTCGCTAGCGTGCCGCATTGAAAATGTTGCATTGCGGTGGCCGCAAATGCTCAGGTGACAGCCAAACTAGCGCCGCTCATTCGTGATACTGCAACACCTGCAAGAAAGACTCTGGCCGATGAAGAAGCTCTATCCCTCTGCCGATGCAGCTCTGGAAGGCCTGCTCCATGACGGCATGCTGATCGCGAGCGGCGGCTTCGGCCTGTGCGGCATACCTGAACGCCTGCTCTGCGCCATTCGCGACAGCGGCGTGAAGGGCCTTACTTTCGCCAGCAACAATGCCGGGATCGACAATGAAGGCATCGGCATGCTGCTGCGCACCAAGCAGGTAAAGAAGATGATCAGCTCCTATGTCGGCGAGAACAAGGAGTTCGAGCGGCAATATCTTTCCGGCGAGCTGGAAGTGGAATTCTGCCCGCAAGGCACGCTTGCCGAACGCATGCGAGCGGGCGGCGCGGGCATTCCCGGCTTTTATACCAAAACTGGTGTCGGCACCCAAGTGGCAGAAGGCAAGGAAGTGAAGGAATTCGGCGGCGAGGACTACATCCTCGAACGCGGCATCTTTGCCGACCTGGCCATCGTCAAGGCGTGGAAGGCGGACGAGACGGGTAACCTCATGTTCCGCAAAACTGCCCGCAATTTCAACCTGCCCGCCGCGACCTGCGGCAAGACCTGCGTGGTCGAAGTGGAAGAGGTCGTCCCCGCCGGATCGCTCGACCCGGACTGCATCCACTTGCCCAGCGTCTATGTCCAGCGGATGATCGTGGGGGCGCCCTATGAGAAGAAGATCGAGTTCCGAACGGTTCGCGAAAGGGAGGTGGCATAATGGCTTGGGACAGGAACCAGATGGCCGCCCGCGCTGCGCGCGAACTGGAGGACGGCTTCTACGTCAATCTCGGCATCGGCATTCCCACGCTGGTCGCGAACAGCATCCCCGAAGGCATGCAGGTAACGCTGCAAAGCGAGAACGGCATGTTGGGCATCGGCCCCTTCCCTTATGAGGGCGAGGAAGATGCAGACCTGATCAATGCCGGCAAGCAGACGATCAGC
>CAZYAL010000040.1:10546-17164 GCA_964645635.1 uncultured Sphingomonadaceae bacterium | reverse complement strand
TCTGGAAGCGGCGTGCCCCACAACGCAGAACGGCGGCCCTCGGAAGAGAGCCGCCACCTGTAACTGGCGCGCGCTGCTCTGCGCTGTACTGGCCGGAAGTATTGCCGTTTGGGCTTACAACGGCGCACCGGGGCTTTAGGCGCCCCGGCACGCTGCTGCGCGATCAGTTTTCCTTGCCGGCCACGCCGTAGTTGATCTGGGCGTTGCGGGTCTTCTGGAATTCGGGGACCGAAAGGCCCTTCATCGCGGCATAAATATCGATGTTGCCGATGCCGGTAACCGCGCCGAGCTTTTCCAGCATGAAGAAGATCACGCCGTAGTGGATCATGCCGATCCAGTCGCGTGTCCGCACAAGGTGCTTCTCTTCGTCGGTCAATCCGCCCTTTTCGTAAGCGGCTTCCTCGTCTTCGCGGAACAGCTTGCGCATGTCCGTCTGGGTCAGCGAGTGAAGAAAGTGGTTGAGGCGGAAACCCTTGACCGAACGTTCGATGGTGAAGGGATAGGTACCTTCCATCTCTTCCGCGCCGACATAATCGCGGCCTGCGCGGGCACGGGTGACTTCGGGGTCTTCAACCGGAGCCTGATCACCCCTTTCTTCAAGGATCATCGTTGCGATGGGGCACATGGAAGGAAGGAAATAGGTCTTGTGTGTGCATTCGACCTCTGCCGTCAGCGCGCCGCGCATCATCAGCCACATCACGACTTCGGCACCTTCCCAGCCACCCAGCTTGGCGAGCTCAGCCACGGTCATGTCGAGCAGGCTTTCCGGATCTTTTTCAAGGCGTTCCATGAACTCTGCGTCCCATTCGGGATTGTTGAAGCCGCAGCCTTCGCCATGGACCTGGTGCGACAAGCCACCGGTGCCGGCGATGGCAACCTTGATGTCTTCAGGATAGGAAAGGATCGCCTGACGCAAGCTCTTGCCGAACTTGTAGAAGCGACGCGCGCTGGGCAGCGGCACGGTCAGCACGCCGCAGACCACCGGCAACAGCTTGCAGGCCCAGCCGTTGTCGTCATAGTCAACCATGACAGACAGCGGCGAAAATGCGCCATGATCCAGGCCCTTACCCTGAAAATAGGACAGGTCGAACTCATTGGCGACCATTACCCGGGCGACATGCTCAGCAAACTTGGGATCGCCCTTGATCGCGGGGATATCGCGCGGGCCACCGCCTTCGTCAGCCGCCTTGAACTCTTCGCCAACACCCAGCGCGAAGTGGCTGTAGTGGTCGAAGAAGGAGGTCATGTGGTCATTGTAGATATAGACCAGCACGTCGGGCTGCTTTTCCCGGAACCATTCCTGCACCGGCTCATAACCTTCAAAGATCGGTTTCCAGACGGGGTCGTCCTGCTTGCCGCCATCCTTGGCGAAAGCGATGGTTGGGGTATGCGACGTGGCAACGCCGCCGACGATCTTGGCCATGTGTAACGTCCTCTCATGCGCGCTGGGGCTCTTGCACCGCGCTGGTTCTGATCTGTGGATGGCCTTTTGCCATGGGGGCACGGGAGCCGACAAGGCGATTCTTACAAGTGGGCGAAGTTTTCGCACATGTGAAATGCAATCCAGGCAACCTTACAGGAAGGAAAGGGCTCCAATGGCGAACGAAAATCTCGGTCACGCCTACACCGCTTCCCGCACCAAGGTCTTTATGGTCGAGAAGCGCTGAGCGCGCATCGTTGCATCGCCCCCGATCCGGCGTAAGCTGGCTGAAAAACGGGAGGTTACATGACGTTTTCATCACGCAAGGGCCTGCTGGCCCTGTTCACCGCCACCTGCCTGCCTTTGGCGCAAGCCCCCGCCCATGCACAGGACAGTTCCCCCGCGCGCACTGTGCTGGAGCAGGCTGCCGAAGCGATGGGCGGGCGCGAGCGCCTCGAAGCACTCGATAATGTGGTGATGACCGGTTTCGGCCAGCGCGTTTATCACAATGGCGGCGGCTTGATCACCGGTGAGCGCAAGGCACCTCCCAAGTGGCAATCCGTCACTGACGCGCAGCGGACCTTTGACCTTCAGGAAGAGCGCGCGCTGAACCAGGAACGGCGCGCCTACCAGTTCCCCTTTGCCGGATTGTTCGGCCTCAACTTCGCCCGCAATTCCACCGCGCAAAACGGCACGCAGTTGCTGGACCATCCCTTGCCTGCGCTGCTCGAAGCACTGGATGCGGAAACCCAGCTAGGCGGAGTTTCGATAGAAGACGGCGTGACCCTGGTGGAATTCACGCCCGAAGGCTCCACCGCCCCAGCGTGGCTCGGCATCGATCCACGCACCCACTTGCCGGTGTTTTCGCGCTGGATCCAGGGCGATGTGAACCTGGGCGATCTCACCGTAACGGCGTGGTTCACCGGCTATGCCCCTTTCGACGGTGTGCAATTGCCGATGGGGCTGATGAACGAGTTGGACTGGCGCGACGTGGTGACCTTGATGTTCCAGGTCGATTCCTATCGCGTGAACGTTCCGCAAGCCCAGCTTCCTGCCTTTCCCGATGCAGGGTCGGCGAGCGCTTCAGCAGCTCCGGCTGAGGCCAAGGTGACGCAGGTGGCTGACGGTGTATGGGATGTGCGCGTGGGCACATCCGGCGGCGCGGTGATCGAATTTGCGGACAGGCTAGTTATGTTCGAAGCTTATGGCGGCGAAGCACAGACACTGGCGCGCATTGATGCTGCCAATGCACTGGTGCCTGGCAAGCGCGTGGAGGCAGTAATCGTCAGCCATCACCACTTCGACCATACCGGCGGCATCAGGGCCGCTGTCTCGCGCGGGCTAGAAGTCATTTCCCACCGCAACAACGAGAGCATCATCCGGGAAGAGGTGACGCGCCCTGCCGTGCATTTCCCTGATGCGCTAGCGCGCAATCCGCACGATCTGGTGTTCACTCCGGTGGACGAGGAGCTGGTGCTGGAAGACGAGACCCGCCGCCTTGAAATCTACCGCGTGGTGGAACACGCCCACATGCCCAATGCGATCTTTGCTTACCTGCCTGAAGAGCGCATCACTATGGAAGGGGACCTGGGCGACGAGGCATGGAACTTCCACTGGTGGGCTGGCGCGCTGGCAGCGAATATCGCGCATTACGGCATCGATCCTGAAACCAACATCGCGGTGCATGCCAGCGGGCCGCACTCGATCGCAGAGACACTGGCGAACAACCAGCAGCAAGCCGAAGCTGCAAAAGCTTACTGCGAGGAGACCGAGGCGGGCGGACGCTACTTATTTGGTTGCCCGGTTCAGTATGACAGCACCGGCGCGCTCCCGCTCACACCGCGCTGACAAGAAGGCGACCGCACAACAAGACGGGCGGAGCACCATAAAGGTGCCCCGCCCGCATTTCCCGCCCGAAGGCGAAGGGACTTAGCTCAGGTGCTTGGACACCGCAGCGGTCATCTTGAACATGGAAATCTGGGCATTGCCGATCACCGCGCCCAGCTTGGCGTCCGGGTTGATCTGACGCTTGTCCTTGGCGTCCTGCAGGTTGTTAGCCTTGATGTATTCCCATACCTTGGAGGTAACCTGGGCGCGGGTCATCGGGCCCTTGCCGATCACGTTTTCCAGTTCACCCGAAAGAGTCACCGGCTTGTTCAGCGCGTTGTTCTTTGCAGCCATTTTACTTTCCTTCCGTTACAAAATTTGCCGCGGCGTGAGCTGAACAGCTCAGTCCTCGTCCTCGGCGTCCCAATCATAGTCGCCGCCCTCTTCCCGGGCATATGTCCCGGTCAGCAGCGATACGGCTGTTACATGGCCTTTCATGGCCTCCACCAGGTCTTCCCGGCTTGCCCCCGGCATCAGCGTGAGCGGCAGGTCAAGCGCAAAAAGCTGGAATACGTAATCATGCGGCCCTAAACCCGTGGGTGGATCAGGAAGCAGCCACTCGGAATTGCCGAAGCTGTTCTTGCCCACGCGCAGCGGCACTTCACCTTCGAGGATCTGGCCCTTCTGACCGGGCATGCCCCACACCAGCCAGTGGCAGAAGGGCTTGTCACCCGGAGCGTGCGGGTCTTCCACCACCAGCACCACTTCCATGGATCCGGGGGGAGGTGCAGTCCATTCGAGCGGCGGAGCGACAGAATCCTCTTCGTCAGCGGTGAAGCTGGGGTCGAATTCGCCGCCGTCACGGAAAGCATCGGAGGAGAGCGTAAAGCCGCCCTTGCCTAGCAAATTCTCGTCCGCCAGCTGCGCCACTGCCAGCCCAGCATGGCCGGGACCGGGGTTGTGCAAGGCCTTGCCCAGCCAATCGGGCACGGATCGAGACATGGTTCCTCCTGGCAAGTCCCGCAGATGGGAACTTCATGGTTTTTGCCCTCTGACAGAGGACGAGTCCCCCACGATGTGCCTACCCAAAGTCCCCTTGGCAAGGGCAGCAGCTCCTACAACTGTCGATCAATTGTGAATGAGTACGATTTTTCAATCCGATATCACTGGAAATGTCCTTGCAGAGCCTAAGGGCGGGCGATACCGTCACCGTTGAAACCCTTGGCCGCCACCTCAACGGAAGTCGCAGCTTCATGAAAACCTTCCGGATCGCCTTCACTCTGGCTTGTGCTGCCATGGCTGGATCGTGCGGAGGCAGCTCTAGTGGCAGTGGGCCCATGGGCAGTACGCCAACCCCCACCCCCACGGTCAGTCCCACGCCCACCACCTCGCAGTGTTCGCTGTCTTCGCGGCAGGCATGGACGTTGGCGCAGCTGCAGGAATGGTACCTGTTCCCGAGCTTGCTCAACGAAGGTACCAACCCAGCCAGCTACAACTCTGTGCAGGGTTATATCGATGCGCTGGTGGCTCCCGCTCGCGCGCAGTCAAAGGACCGCTTCTTCACCTACATCACTTCCATCGCGGAGGAGAACGCCTTCTTCGAGCAAGGCACCAGCTCGGGTTTCGGCATCCGCCTTGGCTATGACGCGGCTGCGCGGCGCGTTTTCGTGATCGAAGCATTCGAAGGCGCACCCGCACTCGGCCAGAACATGGATCGAGGTACGGAGCTACTCGCCATCGGTACCAGCGAGGCGACCTTGCAGACCATCAACTCGCTGATGGCAACAGGCGGCCCCCTCGCAGTGATTGACGCGCTGGGACCGGATACGGCGGGCACCACCCGCGTGATCCGCTTCCGCGATGCCAGCGGGATCGAGCGGACAGCCAGCTTATCCAAGGCCGAGTATGCGCTGGCCCCGGTTTCCAACCGTTATGGCGCGAAGATCATCAACGATGGCGGCAAGCAGGTCGGCTATATCAACCTGCGGACCTTCATCGATACCGCTGCGCCGGACCTGATCTCGGCATTCGAGGATTTCAAGGCCGCTGGCGTTACCGAACTGGTGATTGACTTGCGCTACAATGGCGGCGGGCTGATCTCCATCGCCGAACTGATGGGCGACCTGATGGGCGAGGGCCGCGCGGGGCAGGTGTTCGACCGGATCACCTATCGCGATTCCAAGTCGCAGTTCAATTCGGCGTATCTGTTCGATCCGGGTCCGCCATCGATCCAGCCGACCAAGATCGCCTTCATCGCGACCGGCGGCACGGCGTCGGCCAGCGAGATGGTAATCAACGGCATGCAGCCATACCTGCCCAACACCGACATGGCGCTGATCGGCGAGAACACCTTCGGCAAGCCGGTGGGGCAGATCGCGCTCGACCAGTCCGCCTGCGACGATCGCCTGCGGGTGATCGCCATCGCGGTGGAGAACGCTGCAGGCAATGCCGAATATTTCACTGGGCTGGCAAACACCGTGCCCAACACCTGTCGCGCAAGTGACGATATCACCGCGCAGCTGGGTGACCCCAACGAGGCGATGATTTCCGTGGCGCTGGATTTCCTGCAAGGTAGTGCGGCTGCCTGCACGCCCATTGCTGGCGGGCCTGCCACCACGCAAACACTGCGCGAGCGCGACTTCCTGACGCCCCAGCGCGCGAACACGATCCAGCGCAACGTGCCGGGCATCTTCTAGGTCGCTCCCGGCGACCGACCAATCTCGGCTGATCCTGACCGACTACTCACCGCCGGTTACTGGCTGCCTGCTTGTAGATGCGCAGCCATTGCGCTGCTCCTCGCCGACCTGCAGCGTAGCGGTGAAAGGATAGACATAATCGCTCATTCCGTCCGAGCATTCACCAGGCGTAATCATCACGTCTACAGCCTTGCCATTCAGTTCGCCACTGAAAGACAGCCCGCCGCGCCCGGCAAAGCGCTCCACTGCTATGCGCTGGCCGTTCATGTGCTGGGGCGTGGTGTAGTTGAAGGACCCGCCGGCGATCTCGCCACCCCAGAAGGGCTCGGCCCCGTTGAGCTTGATCGTTTCGCTTTTGGCGATACCCGCATAGGGGCGTTCGTCCTGCAGATTGCCGGGCAATTGCCCATCGGGCTGAGAATTGCAGCCTGACAGCAGAAGAGCGACGACGGGGATTGTGAGCATTCGCATCGTTACTCCATAGCGCGCCAGCAGGCGCCTTTGCCAGCCCCGGTCCGCGCGCTAAGGGATAATCGTAGAACCTATGGAGGGACCTTACCTGATGCTTGTCCAGCTCACCGTCGCCACGCTGATGGTCCTGCTGACCGTGACCATTCACGGCGCGGGGCTGCTTCGTGGCATACGCCCACAGCCTGCATCGCCCCGCCTTGCGCC
>CAZYAL010000040.1:0-10446 GCA_964645635.1 uncultured Sphingomonadaceae bacterium | reverse complement strand
GCGCGGGGCTGCTTCGTGGCATACGCCCACAGCCTGCATCGCCCCGCCTTGCGCCATCGCCGCGCTCAGCTGCGCTTGCAGCGCAGTAGTAAATTCGCTCGCCACCGGCTGAGAAAGAGCGGCCACCGCTCCATCATCCACTGTTGGTGTTTGCGTGGCGCCATCCTTGCCATCGGGTTGTGCGCAAGCCGCCAGTGGCAAGGCAAGCGCGATCAGGGGCAGGATGCGGGTCATTGGCACTCTCCTATTCCGGTGTGCTCACTATTCAGCGCAGCTCTTCATGCCACAACCTCTCATTTGCGTTGCGGTGGAGATTAGCAAGATACTGACTTTTAGCAATATATTGAAGATTTGCGGGGTGTGGATGGAACACATGGAACACAGTCTCTGGTGCAAAACACCGTTCCGTAACCGAAGAGCGCATGGAGCGTGACCTTGCCATGCCGCGATAGCGCCTTCAGGAACGCCGCCGCCTTCGCGCCGGTCCAGCGGGTGTTGTCTTGCGTGGTGGTGCTCATGGCGTTGAGCGGAGCATGGGTGGCGGCGTGTAGGAAAGCCGACCTTTGCAATGCCCCGCTCGAGCCCCTAGGCCATGAGGCACATACTGACACTTGAAGGCATCATATCCGACCGCGGGTCAAAATACGCCGTATCGGGCGCGCCGTGCCGCTCAGGCGAGGAGGCGAAGGCGCTGCTCACCCAGCTGAAACGCCAGAAGAAGTTCGCCAAGGCGACCCACAACAGCTGGGGCGTGATCTGCGAGGATGGCCCGATCAAGAACGACGACGGCGAAAGCGGCGCCGGCGTGATCATCCTGCGTATGCTCGAACGCGAAGGCCTGCGCGATCACCTGGTGGTGGTGACCCGGTGGTACGGCGGCAAACACCTGGGCGGCGACAGGTTCCGGCACGTGCAGGCGTGTGTGGAGACTTATTTTGGGGAGGTGGGGTGAGGTGAAAATCGCATCGCGCCTCACAATGCCCAATCGCGGGCAAACTCCCAGTTCGGCGAGATGTTCCCTCGTTTAATCAATGCCCGAACCTGTCTGACGGATCATTCCTGACTAAGCCCCACATCCTCCGATTGCTGAAAGATCAGCTTGGGCATCGTAATCGGGGTCATAGTAGTTTGCAGCAGTCCCCACTCCGAAGCGGCGCCTTCGCGGACCAGTGTGTTCGCCTCAGTCATGCTGGATCGTAACGGTTTACCGGCAAGACTGCTTCCATTTCAACGCGGAAGGTGGGCACCGCCGAGGCCAACCTTTCCTTCGTCACCTGCTGCGTGGCGACAGGCAGGAAAATACTCGACAGACATTTCGTATCGTTTCCCAGTTCAGGTCAATCATGCTCCCGGTAACCAGCGCCCATGTAAAGCTCGCGCCCCGTTTCCTCGAATACCTTGCTCATCTCCTCCATGCCCTTTTCGGCATCTTCGGCGGCGACGAAGCTGTCCGAGGGCTGGTTTTGCAGCTTGGCAAAATCGCGCACTTCCTGGCTGATCTTCATCGAGCAGAATTTCGGGCCGCACATGGAGCAGAAATGCGCGGTCTTTGCGCCTTCTGCGGGGAGGGTCTGGTCGTGGTATTGTTCGGCCGTGTCGGGATCGAGTGACAGGTTGAACTGGTCGCGCCAGCGGAATTCGAAGCGGGCGCGGGACAGCGCGTCGTCGCGCACCTTGGCTGCCGGGTGGCCCTTGGCAAGGTCTGCCGCGTGGGCGGCCAGCTTGTAGGTGACCACGCCCACTTTCACATCGTCGCGATCGGGCAGGCCAAGGTGTTCCTTGGGCGTGACGTAGCAGAGCATCGCCGTGCCGTACCAGCCAATCTGCGCCGCGCCGATGCCGCTGGTGATGTGGTCATACCCCGGCGCGATATCGGTGACGAGCGGCCCAAGCGTGTAGAAGGGGGCTTCGCCGCAAGCTTCCAGCTGCTTATCCATGTTCTCCTTGATCTTGTGCATCGGCACGTGGCCGGGGCCTTCGATCATCACCTGCACATCCTGCTCCCAGGCGCGCTTGGTGAGTTCGCCGAGGGTGTAAAGCTCGGCAAACTGCGCCTCGTCATTGGCGTCCGCGATGGAGCCGGGGCGCAGACCATCGCCCAGCGAATAGGCAATGTCATAGGCTTTGCAGATCTCGGTGATCTCGTCGAAATGCTCGTAAAGGAAGCTCTCCTTGTGGTGGGAGAGGCACCATTTCGCCATGATCGATCCGCCGCGCGAAACGATGCCCGTCACACGCTTTGCGGCGAGCGGCACATAGGCGAGGCGCACGCCGGCGTGGATGGTGAAATAGTCCACGCCCTGCTCAGCCTGTTCGATCAGGGTGTCGCGGAAGATCTCCCAGCTCAGGTCCTCGGCAATGCCGCCGACCTTTTCCAGCGCCTGGTAGATCGGCACGGTGCCAATCGGAACGGGGCTGTTGCGGATGATCCATTCGCGCGTGTCATGGATGTTGCGACCGGTTGAAAGGTCCATCACCGTGTCGGCGCCCCAGCGGATGGACCAGACCATCTTTTCCACTTCGGATGCCACGTCGCTGGCCACGGCGGAGTTGCCGATATTGGCGTTGATCTTGACGAGGAAGTTGCGCCCGATAGCCATCGGCTCGCATTCCGGATGGTTAACGTTGCTGGGGATGATCGCGCGGCCCCGCGCCACTTCGTCGCGCACGAATTCTGGCGTGACGTAGTCGGGAATTTCGGCGCCCCAGTCCTGCCCGTCGCGCTTGTATTCGGCGAGGCGTGCACGGCCAAGGTTCTCGCGCTCGGCGACGTATTCCATCTCCGGCGTAATGATACCGCGGCGGGCATAGTGCATCTGGCTGAGGTTCTTGCCCGGCTTGGCGCGCAGCACCGTCTTCGCGACATTGGGGAACGGGGGCACGCCGCCTGAACGATCCGGGCCGAGCTGGCCATTGTCTTCCGGCTTCACTTCGCGCGCGGCATATTCCTGCGCGTCGCCACGCGCGAGCTGCCATTCGCGGCGCAGCTGCGGCAGGCCGGCCTGAATGTCGATGGCCGCATCGGGGTCGGTATAGGGGCCGGAGGTATCATAAACGCGCACGGGCGGCTCACCCGACGAAGGCTCCAGCTCGATCTCGCGCATGGCCACACCCAGTCTGCCGACATGCACCTTGCGGCTGCCACGAATGGGGCCGGTGGTGACACCGATTTCGAGCTTGGAATTGATATCGGCCATGCTTCTTCTCTCCAGTGACGGGAGAGCGGGACCTCTGGTGACCAGCCGCCCACTCCCTCCGCCGATATTAGTCGGTTCAGGTTCAACGGGTCGTGTGGAGCATACCCACACCTCTCAGCCACAGCTGGCTCCCCGGGGATGGCATCGTGTGTAGGCGTTTTGCCGCCCGGCTTAAAGCCCCAACTCGCTCAACCCCGGATGATCGTCCGGGCGGCGGCCCTGCTCCCAGCGGAACAGGCGATCCTCCTCGGCAATGGCGAGGTCGTTGATGCTGGCGTGGCGGTAGGCCATCAGGCCATTTCCGTCGAATTCCCAGTTCTCATTACCATAGGCGCGCAGCCACTGGCCTGTCGCGTTGCGGTATTCATAGGCAAAGCGCACGGCGATGCGGTTGCCGGCACAGGCCCAGAGTTCCTTGATCAGGCGGTATTCGCGTTCCGCCTGCCACTTGCGGGTAAGGAACGCCTCGATTTCAGCGCGGCCCTGCAGGAACTCGTTGCGGTTGCGCCAGCGGCTATCCACCGTATAGGCAAGCGCGACCTTCGCCGGATCGCGAGAGTTCCAGCCATCCTCTGCCGCGCGCACCTTTTGCGCGGCGGTTTCAGCGGTGAAGGGCGGCAGTGGCGGGCGGGTTTCGTCTGACACTAAGCCATACCCCCTCAAAACCGCAGCATCGCCACGCAGACCAGCACCACGCCTAGCCCTGCCGAAAGCAGCGCCCACACACGGTTAACTACACCAAGCAGGCTGGAGGCAAAGTGCAGGAAAGGCCTGCCCCAGCCGAGGATCACCACGCCTTCTGCCACCATGCCGCCGCCGACCACGGTTATGACGATCGAGAGCCAGTCCTCCTGGTTAAGCGGATTGACGAGGTAGATCACCGCGCCCAGCGAGAGCACCACGATACCTGTGACAAAGCGCAGGCCCTCCGCCTTCTCAAAGTCTTCGAGCATGGAAGCCCAGCTGCCGGGGCTGCGCAATTCGCCTATCGCTGCGCCCAGCGCGTAAAGCCCCATGAACAGCGCGATCCATGCCGTAATGTGCTGTGCGTCAGCCATCGTTTCCTCTCCTCGTTATGTTGCTGCGAGCTGCAGCATTCCAGCCAACGCCAATGCGCCGGAAGCCAGCAAGGTCACGACTGCCCAGCCGCGATACACTGCCGCAAGGTTCTTCAGCCACATGTGGAAATAAATGTCCGGAAGGGTCATCACCACCAGCGCTTCCAGCATCATCAGGCCACCGATGGTGAGCATGACGGTGGTCAGCACATCACTCGCACCGCTGGCATGGGCGAGCAAATAGATGATCGCCCCCACGAACATTTCCATGAAAGCGGCAACAAACTGCAATGCAGGCGAACCGTCCATTTCGTGGATCAGTTTCTGCCAGATGCCGGGTTGGCGCAGCGCGCCCACCGCAGCAGCAACGCCAAACAGACCCAGCAGCGTGGCGGTCCACGCAGTCGTGTCGATCATATCGGACATGTCCCTCTCCTCTCCCTTCGAGGATTGTGTCACAATCCTTCGCTGGCGATGGTGCAACATGCGCGGGCTACAGTACAGCCATTGCGTATCAGCCTTCCACCAGCCATCACGCTTGCCAGATGACCCAGCTCTACCGCCTCGATGCCGATGCCGCCGCGATTGCGCGCACCTTCGATTGCTGGGCGGGCAATGACCCTTGGGCGGGCGGCTATATCGCGCCCGGTTCATTCGCGCCGATCATCACGGCAGGGCGCGAGTTCATTGCCGGGCCGCGCACCACTCGCGGGCAGCGGCGGATGGTGCCGCGCATTTGGGGCGTACCCCCGCCACCATCCGCGCATGATGCCTCGCGCGGCATCACCTCAGTCCGCAACCTCGACAGCCCGTTCTGGATCGGGAACCTACGAAACAGCGAGTTCCGCTGTCTGGTGCCAGCTACCAGCTTCATGGAATGGGGTGCGGGCATCGATGTGGAAGGGCGCCGCAAGCAGCACCGCTTCGCAATTGCGGGGGAGCCGGTCTTCGCCTTTGCCGGTGTGTGGAAAGACACCGAAATCCCTACCTTCGCGATTGTCACCTGCCCGGCGAACCCGCGATTGCGCGCCATCGGCCGCGAGGCAATGCCGGTTATCCTGCCCGCAGACCGCGCGGCGCGGGACACATGGCTGCACGCCGGGTGGGACAAGGCGCAAGCATTTGTAAAGCCATGTGAAGTTGCGCTATTGGTGAAGACATCGAGCTAGACCGCGAGCAATCCCGCAGCCCAAAGCCCGGCCCAAAACCGAGCGTTGCCTTGCCGATAATCCTCGCTATGAAGGTTGCAATCGAAACCGCAATCAAGGGGCGCCCTTTTCCCATGAACCCTTCTCGTACTGCCCTGATGGCCAGCGCCTTGCTGGCCCCTGCCGCACTGTTTGCACGCCCCATGACGCCAGAAGATGTCGCAAGGATCGAATATACCGGCACCATCGCCTTATCGGCTGATGGCACGCAGATCGCCTATACCACCTTTTCCCGCCCGGACGTGACCAGCGGCGAAGAGAACGGTGCCGGATCGCAGCAACTATTCCTTGCAGACGGACCAATGGAAGCGCGCGCCTATCTGCCGGATGATGTCAGCGCGTCCGGCATAGCTTTCTCGCCGGACGGTTCGATGGTGACATACCTGTGGGCTGACAAGGGAGAGAAGCGCGGCGTGTGGGGCGTCCCGGTGAACGGCGGCGCACCGCGCAAGCTGGCGGGCATCGATGATGCCAACACCAGCGCCTATGCCTTCGCACCCTCGGGGGATTACATCTACCTACTTGCGCAAGCCGCGCCTGACGCCACGCGCGAAGACGAAAGCGGGCTCGGCTTCGATGCCGTAGTTTATGAGGAAGAGCAGCGCTTCAACCGGCTGTTCGAAGTTTCCACCGCTGGCGGTGAAGCGGAGGCCGAGCCGCGCGAGGTCGAACTGCCCGGCCATGTCGATTCCATGCGGCTGGCACCAGACGGCAGCTTCCTTGTCGTCACCGCCTCGCCCAGCACGCTGGTTGATGACAGCCTGGTGGCCCGCAAGCCCTATATCATCGACCTTGCCAGCGGAGAAACCCGCGTGATTGATACTCCCGGCAAGATCGGCGATATCGAGATTTCACCTGATGGCACGCTGCTGTCGATGGTCGCTGCTGTCGACATGAACGATCCGGCGGCAACCACGCTGCACCTCGTCGATGTTGCCAGCGGGGCCTATACCCCCCTCAATCTTGGCGCGGCAGAGGCTACGAATGACGGCGAGTGGATGGCCGATGGCCGCCTTGCCGTGCTGGTCGATATCGGCGCGCAGAGCGTGTTGCGGTTCTATGATCCCAGCGGCGCCATGCTGCGCGAGGTTGACCCGGACGGATTGATCCTCACTTCGATCGAACAGGGCGGCAACCGCCTTGCGGTGGAAGCCAATTCGCCCACCCATCCCAACGAGCTGTTCCTATTCGACGGTTTCGGCTTCACCCGCTGGACGGATCACAACCCGTGGCTGGCAGAGATCGACTTCGGCACCCAGCGCACGCTCACCTACACCGCGCGTGATGGCCAGCAGGTCGAAGGTATCCTGATCGAGCCTGTCGGCGGAATTCCCTTTGAGCGCGCTCCGACGATCCTCAACGTCCACGGCGGCCCGGAATCGCATGACACCAACGGCTGGGTCACCGGTTACGGCAGCCCCGGACAGGTTGCCGCGGGCAAGGGCTATGCCGTGTTCCTGCCCAACTATCGCGGCTCCACCGGCTATGGCGTGGACTATGCCAAGCAGCACCAGGGCCACTACACCGATCCTGAATTCACGGATCTGGTCGACGCAAAATATGCACTCGCCGAAATGGGCATCACCGATCCGGAACGGGTGGGTGTGACCGGCGGCTCTTATGGCGGATACGCCACTGCATGGTCAGCCACCTATCATTCCGTAGAATTTGCCGCGGGCGTGATGTTCGTGGGTATTTCCAACCAGATATCCAAGATGGGCACAGGCGATATCCCGTGGGAGATGTACAATGTACATGCCCGCCAATGGCCGTGGGAAGACTGGCTCGACGCGCTCAAAGTCAGCCCGGTCTATTATGCGGACCGCGCGGATACGCCGCTGCTGATCATGCATGGTGACAGCGATACCCGCGTTTCACCGACGCAGAGCGTGGAGCTCTATCGCCACATCAAGATCCGCCGCCCGGACACCCCGCTACGGCTGGTGTTCTACCCCGGCGAAGGGCACGGCAACGCTGCCGCCGCCGCACGTTATGATTACAACCTGCGGATGATGGAATGGTTCGACACCTACCTGATGACGGGTGACCGCGATGCCCCTATCCCCGCCCCGCGCCCGGAACTGAAGCTGGATAGCGATAGCGAGGACTGATCGGCTACTCTATCCCGCAGCCTGCCAGGCGGTGACCGCATCAACCGGGTAGAGCAACATCAGCACGTGCAGCGTCAGGTTGTCGCGGATCACCGCCAACAGTTCAAAGAACAGCGCGAGGGCCACGCTGGCCAAGCGGGCGGTTTTCAAGGTGCTGTTGCAGCAACAACTCCCGCCGCGCCAGAGCTACGGTGGCATACAGCCTTGCGGCCATGATTGCACCGCGCGCTCAATAAGGTAAGGCCTTGGCCTATGAGCGGGCGCACTTGCGATATTGCGATTGTCGGCGGCGGCCTTTCGGGCGGCCTGGCAGCGCTGGCCCTTGCCCGGCAGCGGCCTGACATAACGCTGCGACTGGTCGAAGCAGGCGATGCGCCGGGAGGCAACCACCGCTGGAGCTGGTTCGACAGCGACCTGTCCGAAAAAGGCAAGGCGTTGATCCAGCCAATCCGCAAGACGCGCTGGGAAGGTGGCAACCACGTCGCCTTCCCCGCCCACCGCCGCCAGCTTTCCACGCCGTACAATTCGATGGCCTCGAACGATTTTGCCGCCGCCCTTGAACGGGAATTGCCCGAAGGCGCGATGATGCTGCGCAGCCCCGTGGCCGAGGTGCGCGCCGATGGCGTGAGGCTGGTGAACGGCGAGGAGGTGACAGCCCGCACCGTGATTGACGCGCGCGGTGCGGTTTCCACGCAGCACCTTTCCGGCGGATGGCAGGTCTTCATGGGCCGCCACCTGCGCTGCCCGGATCCGCATGGCATTGCCTGCCCGATCATCATGGATGCCCGCGTCGAACAGCTGGGCGGATACCGCTTCGTCTATGTCCTGCCGCTGTCCGCCCATGAGCTTTTCGTGGAGGATACCTATTACCAGGATACGCCGGAACTGGACCGTTCGGCGTTGTCAGGCCGGATAGACATATTTTGCCGCGCGCGCGGCTGGGATGGCGAGATCATCGGTTTCGAGATCGGCGTGTTGCCAGTGATCACCGGCGGCAATGCTGCGCGCTACCTCCAGTCCGTGCGCACACAAGGCGTGGCGATGGTGGGCGCGCGCGGGCTCTTCACCCACCCGCTGACCAGCTATACCTTCCCCTTCGCGGTGGAGACTGCGCTGGCGATTGCCGAGGACGCGGACCTTCCCGGAGACCAGCTGGCCGCCAAGATGGAGGCGCGCGCGCGCCGCCACTGGTCTGCCACCGGCTTCTATCGCCTGCTGGGCAACATGCTGTTCGGGGCGGCGAAGCCTAAGAAACGCGTCGGCATATTCCAGCGCTTCTACCGCATGCCCGAACCGCTAATCGAACGCTTCTATGCTGGCACGTCGACGCTGGGAGACAAGGCCCGCGTGCTGATTGGCAAGCCCCCCGTTCCCATCACCGCCGCGCTGGTGGCCCTCGCCTCCTCGCGCCCTGCGCTCACCAAACCTGTTCTGGAAAGTGACGACAAATGAGTTCTGCTGAAGGCCGCAAGGCATGTGTGATCGGTGCCGGTTTCGGCGGGCTGGCGCTTGCCATCCGGTTGCAGAGCGCAGGCATCGCCACCACCGTGATCGAAAGCCGCGACAAGCCCGGCGGCCGCGCATACTTCTGGCAGAAGGACGGCTTCACCTTCGATGCCGGGCCCACCGTCGTCACCGATCCGGCTTGCCTCAGGGAACTCTGGGAACTGTCCGGCCACGACATGGCCGAAGATGTCGAACTGCTGCCGGTGATGCCCTTCTATCGCCTCAACTGGCCAGACGGGACCAATTTCGATTACTCGAACGATGAGGAGGGCCTGCGCAAGGAGATCGCCAAGCTCGATCCCGCAGATGTGCAAGGTTACGAAGCCTTCCTCGATTATGCCGCAGGGGTGTATCAGGAAGGCTACGTTAAGCTGGGCACGGTGCCGTTCCTCGATTTCAAGAGCATGGTCAAGGCTGCCCCGGCGTTGGCCAAATACCAGGGCTGGCGCAGCGTCTATTCCATGGTTTCCAAGTTCATCCGCAGCGAGAAACTGCGCGAGGCATTAAGCTTCCACACGCTGCTCGTCGGCGGCAACCCGATGAAGACCAGCAGCATCTATGCCCTCATTCACAAGTTGGAAAAGGATGGCGGCGTGTGGTGGACGCGCGGCGGCACCAACCGCCTGATCGCTGGCATGGTCTGTCATTTCGAGCGGCTGGGTGGGACCATGCGGCTGGGTGATCCGGTCGAGAGCGTCGAAACGGAAGGCACTCGCGCCACAGGCGTGCGCACGAAGTCAGGCTGGGCGGACACCTTCGATGCCGTGGCCAGCAACGCCGATATCATGCACTCATACCGCGACCTGCTGGGCAGATCGGCGCGCGGCAAAGCCTATGCGAAAAGCCTGTCACGCAAGACCTTCTCCCCTTCGCTTTTCGTCGTGCATTTCGGCATTGAGGGGACGTGGCCGGGCATCCCCCATCACATGATCCTGTTCGGCCCGCGCTATAAAGGGCTGCTGGACGATATCTATTCGCACGGCGTGCTGCCGGAGGATTTCTCGATCTACCTGCACCACCCCACAGTGACCGATCCCGGCATGGCGCCCGAAGGCAAGAGCACCTTCTACGCCCTCGTGCCCGTGGCGCATCAAGGCAAGCTGTCGGTCGACTGGAATGTGGTCGGCCCTAGCCTCGAAAAGCGCATCCTTGACGAGGTGGGCCGCCGTCTGATCCCGGACATCTATGACCGGATCGTGACCAGCTTCCACTATACCCCCAAGGACTTCAGCCAGGATTTGAACGCGCACCTCGGCAGCGCCTTCAGCCTTGAACCGGTGCTGACGCAAAGCGCATGGTTCCGCGGCCACAACCGCGATGATGTGATCAGCAATTTCTACCTCACCGGCGCAGGCACCCATCCGGG
>CAZYAL010000039.1:7482-17711 GCA_964645635.1 uncultured Sphingomonadaceae bacterium | reverse complement strand
CCGGGCGAGGGCATATCCTGCACCGTCAGTGCTTCCCCGTCTGCCAGCGGTGGGTCATAGCTGAGCGGCGCATGGGTGATGCCAAAGGGCAGCGGGCCGCTGATCGCATTAATTGGCGGGCCGAGCGGTTCCACCGCGACAATCGCCTTGACCAGATCAGGCCGGGCATCTGCGAGGAGCCAGCCGGGCGGTCCGCCAGCCGAATGGGTCAGCAATACGGCAGGGCCGATCAGGTCGAGCAATTGCGCGCCAGCACGCTGGGCATCGACTTGCGATGCGGCATGGTCAGCGAGGGTGGGGCCTGTGCCTGCAAGGAAGGACAGGAAGGCCGGATCATCCATCTTGCCCGTGCCCGGCCATTGCTTGTGCAGTTTGGCCTGCGGGTAATTGTCCTCAAAATCGCCGGGGCGGGTGAACAGCCGCTCAAGGAATACGGTGGGGCCGGGCGCGGCCATTGCGCCCTGGAATTCGGGGTTGAACGGGCTGCGGCCATGTTGCGGCCGGTCCACCACATAGACAGCCCAGCCAGCGCGCACGAACCAGTGTACCCAGCCTTCGCGGCCATCGGCGGTGCCGAGGAAATCCGTCCCTTGCCCGCCCCCGCCGTGGATCATCACGATGGGCAGGTCGTGCTTCAGCTCCTGCGGGACCCAGTATTCGACATATTGCTGCCCGCGCATGGCCTTGCCGGCTGCGGGATGGTCCACCAGTTCGCCGCCGGTCCAGAAGAAGCCTTGCGCGGCGAGTTCAAGCGGGCGAGTGCTGCCGCCTGCGTGAAGGTCCTGCGGGCGGTAGGATTTGCTCAATGGATCTGGCCCTTGCGGTCCTTGAAGTTGATCGCCACGCGCTCGGACGGATCGGCATCTGCCCAGCGACTGCCTTCTCGCAGCACGTCGCCGATCACCTTGTAGGGAAACAGCATCAGCAGCGCGCCGCTTTCGGGATTGGTCTGCAAGGCCTTGACGTGTTCAAGGTCCTTCCGGCGCTGCTCCATGTCCTGTTCCTGCAACATGCGCTTGTTCTCGGTGGCGGCGGGCGAGACAATCTCCCAGAAGATGCGCCGCCGCTCATCGCTGAAACGGTCGAGCACTTCTGCCTCCTCTTCTCCGCGCAGCACCGCGCCGAGAACGTCTGCCAGCACCACACCTGTCCACAGGCCGGAAGTCAGGCCCAGCCCGCCGCAAGGGTTGGTGGCATGGGCAGCATCGCCTGCCAGCAGCACGCGGCCCTTGTGCAGCGTTTCTGCCGCGCGCTGGTGCAGCGTGTAGGGATTGGCCGAGACGATCTCGTAATCCTTGCGGCCCTGCATGAACCATTCGTAGCGCTGGTGGACACGGTCGAGATAGCTTTCAACCGGCAGTTCGCTGTCTTCCATATAGGTGCAGCGCCACAGCCCGTCGGTATCCAGCTGCGCGATCACCGCCATGTTCACCGGGTCGCACACGAAATTGGCCTGACTGTAGCCGAGTTCCTTGAAGGGAAACTTCACATTGGTGGCGATGAAGCGTTCGGGCCATGTATGGCCTTCGAACTCGATGCCCGCCAGCTTGCGCACGGTGGAGCGCGCGCCATCGCAACCGATCAGCCATTTGGCCTCGTAAGTCGCCTCGCTATCAGGCCCGCTAACCAAGGCAAGGATGCGGTCGTCATATTCCTCGTAGCCATGCAGTTCTTGGTCGAACAGCACCTCCACGCCCAGCTTCTGGGCATGTTCCATCGCCACGCGCGCCACCTCGTGCTGGCCCACGTGCAGCTGGTAATCATAGGGGATGCCCTCGGTCGCCTCGGTCTTGACCACCGAGTGATAGCCGAACTCCGGGATATGCGTGCCGAAGTCGCTGTTCTGGAAGCCGATTGCGTTCAGCTCATCAAGAATGCCCAGTTCTTCCAGCACCAGCAGGGTGGAGGGGAAATAGACCGCCGCACGCGGGGAATTGATGATCTGCGGCTCCTTGTCGAGCACCCGCACGCTCGCGCCAGCCTGCGCCAGCGTGAGCGCGGCGAGCATGCCCACCGGCCCGCCGCCAACGATCAGCACATCTGTCTTGTCAGCCATCAGTTCTCTTCCGCCGCGCGGCGTGCTGCTTCTGTAAGGACATAGGCGCGGATCGCCTCGACCTGTTCCTTGTCGATCCAAGGCGAGAAGCTGATCATCCCGCGATCTGCGAGGATGCCGTCATTCACCACCGCGCTCCATGCATTGGCATCGGTGGCGACCGGGCTCTTCAGCAGGTTCGGGTTGAGCGGACCGTTGTGGCAGATGGTGCAGAGCGCGAAATACTGCGCTTGCCCCTCGGCGATCTGGTCGGGGGTGAAGCTCTCGTCACTCGTCACATAGGGCTTGGGTTCGAGCGGGGGCAGGGGTGCGATTGTGCCCGTGCCGCCGATCTTGAACACCAGCAGCACGCCATTGGGCGGCGGGCGGCGCATCCAGTCTGTCGGTGTGGCCATACCCATCGATCCGCCATAGCCCGCCATTACGGCGACATATTGCTCGCCATTGACGCGGTAGGTGATCGGGCCAGCCATGATGCCGCGCTCGCCTTGCCAGCTCCACAATTCCTCGCCCTTGTCAGCTGAATAGGCGACGAAGCGGCCATCGGGCAGGCCCTGAAACACGAGGTTGCCATGGGTGGCGAGCGTGCCGCCGTTCCACGGCCAGTCGCGGCGAATTTCCCACGCCACTTCTTGCTTCACCGGGTCCCATGCCTGCAATTTGCCGTAAGTGATCGAGGAGAGGTAAGCGCGGCGCGCTTCGGGCGTGGCGCCCGGCACCGATCCTTCAGGCGGAGCGAGGAAGGACACGCCGGTATTCCAGCGCCCGATCCGGCGGGTGAAATTGCTGTCGTCAGCATAGGAGTTGGGCACCTCCATCACCGGGATGTAAACCAGCCCGGTGTCTGGCGAATAGCTCATCGGGTGCCAGGCATGCGCGCCAATGCCCATCGGAGTGATGAAATAGGGCGCATCGGCAAAGCGCGCTTCAGGGATTTCCACCGGGCGGCCGGTTTCAAGGTCGATCCGCTCGGCCCAGTTCTGCTCGGCATAGGGTTCGGCGCTGATCAGCTTCCCGGTTTCGCGGTCGACCAGATAGAAGAAGCCGTTCTTCGGTGCCTGCATCGCGACCTTGCGCGGCTGTCCGTCGATTTCCAGCGTGGCGAGCGTGATCTGCTGGGTGGCCGTGAAGTCCCACGTCTCGCCGGGGTTGATCTGATAGTGCCACTTGTATTCGCCCGTATCGGGATCGAGCGCGAGGATGCTGGAGAGGAAGAGGTTGTCTCCCTTGCCATCGCTGCGCACGCGGTGGTTCCACGGGCTACCATTGCCCACGCCGACCAGCAGCTGGTCGAATTCCGCGTCATAGACGATCGAATCCCACACGGTGCCGCCACCGCCCAGTTCCCAATAATCGCCGAACCACGTCTCGCCCGCGAATTGCTCGAATGCCGCATCGGAAGCCGCGCCATCGGGGCCGTCTGCCGGATTGCCCGGCGCAGTGTAGAAGCGCCAGACAAGGTCTCCGCTGTCCGTATCATAGGCAGAGATATAGCCGCGCACGCCCATTTCTGCGCCGGAGTTGCCGATATAGACCTTGCCGCGCACTACGCGCGGGGCGCCAGTGATGGTATAGGGTTGGGACTGGTCAACGGTGACCACATCCCACAGTTCATCGCCACTTTCTGCATCAAGGCCGATCAACCGGCCATCGATGGTACCGACGAAGACCTTGCCTTCCCAGACCGCGACACCGCGGTTGACCACGTCACAACAGGCATGCGCGCCCTTGGAGCCGTCCACCTCGGGGTCATACTTCCACAGCAATTCGCCGCTGGCGGCATCGACCGCCATGACCTTGGACCATGCGGTGGAGAAATACATCACCCCGTCGACCACGATGGGCGTGGCTTCCTGCCCGCGATTGGTATCCAGCTCCACCGCGAAGGCGAGCGACAAGTCGCCCACATTGCCGTCGTTGATATCAGCCAGCGGACTGAAACGCGTTTCGCCATAGGTGCGCCCGTGCGACAGCCAGTTGTCCGGATCGTCTTCCGCGGCGAGCAGACGTTCTTCGGTGATATCGCCAAAGCCCGATCCTGCTTCGGAACAGGCGGAAAGCGTCAGCGTGCCAGCGGCAATAGCGGCGAAAATGGTGGCAAAGCGGGCAAAGCCCATGGTTCCGGTCCCCTCCCAAGGAATCATCCGCGCCCGTGAGAAGGCGTCATCATCACGGACGTTACAATGCAGGGCTGGCCCCGTCTACCGCCCGTCTGCGGGTGTTCTCTAGAGGCCCTTAGGCAAGCTTTCGGGTGACTGGTCAGGCCCGATGGGGAAGGTGAAATCGGTCCTGCGCGGGAGGTCTTCCATCATGTGGCGGGTGAGGCGTTCGTAATGCTGGCAGAAGCGGATGAGCGCGGCATCATCCATCACGCCGGACGCACCGGGATTGGCAGCGCGCAGCTTTTCCTCCTGCTTGCGCCGGTTCGCGAGCACGGCATCGAAGCCTGCCACCTTGAGCATCACCAGCATGTCCAGCTGGGCGAAGAGGGTCTTGTATTCGCTGCGCAGCCAGAGATTGACGACCGAGCGCCACACGCCATCAGGGTCCTCGTCGCGTTCCAGCTCATTGACCGGCTCCAGCAGTTCCTCGTCCGCTTCCGGGGTGCAGCCGACGCACCAGCCTTCGAACAGCAGTACGTCCACCGGGCCGGTCACGCGTTCGCCTTCGGGCCGCCGGTCGTCCACCGCCTTGTCGAAACGTGGCACTTCGAAGCTGCGCCCGGCGCAGATGTCCTCGATGATCTGCATGGCGAGGCCCGGCGCATGGGTACCCGGCACGCCGCGCGTGGCGAAGAGGGGGTGGACCTGCTGCGCCAGCGCCAGCCGTTCCTCGCGCTTGAGGTACAGGTCATCGATCGACAGGGTAATGGCGCGCAACCCCCGCTTCGCTACGAGCACTTCAAGGAAGGTGCAGACGGTGGACTTGCCCGATCCTTGTGCGCCGTTCACCCCCACCACCAGCGGGGAGTGCGCCGTGGCCCGCCGTGCGATCTCTGTCGCCAGCGGCTGCCAGTAGGTATCGACGATGTCGCGATAGCTTTCCGGCAGGCGGTGCTCCGCGATCAGCTGGGCAATGGGATCAGAACTCATGCGACGGGGTTAGGCACAAGCTCGCCATTTGCAAAGGCCGCGATATTGGCCAGCGCACACATTCCCATCGCGATGCGCGTTTCGGCATTGGCGCTGCCGAGATGCGGCAGCAGAACCACGTTCTCGAGGCCGAGCAGGGCTTCGGGCACCGCAGGTTCCGCCGGGTAGACATCGAGGCCCGCGCCTGCGAGCTGGCCGCTCCTCAGCGCATTCGCCAGCGCATCATGATCGACAATCCCGCCGCGCGCGGTGTTGATCAGGTAGCTGCCCTTCTTCATGCTCGCGATAGCATCGGCATCGATCAGGTTGGCGGTATCGCCGCCGCCTGGAATATGCAGCGAAAGGAAATCAGATTCGCGCAGTAAATCACTGATATTAGGATAATATTTGGCATCCATCTCTTGCTCGATAGCAGCATCGCAGGGCCGCCTGCCATAGTAAGCGATCTTCATGCCGAAGCCGTGATGCGCGCGCCGCGCGGTGGCGATGCCGATGCGGCCAAAGCCGACGCAGCCCAGCACCTTGTCCTTCAGCGCGCTGCCGACGAGGTGAGTGGGGCGCCAGCCGCTCCAGCTGTTGCTGCGCACTTCTCGTTCGCCTTCACCAGCGCGGCGCGCGGCCATCAGCATCAGCGTGAGCGCGATATCCGCAGTGGCGTCAGTCAGCACGCCGGGGGTGTTGGTCACCGCAATGCCCTTGGCCTTGGCCGCGGCGATATCGATGTGATCGAAGCCGACGCCGTAATTGGCGATCAGCTTCACGCGGCTTCCCGCATTGATCACATCGGCATCGATCTTGTCCGACACCGTGGGGCACAGCACGTCATATTCGCCCATCGCCGCTGCCAGCGCCTGCTGGCTCATCGGCTCGTCGCCTTCATTGAGCGTGAGGTCGAACTGGCGTGCCAGCTCCTCCTCTACGGCAGCGGGCCAGCGGCGGGTGGTTAGGACTTTCAGTTTGGACAAGAGCTCAGTCTTCCTTGTTGATCATTTTGGTTTCGGCACGGGTCGAGGCAGGGCCGGTGTTGCGCTTGAAAATGCCGCCGGTACCGGACACGCGCACGAAGGGATCGGGATCGCCAGGGCGCTGTTCGAGGCCGAAGATGTCGAACAGGCCGGGGTGGTTGCCGAGGCCACCGTAAAGGGCACACACGCGCTCCACCCAGTCGCGCAGCGGATCGTCCGCAGCCAGCGCCGGGGTCTGCGCCAGTGAGGCCAGCCAGAGGAAACCGCCGATGATGCGGTAATCGGCGTAGTTCGGCTCGCTGCCGCCAAGGAACTTGTGCTCGCGCAATGCCATGCGCAGCGGCTCCAGCGCGGCGGAAATGGCGCACAGGCGATCTTCGCGGCCTGCTTGCAGGTCTTCCAGCTTTCCGCCCAGCATCACTTCGCGGGTGGAGGTGACATATTCCTTGTCATGCTCGTAGCAGACGTCGCGATAATCGGCGCAATAGCTGCGCATCCACGGGCCGATGGCAGCAGGCCAGAACCATGCGTCTAGCGCCTTGGTAAGTGCGGCGGTGCTTTCATGCGGGATCAGCATCGGTCGGTCTGGATAGGTCTCGTCGAGATATTCGACGATGCCCCAGCTATCGAGCACCCATTTGCCATCATCCACGATTGCGGGAAGCCGCTCGGTATTGCGGCCGGTGCGATCAAGGATGCCGGTGAAGCCGCCTTCCACGATGTCCATCTCGAACCCCTTGTGCGCCACGGCAAACTTGGTGGCCCAGACGAAGGGGCTGATCGTTGCCCCGGTCGAAACCTGGAGGTCATAGAAGGTAATCTTGTTGTCGGCGGCCATCGGACATTCTCTCTTTCGTGAATAGGGCGTTGCGCGCGCTTGATGCGGCCATAGGAAAGTGAAAGACATTGCGCCATGTCAGAAATGTCGAAAATTGCATCGGTCAGCCTGCAGAAACCGCTCCCCGAGGTCGCCGGGGAGCTTGGCGCATCCTTCGAGGAATTCGGATTCGCCGTGGTCCGCGATCACGGGATCGACCAGCAACTGATTGACCGCGCGGAAGAGCAGATGCGCGCCTTCTTCGCACTGCCCGAGGATGTGAAGCGGGAATACCACCGCGCGGGGCAAGGCGGCGCGCGCGGCTATACGCCGTTCGGGGTGGAGCAGGCCAAGGGCGCTTCGGTGCAGGACCTCAAGGAATTCTGGCACGTCGGGCGCGACTTGCCCGATGGCCACCCCCATGCCCGCGTGATGCGGCCCAATATCTGGCCCGAGGAACTGCCCGCCTTCCGCCCCGCCTTGCAGGACCTGTTCCTGTCCTTCGACTGGGCAGGCAAGCGTATTCTTGCGGCCATCGCGCTCTATCTGGAAGAGGAGGAGGACTTCTTCGAGGACAGTGTGCGAGACGGCAATTCGGTGCTGCGCCTGCTGCATTACCCGCCAGTGTCAGACGAAGCACAGGAAGGCGCGATCCGCGCCGCCGCGCATGAGGATATCAACACCATCACCTTGCTGCTCGGCGCAGAGGAGGCCGGGCTGGAATTGCTCAGCAAACAAGGCGAATGGCTGCCCGTGTCACCGCCACCCGGCGCGCTGGCGGTGAATATCGGCGACATGCTGCAACGCTACACTGCCGGGAAACTGCGCTCCACCACTCACCGCGTTGTGAACCCGTCAGGCGAGGCGGCGCACCGATCACGCTATTCGATGCCCTATTTCCTGCACTTCCGGCCTGACTTCCTGATCGACCCGATCTTCGATGGCGGGGAAGAGCCGATCACCGCGCAGGATTATTTGATGGAGCGGTTGCGGGAGATAAAGCTGGCTTAGCCCAGCTTCGCCTCTTCCAGTTTCACCAGATGCCACAGCGTTTGCGTTACCGGCGTGGCCACGCCTTTCTCCCGAGCTGCCTCCACAATTGCGCCGTTGATCGCATCCACCTCGGTCCGCCTGCCGGCTTTCACGTCCTGCAACATGCTGGCTTCGTGGTCGGCATGGTCGGTCATGGAGGTTTGAGTGAGGTCGTGGATCGGTTTCGCGTCGATCATCACGCCATTGGCATGAGCGGCAGCCACGCCTTCTTCCACTACGGCGCGAATGGTCTCGCGGGCCTGCTCGCTCGCGCCCAGGAAGCCGGGGGTGCGCAGGGTGAGGGCGCACATCGGGTTCATCGCGGCGTTGAAGATCGCCTTGGACCAGATTGCGCCGTGGATATCGTGGTCTAGCTGGGCGGGCAGCCCGCCTTCAGTCAATGCATCGGCCACGGCCTGCGCCATCGCCGGATCGCCGCCGAATGCAGGGTATAGCCTGGAATAGCCCTCGCCGTGGCTGCGCACCTTGCCGGGGCCTTCGAGGTCAGAGGGCAACATGCTCGCGCCCACCATCACCCGTTCATCCGAAACAACGCCCGCCAGCTTGCGATCATTGCCGAGGCCGTTCTGCAGACTGAGGAGGTGTGTGTTATCGCCAATCGCATGGGCAATGCCTTGAAGCGCGCCGACGGTGTGAAATGTCTTGGTGAAGACCACCACCAGATCGAACGGCCCCTGCGCATCAGCAGGCAGGCGGGCAGGGATGGGCAGGTGCTCCACTCCGGCGCGGGTATCGAGTTCGAGGCCGTTCGCGTTGATCGCGTCCACATGCGGCTGATTTACATCCACCAGCGTGACTTCGTGGCCTGCACGGTGAAAGGCTGTGCCAAACAGGCAGCCCATCGCGCCTGATCCAAGGATTGCTATTTTCACAGATATGCTCCCAGAAGTGTCAGTACGCGCATGTCTATCGCCACGCCCTGTTCGCGAAATTCCGCCACGCGCAGGGGCAATTCGCTGATTTTCAGGCGGTGAACAATGATGTCTTCTTCATCGGTGCCGCCACCTTTGCCCACCTCGATAAGGCCGGTGGCCTTGAGGAATGTAAAGCTCTCACCCGTCATGCCGGGGGAGGAGAGGAAGGTGCCGTAATCGGTCCAATGCTCAGCTTTGTAGCCGGTTTCCTCCGCCAGCTCGCGCTTGGCGGCGGTGAGCGGATCTTCGCCTTCGAAGTGTTCCTCGTCCCCGATCAACCCGGCAGGGAGTTCCAGCACGCGGCCACTGTGCGGCACGCGATATTGCTCGATCAGCACTACGTGATCGCCATCGATCGGCAGAATTACCGCCGCCTTCATGCCGCGCGCGCGGCTGACATATTCCCACTTGCCGCGCTTCTTGGCGGTGATCCATTCTCCGGACCACACCACCTCCTCGGGCGCATCGGCATTTTCGACTGACATGAAGCCCGCCTAACCCGCGCCTACAGTTCGATCAACTATAGTTCTATCAGGCGATCCGGCAGTTCGTTAACATCATCTCCATTGCGCGGGAAGTGCTGCGAAAGCACCTTGCCCACGTCTGCCACGCCTGCGGCGATCCCTTCCGCCGTGCAGCCCTTGCGGATTTCGGCTAGCATGTCTGCCATCGCCTCGCCCCAGATTTCCGCGGGGACTTTCTCGGCAATTGGCCGGTCCGCGACGATTTCTGCACGGTGTTCCTGCATCGAGAGATAGATCAGTACACCGGTGCGGCCATGGGTGCGCGCCTCTGTGCCGACCTTGAAATGGCGCACTGCCCGGTCATGCACGCGGGATGATTTTACCGGGCCGGGAACCAGCGCGAAGCGCAAGGGGGGCCATATTAAGGCTAGCCAGGTTGCGATGAAGGCGATCAGGCCCAGCGCGATCGTCATGCTAGCGAGTTCGCCGGTAGTCCATTCGTGCATCCAGCCGCCAATCAGCATGTCCCAGAAGGCCATGAAGGGAGCAGGCAGAAAGGCAAACAGGCTCATGGCGGTGAAGGCCATGGCTGCGGCGTAGACGAGCGCGACATCGTTATAACCGTCGCTGTAGTCTGCCAGCACGGTCACGATTTCGCCGCTGGTGGTAAGCTCTGCCACGCCGACAGCATCGGACACGATCTTGTGCTGTTCTTCGTTGAGGATAGCCATCGCTTACCAACCCCCTGAGGCGCCCCCGCCCCCGAATGATCCGCCGCCGCCGGAAAAACCGCCGCCGCCGAAGCCGCCGCCCCCGCCCCAGTCATCGCCATCAGAGATGCCACGGGCGATGGCCTTGCCGGCTTCCC
>CAZYAL010000039.1:3110-7382 GCA_964645635.1 uncultured Sphingomonadaceae bacterium | reverse complement strand
CCGCCCCAGTCATCGCCATCAGAGATGCCACGGGCGATGGCCTTGCCGGCTTCCCACAGGATGATGTCGCCAATCGCGCCGCCAGCGCCATAGCGACGGCGGTGCCCGCGACCGCGCATTGCGGGGAGGATAAAGAAAAAGACGATGAAGCCGATCCAGATCAGCCCGCCGATCGGGAATCCGCCTTCGCTTTGGTGTCTCTGGCCTGCTTCCTGAGCAATCAGCCGCGCCTCGTCTTCGGGAAGAACAAGCTGGCTGACGATGGCGTTGGTGCCAGCCACAATGCCTGCAGGCATGTCACCATCGCGGAACTGCGGCAGGATCTCGCGCTGGATGATGATGGAGGAAAGCGCATCGGTTATGATGCCTTCTAGCCCGTAACCCACCTCGATCCGGACCTTTTTTTCATTGGGGGCGACCAGCAGCAGTGCGCCGTCATTCCGCTCTGCATCGCCAATACCCCAAGCACGGCCCAGCTGGTAGCCATAGTCGGCAATGTCATAGCCTTGCAGGTCCGGCACGGTGGTCACCACCAGCTGGCGCTGCGATTGCGTTTCCAGCGCCTCAAGTTGCTGCGTCAGCTGCGCTTCAACCTCGGCCGGAATGATATCCGCATTATCGACCACCCGCCCGGTGAGCGGCGGGAAATCCTGTGCCGCTGCCGGCAGCGCGAAGAGCGCCGCCAGCAGGGCAAGGATGCAGGCAAGTTTGCGCATGCCGGTCAGTCAGCAGGCGAGAGGTCAAGCTCAGGAGCGAATTCCGCACCCTCGGTTGCGGCCTGGTAAGGCTCCATCGGTTCCGCACCGTGGATGATGTTCGCACCGATCGTGTCAGGGAAGGTGCGGATCGTGGTGTTATACTGGCGCACCGCCTCATTATAGTCGCGGATTGCCACGGCGATGCGGTTTTCAGTGCCTTCGAGCTGGCTCTGCAGGACGACGAAGTTCTCGTTCGATTTGATGTCCGGATAGGCTTCGAAGCTTGCCAGCAGGCGGCCGATACCCTGGCCCAGCTGGCCCTGTGCGGCAGCGAACTGCTCCATCGCGGCGGGATCGTTCAGCGTGTCGGCCGAGATGTTGACTGAGGTTGCCTTGGCGCGGGCTTCCATCACGTCATTCAGGATGGTGCGCTCGTTCTCAGAAGCGGCCTGGGCCACTTCGGCAAGGTTGGGGATGAGGTTGGAACGGCGCTGGAACTGCGCTTCGACGTCAGCCCACTTGGCCTTGGCGTTCTCTTCCGCTGCGGGAACCGAATTGATGCCGCAGCTGGCAAGGGCAAGGGTGCCGATGGCGAGGGCGGCCCATCGGGCCAGGCGCGTTAACATGTGAGTGATCCTCCAGAAATGCCTGTAATAATCAGGTGTATTGCCAATATAGCACACAGTTTTACGAGTTCAAGGAAACCCGCTGCGTGTTAAACGTTAGGGTGGCAAGGCCGCGAATGCCAGCGGCGCATGACAGGAGTGGGGCATGGTCAACGAATTCAAGAAGTTCATCGCGCGCGGCAACGTGCTCGATCTCGCCATCGGCGTTATCATCGGCGCGGCCTTCGGGCGCATTGTCACGTCACTCAATGAAAGCATCATCATGCCGGTGATTGGCTGGATCTTCGGTGATGTGGACTTTTCCAACTGGTTTATCCGCCTGGGTGAAATACCGGCGGATTACAGCGGCAGCGCCAATAACTATGCTCAGTTGAAGGAAGCTGGCGTGCCGATGATTGGCTATGGCGACTTCCTGACGCAAACGGTGGATTTCTTTATCATAGCCATCGCGCTGTTTCTGCTGCTGCGCACGGTGAACCGCGTGCTGGACGAGATGCAGGAAAAGGTGAAGGAAGCCGGCGACAGCTCCGCCTCACCCGAAATTCCCACCGATCCGCAACTGGACGTGCTGCGCGAGATCCTGGCGGAGATGCGCAAGGATGTTCCGCCTGCCCCGGAACGGGCTGCGTAACGGCGTAACTTGCCCTTGGCCGCCTGCAATGGCAGGATCGCGGGCACCTTACCGCAAAAAGGGGTTTGCAGAAGCTCAAGGATTTCAAGGAATTAATTGCAAAGGGCAATGTGATGGAGCTGGCCGTCGCGGTGATAATCGCTGGCGCTTTCGCAACGATCGTCGCTTCGATGACGGCAGACCTTATCATGCCGATCATCGGTGCTGTGGTCGGCGATGTCGATTTCTCGGATAAGTAAATCGTCCTTGCGGACGAAGTGGAAGTGGGCATGTCGCTCGAAGCTGCGCGCGAAGCCGGTGCCAATGTGCTGACATGGGGCTCGTTCATCTCGACCGTGATCAACTTCGTGATCCTGGCTTTCGTGATCTTTCTGTTCGTGCGCTACACCAAGAAGGTGCAGGAGCGCTTGGAGAAGAAGGAAGAGGCAGCGCCGGATGCGCCGACAGGGCCGAGCGAGATCGATCTGCTGACCGAAATCCGCGACGCGCTGAAGGAATAGGGTATTACGCCTTTTAGCAGAGGAAAGGCGAATTTCCTTATACACTTCACATTCAGCGGGCAGGGCCTATATGGGTTCTGCCCCTATTTGCGGGCTATGGCGATAAATTGCGGTGTGCAATAGGCACAGCGGACCCGGGGGCAGTACCCGGCGGCTCCACCACAATTTGCTGTGAAAGCAGCATCTTATGACGGGGCCGAACCAGGATCGACGTGTGTTGAAAGGCACTGTTTTTGCCCGGGCTGAGTACCCCGTAAAACTGTTCAAAACCTATAAGTGCCAACGATAACGAAGCACTCGCAGTTGCAGCGTAATTCTAGGTCGTAACGGACTGAAGTTACAAAGCTAAGCGCGGTTGGACCCACCGGGCAACAGAAGCGGATTCCGGGGCTCCGGGGGTAGCTAGCAACAGAAACCCCCACCTCATGCAACGGCCATCTGCACTTCTTGCCGGCCTGAAGCATGGCCGGCAGCAATTTGTTTGCGATGATATGATCAATCAGCTGATGCCGGTTATGCCCCTTCTTTCGCAGCGCGTTCGTGCTTTAGGCAGTCGAGGATCTTTGCGCCTGCCAGAAATACCGCACCGGTGCTGGCGAGGAACAGCATCCAGCCGCCATAGCCGGGATACAGGTCAAGATAGGCCGCGCCGCGGGTGGTTGCGCCCAGCGAAAGGGCGTAGATGATCAGGAAGGCTTCAAGCCGGGTCTTGATCACGAATAGCCTTGAAATCTTGCGCAGCATCACGGCCCCATATCTTCCTAACAACACCAACAGCAAAGCCCGTGCCAGACACGGTTTTCTGCGGTTTCCAGCAGGTAACCGATGCGGGAATGTAAGGCGTTCCGATACCCTTTGGCAGGGGCAGCCGATGCGCGGCGGAATCAGGCAAGTTCGGTAAGGTCGAGCAATTCCAGAAGGCGCAGGCGCGCGGTGCGGATCGTGGTGGCAAGGCTTTCGCTGCCAATATCGGCGGGGTCGATCTGCTCGGGCCAGAAACCGGCCACTACGGCTTCCATCGCGTCAGCCTTGGCATTGTCGAGCATGAAGCGCTGGTCCACCGCTTGCGGGTCCGCCACAAGGCGCAGGCGCAGGCAGGCAGGGCCGCCGCCATTGGCCATGGACTGGCGCACGTCTACCACCTTCACATGGCGAATCGGGCCATTGCTTTCGAGCATCTGCTGCAACCAGTTCCACACTGGCTGGCTGTCTTGGCATTCGCTCGGCACCACCAGCGTCATTTCACCGGATGGCGGAGTGAGCAGCTGGGCGTTGAAGAGGTAGGATTTGATCGCCTCGTCAAGGCTGACGGCATCGGCAGGCACTTCCACCACAGTCACACCGGGGCAACGGGCGCGGATTGCGTCATAGGTGCCCACGGGATCGGCAAAGGCAAGTTCGTGAGTGAACAGCACGCCTTCGTTCGCCACGGCCACCACGTCATTATGGAAGGCGCCTTTGGCGATGGCATCCGGGTTCTGTTCCACCATCAGCACGCGCGCAGGATCAAGGCCGTGTCTGCGCGCGATGATGCGGCTTGCCTCGACATGCTGGCGCGCGGGGAAACGGCCGCCGGTCTTGCCATAGACGAAGACCTCCAGCCCCGGCTCGCCGTGGCCGGAGGTGAGGCGCATGTGGTTGGCGGCGCCTTCATCGCCAAAGCAGGGCGGCACGGGGCCATGCACCCTGAAATGCTCAACATTGCCGAAGGCGAGGCGAAGTTGCGCCAGCGTATCGGGCCACTCATGGCTGCGATGCGGCATGGTGACGAGGTTGGCGACGGAGAGGTGGCATTTGCCGTCTGCCGTATCAGGTGC
>CAZYAL010000039.1:0-3010 GCA_964645635.1 uncultured Sphingomonadaceae bacterium | reverse complement strand
TGGTGACGAGGTTGGCGACGGAGAGGTGGCATTTGCCGTCTGCCGTATCAGGTGCTGGCGAAACCGTGGCGGCATTGGCCGTCCACATTGGCGAGGCTGACCACGCTCCAGCCACAAGCGCAGGGTCGGTGGCATCGTCTGCAGCCAAGGCATCGAGCCATTTCACGTCAGGTCGGGGCAAGGGCAGGAGGAAGCCTTGCGCAAGGCCTGAATCCATATTGCCGCGCATCTTGGCGATGCCCTGCAAGGCGGCAGCGCTCGGGTAGGAGATGCCGCCTGCGTTCTTCGTGGCGGCAAGGTTGCCAAGGCTTAGGCCGGCGTAATTGTGGCTGGGGCCCACCACGCCGTCGAAATTGATTTCCACCAGCGTCATCGCGCGATGCTCCACACCATGTCACCCTCTGCAAGGCCGAGGATATTGGCAGCCTCGCTGTCGATCGCCATGCCGTCTTCGCGCATTTCGCGCGCGCCATAACAGCAGCGGAAATCGGCCAGCCTGCCAGTGGCGATCAGCGCCTTCTCGCCCTTTTCGAGATCGGTATCCACCACCGGCACATGGGCCGCATGCTTGATGCTGGCGACACCGTCCGTACGTGCCAGCATGGTGGGGCCTCCGTCGAATATGTCGATATAGCCTTCGTAAGAGAAGTTCTCGTTTTCCAGCATGCGCATGGCGGCGCGGCCATTGGGGTGGGGCAGGCCGATCACGCGGCGCCCCTCTTCGCTCAGCAGTGGGGTGTAGACCGGGTGCTTGGGCATCAGGTCTGCGATGAACTGGTTGCCGTGGGTGGCGTTGAATTCGTCCGCCTCCTGGAAATTCATGCCGAAGAACTTGCCCCCGATTGCATCCCAGAAGGGCGAGCCGCCCTTGTCATCGATGATGCCGCGCAATTCGGCGAGGATGCGGTCACCAAAGCGTTCGCGATGGGCGGCAATGAACAAATAGCGGCTGCGCGCCAGCAACATGCCGAGCCCGCCTGCGCGTTCGTTCGGGTGAAGGAACAGCCCCCCCACTTCGCTGCACCCGCCAAGATCATTGGTGAGGGTGAGCATTTCGGCGGTGACGGTGCGTTCCAGCTCGGTCGAATGCTGGGTCAGCGTGGTCAGGCGATAGGAATAGAAGGGGAAGCTTTGCCCCACTTGCGTGAACAGCTGGCTGGTGCCGCGAACCGCGCCCGTCTCGGTGTTTTCAAGGACCATGACGAAGAGTTCTTCGGTGAGGCCGAGGTCCTCGCCATCGCGGGCGAAGCTGCGGCCCGCGCGTTCCAGCTTGGCAGTGAGGGACTTGCGATCCGGCGGCAGATTGGTGAAGCCGCCACCCGTCAGCTTGGCCATTTCGTAAAGCGGTTGCAGGTCAGACAGTCGTGCGGCGCGGATCACGAAACTCATAGCACATCCCCCTTGGCGAGGCGCGAGAGAAGCACGGCAGAGAGCGCGGCCCTTTCGCTCAGGGAAGGGACTATCATGAATTCGTCGCTTGAGTGAATGGCGCCGCCGCGCACGCCCATCGTGTCCACCACCGGCACCTGGCGGGCGGCAATATTGTTGCCATCGCACACGCCGCCGGAGGGCTGCCAGCCGATTTCCTGCCCCAATGCTGCACCGGTATCGCGCACAAGGTCGAACAGTTTCTGGGCCTTCTTGCTCACCGGCTTGGGCGGGCGGGTGATGCCGCCATGGCAGTGGACCTGAACTTCGTGAGCCTTTTTCAGAAGATGCAGCAAATCTTTCAAATCAGATGAGAAATCATCTGCCGCTGCTGTGGTCTTGGGGCGGGTGTTGAAGCGCAACACGGCAAGGTCCGGCACCACGTTGTTGGCCGCGCCGCCATCGATCTTCGCGGGATTTATCGGCAAGTCGCGATGCTGCATCTGCTTCAATCGCACCGCGCAATCTGCCGCCGCGACCAGCGCATTGCGACCATCCTGCGGGTTGCGTCCGGCATGGGCGGATTTGCCGGTGAAGGTGATCGAATAATTGCCGCTGCCACCACGTGCATGGGCGAGCGTGCCGTCAGGCAGCGCGGATGGCTCATAGGTGAGTGCGGCGAACTTGCCCGTTGCCAGATGTTCGATCAGCGGGGCGGAGGAGAGCGAGCCGGTCTCCTCGTCCGAATTGATCATCACGTCATAGCCGCATTGCGCGGCTTGCGGTGTCGTCTCGAACAGGCGCAGCGCTTCGAGGATCACCGCGATGCCGCCTTTCATGTCAGCCGTGCCGGGGCCGTTCAGCGTGTCACCATCAAGCCATGTGCAGGACTGGAACGGATGGTCCGCAGGAAAGACGGTGTCCATGTGGCCCGTAAGCAGGAAACGACGTGGCGTATCGGGCCGTACGCGCAGGACGATGTGCTTGCCGTGCGGCTTTTCCACTTCAGCGCCATCCGCGCTTATCGCGGTTACGCGTGCAGGTTCTTCCAGCGTCACCTTGCCCGGCAAGCCAGCAAAGGCATTGGCCAGTTCGCTTGCCATCTGTTCAAGGCTCGCAAGGTTGCCCGTACCCGAATTGATCCCCGCCCAACGCAAGGTCCGGTTGAGCATCCCCTGCTGGTCAGCCCCCTCGACAAGCTTGCGTTCTTCTGTGGCGAGTTGTTTCATATGCAACTTGGTCTAGCTGACCTGCGTGCGCTGTCAATCGGGTGCGTATAACCGGGGGCCAGGAGCTCGCGCCTGATCGCAAGGAAGCAGGCTGGGGCTGTGCAGGGGTTTGGCCTAGGCCGGGCCGAGCGCCTTGGCGATTTGGCAGAATTCGCTGACCGAGAGCGTTTCCGCACGCCGCGTGGGATCGATGCCGAGCTTGTCCAGCACATCGACGGCACCGGGTAGGCTCTTCAGGCTTTGGCGCAACATCTTGCGGCGCTGGCCGAAGGCGGCCTCGGTCACTTGCGACAGCCGCTTGGTTGAAATGCCTTCCGGCGCCTCCCCCGGCGTTACATGCACGATGGCACTCATCACTTTGGGCGGCGGGGTAAAGGCGCTGCGATGCACCTTCATCGCCAGCTTTGGGGTAG
>CAZYAL010000038.1:16678-18924 GCA_964645635.1 uncultured Sphingomonadaceae bacterium | reverse complement strand
GAGACCATCGAGCATTGCATCTTTGGCGGACAGGCCAAGCTGCAGTGGAAGGTGGACTGGGCCATGCGCTGGTATGCGCTAGGTGTGGATTATGAAATGTGCGGCAAGGATTTGACCGACAGCGTCACCCAGTCCGGCCGTATCGTGCAGGTGCTCAGCGGAAAGAAGCCCGAGGGCATGATCTACGAGCTGTTTCTCGATGCCAATGGCGAGAAGATTTCCAAGTCCAAGGGCAATGGCCTCTCGATCGAGGAATGGCTGACCTATGGCAGCGAGGAAAGCCTTGGCCATTACCTGTTCGCCAATCCCAAGAGCGCGAAGCAGTTGCACATCGGCGTGATCCCGCGCGCGGTTGACGAATATTGGCAGTTTCGTGCCGCAATCCCTGGCCAGCCGGTTGAAAAGCAGCTCGGTAATCCCGCGTGGCACCTGTTGCGCGCAGAGAGCCACGGCAATGCCATGCCGCCAGAAGGTTCGGGTGACAGCCTGCCGGTGACATACGGCCTGCTGCTCAACCTCGTGGGTGTGCTCGGGGCGGATGCGACGCACCAGCAGGTGTGGTCCTACCTCGGCAACTATATGCACGATGCTGACCCGTCCGATCATCCCGACCTTTTCCGGCTGGTTGAGAAGGCGCTGGCCTACAACCGTGACTTCGTTGCGCCGACGCTTGAACGCCGTGCGCCGACGGCCAATGAGGCAGCTGCATTGCGCGAGCTTGATGCCTATCTCGCATCCGTACCCGCTGACACTTCGGCCGAGGACTTGCAGACGCAGGTCTATGAGATCGGCAAGAAGGAGGAATATGCGTTTGAGAACTTGCGTGACTGGTTCAAGGCGCTTTACCAGACGCTGCTCGGCAGTGAGCAGGGGCCACGCATGGGCAGCTTCATCGCGCTCTATAGCATTGAAAACAGCCGCAAGCTGATTGCAGACGCGCTGACGAAAGCCTGACCTGCAGAGGCTTTGGCCTCAATTCCATTGCTGCGCGCGGTACCACTTGGTGAAGACGTATTTGGCGCCTTTCACCACTGGCCGCCCTGCATGCAGCGTATCGGTGTTGGGCAGGCCGTCAACATCGGCATTGTTCCACAGCAGCAGCACGCCGGGTTTGGGCTCGATCGATATCTCCAGCTTGGTGAAGTCGGTCGTGCCGCCTTCCTCCACCTCGTTCAGGAAGACCATCGCCGTCAGCGCGCGCTGGCCGCCGCGGTTCATCTCGAAATCCCAGTAATTGGTGTTGGGATGGAACCAGTCGTGATGGTCCTTGAATTCCTGCCCTGGCATATAGCGCTGGCCCTGAATGGTCTCGCCAAATCCAGGTTCGATGCCGAGCAGGTCGTTCAGCCGCCGGTTGATCTTCTTTATGAAGGGATCATGCGGATCGACATCGCCTGAATATGAGGTTCGATAGCCATCGGCATAATGGGTGCGTAGCCCGTTGCGGCTTTCGGTATCGAAAACGGTGGAAGGCTTGGCAACGGCATCGATCATGGCGATCAGCCGCTCGCATTCCAGCGAGGTCATGAAATCCGCATAGGCCCACAGCTCGGCCTTTTCCGAGGGGAATTTCCACATCTGCGGATTGCCCGCCAGCCGCTCGCGCACTTCCTTGCCCAGCTTGCGCATGCGCGGCTGGTCTTTCAGGAATTCGGGTCTAACCTTCACTGCCATGATACGGGTGTAACCAGCTACAACCACCTGCTCAAGTGGCGGCGGATGGAGCATGTAGGAAAGCCCGCGCTCAAGTAGCGAAGCGGTAGCGCGACCAAAGGGTTAAAACCCCCGCCCTCTGGTGAAGGCGGGGGTTCCGATTGCCGGCCAATCTTCTGGCAACTGGCTGTAAGTGGCTTACCAGAAGAAGTCGTAGATCACGTCCACCACTTCGCTGGTGTAGGTGTCCACCAGCAGCACGTCGTCATAGTAACGCACCCACTGGTAGTCGCCGTAGACAGCCGGCAGGCGATAGCGCCAGGGATCACTGATCCAGTAACGGCTGCCGAAGAACAGGCTGTCGATGTAGAAGCCGATGCTCAGGCGGCGATAGCTGTAGTTGCGGTACGGCGCGTAGTAGATGCCGAGGCGGTACACATTGCGGTTGGAATAGCGGTAGCGGTTCCAGTTGTAGCGATTGTTGTTGCGCCACTGCCTGTCCCACCGGCGCTGGTCCCTGCGCGCTTCGCGACGGGCATCGCGGTAGCCATCACGATAGGAACCGTTGCGGTCCCGGTCGCGATAGTCCCGGT
>CAZYAL010000038.1:0-16578 GCA_964645635.1 uncultured Sphingomonadaceae bacterium | reverse complement strand
TCGCGGTAGCCATCACGATAGGAACCGTTGCGGTCCCGGTCGCGATAGTCCCGGTCACCACCGCCACCGCGGAAATTGCGGTCGCGGTTGTTGTCGCGATAGTCCCGGTTGCGGTCGTTATCGCGATAGGTCCGGTTGCGATCATTGCTGGCGTAGGTGCGGCCATTCAAATTGCGCACGTCACGGTCGCGGCGATCCTCGCGGCGTTCGGTGCGGGCCACCGTGCGATTGTTGTCCTGCCGGGCTTCCTGTCGCGCATCACGGCGGATGTTGGCGGCCTGGCGTTCGCCGCGACGGTCAATCTTCTCGGGACGGCGTCCGGTGCGGTTGTAGATCCCGGCAGCAGCACGCTGGTCGCCCTGCGCCTGTGCCGGTACAGCACGACGATCACCCTGCCGCTCGACCTGCGCCGCGCGGCGATCAGCCTGACGTTCGACCTGGCGCGCTTCCTGCCGGGCCTGGCGCTGCTCCGGCTGGCGGTGCTGAGCGCGGTTGCCGTCATTGTTCGACTGGCGCCGCGAGCGAGCTTCGCCATTGTTGCCGCGGGATCTGCGGTGGTCCTCGCGTGCTTCACCGCGATTGCCGCGGTTTTCGCGGTCGCGGTTCTGTTCAGCAGCCGAAGTATCGGCATTGCCTGCGGCTTGTGCCGGGATAGCGGGTGCTGCCATGGCGATCGCAAGGGCGGCCAATCCGCTGGACTTCAGGAGATTTACAACATGCATTGCATCCTCCTCCTCGTTCAATATTGCGGCCGCCGAGTGGCTTTGCGGCTTGTCTGATTGCGGTGATATTCGAGTCACCCTGTCCGTTAACTGAACCGCTCTGTAAGCTTAACGTTCATGTTGGAGTTGTCTTTCCTGAATGTCAGGTGCAAAGGTCCATGTTGCGAGGGGACACGATGAGGCGCATGAATGTGACCATGTTCCAGACACTTGATCAGGTCGCAGAGGATATCCGCAAGAGCCTCACCGAAGCGGCCCACAACCGCCGTTCGCCCATGCACACGCCGGTTGTGGGCACGGCGGATGCCGATGTGCGGGTGATGGTGTTGCGCGCTTTCGACGCGAAAAGCTGGACCTGCCGCCTGCACACCGATGCCCGCTCGCCCAAATGCGATGTGATCGGGGAGGGCGCGCCGGTGGGCCTGCTGTTCCACGATCCCGATGCCAAGATCCAGATACGCGTGAAGGGCGTGGGAAGGATTGAGCGGGAAGGGCCGGTGGCAGATGCTGCGTGGGCCGAGGCAACGAACTTCGCCAAGCGTTGCTATCTTGCGGAAGGCGGTCCGGGGACTTTGAGCGAAGTGCCGACCTCGGGATTGCCTGACGAAGTGGAAGGCGTGAAGCCAGATGACGCGCAATTGCTACTCGCGCGCGCGAACTTTGCCGTTCTGCTGGTGGAATTGCGCGAGCTTGACTGGCTGTGGCTGGGGCATGAAGGGCACCGCCGCGCGCGATTCACTTGCGGTGCGGGCGATTGGCTGGGCAGCTGGGTGGTGCCGTAAACGCGCTCGGCTGGTCGCAGATGCGGCACGCTTGGAACGCATGGAACACGGTAATGGTGAGGAAAATCTGCGCGGGTTGCGCGGGTGGGCTTTTGGGTGTCGGGGAGATGAGAGAGTGGCTGTCATTCCTCAGCTTTGCGCTGGCTTGATAATTGCAGGACAGCATCTCCCAACCGTCGCCCGTGCCTGACACGGGGCAGGGCTTGTTTGGGGCGACGCTGGAAGAAGTGACGCCTTGCCCCGGACTTGATCCGGGGCAGGGCTTTAATTCAGATCAACGCGTCAGCTTCTTGTACGCCAGCCTTGTCGGACGATCCGCCGCATCACCCAGACGGCGACGCTTGTCTTCCTCATACGCCTCGAAGTTGCCTTCGAACCATTCCACGTGGCTGTTGCCCTCAAACGCAAGGATATGCGTCGCCAGACGGTCAAGAAAGAAGCGGTCGTGGCTGATCACCACGGCGCAGCCGGCGAAGTTTTCGATTGCGTCTTCCAGCGCGCCCAGCGTTTCCACGTCAAGGTCGTTGGTCGGTTCGTCGAGCAGCAGCACGTTGCCGCCCTGCTTGAGCATCTTGGCCATGTGCACGCGGTTGCGTTCACCGCCTGACAGCTTGCCGACGTTCTTCTGCTGGTCCGAGCCCTTGAAGTTGAATGCGCCGACATAGGCACGGGTGGACATGTCCTGGCCATTGACCTTCATGTAATCGAGGCCGTCGGAAATCTCCTCCCACACATTGTGCTTGGGATCGAGGTCGTCGCGGCTCTGGTCAACATAGCCGAGGTGCACGGTGGAACCGATCTCGATGGTGCCGGAATCGGGCTCTTCCTTGCCGGTGATGATCTTGAACAGCGTGGACTTACCCGCGCCGTTGGGGCCGATCACGCCGACGATGCCGCCCGGGGGCAGCATGAAGGAGAGGTTTTCAAAAAGCAGCTTGTCGCCGTATGCCTTGGTGATGTTCTTGGCTTCGATCACCTTGCCGCCAAGGCGCTCGGGCACCTGAATGACGATCTGTGCCTTGCCCACCTTGCGGCTGTCTTGCGCTTCCTGCAGTTCCTCGAACTTGCGGATACGCGCCTTGGACTTGGTCTGGCGGGCGGCGGGTGTCTGGCGGATCCACTCAAGCTCGCGGCTCAGCGCCTTCTGCTTGCCGCTTTCTTCACGGCTTTCCTGCTCCAGACGCTTGGCCTTCTTTTCGAGGTAGGTCGAGTAATTACCTTCATAGGGATAGTAGGAGCCGCGATCGAGTTCGAGGATCCATTCCACTACATTGTCGAGGAAGTAGCGGTCGTGGGTGATCATTAGCACCGCGCCGGCATATTCCTTCAGGTGGTTTTCCAGCCACTGGACGCTTTCGGCGTCGAGGTGGTTGGTCGGTTCGTCGAGCAGCAGGATAGAGGGCTTCTGGATCAGCAGGCGGGTGAGCGCGACGCGGCGCTTTTCGCCGCCGGACAGGCTTTCCACGCCCATGTCGCCCGGCGGGCAGCGCAGTGCTTCCATCGCCACTTCCAGCTGGTTGTCGAGCGTCCAGCCATCGACCGCATCGATCTTGGCCTGCAGATCGCCCATTTCTTCCATCAGCGCGTCGAAATCGGTATCATCCTTGGGGTCGCCCATTTCGGCGGAGATAGCGTTGAAGCGGTCAACGAGGTCAGCAATTTCACGCGCGCCGTCCTTGACGTTTTCCAGCACCGTCTTGGTCGGGTCAAGCTCGGGCTCCTGCTCCAGATAGCCAACAGTGATATTCTCGCCCGGCCATGCCTCGCCGGTGAAATCGGTGTCGATCCCGGCCATGATCTTGATCAGCGTGGATTTACCTGCGCCGTTGGGGCCGACGATGCCGATCTTGGCGCCCTGATAGAACTGGATGTTGATGTTCGACAGCACCGGCTTCTGTGCGCCGGGGAAAGTCTTCGTCATGCCCTTCATGACATATGCGTATTGGGCGGCCATCTGTGGTCCTTTACAGGGGAAATTCAAATGATGTCGATTTGTTGGCGCAGATAGAGATGGACGGCGGCGAGGGCAAGCGGGCAGGGCCTTGCGGTCTGGAATTTGTCCGTGCAACAGGCAGGAGGGGCGCATGATTTCGCTCATGAGAGGGTCATCGATGAAGAATTCCGCCACCGCGCTTACCATCGGTCTGCTTTTAGCAAGTTGCTCTTCGCTCGAAGTGGAGATCCCTAGCATTGAGAGCCGTACCATCCGCGTGCTGGAAGCAGACGGCATTTCCTTTCGTGACCTTGATCGCGATGGCGTGCTGACGCCCTATGAAGACTGGCGGCTTTCTCCTGAACAGCGCGCGGATGACCTGCTATCGCGCATGACTCTGGAGGAAAAGGCGGGCGTGATGATCGTCGCCAGCCTGCCCGGCAATGCGCCTTTCGGGCAGCCGTCCACCGGCTATGACATTGAAGCCCTTGCCGAGGCGATGGCCCGCACTAGGGCGACGCATTTCATTTCGCGTCTCTCCACCGAAACCAGAGCGCTGGCAGAGGCGAACAACAGCGTACAGGAAGCTGCCGAAGCGCACCGGCTGGGCATTCCGGCGGTAATTATGACCGATCCGCGCCACGGCTATACCGAGCTGGCAGGCGCGAGCGTGGAAGGCGGGCAGTTCAGCCAATGGCCCAATGGAGTGGGTATTGCTGCGCTCCACGACCCCGAATTTGCCGAAAGCTACGCCGCAATCGTTCGCGATGACTTGCGCGCTGCGGGCTTTGCCATGCTGCTCGGCCCGCAGATCGACCTTGCGACCGAACCGCGCTGGCCGCGCAATTTCGATACGCTGGGTGAGGATGCGCAGGTTTCGGCAGACACTGCCGCTGCGCTTGTTCGCGGGCTTCAGGGCGGGGCAGACGGCATCACACCGGGTGGCGTGGCTACCGTAATTAAGCACTTCGCAGGTTACAGCGCAGCCGCAAATCAGGGCTTTGACGCGCACAATTATTACGGCCGCAATTCGCGCCTTGATATCTTCGAATGGCAGCAGCACATCCGCCCCTTTACCGGCGCACTGGCTGCGAAGCCTTCAGGCGTGATGCCTGCCTATTCGATCCTTCAGGAACTCAAGTTGTTCCGCGAGGAACTGGAGCAGGTCGGCGTCGGCTATAACGACAAGATCCTGCAAGGTGTGCTGCGCGATGAGCTTGGCTTTGACGGAGTTATCTTGTCTGATTGGGCGATCACCAACGACTGCGGTCCAAAGTGCATCGAGGGTGCACCTGCAGGCGAGGCGCCCAGCTTTGCCGATGTCTCTACCGCATGGGGCGTGCTTGACCTCAGCCGCGAGGAACGCTTCGCCAAGGCGTTGAATGCGGGAATGGACCAATTCGGCGGGGTGGAAGATCCGGCCCCTATTATCGCGGTGGTAGAGATGGGTTTGGTCGATGAAGCGCGGATCGATGATGCCGTGCGCCGTATCCTTATCGCGAGCTTCGAGCTGGGGCTGTTCGAGGCCCCGTTTGTGGACGCAGAAGCTGCCGATGCCGAAATCGGCACGCCGGAAGAAACTGCCATGGGCCAGCAAGCGATGGCGCAATCAATGGCTTTGCTGGAATTGAACGGCGCAGGCTTCCCCGTTGCGGAAGGCACCAAGGTGCTGCTCTTCGGTGTGGACCAGGCCGTCGCTCGTGCTGCCGGGCTGGAACCGGTTAGCGATCCGGCAGAGGCGAAGGTCGCCATCCTACGCACGGTTTCGCCGTCCGAGATGCTGCATCCGGGTTACGTGTTCGGGGCGATGCACCAGGAGGGCAGCCTTGCTTTCCCGGCAGACCATCCCGCGCGGGTGTTCATGGACAGTCTGCCACCTGACCTGCCGCTGCTAGCAGATATCCAGCTTGATCGCCCCGCGATCCTGGGGCCCTTCAAATCGCGCGCTGACATGCTGATCGCCAGCTTCGGCGCGAGCGATGCGGCGCTGCTGGACGTGCTGCAGGGCAGGGTGGAACCACGCGGCTACCTGCCGTTCGAACTGCCGAACAGCATGGAGGCGGTGGAAGCCCAGCGATCCGGTACAGCGGCGGATAGCGAGAACCCGTTGTATCCGCTTGGTTACAGGCTGGAGAGCCGGGGGCTCTTTAGCGGGCTTCTGCTTACCTGCAAAAATGGTCGGGGAGACAGGATTCGAACCTGCGACCCTCTGTTCCCAAAACAGATGCGCTACCAGGCTGCGCCACTCCCCGACCGGGTCTTGCTGCGATGGGGATGGTGGGCCCGGCAGGATTCGAACCCGCGACCTAGCCGTTATGAGCGGCCAGCTCTAACCGCTGAGCTACAGGCCCGTCACCGTCCTGGGTTCACCCCATTGCGGGCGCGGGACTAGCCGCAGCATGGGCCGCTGGCAAGCGGGGAAGTGCTTCAGTTGCGCACAACCTGTGTCATGACTTCGCCAACACAGGTCGGTTTGACTGCGCGAGACTGGAGATAGGCGAATATTCGCCGCTACCATTCATAGAGTGAATCAAGGTCCTGCGCGGTGCGCACATAGGGCGTGTGGCCGATATCCAGAGACGGCGAGTGGAACGAGAATACAAGCACCGGCAAGCCATCATCCAGCGCAATGTCGATGCCGCGGATGGCCTCATCCACCTCGATACCTTCAGGCGTTAGCGGGATTCGCTCAAGCAGGCCGAGCCGCGCCAGCACGCCGCGCAGCCCAGGCATGCGCCACAGCCGCGGAAAGATCATGTCGCCCTGCCGCCGCAACATACCCCAGAAGCTGGTTGTGAGAGGCAGTTCGAGCAGTGATTTGCCTTCATCCAGCCAATAAGGCGCGAGCGGGAACGTGCGGTAATCCGGCCCACCTGATATTGAATACTCGAAGAGCGGACGCACTGATGAATCGATGGCGAGGCCCTGGCTGGCCAGAAGTTCCGCGGCCATAGCGGCCCGCGCGGTAGATCATCGGGGAGACACCGAAATGCTCCTCTATCCTTTTACGCACGGCTGAGAACTTCGCCGCTTCCAGTTCCTGCGGCAGGTTGCCGGCAAAGGAGTTGTACTGTGTCACTTCTTTATCGAACGGCGGGTTGACCCAGGGTGCAACTGCACGACGATTTCGGCGCGACCATAGAGCAGGCGAGGCTTGAGGATTTCAGCAGCAAGCTGAGAATTGGCGATCGTCGAATTGCATGGACGTTAGCCGCGTATCCCGTTTGGCACGGACACAATTGCTCGCAGGCGGGCGATAGACGGTATGAAGCAAGGGGGAATGCGTTACTCTTGGTGCGTTGCAAAGCGGGACAATTACCGTCATAGACAATAATGTTGCTGACCGGGCTTGTAATGTGACTAGTTCATTGCTTGCCTTCTGGTAATACTGAATCATTTACTGCGGAGCCTGGCAATGGCCACACTTGACGAGATTGACCGCAAGCTGCTTTCCGAGCTGCAGGCCGAAGGCCGGGTGACCAATGTCGACCTTGCCAAGCGCGTGCGCCTGACAGCACCGCCCTGCCTGCGCCGTGTGCGCGCGCTGGAGGATGGGGGGGTGATCCGCGGCTATCATGCGGACCTTGATCCTTCCAAGCTGGGCTTTGCCATCACCGTGTTCGCCATGGTCTCGCTGCGTAGCCAGGCAGAAGAAGACCTGCGCGGTTTTGAAGAGCATATCCTGACGCTGCCCGAAGTGCGCGAGTGCCATATGCTCAATGGCGAGATCGACTTCATCCTCAAGATCGTCAGTCAGGACCTACAGAGCTTCCAGGAATTCCTCACCAGCAAGCTGACGCCCGCGCCTAATGTAGCCAGCGTCAAGACATCGCTGACGATCCGCACCGCCAAGCATCTTCCGGGCGTGCCGCTCGACTGATCGCAGCTGCGTTGCGGCATCGCGCGCATGGTGCTAGCGGTCCTGCAGATGTGATGAGGAATCAACAATGAAGACTTTCGTGAGATGGGCGTTGCCCGTGGTTGCCGTTCTGGCCGTGCCTCCTGCCGCGCTGGCGCATCATTCCTTTGCTGTGTTCTTTGACGAGACGAAGGAAGTCTCGGTTGAAGGCAATGTGGTCTCGTTTCGCTTCACCAACCCCCACGCCACCATCGCGCTGGATGTGACGGGCGAGGATGGCACCGTCACTCGCTGGCGTGCGGAAACCAATGCGCCGGTGATCCTGCAGCGTCGAGGCTGGTCGCGCAGCAGCCTGCGGGCAGGGCAGACAGTCCGGCTCAACGGCTGGCTCAGCCGCGACGGCAAGCCCTATATACGCCTGCGCAGTGCCTTCAATCCTGATGGCACGCAGATCGGCCAGTCTTTTGGCACGGGGGACAATTGATGCGCTTTGCTTCGCTTGCCTTGGCACTATCCCTTGTTGCGGCTCCCGCCGCTGCTCAAGATCATCCGGACCTGACTGGCTTCTGGGCGCCGCAATATGGACCGGCAGAACGCCCGCAGGACCTGATCGACGCCTTGCCCGAAGGCACAGCGATGGTCGAGGATACTGGCGTGGTCGAGTTTCCACATGGCGAATTCGGCGAACTCAAGCTGAAGCCCGAAGCGCTGGAACAGGCGCTGGAATGGCAGGCGCAGGACGACATGACGATCGGCCGCGTGTGCCTGCCGCCAAGCATCGTCTATGCGCTGCAGGGGCCTTTCCCGTTCGAAATCATTCAGATGAGTGATGTTGTCATCATCCGCTATGAGTATTTCGACCAGACGCGACTGGTATATCTCGATGGCCGCGAGCATCCGGGAGAGGATTACCCCCATTCCAAAATGGGCTTTTCCACCGGGCACTGGGATGGTGATGAGCTGGTGGTGGAAACCACCCACATTGCCGCCAGCACCATTACCAACAACGGGCTCGATCATACTGACGATATCGTGACGACAGAACGCTATCGCTTGTCTGAAGACGGCAAGCGGCTGATCGCCACGCAGTGGTTCTCGGATCGTAACGTGCTGGAAAATGACGGCGCGCGCTTCATCAGCTGGAAAAAGCGGGATGACTTTGTCTATCCCTATGAATGCGACCCTAGCTTTGCGGTGGAATATCAGGATATCACCGCTGAGTAGCGCATAACCTCGCTGCAACTTCAGATCAGGTTGGCAGTCCAGAGGATATAGCCGATATAGCCTGCCACCAGCGCGCCTGCCTCGATCCGGTTGAGGCGGGCGCCGCTGTAGGCGAAGATCAGCAGGATCACCGTGGCGCCAAGCATAAGCGGCAAGTCGAAGATCATGATCTTTTCCGGCACATCTCCCGGCGCAACCACGCCGGTGACGCCGCCGATCAGCGCGACATTATAGATGTTGGAGCCGAGCACATTGCCAAGGGCAAGGTCGGACTTGCCGCGGATCGCCGCGATCACTGACGTCGCCAGTTCCGGCGCGGAAGTGCCGAAAGCAACGATGGTAAGGCCAACCACGCTTTCCGAAATGCCATACGCGGTGGCAATCGCGATGGCCGCATCCACCAGCACCACGCCCCCGCCAACGACGATGGCAAGGCCTGCCACCAACAGGGCGAGGGCGGTCAGCGTCGAACCGCTTGGTTCCTCGTGCGGGATGAAGGCCGGGTCCACGTCTTCTGCTGCCATCGCGCGATCATAGGCGGCGCCATGCTCCGCATCAGGCGAAGGGGAAAGACTTTCAGATCGGTAGGCGTAGTAAAGGTAGAAGGCGAGTGCGATCAGCAGCGCCATGCCGAATACACGGTCAAGCCCCAGCGTGAGCCCTGCAGCAAAGAGGATCGCTGTCACCAGCAAGCCCACGCCGCCATCGCGCCACAGCATATTGCGCTCCACCACGATGGGCTGGATCAGCGCCACGCAGCCCAGCACAAACAGCGCATTGGCCATGTTGGAGCCAACGATATTGCCCAGTGCAATGCCCGGCGCGCCGATGGCCGCGGCTTGTACCGATGTTGCCAGTTCGGGAAGCGAGGTGCCAAGGCCCACAATTACCAGGCCGATCAGCAGCGGGGACATGCCCAGCCGTTCCGACAAGCGCACAGCGCCGCGCACTAGCACGTCCCCGCCAAGCAGCAGCATGCCGAAACCGGCAACAAGCAATATGAGATCCGTCATTCAGGCAACCCTTTCAGGTATGCGGTAACGGTTCAATCGTCCTCGCGTTCCGCCAGGTATTCTTCCAGCCACTTGATCGTGTAGTCGCCCGACAGGATATCGGGTTGCTTGATCAGTTCGGCGTGCAGGGGGATCGAGGTTTTCACGCCTTCGATCACCATTTCCTCCAGCGCGCGCTTCAGCCGCATGATGCAGCCTTCACGGGTGCGTCCGTAAACGATCAGCTTGGCGATCATGGAATCATAGAAGGGCGGGATCGAATAACCGGCATAAAGGCCGCTATCAACGCGCACATGCATGCCGCCAGCGGGATGGTAGGCGGTGATCTTGCCGGGGCTGGGGGTGAACTTGAACGGGTCTTCGGCGTTGATGCGGCATTCAATGGCGTGGCCGGTGAAGCGCAGGTCTTCTTGTGTGACTGACAGCGCCTTGCCATCGGCAATGCGGATCTGTTCGCGCACTAGGTCCATGCCGGTGATCGCTTCTGTAACAGGATGCTCCACCTGCAGGCGGGTATTCATCTCAATGAAGTAGAACTCGCCATTCTCCCACAGGAACTCGATCGTGCCGGCGCCGCGATAGCCCATATCAGCCATGGCCTTGGCCACGATGCCGCCCATGCGTTCCCGCTCTTCAGGTGAGATGATGGGGCTGGGTGCTTCCTCGAACACCTTTTGGTGGCGGCGCTGGAGCGAACAATCGCGTTCGCCCAAGTGAATGGCGTTGCCATTACCATCACCAAAGACCTGGAATTCGATGTGGCGCGGGTTGCCGAGGTACTTTTCAAGGTACATCGTGTCATCGCCGAACGCGGCCTTCGCCTCGTTCATGGCCTGCTTCACCAGCGTTTCCATCTTGTCTTCGCTGGGGATCACCTGCATCCCGCGGCCACCGCCACCGGCAGCCGCCTTGGCAAGCACGGGGTAGCCGATTTCAGCAGCGATCTTCTTCATTTCATCGAAGTCGGAAACTGCACCGTCAGAGCCGGGGACGAGCGGCAGGCCCAATGCGCCAGCCGTCTTCTTGGCTTGCACCTTGTCACCCATGGTGCGGATGTGTTCAGGCTTGGGGCCGATCCACTTGATGTCATGCGCTTCCACGATATCCGCGAACTGCGCGTTTTCCGACAGGAAGCCGTATCCGGGGTGGATTGCGTCTGCCCCCGTCACCTCTGCTGCGGAGATGATCGCAGCGTGGTTGAGATAGCTTTCAGCCGCGGCAGGCGGGCCGATGCACACGGCCTGGTCGGCAAGCCGCACATGCATGGCATCGGCATCTGCAGTGGAGTGCACTGCGACCGTCTCGATGCCCATTTCGTGAGCCGCGCGATGGATGCGCAGAGCGATTTCGCCGCGATTGGCAATCAGGATCCGCTTGATGGCCATGTCGCGCCTCAGGCAATCACGAGAAGCGGCTGGTCATATTCGACCGGCTGGCCGTTTTCGATCAGCAGCTGCTTGATGGTGCCGTCCTTAGGGGCGCTGATGGGGTTCATTACCTTCATGGCTTCCACGATCAGCAGTGTGTCACCGGCCTTCACCGTATCACCCACCTGCACGAAAGCGTCTGCGCCCGGTTCGGGGCACAGGTAGGCGGTGCCGACCATCGGCGATTTCACGGCATTGGCGAGATCGACTGCAGGCGCTTCCTCTGCCGCTGGGGCAGGTGAAGCAGCGGGGGCGGCAGCCGGAGCGGGTGCCGCAGCGACGGGGGCCAGGACAGTTGCGGCTGCCGGTGCAGCGGTGGCGCCGCGCGATACGCGAACCTTGCGGTCACCGTCCTCAACCTCGATCTCAGTCAGGCCGGTTTCCGCTAGCATTTCTGCCAGTTCGCGAACCAGCTTGGCGTCGATGTTCATGGCGCCGCTGCGCCTGGGTGACCCTTTAGTTTCGGCCATGCGTTCCTCTTGATGGGTTTGTCGTGTTGATTGAAGGCGCTAGATGGTGCCGCCCCGCAAGGCAAGGGTGCGCGCACAAGCTGTTGATGTAATTAGATTTTTGCTGCAGCTTCCAGCGCCAGTTCATAGCCATAGGTGCCAAGGCCAGCAATCGTGCCCTTGGCTGCCATGGCTACGAAGCTCTTGTGGCGAAAGGCCTCGCGAGCGTGCGGATTGGAGATATGCACCTCGATCACGGGCACGGTGATGGCCCGGATCGCATCATAGATTGCAAGGCTGGTATGCGTTAGCGCGCCGGGATTGAGCAGGATTGCCTTGGCACCCTCGGCTTGTGCTTCGTGCATCCAGTCAACCAGGTGGCCCTCGTGGTTGGACTGGCGCACTTCCACCTCAAGACCCAGTGCCTTGGCCCGGTCCTCCAGGCGCGAAGCGACGTCATCGAGCGTGTCTGAGCCGTATATATCCGGCTCGCGCGTGCCGAGCAGGTTCAGGTTGGGGCCGTTGAGGACGTAAACTGTGTTTGCCATCTGGTGCGTTTCCCTTGCTTGGCCGCCACATAGCGGGGCTGGGGACAGATGGGCAAGGTGGTGGCTTGAGAAAGCCTATTTCTCCACGCCCTTTATCTTTCTTCACTGCCGCGCGAAGTGGGCCTGACACTCCAGTACGACTTCTGATAACCTGCTCCCCGTCCGTGCCCCCCTTTGCACGGGCGGGGAGATGTATTTGCCGAAAGGTGCGTGACAAAACGCATCTCCTTTCGTTCAGCTCAGGGAAAGTCGTTTTGACATAGTCAAAAAATATTGTGTGTGGAAATGATGATGCAAAACAATGGGATAATGATGGCGCATGTGCGCAAGGTGCTGGCGGCAACATGCGCTGCGGCTGTTGCGCTTGGCGCTTTCCCCGCCACGGCGCAGGAAGGCGAGGGCGGGGAAGAACTCGTTCAGCCAGAGGTCGTGCGCGAGTACGCGCCACTCAGTGAGGAACGCCTGTACAAGATGGTGCCCAAGCACCCGGGATACCTTGGCGCGCTGGCGCCGGCGAACCTCAATGCCGAGCGCCCGCCGGCGCCGATCAACCTTACGGGCACCTGGTTTATCGACCTTTCCGAGGGTTTCCTGCACTACCTGTTTGGCCCGCCCTATCCGAAATTCGGCCGCGAAGGCGTTGAGGCGTTGATCGATTCTGCAGCAGCACAGCAGCGCGGCGAGACCTATCGCGATGTAATCGGCCAGTGTTACCCGCCGGGCCTGCCGATGATCATGACGCGCGTCTGGCCGCATGCTTTCATTCAGTTGCCGACAGCGGTCTATATGATTTCCGGTTTCAACAACTCGGTCCGCATCATCTACCTCGACGGGCGCGAGCATTCCGATCCGAACCTGATCGTGCCCAGCTACAATGGCGAGAGTATCGGCCATTGGGAGGGCGATACGCTGGTGGTGACGACGAAATATTTCGAGGAAGACAACCACTACATCGATTTCGGCATCCCGATGTCTTTCGATACCGAGATCGTCGAGCGCATCCGCCTGCTGGAAGACGGCACGGTGATGGAGATCGAATATATCATGACCGACCCGACGCTGTGGGAGGGCGAATGGCGCTCCACCAAGCGTTTCGGCCGGCAGGACTACACCGATATCAACGAAAGCAACTGCATCCTTGCCTATAACGCCAACCTGCCAGGGACGAACCTGGGCCGGGAAGAGGCGGAAGAGCGCGGATTGAGCAATGTGGAAGGAGTGCGCGTCGATGATTAGGAAAACCGCCCTGGCGCTAGCAGGCGCGGGCGCCATGCTGATGCTGGCGGCAGGCCCTGCGCAATCGCATCACAGCTTTGCCATGTTCGACCAGCGCCAGATCATGACGCTGGAAGGCCGTGTGGTTGAATTCCAGTGGACCAATCCGCATGCCTTTATCGAACTGGAAGTGCGGCAGGGCAACCATACGCGCAAATTCAGCATCGAATTGAACAGCCCGAACAACCTGACGCGGCAGGGCTGGCGGCGTAATTCGCTGCATCCGGGTGATCAGGTGACGCTGCGCATGGCGCCGCTTCGCAGTGGTGAAGCTGGCGGCTTGTTCCTAGACTTGCGCAAAGCCGATGGCACGACGCTTGATTCCGGCCTCCCCAAGAACGGGGAACCAGTCAACGTGCCGCAATTCTGATGTGATCGAAGGAGGTCATGCAATGAAACTGATTTACAAGCTGGCGCTCGGCGCCGTCCTGATGGCCCCGCTGGCGATACCCGCTGCAGCCCATCACAGCTATTCCATGTTCGACTTGCAGCGCACCGTGATGCTGGATGCGACGGTGGTGCAGTTTAAGTGGCAAAACCCGCACGCGTTCATTCGTGTTGAGGTGCCGGCTGGTGGCCAGCGCGAGGAATGGGCGATCGAAATGACCAGCCCGAACAACCTTGCGCAGGAAGGCTGGACCCGCACCACGCTGCGCCAGGGCGACCAGGTGCAACTCTACGTCCACCCCTTGCGCAGCGGTGCACGGGGCGGCAGTTATGCTGGCCTGCGCAAGGCAGACGGTTACACGCTCGGCACCGTCACCATCGACTGACAAGGCGATCGGGGGAGAGGATCAGGACATGACAATGAAGCGTGCGGTCATCGCAGGCATAGCCGGTGTGAGCCTGCTGAGCTTTGGCGCGGAAGCGCAGAATACTCTGGGTGCAGCCATTACCTCGCCAGTACCCGAAGGTATCTCGGCAGAGGACAGCGCCGGTTTCGCCAAGGGCAAATTTGCCGAGCTGGACCAGCTGCCTGACTGGGGCGGCATCTGGTTCCTGCAGCGCGGCGCGCGCTTGCCGCAGCCGCCGTTGAAGGGGGCCTACCTCGAACAGTGGCAGCGCTGGCGTCAACAGGTACAGGAAAATGGCGGGGTGGAACTGCGCAGCCGTTCCAACTGCAGCCCGCCCGGCCTGCCGCGGATCATGCAACTGGCGCAGTACCCCTATGAGTTCCTGTTCACCCCGGGCCGCGTCACCATCAACCAGGAAGCCTGGATGCAGACGCGTACGATCTGGACCGATGGTCGTGAACACCCTGAGGATCCTGACCCTACCTATCACGGCCATTCCATCGGTCACTGGGAAGGCGATACGCTGGTGGTCGATACCATCGGCATTTCCGACAGGCTGGAAGTGGGCGAGGGTGGCAAGCATTCGAACCAGTTCCGTCTGGTTGAGCGGATCCATCTTTCGCCCGAAGATCCCGATGTGCTTGTGAACGACATGGTGATGACTGACCCGCTGGCTTTCAGCGAACCCTATGAGGTTTCGGTCAGCTATCGCCGGGACAGGCACGGGGCGCTGATCGAGTTCCAGTGTGCGGAGAATGATCGCAACCCGGTGAATGAGAACGGCGAAACTCTCTACCTCTGATCTGACTAGGCGGCGCTTCCTCCCCTATGGAAAATGCCGCTTATGGTGCGCCGGTATTCCGCAACCGGCGCACCTTTTTCATTCGGGCAAGGGCGGTGTTGTAGTTGCAACATTGGCGGCCTAGTATTTCGCCATGCCCATTCATGGGCCGGGCGCAAGCGGGGTGAAGATGCAACCAGTTTCTGGCGGGCCAGGGGCAAGCAATGATGCCACGCCCCCGCGGCACGTCTATCCGCCGGCCCGGCAAGGCTGGTATGCGGTGGGCGTGCTGGCGCTGACGACCGCCTTCGCGCACCTCGATCAGGGCATCTTCGGCCTGGTGATCCAGCGGATTATAGAGGACTTCAGCCTGACGGATACGCAGGCCAGCCTGTTGCTGGGGCCTGCCTTTGCCTCCGTCTATGTGATTGTCGGCATCCCGCTTTCTCCGCTCATCGATCACTGGGTGCGCAAGCACATCATTGCCATTGGGGTCACCGTGTGGAGCCTTGCCACCGCAGCCTGCGGCCTTGCTAACAGTTTTGCGCAGCTGTTTACCATGCGCATGCTGGTGGGCGCGGGCGAATCCGTGAACGGCGCGACATCATATTCGATCGTTTCCGATTACTTCCCGCGCAAGATGCTGCCGGGCGCGGTCTATCGCCTGCAGATCGGCGCAGTGGCGGGCAACGGCCTGTCACTGCTGCTTGGTGCCTCTATGATTTATATCATCGCCGCGATCGGGACGCCCAGTTTGCCACTGATCGGCGAATTGCGTCCGTGGCAAGTGGTGCTGATGGCGGTGGGGCTCCCCGGCGTGCTGGTAGCCCTGCTGCTCACCACGATGAAAGAGCCGCCGCGCCGCAACTTCTGCCGGTCGATGGTCTCCAGCACGCCGGTGATTGGTGCGCTGCGTTACATGTGGTTGCATGTCACCGTGTTCGGCCCGCTGTTCCTTGGCTTGACGCTGGGCGCGCTCGATGCTGGCGGCAGGGCATGGGGTGCACCCTTTTTTGAGCGGACGTATGGCTGGGGGCCAGAGACTTATGGCCTGGTTGGCGGGCTGGTCTTCATTGGTGCCATGTTGCTTGGCCTGTGGCTAGGTTCGCGGTGGATTGACCGGTTGCAGGCACGCGGTCACCTCGATGCACCGTTCCGTATCATAATTTACGCTCGCGCGCTCAATATCCCCTTCGCCATTGCCATGCCGATCATGCCCACGCCCGAACTGTCGATGGCCTGTTATGCGGCCACCTTCATGTTGCTGGGTATGAACGGGCCGATGATGAACGCGGTGATGCTGATCGTCACGCCAAGTGCGTTGCGCGGGCAGGTGATGGCGCTTTACCTGTTTATCTACACCATCATCGGGTCAGGGCTGGGGCCAGTAATCACCGCTGTGACAACGGATTATGTGTTCAGCTCGCCAGATGACCTCAGGTGGTCTATCCTGCTGTTACACATGGTGTTCCTGCCCGCTGCACTGGCGGCGACGCTGCTTGGCTGGAAACCCTATCGGCGCGAGGTCGAGAGGCTTAACGTCGAGGAGGCGGAATAGTACCGCTTGGCATATTAGCTGCGGGTGGCTGGCCTTTCGTGCTCCAATCGCTAGAAACCTGTTGTCGATTGCAGGGATCGCTGCATTTTGACAAAATTAATTAAAGGCCGCGCGGACAGGGCGGATTCAGGGCGACAATGACTAAACAGGCAGTGCAGGAAACACAAGCTGTTACCCCTGCAGGCAATGCTGCGGGCCAGCGTGGGCCGCTGG
>CAZYAL010000037.1:0-19219 GCA_964645635.1 uncultured Sphingomonadaceae bacterium | reverse complement strand
TACATGGCATAAGCGGCCAGCGCTCGCCACGTGCCGCCGACAAGGTAAAGCGGGCCTTCGAGGCCCTTTGCCCAGCCTGCCGCGGAAAGCTCCTTGGTGATTGCCTTGCGGAAAGCATGCTCACCGCCTTCGCGCAAGGCAGGCAAGCGCAATGTGCCGAGCCGTGTGCTGATACCGTGATGATAGGTGCCATCGCCAATTGCGACCAGCTCAAGGCTACCGCCGCCAAGGTCCGCCACGATGCCTTTTGCGCCGGGAAAGGCGCCAATCACGCCCATGGCTGAGATATTGGCTTCCTCCTCACCTGAAAGCAGGCGCGGTTCGAGGCCAAACTTGCCCACCTGGTCCAGGAATTGCTGCCCGTTCTTCGCTTCGCGTACCGCAGCCGTGGCTACACATTGCACGTCGGCAATTTCCAGGTCCTTCAGGATAGTGGTGAAGCGCGCGAGGCCATCCAGCGCCATCTCGATGGCCTTTGCCGGCAGTTTGCCAGTGGTGGATAGGTCCCGCCCCAGCCGCGCGGTGGTCTTCTCATTCAGCCAGACATTGGGAGTGCGGCGTGGCCCGCTGTAAACCACGAGGCGCACGGTGTTTGATCCGATGTCGATAACGGCCCGGTCAGCGCGCTCCGCATGGCGGACGCTGCCTGTCGCTCGAGGCTTGCGTGGCACCGTCCGCGCTCTCAGGCTCCGCCCTTGCGCAGCGTAAGACGCGGGACACGGCTGTCCTTCAATGCGCCGCCGCGGCCGGAGAGCGAGGGATTAGTCATGAAGTAGTCGTGGCAGTTGAACGGCTCGCCGTCATCCTCCACCCGCTCATATTCCCCGGTTTCCCCGTTGAGCAGCCAGCTTTGTTCGGTATCGAGCAGGTTCGCCAGCAGCACTTGTTCCAGCACCTGATCATGGACCGTATCATTCACGATAGGGACCAGCGTCTCCAACCGACGATTGAGGTTGCGACTCATCGCATCGGCGCTGGAGATATAGACACGGGCCTGGATACTGGGCAGCGGCTCGCCATTGGCGAAGGACCAGATGCGGCCATGTTCGAGGAAGCGCCCGATGATCGATTTGACCACGATATTGTCTGAAAGGCCGGGCACGCCAGGGCGCAGGCAGCAGATGCCGCGGACCACCATCACGATCTTCACGCCTGCCTGGCTCGCCTCGTAAAGCCGGTCGATTACGCCCTTTTCGGTAACCGAATTAAGCTTGGCCCAGATAGCAGCAGGCTTGCCCGCCTGCGCATTGGCGATCTCCTGGTCGATGTGGTTGTAGATACGCTCGCGCAGGTTTAGCGGGGAGATCGCTATCATCTCGGTCTGTTGCGGTTCGACATAGCCGGTGATGAAGTTGAACAGCCGCGCGGCATCGCGCCCGAATGCGGGATCAGCGGTGAAATAGGACAGGTCGGTGTAAATCTTGGCCGTCACCGGGTGGTAATTGCCGGTGCCGAAATGGCAGTAGGTGCGGTAGCCGCCCTCTTCCTCGCGCACGACCATGGAAATCTTGGCGTGGGTCTTCCAGTCGATGAAGCCGTAGATCACCTGCACGCCCGCGCGTTCAAGTTCAGCCGCCCACTTGAGGTTCTGCTCTTCGTCAAAGCGCGCCTTCAATTCGACCACGGCGGTGACGGACTTGCCCGCTTCGGCGGCCGCACACAGCGCGCTAATTACGGGCGATTGCTGGCCTGCGCGGTAAAGCGCCTGCTTGATCGAGACGACCGCCGGGTCCGCTGCCGCTTGTCGCAGAAAATCGACCACCACTTCGAAGCTCTCGTAAGGGTGGTGGACCACGATATCCTTCTCGCGGATGGAGGCGAAGACATCGCCGTCATGCTCCATCACGCGCTCGGGATAGCGCGGGGTGTAGGGCGTGAACTTGAGGTCCGGCCGGTCCTCGCTCACCACGTGAGCAAGGCCGGATACGCCGATCATGCCCTTGGTGGTGTTGAGGATGGCATTTTCCAACCCCAGCTTTTCGCGCAGCAGCTCGGCGGCCTGCGGATCGAAGCTATCATCGATCTCAAGCATGATCACCAAGCCGCGGCGCCGGCGCTGGATGGCGCTGCGAAAATAGCGGACGAGGTCTTCGGCCTCTTCCTCCACTTCGATATCGCTATCGCGCAACACGCGGAACACGCCGTCACCATCGATCCGGAAACCGGGGAACAGCAGGTGGGCATAGCGGCAAATCAGCCGCTCGATGGCCACGTAAGTCGCTTCCTCCCCCGGTACGCGCACGAAGCGGGGTAGCATGGAGGGGATCAGCACCATTTCCACCAGCCTGCTACCGTCTTCCTCGCGCACGAGGTTGAACAGTGCGCCGATGCCGCCATTGGCAACGAAGGGGAAAGGATGCGCCGGGTCGATCGCCTGCGGGGTGATCACTGGCATGATGTGATCGAGGAAATAGGCGCGCAGCCATTCATCGGTCTGCTGGTTGATGCGGTCCTCGCCCTTGATGTTGATACCCTTGGCGGCAAGCAGCGGGCGTAATTCGTTCAACGCGTCCTGCTGTGCTTCTTCCAGCGCCTCGATTTTATCCTTGATCGCGGCCAGCTGCTGACTGGGGGTCTTCCCGTCAATCGAGACCTGGCCGACGCCTGAGCGCACCTGGCCGGCAAGGCCAGCGACGCGGATCATCATGAATTCGTCGAGGTTACTGCCGCTGATCGAGAGGAAGCGCAGTCTTTCGAGGATCGGGTAGGCCGGATTGCGCGCTTCGGCCAGCACACGCTCGTTGAAGGAAAGCCACGAGAGCTCGCGGTTGAAGTAGCGATCTTCCGGCGCGGTCAAGTCTGCTGTGCCACTGTCCGGAACGGTGCTCATCGCGAATGGATCATCCTGCCTGTGTCATGCTGCATTACGGCATAGATGTGGAGATTGCCTTGCGCCTTCGCAAGCGAAAGCGGGCGATGTCACACCCGCGCAGGCGCCCGCTTCAGACGAGGTCCTTCGCTTGCGCAATGGCGGATATGCCGCGCTTGCCTTCGCTGCGGTCCAGCTGGACGATCACGTCGATCACGCTGGCGGCATAAGCGATGGTGTCGCTGCGGGTGAGGCCGATGCCGGTCTGCATCACCATCAAGCTCAACTGCTCCAGCGCGCCGCGCAGACTGTTGGCGTGGATTGTGGAGAAGCTGCCCGGGTGGCCGGTGTTGATCGCACGCAGGAAGGATACGCTTTCCGCCCCGCGCAATTCGCCCAGCACGATGCGATCCGGCCGCAAGCGCAAGGCCGATTGCAGCAGCTCGTTGGCGGTAACCTTGGCTTCGCCCAGTTCACCCTTCACCGCCACAAGGCCCACGCCATTGGCGCCCGGCAGCTTGAGTTCGGGTGTGTCTTCGACCAGCACCACGCGCTCCTCGCGCGGGATTTCGCCGAGCATCGCGTTGAGGAAAGTGGTCTTGCCGGTACTGGTGCCGCCGGACACGAGCACGGTCTTGCGTGCCTTGATCGCGGCACGCAGGAATTCGATCGGCTGCGCCACCGGATCGGGCAGGTCAGCCTCGGAAGCGGGAGTCAGCGGGCCAGCGTCATAGGCGTCGAGCGGCAGGTCCAGCCTGCGGTGGCGGCGGATCGCCATGGCCCAGTGCTTCCGCGTGGCAGGCGGGCCGCACAGCTGGATACGTCCGCCATCAGGCAAGGTTGCGCCCATCAGCGGGTGCTCGCGGTTGATGCCCTGATGGCTGACGCGAGCGACCTGTTCGGCAAGGCGCTGCACCAGCTTGTCATCGACGTCGGCCAGTTCAATCCGCTGCATGCCGGGCTGGGCTGCGTCCTCCACCCAGATTTCACCGGGGCGGTTAACGAGGATTTCGGTGACCGTGTCCTTGTCCAGCCATGGCCGGAACGGCGCGAGATAGGCATCGAGGTAGACCGAGCCGCTCGCCACGGGCAGCTGCTCTTGCTGCGACGGGCTTAGCCCATCCGCAGCATTGTCTTCACCCAGCCTGTTTACCTCGGCAGCCATCGTCCGGGTTCCTTACAGGCGCGGGGCCTGGCTGAAATCGAGGTGGCGCGAGGTGAAAACGCGGATCGGTTCACCCTGACGCACGCGGATGGTCGGCGGACGCTGGCCATCCTGCTGCAGCGCCGTGGAGGCTGCGCTCTCGCCGCCGCCGAGAATCACCGCAGTGCCGCCGCTGGCGATGGTGGCGAGGCCGCCGATCACCGAAAGCAGCATGGCCGAACCGAAGCGCTGGAAGAAGTGGCTGTCCACGTCGCCAGCGAGGCCGGTGGTGCCGTCAAAGCCGGTGGCAGGGCTGGAGATGTTCACCGAAACACCGTCCGGGCGGATCAGCGTGGTCCAGATCACGTATGCGCGCTTCTGGCCTGCCTGCAGGCCGGACTGGTACTGGCCGACAAGTCGGCTGGAACGCGGCACGAGGATGCGGCTGCCGTCAAAGCTACGCACGTCCTGGCTCACCACGGCACGGACATAGCCGGGCACATCGGTGTCGATCGCGGTTTCCAGCACGGCGGGGATCATCGTTCCCTGCGTTACCGTGGTGGCGGGATCGAAATTCTGCTGGGCGACAGCCGGGCCGCCACCCACGCCGCCAATGCGAGCGGCAAAGTCTCCAGCGGAACCCGAACCCGGGACCTGCCCACCTTGCGGAGCAGCGGCCGTGTCAGCGGCGGCGGCGGCATTGGCGGCTGCCGTGCCCGGAGCGAGCCCTGCGTCAAACACGAGGGTGGGCGAGGAATAGGGATTGAGGCTAGGCGTGTAGCCTTCCTGCAGCGGCGGCTGGGCCAGCACCGGCGCGGGGCCTGCCACGCCGGGCTGCGGCGCACCGGCATTGGCGCTGGGCAGCGTGTCGATGGCAGGCGGCGGCGTTGCCACGGCGGACTGTGCGGGAGGCACGGCCACATCTACAGGCGCGGTGGCTTCCTCCACCGTGCGGCTGGCGTTGAGGCCATAGAGCGTCGCCGCACCCAGCAGGGCGACGAAGGCGACACCGGCAGCAAGGCCGAGCGCGTCCGACTTGCCCTTGCGGTTTGCGACCGCCGGGTATGATGTGCGGCTGGCGAGGTCGATCACCTCGGTCGTCGCATCGTCACGCGGATCATGGTCGCGCGCGGCAGAGGCGTTCTTTTCGGGAAGGCGCATGGCAAGTTTCATCGCGTTTCCTCCTTATTGGGCCCGAAAGGCCCCGGCGAGCGCCAAGGGCTCGCCATTGCCCGCCTGTTCCCGAGGGGCATTGTTGATCAGCCGGGCGAAATCGTCACCAGAGCGTAGGATGATCTCGCCGGGCACCATGTCCAGCACGATCACGTCACCGCGCACGGCATAGTTTACCGGGCCCTCGGTGCCGTCGACATCCTTCACCAGGATAGCAGGCAAGGGCTCGCCCGCACCCCAGGCAAGGAAGGTTGCCTCGCCATTGTCATATACCTGTTTGGGCAGAAGGGCAGGCGCGCCTTCGGCCGACCATGCGAAGTTGAGCGTGGAAGGATCGATCACCGCAAGATCATCATTGGCTGCGGCCATTTCCGTTGCGTTGGCGCTCTGGCGCGGATTGGCCGCGGCCTCCGCCTCTGCAGCAGCGAGTGCAGCGGCAGCAGCGGCTTCTTCTTCCGGATAAGTGAAGCTCATCACGTAGAGCGGATTGCTGTGGTTGGGGCTGGCGACGAGGTCGAACAGGTAGACGCGGCGATCCGTGACCACGGTCATATTGGTGGTGGCGCGTTCTGCCAGCGGTTTCACGAACAGCAGGTTGGCATTGCGGCTTGGGGTCACCTGCCACTTTTGCGAATCGCCGATGGCGACGTTCTGGATCATTTCGCCTTCGCCAAAGCGGATGGTGGCCTGCACGTTCACCTTGCCAGCCACGCGCACCACTTCGCTGTCGCTGTATTCGCGAACGACAAGGCGCGGGTCGCCTTGCGCCGCAGCGGGCATGGCGATGGTGCTGGTGGCAATCAGGGCCGCGGCGATAAGGGCGCGGGTCATGTTACTTTTTCTCCGTTGAACGAATGGGCGCGGATTTGAAGCGGCTGCCGATGCCGCGTGCGCGCGATTGGGTGGACTGCCCTTGCTGAGCTGAAGCGGAAGCGCCTTCGCTGACCACGCGGGTTTCCCTAACGGTATCGCGTCCGCGGCCTGTGCCGCCGATGTCATTGGCGGCAAGCGGTGCGGCTTGCGAAATGCGGATATCGCGCGATGCAGCAGCGGAGCTGGCACCTTGCGTTTGCCGGTCTGACGCCATGGTGTTTAGCAGCACTTGCATTGGTGCGCGATCGACAGATGCGCTGTTTCCCTTGTCGGTATCGGTCCGGTCATTGGCGCCGGCAAAGCCGAACACGCTCCAGCCGCTCACCATGGTGGTGGTGACTTTCATCACCATGAACATCAGCGCCAGGTGGACGGCGCCGATCATGAAGAAGGCCATCGCCGGACGGACGTCGATGCGGCCAGGTGTCGCCATCAGTGCAGAGAGCACCGGTGTTGTCAGTTCCAGCATCAGCGAGCCGCCCAGCACGGCGAACAGCGGGGCAAGCGACATCAGCGCGGCAGCCTTCAGCCAGCCAGTGAAAAGCCCGCGCGTGGCCTTGAACAGGGCGGTGACGATGAAGATGGGCCCCAAGGCCATCAGAACGGCAAGGGCGATCTTGCAGGTGGCGAGTACACCGACCGTGCCGAGCAGCAGCATGGTGCCGCCACTCCATAGCAGTCCGGATGGCGAGAAGATCGAGGTCGTCGACGCAGCGCCGTCACCTCCGGAAACCTCCATCAGCGAATACATCACCACGTCGAGTTTGTCGGCAAAGATTGTGGTGGCAGAGCCATCGCCACCCATGAGCGACCCGGCAATCTCATCCGGCCCCAGCACCAACAGGTTCCAGAACACCGACTGGAAGGCGATCCAGCTGGTGGCAAAGGTGAGCACCACGCCCAAAGTGACGAGGCGTGGGACGAGCGAGGACAAGCCGATGCGCAGGCGCCCTGTGGCCAGTCCGAAACCGAGGAAGGCGACGAACAGCGTCAGCAGAATTTGCAAGGGCAGCTGGAATGCGCCCTCTGCGCCAAAGATGCGGCTGAAGGCAGCTTGCGACATCTCGCTGGCTGCGCAGTCGATGGCGCGCAACGAGGCGCCGATGCCGGCACCCACGCCTTCCAGCGCATTCGTGCATTGGGCAGAGGTGGCTTGGGCCGGCGTCACTCGGCAGCCTCCCAGTCACCGTCGATCTTGCCATCTGCGCCGCCCGGCGTGCCCGGCCAGCGGCGGTTGGTCAGCGCGGGGTACCACTCTGCCGGATCATCGCCCACTGCATCGCGCAGCAGGTCAAGCCGGCGCACGGTGCTCTCTCGGCCAGAGAGGATGGTCAGCACTTCGGGTGCGTTCGACAGGTCGAGGCGCACTACCACGCTGGCGTCCGGCTGGCGGACTAGGAAGCAGCGACTGTGTGCGGGCAGTGACTTGATCAGGTGAAATTCGTGCTCGGTCAGGCCGAAGCCCTCGCAATAATCCTCTGCCCGTGCACGGGCATTGGGCATAAAGATCATGGTTGCAGTCTGCTCCACCAGCGCGGTGGAAATACGACTGTCGAGCGCATCGCGGGCAGATTGGGTGGCAAAGCCGACCAGCGCGTTGCGCTTTCGCAGCGTCTTCAGCCAGTCGCGGATGCGGGCAGCAAAGACCTCGTCATCCAGCGCCTTCCAGCCCTCGTCGATCAGGATCATCGTCGGCTCGCCGGCGAGCCGCTCGTCAATGCGGTGGAACAGGTACATCATCACCGGTGTGCGCAGCTTGGGGTTTTCCAGGAGCGCAGTCATGTCGAAGCCCATGACGCGGGTGGAAAGGTCAAGCTTGTCAGCCGCATTGTCGAACAACCAGCCATGTTCGCCATCCTCGATCCATGCCGAGAGGCGATCAGCAAGGTCGCCAGCCTGCGGGCGGCGGGTGCCGGACACCAGTTCCTTGAAGTGGCGCAGGCGGCGCAGCGAGGGATCGTTCGAATAGGCCGCGTCCACCGCCTGGGCGATGGTGTTAAGCTCTTCCGGACCTTCGGCGGAAAGCAGCACGCCCAGCCATTCCCTCAGAAACGTGCGGTTTGCCGGCGTATCGGGAAGGGCAAGCGGGTTGAAGCCCGAAGGTTCGCCCGAACGCACACGGTCATAGCTGCCGCCGATACCGCGAATGAACAGTTCCGCGCCACGGTCCTTGTCAAACAGCACGGTGCGAGGTGAGAATTTCTGCGCTTGTGCGGCAAGGAAATTCATCACCACCGTCTTGCCGGAGCCGGACGGGCCGATGACGCTGAAATTGCCGAGGTCGCCGTGGTGGAAGTTGAAGAAGAATGGCGTCGAGCTGGTCGTCTGCAGCAGCGTGACCGCCTGCCCCCAATGATTGCCTTCTGCCTGCCCCAGTGCGAAGCCGTGCAAGCTGCCTAATCCTGCCATATTGGCAGTGGAGATCAGCGCGCGGCGGACGAGATACTGCTCGTTGCCGGGGAACTGGCCCCAGAAGGCTGGCTCTAGATTGGTATCCTCGCGCACCGCGATGGCGCCCGTGTCTGCCAGTGCGGCAGCGATGCGGGCGGTGGCATCGTCCAGCCCATCGAGCGTGGCATCGCGGACCAGAACGGAGAGGTGGTGGTCACCGAAGGCGACAGAGCCTGCGCCCAGCTCGTCTCGCGCGGCCATCATGTCTGCGCGCTCGGATTGTGCCTCCTCGTCTGCAGAGCGCAAGCGGCGCAGCGCAAGGTCGATTTTCTCGCGGGCGGTCTGGCGTTCTTCGGGGGCAAAGCTCTCGGTCAGCACCATTTCATGCGGCAGGCGCAGCATGGCATCGAGCAAGCCGGGGTTCGTCGCCTCAGGATATTCTTTCAGACTGAGAATACTGGAGAAATCTGCTCCATTGGCCCCGCGCAATTCCATCGCATCGATACCGAAGCTGACGCGGCGATAGGGCAGCATCTGGCCGATGTCGGTGCCATCCTGCGGGCGGCGCACCGGGCGCATCTCGCCATTGTAGAGCGCGGACAGCAGTTCTAGCAGTTCGTTGTTCACCTGGCCGCTGGGGCCGGTGTAATCAGACAGCGGCTGCGCGCCATAGTCACCTAGCGATGCGGCCATTGCCTGCAGGGCCGCGCGAAGCGAGCGCAGGTCCTTGGGATCGACCTCTTCGGCCTCGTGCGCCTTGCCCCTGACCATGCGCGAGAGCTTCTCGCCCCAGCCAGCCTTGCCGCGCGCGGGGCGACGGACGAGTGTTACGAACTGGTCATTCACGAACAGCGAGCCGGAGGAAAGGCGATCACGCCAGCGGCGATCGATATGCGCGGATAGCGGATCATCGAAGCTGGCTTCCAGCTCCACCGAAACGCGGCGACGAATGACGTGGTGATAGAGCACGAAGCGCCCGTCGAGGTTCGAGCGCAGCATGACTTCACGTGTGGCGGCGTGGGCGTTGAGCGCGTCAGTATCCTCTGTCTCAAACAGCAGGCCGGGTACCTGCAGCGCGCCCATAAGCGATCCATCGCGCAACAGCACGACGTCGGAATCGACGAGCTGCGCATAAGGCAGGCGTTCGCCGGCTTTCGCTTCCTTCGCGCTCCAGGCTGCGGCTCCAAGCCATTTGGCCATAATCAGTTTCCTTTGCCGCCTTTACGGAGCGTAGCTGTTGCAGCCCCAGCGCTTGTAGTTCTTTACGCGCGGGCATTTGCTGACCTTGGTGATCCACAGGTCGAAAAAGCGCGGTTCGCGCAGGCAGGCGAAATATCCGATCGCATGCATTATGAAGGGGATGGGGATGATCCACAGGCTCTTCAGGATAAGGAAGGCCTCGGTCGTCACCAGCGCATTTATGATGAAATAATTATAGGTGACCCCGGCGAACATCTGCGGGCGCGTTAGCGCGCGGTGCACGCGGTGACGTGTCAGCTGCATCGGATCAGCCCGCGCCGCCAGCGGCAGACTGGATGCCGCCGACAATGGTAGCTGCGCCGAAGATGATGAAGCAGCCGATGATAACAGTTGCGCCAAAGCGCCAGTTCATGCGGCCGGTCAGCATCATGAAGCCGACAGCGGCAACGGCCATTACTGCAACCATGGTGGCGATCTGGCCCAGCAGCGTGGCCTGCATCCAGGCGAAGGCCGCCTCGATTGGGCCGGCACCAGCTGTGGACTGCGCATGCGCAGCAACGGGTGCGATCAACGCAGCGATGGCGGCAAAGGGAGCGGTCAGGCGGGCTTTGAACGACATTTCTATTGGGTACTCCGGGAATGGTTCGACAGTCGGCCCATGATCGAGCTGACATAATTCTGGGTTTCGCTGATGCGCGGTATGCCTCCGGCACGCTGAACGCGGCCCGGCCCGGCATTATATGCTGCCAGAGCGCGCTCGAGGTCGCCGTCGAAACGGTCAAGCTGTTCGCGCAGGTAACGGGCGCCGCCTTCGAGGTTGGCGGCTGGATCGTCCGCATTCACGCCAAGGTCTCGTGCGGTGCCGGGCATTAGCTGGGCAAGGCCACGCGCACCGGCAGGAGACACGGCATTTTCGCGCCAGCGGCTTTCCTGCCAGACAACTGCTTCGATCAGCGCGGACGAAAGGTCATATTTCGCCGAGAGATGCGCCACCAGCGGGGCATAGCGTTCGGGGATGCCGCCCGAATGGCGACGGGCGTCTGCCACCGCGGTTTCCGGCACGCCAAAGGCTTCGGCGGGCACTTCCGTGAGGGAAGTTTCTGTTGCAGTTTCAGATCCTTGCAGCGCCTTTACGGCCGCGCCTGAAATCCAGCGCGCTTCCCCCGTTTCGCCGATTTCGAGCACGTCTGCATGTGCCGCAACAGGCAGCACAAGCGCAGCGGCCAGCAGCGCAGGGGGCAGGGCATGTTTCAGAATCACTTGCAAAAAGCCTCCGGTCCCGGCGCTTTGCTTACAACAAATGACACAGGCGTTACAGTGCAGCGCCAAAAAACGAAAGCCCGGCAGCTTGCGCTACCGGGCCTCCCCGATTGTTCCGATTTCCACGCGACCCGAAAGGCGCGGCACGGCTATTATATGTCTGGCCCGCGCGAGGCCTTCAGTTCATCGCCAGCTTTGCTTCTTCAAGCCGCAGCAGGGCGGTGCGTGCTGCGCGGCGAGAATCCACCCAGCTGCCGTCTGCCAGTTCAAGCTGGTAACGCGTCTCGCTGGCGGCGGCTTCGCGATAATACTGGGAGGCCTTTTCGGTGTCGCCAAGCTGCGCATGGGCACTGCCGAGGTTGATCAGCAGCGCCGGATCGCCCGGGTTCATTGCCCGCAGCGCTTCAAGGTTTTCGATTGCCTGGCGCGCTTCGCCAGCGGCGAGCGTTTCATAGGCGACATCGGATGACTGGGTTTGCTGCTCGTCACCCAGCACGGCCAGCGAACCGGCCTGGGCCAACATCAGCGTTCCCATCAGCAAACTGAAAATCACGGCAATCCTCCTGCTCTAACTTTATGAGCGGATATTGCGGTCAAAAGGACAGCTCCGCAACAAAACCGTCATCATGTCATAAAATTGCAATATGAGCCGGTGTGGCCATGATCACGCACAAATTGCTGCAGCGCACCGAACGCCTGTGGAAAGTGAAAGCTGAACGTAACACGGACCACAAACTGTCACATCCAATCTCTAGCTGGCGAGTCGCGACTCGAAATCGCATCCTTTTCGATTCTCGGTTTTTTGAGGGGACCGCTCGCTGTGACCAACCTTACCCGTACTCTTGTTCTTGGCTGCTCTATCCTGGCGCTCTCCGCCTGCGGCCCTGAAGAAATCGCTTCGCCCGGAACCGGTGGCAATGTGACCATCAACAACACCACCAACAACCCGGCGCCCACTCCCACCCCGACGCCCACGCCGAGCCAGGCACTGGTGACCCCGGCCAACGGCTGCCCAACCATCGCTGACGCGCAGGGCCTGACCGATGAAGGCACCATCACTGGTCCCGAAGGAGAATGGCGCGTTTGTGCAACGCCGCTGCGCTTTAACACTTCCTCGCGCCTGACCCGCGTGCCCGGCCTGCTTTATCGACTGCCTGGCCAGGTTTCGGTCGGCACCGACGGTGGTCCGGCTGCTGACAACTCGGACGGCCTGTCCGACACCAATGTCGAACTTACCATCGATCCCGGCGTGATCATCTATGCTTCGGGCTCTTCGTTCCTGAACGTGACCCGCGGCAACACCATCAACGCCGTTGGTACCGCCAACCAGCCGATTATCTTCACCAGCCGTGACAACGTCCTCGGCTTGAACGGTGACAACTCTTCCGGCCAGTGGGGCGGTGTGGTGCTCTCCGGCCGTTCGCCGGTCACCGACTGCTTCGAAGCGCTGGCAACCCCGGGCACCGTGGATTGCGAACGCCAGGTCGAAGGCGCGGCCCAGCCAAACTTCTTCGGCGGTGCAGAAACCACCGGCGGCTCGGGTGAACTGGCTTATGTCCAGATCCGCTATTCCGGCTTCGTCCTCTCGGGCGACAGCGAATTGCAGTCGCTGACCACCGGCGGCACCGGCCCTGACACTGCGCTGAGCTTCATCCAGTCGGTCAACTCTTCTGATGACGGCGTCGAATTCTTCGGCGGCTACGTTAACATCAAGAACCTGATCGTTGCTGGTGCAGAAGACGACGCGCTCGACACCGACACCGGCGTGAAGGCGAACATGCAGTACGTCATCGCAGCCCAGCGTTCGGGCATTGGTGACACCATCATCGAAGCTGACTCGAGCAACGGCAAGGAAGACGAAACTCCGCGCCAGAACACCACGATCTCGAACTTCACCTTCATCCAGCGTCGCAACGGTGACCAGGCCATCCGTATCCGCGGTGGTACCGATTACGGTCTCTACAATGGTGTCCTGATCGACCAGTCGTCGAACGGCACACCCTGTATCCGCATCGACGATCAGGAAACGATCCGCGATGCGAATGCCGGCCTCGACGATGTTGGCGCACCGCGCTTCAACTCGATGGCGCTGGTTTGCGGCACGAACTTCCGCAACGGCAGCGACGGCGTGACCGCCGCACAGGCTGAAGCGATCTTCGATGCAGGCGTTGGCAACAACAAGGCCTTCACCAGCTCGCTGACAGCAGGTTACCTGAATGGCGCCAATGAAGACGGCTTCGCCACCGTGTTCGATGCAACGACGCTGTCCACCTCCAGCTTCACCTTCGATGCCACCACCTTCATCGGTGCGGTCTCTGCAGGCAATGACTGGACCCAGGGCTGGACCTGCGATTCCGCGGCGATCAGCTTCGGCAACAACACCGGCGCCTGCTCGGCGATCCCGGTCTTCAACTAAGCCGAATGGAAAGGGGAGGCGAGCGACGGCCCGATGCGGCCGGAGCCCGCCTCCTTCTCCCATAATTACAAGGGCGAATGCCCCATCCAATATTCGGATCGACCATGAGGGAATCTGACATCATGAAAACTGGCAAGCAGCTGGCTGGGCTGCTTCTGCTCACCACCGCGCTGACTTTTCCGGGCGCGGTTTTCGCACAGGATGACAATGCGGCAGGTGCCGATATCCTCGATGAGGTCGAAGGCACTGCTGATCCTGAAGAGGAAGCAGAAGCACCGGATATCTCCATTCCCGGCGGTGATACGATCATCGTTACCGGTCGACGCAACCTCGATCCGACGCGCGCATCCACCCAGGTGGTCAGCGTGCTCTCGACCGAACAGATTGCCCGTACGGGTGAAGGCGACATCGCTGGCGCACTGGGCCGCGTGACCGGCCTGTCGGTGCAGGGTCAGGGCTTCGTCTACGTGCGCGGCCTTGGTGATCGCTATTCGCTGGCACTGCTGAACGGCTTGCCGCTGCCTTCACCGCAGCCGCTGAGCCGCGTTGTGCCGCTCGACATCTTCCCCACCAACGTGGTGGCCAGCAGCCTCGTGCAGAAGACCTATTCCGCCAACTTCCCCGGTGAATTCGGCGGCGGCGTGATTAACCTGACCACCCGCGCCATTCCCGATGAGAGCTTCCTGACTGTGAGTGGCGGCATCTCGGGCAATACCGAGACGACCTTCCACAACGGCCTGTCATACTATGGCTCGGACTTCGACTGGTTCGGCTTCGATGACGGCACCCGCGATATCGCCAAGACCGCGCCTGCGCTGCAGGCTTTCTTCGACAGCGGCCTGCGTCTTGATGACCTTGCGGTTGACCAGCAGGCGATTGCCAAGGACCTCGGCAATCCCAACCTGATCCTGCTGCAGAAGCTGGGCGATGTCCCGGCCAACTGGTCTGCCAGCATCACCGGCGGCACGGCGACGGACGTGTTCTCCGATGGTCGCCTCGGCGTGGTAGGCACCTTCTCAGTGAGCAACAAGTGGCGCACGCGCGACATCACCTCGCAATCGGTGCTCGCTGACTTCTCATTGGACAATGACTTCAATGACATCGTCACCGACAACCGCATCCTTGCCAATGGCATGCTCGGTTTCGGTCTCGAAGTCGGCGATCACGTGTTCCGCTTCACCAATCTGTTCATCCGCGACACCGTGAAGCAGGCGACCCTTTCGCAGGGTGAGGACTTTCAGGATGACGACAGCATCCAGCAGCAGAAAACGGCGTGGTACGAAAGCCAGCTGATCGACAGCCAGCTGGTTGCCGAGCTGGAGTTCGGTGACCTCGGCGTCGATGTGCGCGCAGGCTATGCCGAAACGCAGCGTGAAGCGCCGTTCGAATACACATTCACCTATGTGCGCGATAATGCTCAGGGGCAGCTGTCGGACTTCTTCATCAACGTGCTCGATCGCCAGACCGGCGATGCCAGCGTGGTCTTCTCCAAGCTGAAGGAAGGACTGTGGTACGGCGGGATCGACCTCAGCTATCCGGTACTGGACTGGGCTTCGGTTACCGTGGGCTATGCCTATAGCGACACCGATCGCTATTCGGAGCGCCGCGAGTTCCTCTTCAACGCCTCGACCGACTTCCCCGATGCTGTGGGCCTGCTGCGGCCTGACCTGCTGCTGGGCGATGCGGTGATCGATGCCTTTAACATCGGCCTGATCGAATCCACCGAAGCAGACCCGGCATTTCAGGCCGAGCTGCTGATCCGCGGTGCCTATGGCAAGATCAGCGCAGAGCCTGCGACGGGCGTGATCTTGGACATTGGCGTGCGTTACGAGGATGCCGAGCAGTCGGTGAACCCGGTCGAGGTCTTTGCCACCCCGCTCAATTCCACCAGCGGCACCTCGCTCTCCAACAGCTACTGGCTGCCGGGGGCGACGGTTACGGTGGAGCCGATGGACAGTCTGCAGCTGCGCGCCAGTGCCAGCCGCACGATTGCCCGTCCGCAGTTCCGCGAGCTGATCTTCCAGACCTATTACGATCCGGAAACCAACCGCCAGTTCAACGGCAACCCGCTGCTGACGGATAGCGAGTTGACCAACCTCGAACTGCGCGGCGAGTATTACCTCGGCGGCAATGACAGGGCGTCGGTCGCGGGTTTCTACAAGGACATCAAGAACCCGATCGAAGCCTTCTCGACCTTCTCGGACAACAGCCAGCTGACCAGCTTCGCCAACGCACCCAGCGCCACGCTGTGGGGTGTGGAAGGGGACCTGCAGTACACTGCCGAGCTCTATGACCTTGGCGGCTTCTTCGAGACCAAGGAACTGCTGTTCTTCGCCAACTATACCTACACCCAGTCTGATATCTCGGTGCAGGCAGGCGATATCACCCAGTTGTTCCCCGGTGGCCCGACCGCTGCGACCAACCTGTTCGTGGATGGCCGTCCGCTGACGGGCCAGAGCGATCATCTCGCCAACTTCCAGATCAGTCTCGAGGATATCGACCCGCTGCAGCAGTTCACCGTGATGCTGAACTATGCCAGCGAGCGCGTGACCAGCCGCGGTACCGCGGGACTTCCCGACATTGTCGAGAACCCCGGCTTCACCATGGATCTCGTCTATCGCCAGGGCCTCAGCCTGCTCGGCAGCGACGCCGAACTGTCGCTGGAGGCGCGCAACATCTTTGGCCGGGCGAACCAGGAATATCAGACTGACGGCGTCAACCGGGTGGAAATCAACACCTACAAGCGTGGCACTGAACTGGCCGCCTCGTTCTCGATCACCTTCTGATCGCCGGCGGCCGGGCCACTCCTCCCGGATCGGTTGCCAACCTATTGCCTGCAAAGCCAAAGGCCTCGCCGAGATCATCGGCGGGGCCTTCTTTGTGGTTTGACTTGTGGTGATTGAATTCAGGGCAGGTCGAGCACGTAACCCTTGCCATGGACAGTGCGCAGCAGATTACCAGCGCCCACTTCGCGCAGGCCGGAGCGCAGGCGCTTGATCCACACGTCAACGGTGCGCAGGTATTCCGGGTCGCCGTCCTTGCCCAGCGCGTCGATCAGTTCCTGCCGCGTGAGGATGCGGTTGGCATTTTCGGACATGAAGCGCAGCACGCGGAATTCATTGGGACGCAGATAGATCAAGCCCCCCTTCCAGCGTGCCTGTTCGCCTGCGACGTTGATCTGCAGGTCGCCCATGTCGAGCATCTGCACGCCCGAGCGGCGCGAGCCTGAGGCGTGCAGCGCCAGCACCCTGTCGAGCATGGCCTGCCGGTCAAGCGGGCCGATCGCATAATCATCAGCGCCAGCCTTCAGCGCGCGCCTGCGGTCATCCGGGTCGTCTGCATCCAGCACCATTGTCACATGGGCATCGTTGACACGGGCATCCGCACGCAGGCGGCGGCACATTTCGAGGCCGGAAAGATCTTCCATGACCCAGTCTACGAATGCCCACACCGGGCCATCGACCAGCTTTTGCGGACCGTACGCAGTCAGCAAGCCGAAAGAGAACAGCGTTTCTCCGTTCGAAAAATCCTCAAATCGCGATGCCGCTTCGTCTGTGGTGACGATACTGACGCGGTTCATGAAGCAAATCCTTTGACTTGTGCAGTCGCTCGGATGCCACCGGGATATGACTCACATATGACGGATTCACTGCGCTTGTGTGGCAGTTACAAGTGGGCGCGTGCCATTGACTGAGCGGGCATGTTACGTCCCGCAAAAGGTCACATAGGGCTGTGCATCGGCGGGCGAAGGACAGGCAAATTCTTCCAGCCCGGCGCGCTCGATGAAAGGCTGGCGTACCACGCCAAGGAGTTTTTCGAACGGTGCGAAGTCTCCATTTTCAGCGGCCTGCAGCGCTTCTTCCACCTTGTGGTTGCGCGGGATGTAGAGCGGGTTTGCCGCGTCCATTGCTGCGATACGCTGTTGATGCGGGCGGGCTTCGCGGGCGATCCGCGTTTCCCACGTGTCGAGCCAACCTGCGATTGCTGCCGGATCGTCGAACAGCGAGCTTACGGCCTCGCGCCCCTTTTCCGGCATCCGCGCTAGCTTGCGGAAGAACAGGGTGAAGTCCGCGCCTTGCCCCTCCATCGCATTGAACAGGCTCGCCACAAGACCAAGGTCGCGTTCGTCAGCTTCCACAAGGCCCAGCTTTGCGCGCATCCCGTTGAGCCACAGCGCGTGGTAGCGATCCGGGAAGGCTTCAAGCAGCGCGTTGGCCTTATCGATCCCGTCCTCGTCTTCCTCCACTATCACACCAGCGAGCGCAGAGCCGAGCTTGGCGATGTTCCAGCGGCAGATCGTCGGTTGGTTGGCATAGGCATAGCGCCCGTGCCGATCGATCGAGCTGAACACGGTGCCGGCCGAATAGCGGTCCATGAAGGCGCAAGGCCCGTAGTCAATTGTCTCGCCCGAGATTGTCACATTGTCGGTGTTCATCACCCCATGGATGAAGCCGACATTCATCCATGAGGCGACCAGCGCAATCTGCGCGTCCATCACTCCTTCCAGCAGCGCGAGATAGGGATTGTCCGCCTCTGCCGCCTGCGGGTGATGCCGCGCGATGGCATAGTCTGCCAGTTTGCGGACTTGCTTTGTCCCATGATGCGCGGCGGCATATTCGAAACTGCCCACGCGCAAGTGGCTAGCGCCTGTTCGCAGCAGCACCGCGCCGGGCTTGTAGCCTTCGCGCATGACTTCCTCGCCCGTTGTCACCACGCCCAGCGTGCGCATGGTCGATATGGTAAGCGCCGCCAGTGCTTCTGACATGATGAATTCGCGCAAGGCCGGGCTGAGCACCAGCTTGCCATCGCCACCACGCGAAAAGGGCGTGCGCCCCGAACCCTTCAGCTGCAGGTCGAACCGCTTGCCGTCCGGTGCGATCACCTCGCCGAGAAGCAGCGCGCGACCATCTCCCAATTGTTGCGAAAAATGGCCGAACTGGTGCCCGGAATAGGCCATGGCGATGGGCTCTGACCCGGGGGGTAATTTTGCGCCGCCAATCAGGGCTGCAAGCTGTGCATCGCTCCAGCCATCCAGCGGCAAACCCAGCCGCCGGCTCAGCGGCGCATTGTAGGCAACCAGCTGCGGATCGGCAGGCGGATCGATTTGCCAGGGTGCATAAAGCCCCTCCAGCTCGCGGGCATAGCTGTTGTCAAAATTCCAGGCCAAGGTCAGTCCGCGCCCGCCTGCCCAACCTTGTTGAGCGAAAGCGCGTTGATGCAGAAACGCAGGCCGCTGGGGGCAGGGCCGTCGGGGAAGACGTGGCCAAGGTGCGCATCGCACACATTGCAGGTCACCTCGATGCGCTGCATGCCGTGGCTGCCATCGGCGTGATAGCCGATCACGTCCGGCGTCAGAGGCTCGCCGAAGCTCGGCCAGCCGGTACCGCTTTCGAACTTCGTGGCAGAATCGAACAATTGCGTGCCGCAGCAGCTGCAAGCGTAGAGGCCGGGCTCGAACAGGCTGCACATTTCGCTGCTGAAGGGGCGTTCGGTGCCTTTCAGGCGCGTTACGGCGAACTGCTCCTCAGGCATTTCGGCGCGCCATTCGCTCTCGGTCTTGTCGACACGCTGGGGCGGAACGGGGTTACCCTCCGCGGCAAAGCGCAATACGTCGTTCCAGTTCATGGATTGATTCTCCGCTATGACGAGCCCCACGGGAGCCTACATGGACCTTCGGCGCAGGGCTACAACCCCGGGAAAGGAATCATGGCGACGTTGATACCGGGAACTGGCCCCAAGCAGCAAAGCGGCAGGCCGAAAAATGGCGGAGACGGAGTCCGCTCAAAATACCGGAATACCAGAGTTTCGTAGGTATAACCTTACATATCCCATCATCTATCCCACCACCCTATCGTCCTTTTACCCCCCCCCCCGGGGGGGGCGGGTTAACGGTGGGGCTGGTTCGTATAAATGCTGACGCAGCGCAATTTTCGGGAGCGCTCAATCTGAAAGG
>CAZYAL010000036.1:5109-19567 GCA_964645635.1 uncultured Sphingomonadaceae bacterium | reverse complement strand
CCTGCCTTGATCAGCTTCTTCAACATCTTGTCCAGCAGCCACATGGGTGTCCGGTACTCCCCCTCAATCTTGTTCTGTGGTGCAAGGTTTGAATGCCACCTTGCAAGCTGTCAATTGCTGGGGAGGGTTGCGAGGTACTTCGGGCTGCTGCGCAAGTACAAGCCCAGGCGCGGGGCGGGGTGCCTTTGGGGCTTCAAGCTGGCGGAAATCGATCTCGGCGTGCTGGAGGAGATATCGCCAATTCACACGAACGCTACTCCGAAGGCGGTTGATCATATCCCGGCGTACCACTGATAGCCGCTGCGATCCTCCCAGTACCCGCCCTTGCCGCCGGCAATATCTTCAAGGTTGGCGACCAGTTGCACGCCTGTAAGATACTTGGCGTGCTTGTAGCCCAGCTGGCGTTCGAGCCGCAGGCGCAACGGCGCGCCGTTGATCTCTGGCAGCGACTCTCCGTTCAACTGGTGCGCGACGATGGTCTGCGGATGGAAAGCATCGTCCATGTCGCAGCTTTCGTAATAATCCTGTCCGTTCAAATTGTCGGCGCAGGTGAAAATGGCGTACTTCGCGCCTTCCTGCACGCCCGCCATTTCGAGGATATGCGATAGCTGCGGGCCGGTCCATTCGCCGATCGCACTCCAGCCTTCCACGCAGTCATGGCGGGTGATCTGCGTGCGCTGGGGAAGTGCGCGGATATCGTCCAGCGAGAGCGACAGTGGTGTATCCACCATGCCGCCCACCTCCAGCTTCCAGTCAGGGAAACCGGCTTTCAGCGCAGCGCGGTATTCTTCTGTGTCGACGCTCTGCGATCCGTTCCCGCGGAAGAAAGGGGAGAGGTCCGCGCGTTCATATTCCGGCGCCATGGGGATGCGGCCCACGCCCAGCGTGCGGTGGATGCCGCGGTGCCAGCCTTCGGCTGTGTCGACGAGCCTCTCGAACCATTTGGAATCGCCAATTTCCTTGCACCCGGCAAGGAAAGCTGCGCCGATACCGACGAGGAAATTGCGCCTTTTCATGGCTCGCGCCCTCCCATGATCATGTCCATGATCTGCTTAGTTGGGCCAGACAGCAGCACCAGCACGATATGCAACACGAAGAAGGCGAACAGTGCCCATGCGCAGATGAAGTGGATACTGCGCGCACTCTGGCGTCCGCCGAAGGCATCGGTCAGCCACGGCCATGCTGCTTCCATGCCCGGGCTCATCACCATGCCGGTAAAGATCATCAGCGGCAGCAGCAGGAAGATCACCTTGGAATAGGCGACCTTCTGCAGGAAATTGAACTTGGCGCCTTCATGTTCGAAATTCAGCTTCAGGTGCTCGCGAATGTCATGCCAGATATTGGCCGGTCGCCATTCGGCAAGGCGCGTGAACATGTCACGCTTGAAGTGGCCGTTGCGCAGGGCAGAGATCATGAACATCAGCAGTCCCAGTGCGAAAACCGAGGCAAACAGCACGTGCCAGTCCCGCGCGGCGGCCAGGCTGTAATAGCCGGGAATGGTTGCCCAGCCGGGAAAGCGCGGCACTTCCAGCCATGCCTGCTCGGCAGCAAAACCCCAATCACCCCAGTAAAGCCGGCGATGCGCGTTCGAAATATTGAGGCCTGACATGAACAGGATGGTGACGCTGGCAAGGTTCACCCAGTGCCAGATGCGGGTGCCGAGCGCGTGGCGCTTCTTCCGCTTTGCAGGCTTGTTTTCCATCAGTTTTCGCCTTCCTCTTCCCGCGCAAGGTAGAGCACGTCCCGCGGTTGAGACAACAGGTGCTGGCCAGAATCGATGAACAGTTGCTGACCGCTCGCAAGCGGAGCCCTGGCCAGGAACAGCGCTGCCTCCGCCATTTCCGCCATGCGGGTGCGGCGGTGGAGCAGGTTCATCCGGTGCGAAGTCTCTGCCTCGTCCACCGTCTGATCATGGCTCGGCAGGATGGCACCGGGGGCCAGGCGATAGACGCGATCATCGGCCTTGCAGGTCATCGCGAGCATGACTGCTGCAGCGTCTACCGCGTGCTTGCTCATGGTGTAGCTGAAGAAATCAGGGTTGGGGTTGGCCAGCTTCTGGTCCGTCAGCTGGATCACCCTGCGTCCCGCGCGCGAACGGGCCGCGGCGAAGTAGCGTTGCGCCATCAGGACGGGGGTTGCCGCATTGACCTGCATCGCCCGCCGATTCGTTGCCATGTTGAGTTCGGTTACCGTGTCCTCTTCAAAAAGTGAGGCATTGTTCACGAGCACGCGCCAGTCAGGCAGTTTGGACGCGAGTTCATCAACCATCGCACAAGCCGCTTCGCAGTTGGACAGATCGCATTTCACTGCCTGTGACGAAGGCAAGGATTTCGTCAGCTCCCGCGCTGCATCCTCTGAGTTGTTGTAATGTACCACCACGTGCCAGCCCGCATCCGCATAGCGGCGCGCGATGGCCGCGCCGATCCGCTGGGCGGCTCCAGTTACGAGGACGGCGGGAAGGATGGGGGCAGGCGGCATAGATGCTCCAACATGTGCCTTATCCCGTGCTTGCGGAAAAGGGCTGAAAATTCCGGACAAAGTCATTGTGCGGCAGCGCGCCCGATCATAGGATACGGCAAAAGGGCGGCTCCCAAGAGTCCCGGGCCGCGAGGGGAGATTACCTGAGATGAAATCGTTGAAGGCAGTTGCCGCTGTTTCGGCCTTGGCACTTTGCGCAAGCGCAGCATGGGGACAGGATGGTGAAACCGCACCTCCTGCGGCCCCGCCGCCGTTTATGGGTGGTGAGCTTGCTCCAGGGCCGTGGGATTTCGCGACTGACGAGGCGGATATCCATGTCGAAGTGGTCACCCGCGAACTGGAACGCCCCTGGGGCATGGCGTGGACGCCTTCTGGCGATCTGCTAGTCACCGAGAGGCCGGGGCGCTTGCGGATCATCCGCAATGGCGTACTGGATCCAGATCCCATCACTGGCCTGCCGGATATTTACGCCATCGGAATCGCCGGGCTGATGGATGTCGTGCTGCATCCGCATTTCCGCGAGAACAACTGGATCTACCTGTCCTATTCCAAGCCCAACCCTGATGTAGAAAACGAGCAGGCGCTGGCGGTGATGCGCGCGCGCTGGGATGGTGGCAATACGCTGACCGAAGTTGAGGATATCTTAGTCGCCGCGCCATGGTATGGCACGATGACCCAGCCCGAACGGTGCTGTGGGCAAGGCCCGGCATTCGGCAGCTTTGGCGGGCGCTTGCTGTTCGACCCTGACGGCCACCTCTATGTCACCAGCGGAGACCGCAATTATGGCGAACTGGTGGCTGACCCGTCCAACCATGTTGGCAAAATTTTGCGGCTGGAAGCTGACGGCGGCGTTCCGGCGGGCAACCCCTGGGTCGGCAAGGAAGGCCATGCCCCCGAGGTGTGGTCCACCGGCCATCGCAACCCGCTCGGCCTCACCTACAACACGCTGACGGGCGAAATCTGGGAAAGCGAATTCGGCCCGCGCGGCGGGGACGAGGTGAACCGCATCCTGCGTGGCGGCGACTATGGCTGGATGTCCGTGACGCAGGGCTTCCACTATAACGGCCAGCAGCAAGAGACGATCCAGAATGTGCCGGGCAAGATCGACCCGGTCTTTGCCTATGGCCCGCCGTCGTTGAACCCCGGTAACCTTGCTTTCTATGACGGCGAAAGCTTCCCCCAATGGCATGGGGACCTGTTCCTGGCGAGTTTCACGCAAGGGGTCCTGCGCTATGACACGGGTGTCGAAGGCAATCCCGTGGGTGAGCCCGAGCATTTGCTGCGTGATCTTGGCCAGCGCTGGCGCGATGTGCGGACTGGTCCGGATGGGGCGCTCTATCTGCTGACCGATATGGCGGAAGGCGCGCTGATAAAGATCACGCCGCGCAATTAATGGGGCGATCCGCCAGGGTGTTGGTGCTCAAGCTGGTCAAGTCCGCTCTGGTGGCCGCTGTTCTCGTTTCAGCGGGTGCGCCTTCCATATCGCAGGACGATGCCTTGAAGGCTGAGATCACCACAATCTTCTCTGCGATGGTGGAGCGCGAAGGTTCGCGGGAGGCGGTGGAAACCCTGCACCGTGACGCGGAGCCATCAATAGTCGGGCACATTCTGGCGCAATTCCTCCAACCAGACATCAGCCACTGCATCTGACGGCGCGCGCCAGTCTCCGCGTGGTGAGAGCGCGCCACCTGAGGAGACCTTTGGCCCGTTGGGAATGGCGCTGCGCTTGTACTGGCTGAACTGGAAGAACCGGATCAGGAACTTCTCCAGCCACTTGCGAATGGTGGCAAGATCATACTGGTTGCGCGCACCTTCTGGAAAATGGCTTGGCCATTCGCCAGCCTCTACATCCTTCCACGCATGCCACGCCATGAAGGCAACCTTCGAGGGTGGCAAGCCCCAGCGCATGATGTTGTGCAGGTAGAAATCGTTCAGCTCGTAAGGGCCAACTGTGCTTTCGGTGCGCTGTACCTCGCCATTTTCGCCAATCGGCACCAGTTCAGGGGTGATCTCGGTATCGAGTACGGCCTGCAGGATCGCATCCGTCTCATGCGTGAACTGTTCTGACCTGATCGCCCAGCGGATGAGGTGCTGGATCAGCGTCTTGGGAACACCGGCATTCACCGCATAATGGCTCATCTGGTCTCCTACGCCATAGGTACACCAGCCCAGAGCCAGTTCGGAAAGGTCGCCGGTGCCCACCACGAAGCCGTTGTGCTGGCTGGCGAGGCGAAACAGGTAATCCGTGCGCAGGCCGGCCTGCACATTCTCGAAAGTTATATCATAGACTGGCTTGCCGCCCGCAAATTCATGCCCGATATCCTCCAGCATGCGGTTGGCGGCAGGCCGGATGTCGATTTCCTCCGCATGGACGTGGAATTTCTCCATCAGCCCCCAGGCGTTGGACCTGGTATGCTCCGTGGTTCCGAAAGCGGGCATGGTATAGGCGCGGATCGTATCGCGCGGCAGGCCAAGCCGGTCGCAAGTCTTGGCTGCAACGATCAGCGCATGGGTTGAATCTAGGCCGCCGGAAATGCCGATGACCAGGCTTTTCGGGCTGGTCGCCTCCACCCGGCGCATCAACCCGTCGACCTGGATGTTGAAGGCTTCGTAGCAATCATCGTCCAGCCTGTTCTCACGATCCGGCACAAAGGGGAAGCGGGCGATGGGGCGGGCAAGGCCAATATCGCCGCTATGCGGGTTGTGGTCCATTGTGATTGTGCGGAAGCGGTCTGCCGGGCGGCCTGCGGCCTCGATCGCGTCGTCGAAGGTCTTGTTGCGGATGCGGTCTGCGTGAATGCGTTCCACGTCCACGTCCGCAATCGCGAGTTCGGGGTGGCGGCGAAAGCGTTCGCTTTCGGCGAGCAAACCTCCCAATTCGTAAATAAAGCCTTGCCCGTCCCACGCGTGGTCTGTCGTGCTCTCACCATGGCCGGCTGCGGAATAGATATAGGCGCAGGCCGCGCGCGCGGAATGGCTGCGGGCGAGCAAATGACGCTCGTGCGCCTTGCCGATGGTGATGTTGGAGGCAGAAAGGTTTGCGCAGATGGTAGCGCCAGCCAGTGCGCCATCAATGGCGGGCGGGGCCGGGGACCACATATCCTCGCAGATCTCGACATGCAATTTGAAGCGGTGGTTGCGCGTGCTGGCGAAGATCAGGTCCGTGCCGAAGGGCACATCCTCGCCATTTACGCGGATGCTTGCGCCCTTCACATTGCGACCGTGGGCGTACCAGCGCTTCTCGTAGAACTCGCGATAATTGGGCAGGAAGCTCTTGGGCACGACACCGAGCAGCTTTCCCGCTGCGATCACCAGCGCACAATTGTAAAGCTGGTCGTTTGCCACCAGCGGAGCGCCGATCACCATGATAGGCGAAAGGTTGCAGCTGGCGGCCACCAGGTCGCCTACGGCAGCTTCGACTTTTTCCAGGAACGCCGTCTGCATCACCAGATCGTCGAGCATGTAAGCGGACAGGCACATCTCTGGATACACTAGCAAGTCCACCTGCGCCTTATGCGCGCGCTTCGCCTCTTCGGTGATGGCGGTGCAATTGTAGCTTACGTCAGCGGTGCGGACTTCGGGCGTGCTGGTGGCTGTGCGAACGTAGCCATGGCGGTGCATGTCGTAGAATGAGTGATCGGCGCTGCTCATGGTGTGGCTCGGTTCCTGTGCGGGAGCGGGGGAGGGCGGTTCAATCCAGTCTGCCGGATTGCAAATGCCCAGTTCGGCGAGGCGTTTCTGGACAGGTGGGCGCGGAATCTTGCCCTTGGCTTCCCAGCCATAGACGGTGCGGCTGGGCCAAGGATCGGGCATGCCGAAGCGCTCGCCAAATTCAGCGGCGGAAAGCGGTGGTTCCTGCGCCTCGCGCCAGGCGCGCAATTTCTGTCCGGCCAGATGCATGGTGCCCATCTGGTATCCCAAAGGGATACTAAAGGGAAGTGTGCATTTGTTGGCTGATTTGCATGTGGCGACTTGTCGCAAAACTAATCACACGGCAGACCGCTGGGTGCAATGCTCAACACCACCACATTCAGCCCGCTCAAATATCGCACTTTCACCCTGCTGGTGACCAGCAGCTTGTTGGCGAACCTCGGCAACACGATCCAGTCCGTCGGCGCAGCATGGCATTTGACCGAACTGGGCCAGCCTGCTGACGTGGTGGCGTTGGCGCAGACGGCATACAACTTGCCGATCATGCTGCTGGCATTGCCTGCGGGTGCCTGGTCGGACATGATCGACAAGAAGAAGCTTCTGCAAACCTCGCTGGTGCTGATGCTGGCAGTGTCAGTCGCGCTTGCCGTGCTGGTGCAGCTGGGTATGGCAGGCCCGGCGGTAACGATCGGCCTCACCGCGCTGCTCGCATGTGGGGTCGCCTGTATCATCCCCGCAGCAGCATCAGCGGTGAACTTTGCCGTACCGCGAGGGCAACTGGCGGCAGCCGTGGCGCTGAACATCCTTGGTTTCAATGTCGCGCGCAGTTTCGGGCCTGCTCTGGGCGGGGCGATCACCTCCTTGGGCGGGGCAAGCGCTGCCTTCATCGCTAATGGTGCGGCCTACCTGCTGGTGATCGTAATCTTGTGGCGCTGGCGGCTCGATGCGCCCATCAAGCCCGAAACGCGCAAGATCGGCCCAGTGATGGCAGAAGGCCTGAGCTTTGCCTTTGCATCCCCGCAGATCCGGAACATTATGTTGCGCGCGATAACCTTCACCACCGCGGGCGCTGCGGCATGGGCGGTGATGCCGCTCTATGCCAGCGAGGTGCTTGGCAAGGGCTCCTTCGTGTTTGGCTTGCTTCTCGCGTCACTCGGCGTGGGTGCGGTGATCGGTGCTGCAAGCGCGACATGGTTCCGCAGCAGATATCATGCCGAGGCGATCATTCGTGCCGCAGGTCTGATTTACGGCGCTGGCCTGATCGCGGTGGCGATGACACCGCCGCTTTGGGCAATTATGGCGTTGCTGGTAATGGCGGGCGCAGGCTGGGTGCAGGCGCTATCGGGCTTTGCCGTGGCAGGCCAGATGTGGTCGCCGCAACGGTTGGTTGGCCGCATTGCAGCGATGATCAGCAGCGTGACCTTCGGTGGCATCGCCATCGGCAGCTGGCTGTGGGGTCACTTTGCAGATTCGCAGGGCATTACCACTGCTTTCATGACTTCAGGCGCGGCGATGATCGTGCTGCCGCTTCTCGGGCTGTTCTTTGCCATGCCTGAACATGCGCACAGCCAGCCCGAAGAAGCGGAAGTCGTTTAGGCCGCAGCGCGATCGCTCCCGATCGGCAGACGGGCACGCGTGGTCGCCTTGGTGAGATCCAGCCCATAGAGCTTCCCGGCGTTTCCGCCCACGATCGCGCGGACGAGGTCTGCGCTCAAGTGTCCCATGTGCTCAGTGATCTTGGCCACAGAATTTGGCCAGATGCTGTCTGGATGTGGATAGTCGCTTGCCCACAGCAGGTTTTCCGGACCCCAGAAATCCGTTAGCGCCATGGTGGTGGGGCTCTGCTGGAAGGTACCGTAGATCTGCCGCTTGAACAGTTCGCTCGGCTTCATCTCGTGCGGGATGCCGCCCTTGTCGTCCCAGTATTCGGCGCATTCGTGCAGGCGGTAATGGCGATAGTCGAGTTCCTCGACCACCCACGGAACCCAGCCAGCGCCGCATTCGGCGATCACCAGCTTGAGGCCGGGGTGCCGTTCGAGGATGCCCCATGCGAACAGGTCCACAAAGGGATCGAGGAACTGCTCGATGAACATCTTGGCGTGCAGGAAGGTTGCGCCCGGTGAACCCTTATACTTGTCGAACGCTTTGGTGACGCCGGGGAACACGGTGACGTGAAAGGAGAGGACGATGCCTGTTTCCTCCAGCATGTGCCACAACGGGTCCCAGCGCTTGTCTTCAAGGCGCGGTTCGCACACGGCTATCTGCAGGTTCGCCTGGCGGCAATTGCCAGCCTTCGCCAGGCGCTGGAGTTCTTCCAGCGCGGCTTCCGGATGCGGGGGCAGCATGGCAACGCCGATCAGCCGGTCAGGCGCGGCGGTGCAGAAATCCTCATAAAGCCAATCATTATAGGCAGCGTAGCAAGCCTTCACGAAGGCATCGTCACTGGTCTTGATGCTGGTGACAGGTCCGAACACGAGGTGCGCCCACACACTGTCACGATCCATGTCTTGGAGCCGCAGCTTGGCATTGCCCGCCCGCAGTTCGGTAATGTCCTCGATACCACCGCGATCGTAGGCGGTGTGGATCGGTTTGGGGCCGGAAAAACCCATCGGTTTGCCGGACCACATTCCCCAGCTTTCCCCGTCGGCCATCCATAGGGCAGGGCCCTTTTCCTGCTCAACCACATGCGGTGTGCGATCGCCCCATTTGGCGGACAGGCGATCTGACCACACATTGGCGGGAAGCATGTTCAGGTCGAGATGGTCGTCGCAGGAAACCAGTGCGGTTTCGATCATGGGGCTCTCCGGTTGCATTTGTTCAATTTGACTTTGTCCATAATTGATCGTGCAACACAAATCCATGACCAAAACGAATCCATTCCTAAAGCAATGCCGCGAAGGGTGGTCGGGGCAACGAGCCTATGCGATGAATGGAGGAAAACGTGAGGGCCGCAGGTTAGCCGATCATGCCCTGGACCTTGGTGCGCAGCTTGTCGGCCAAGGTTGGAAGGTTGACGATTTCGGCCAGCAAGCCGTCGTCATGCAGAGACGCTGTGCCCCAGATTGCTTCGAAGATGCGCGCCATCGGCCAATCGATTAGCCCTTCGCTGACTTGTTCCAGCCTGTCTCCGGCTTGCGCTTCGCCTTCCTCAATCACCCGGTAGAACCATCCGCAGCGGCCCGTGGCAAGGATGCGTTTGACCATGGCCTTCTCGCCGAAGCGATGCTCGATCTTCCAGCAGGGTTGGCGCGGCTGGCAAGCTTCGAGCATGGCGGTGCCGAGCCGAAAGCGGCTGCCGAGTGCGACATCGCTTTCAGTGAGGCCGCGCACGGCGATATTTGAGCCGAACGCACCGGGGAGTGCCAGCAATTCCTGATCGTCCATCTCGCTGCGCCAGTAATCATGATGGTCGAGAGGGTAGAGATGTACTGCCATGTCTGGCCCGCCGTGGTGGACAAGGTCGGCCTGCTGGTCTCCAGCGATGCCGAGGGTTTCGAACCTCACCCGGCCTTGCAGTGGCTGCTTGGCAATGGCGCTTTGTTCCCCGTCGCGGAAAGCAACCGCCTTTCCGGCGCAAATCGCTTCGACCTGCCAGCTCATGCAGGGTTCTTCCGTACGGTTATCGCAATCCAGTCCCGCAGTACCTTGTCCATTCCGCCGTCCTTGTAATCGTCTGCCTCGATAATTTCCCAGTCATGCGCGGCATAGAGCGTCATTAGCTGTTCGCGCGGGGGGAAATTATAGAGACGGCCCAGCGCATCGCGGTGTTCGCCATCGCCCAGCTTGTAATTGGCAAAGAATATCGCACCGGGGCGCATCGCGCGCGCCACGCGGGCCAGCACGTCAGCGAGGCCGGCAAAGGGCTGGTGGTGGAGCGAGGCATGCGCCCACACGGCATCATAGGTTTCAGCTGCCTCCAGTTCGCCGAACTGCATCAGCCGGGCAGCGTGACCTAGCTTTTCGCTCGCGAGCTCCACCATGCTTGGCGTGCCGTCTGTCACATCGACGCGAAATCCCTTGCCTTCCATCCGCGCTGCATCGCGTGCATCTCCGCATCCTAGGTCAAGAATATAAGCACCGGGTTCGAGCCGTTCGAGGAAAGGGTCGACAAACCGAGAGTATTCGTAAGGAAAGGCAGCGGCCCATTCGCGGGCCTTTTCCTGGTAGAAATCATGCGTCTTGCGGTCCATGACCTGGTTTTAGACAGGCACTGGTGAAAAGGCGATTCCGCAATGCAACTCGACCTAGTGGACGTGTTCTGCACCACTGCAATGAGCGGCAACCCGCTCGGCGTGGTGCGCGATGCGCAGGGTCTGGACGAGGCGCAGATGCTGGCTTTGACCCAATGGCTTGGATTTTCGGAGACCACCTTCCTGCTGCCGCCCACCAGCATGGAAGCCGATTATGCGGTGCGTATCTTCTATCCTGCAGGCGAACTGCCCTTTGCCGGGCACCCGACGCTGGGCAGCTGCCATGCCTGGCTAAAGGCGGGGAGCAGGCCGAAACGCAGGGGCGTGGTGGTGCAGGAATGCGGCGTGGGACTGGTGGAGATCAGGCTTGATAATGGCCAGATGGCGTTCAAGGCACCGCCACTCATTCGCAACGGTCCGCTTGATGAGGTGGAGCTTGCCGAAGCGCTGCGAGTAACAGGAGTCGATCCGGCCAGCGTGGTGGAAGCCGTGCACATCGCCAATGGCCCCAAATGGCAGCTGCTGCGTCTTAATTCAGCGGCAGACGTACTGGCTGCCCAGCCCGCAGCAAAGGCTCCCGTGGGCACCGATATCGGTGTCGCAGGCCCCATCACTGGCGGTGGGCTGGCAGATTGGGAGCTGCGCGCCTTTTTCGCCAACCAGCATGGTGCGATTGTTGAAGATCCGGTGACAGGCAGTTTCAACGCTGGCGTTGCCATGCACCTGTTCGCGCAGGGTCTCGCGAGAACCCGCTTTGTTGCAGCACAGGGGCGCATGACGGGCGCTGATGGCCGCATCATCCTTGCACAAGACGCGGATGGATCGGTCTGGGTTGGTGGGAAATGCACCACTATTGCGTGCGGTGCCGATCTGCCAGAGCTTGATTAGGCTTCTGTTTCGGCTTCCGCTGCTTCTGCCGCCTCGCGATCCCGTTGCGCGCGGCTCTTCTTTTCCGCCGAGGTTTTCAGCTGGCCGCATGCCGCATCAATATCGCGCCCGCGCGGGGTGCGGACCGGGGCAGAGATACCTGCTTCGAACACGATGTTTGAGAAGGCCTTGACCCGCTCGGGCGTAGAGCACTCATAAGGAGCGCCTGCCCAGGGGTTGAATGGGATCAGGTTGACCTTTGCGGGCAGCTTGTAAGCCTTGAGCAGACGAACCAGCTCGCGCGCGTCATCATCGCTGTCGTTCTTGTCCTTCAGCATCACATATTCAAAGGTGATGCGACGCGCGTTGGATGCGCCGGGATAATCGGCACAGGCCTGCAGCAGTTCCTCAAGCCCGTACTTCTTGTTGATCGGCACGATCTCGTCGCGCACTTCCTTGGTCACCGCATGAAGCGAAACGGCAAGGTTCACGCCGATCTCCTGGCCGCACCGCTCCATCGCCGGAACCACGCCGCTGGTAGACAGCGTGATGCGGCGCTTGGATAGGGCAAGGCCATCGCCATCCATCACCAATTGCAGAGCATCGCGAACGTTGTCAAAATTGTACAGCGGCTCTCCCATCCCCATCATCACGATGTTGGTGAGCAGGCGGCCATCTGCGGTATATTCCGCTTCGGTCTCGTCATCCGCCATGTCCATGCGGCCTTTGGGCCATTCGCCCAGGGAATCGCGCGCCAGCATGACCTGGCCGACGATCTCTCCCGGCGTCAGGTTGCGCACAAGGCGCATGGTGCCGGTGTGGCAGAAGCGGCAGTTCAATGTGCAGCCCACCTGGCTGGAAACGCACAGCGTCCCGCGATCTGCATCGGGGATGAAGACCATCTCGAACTCGTGCCCGTCAGCGGTCCTGAGCAGCCACTTGCGCGTGCCGTCAGTCGAATGCTGGGCTTCGACCACCTCCGGGCGGCCAATCACGAAGCGTTCTGCCAGCCATGGGCGCATCGTCTTGGCGATGTCGGTCATCGCTTCGAAATCTGTGACGCCGCGATGGTACAGCCAGTGATAGACCTGCTTTGCGCGCAGCTTGGCTTGCCGGGCATCGAGGCCCGCTTCGGCAAACAGTTCGGCAATCCGCTTCTTGGGCAGGCCGATCAAATCGACACGTCCATCCTCGCGCGGCGTGATGTCACGCGCCACGGGAACCGGGTCAATCTGCCCGGGGATCGGCATAAGGTCAGTATCTGGCATGATTAGCGCGCACATAATGCACTGCGGCTCGCTTAGCTAGTGCGTGCAGATGCTGCGGAAAATTGCCGTTCACGAGGCGAAAAATGTCGCAGCAGCGGTGAATGGCAAGATCTGCGCGCTTAGCTTCCAAGGATGGCTTTCGTTCCCGCTGTGAATTGCGATTGTTGCACGGTTCATCGTCCTTTTTAGTTGAATAAAAACAACATATTGCACGTTGCTTGAGGTTCATGAAACCAGAACGCCTTTCAGCCATTTCCTCATTCTCGGAGCGGGCGAAACCGCGCCGGATTTGGAAATGATTGGAGTAACGACATGAAAATGGGTCTCACACTATTCGCCGCCGCATCGGGTATCGCTATCGGTGCTACACCGGCTGCCGCACAGGATGGTTCGGCCTTTACCGGCCCGCGCTTGGAAGCGGTTGTACGACTTTGACCTTGGCGGCGCGGCGCTTGGCCTTGAAGGTGAATACGCCAAGACCGAAGCCTCCACCCGGTTTGACACCGCAAGCTTCAGCGGCATCGGCGTGAGCAATCTCGATGGCGGTCGTGACCTTTATCTTGGTGCGCGGGTTGGTGCGCCGGTCACTGACACCTTGCTGTTCTATGTCAAGGGTGGCTACACGAATGCCTCGCTTAACGTGCTCACCAGCGACAATATCACTGACAGTGCAACCAATGCCAATCTCGACGGCTGGCGCGTGGGTGCAGGCGCGGAATATGCCTCGAACGAAAGCGTCTTCCTCAAGACGGAATATCGCTATGCAAACTATGAGGAAGGCGAATTCAACGCGCCCAGCGGCATGATTGGTGACCGTATCGGTGTGGACCTTGATCGCCACCAGTTCATGGTTGGCGTGGGTGGCCGCTTCTAAGCAGTGCCACCAAGGCAAGGAATGGGGCTGGGGGAGGGATCCTCCAGCCCTTTTTGGCGAGGTAACTCAGCCTTGCTGCGCGCAGCCGATACAGGCGGCGTCCATTGCGGTGGCCGCTCCATCAAGGCTGTAGCGATCAGTGAAGCGGTGGCCCTGCCGGTCCGTGGCGCTGATGCTCATCTGGCTGGCAGAGCGCATGGCTGCGAGGATCTGTGCATCCATCCGCGCGCCTGCCGCCCATGCATCATTGGCATCGCCTGCCAACGTGAATTGCTTGTCCCCCATACGCAATACCACGTTGCCGGTACCTTGAAGGCTTCGAGACAGGCGGAAATGGACCTGGCTGCGAACCTGTCGCTCCGGCCAGGTTCCGACCGTGGCAAAGGCACCCCCTGTGCCGCTGGCGCCGCTTTGCGCCGCGGCAATGGCATAGCAGCGCGGCACCTCGGCATCACGGAATGCTCCCCACTGGCCGAACACGCCGAGGCTGTCGCGCGCCTGCAAGGGCGCGGCTACGGCAACAAATGCAAGAAAAGACACGGCAAGGCGCATGAAGCGGAATGTAACCGGACGAAGGGGGAAGGCCCAAGGGCAAGTACTCACAGCGCTTGCCTGTTCATTCGTCGATGAGGTCGAGAAAGGCGACCACGTCATTATCCGTTGCAAGGAACAGGCCCTGCTGCACTTCGTCAGGCTGCTGTGCTGCCAGCGCCATGGCTTCTGACAAAGGTCCGTAGAACAGCGTTTCGGCAGCGCCGCCCTCTGCCTCGTGGTCAAGGTGATAGAGCCGTACGCTCGCATCCTGGTAAGTCGTGCGCATCAGGTCTTCTCCGGATAGGAAATGGCGATAACTTCCCATTCCTTGCTGCCACCGGGCAAGCGTACGGTGGGCAGATCGCCCACCTCTGCGCCGCGCAGGGCACGAGCGATGGGAGCGCTCCAGCCAATCCGTTCGGCGGAAGGATCCTGCTCGTCATCGCCAACAAGGGTGAGGGTGCGCTCGTCATCCTCTTCATCGGCAATCGTCAGTGTGGCGCCAAACCACGCGCGGCTTTGGTCCGGCTGGTCTGCCGGGGCGATCACCATTGCCCGCCGCCCAGCTGACGATCTCGACGATCTTCGGCCGCTCG
>CAZYAL010000036.1:0-5009 GCA_964645635.1 uncultured Sphingomonadaceae bacterium | reverse complement strand
GCGATCACCATTGCCCGCCGCCCAGCTGACGATCTCGACGATCTTCGGCCGCTCGGTGCCGAGCAGTTGATCGTAACGCGCGCGCAGGGCGGCAAGGCCTTTCGGTGTAATGGGATTAGATGGCTTGCGCGGCTCGCTCATGTTACGAGCTCCTTAACGCAAAAAATCGCTTACCACACGAGTGCGCCCGGCTTCCTCGGGATAGAGATGTTCATAGACCACGGCGTTTTCGATCACGCGCTGGACGTAGTTCTTGGTTTCGAAAAAGCCGATTTTCTCAATCCATTCGGTCCAGCTGATGCCGCCGCGGCGCGGATCGCCATTCTCGCGCAGCCAGCGGTTCACATTGCCGGGGCCGGCATTGTAGGCGGCTACGGCCAGCGGATATGATCCGTCGTAATAGGCGATCAGCCGCTCGATATGGTTGGAGCCAAGCTGCATCGAATAGGTCGGGTCATCAATCAGGCGGTTGGCCGAATATTGCACCCCGGCAAGGCGCGATTCCTCTTGTGCGGTGGCAGGCATGAACTGCATCAACCCGCGGGCCCCTGCGTGGCTGATCGCGTTTTCGGCGAACTGGCTTTCCTGCCGGGCAAGGGCGTGGACCATGGTGAAATTGGTGCCGCGCGGGGTTTGCAAGCGCGGGTAGCCGATCTGGGTAAAGCCTTCATGCCCGTCTGCCATGGCGGCTTCGGCGAGGTTTACGGCAAGGTCCCGCCGCCCGGTTTCGCGGGCGATTTCGGCCACTAGCATGTGGTCTTCCGCGGTTTCTGCCTGTGCGGCGATCTCGCGATAGAAGCGGATGCCCACGCTCCACGGCGCATCGCGGGCGACTTCGGCCACGGCGCGGGTGAGCGGAGCGGACAGGAACTCGCCGCGCGCCTGCGCTGAAGGTTCAATGTCTGGAACGCCGCTAAAATCGGGGATGTCACGGCCCAGCGCTTCAAGTGCCAATTGGCCGTAGAAGCGATCTGGATAGGCGGCGGCCATCTCGTAATAGCGGTTGGCTTCGGCACTGTCGCCCGCGCGCGATGCGGCAAAGCCTGCCCAGTAGAAGCCCTTGGAGCGGGTCTGCGGGGTGCGCGCGGCTGCGCCATAGCGGTAGAACAGCGGGGCAGCGCCAGCGCTGTCACCACGCTCCCACAGCGCGCTGGTGCCGCCCAGCCACATCAACGACGTGTAGTCGTCACGCAGCCGGTATTCGCCTTGCGAGATATCCTGACCGGGCTCGAAGGCATCGTCCATCTTCGCGGCAATTGCCTGCGCATCGCGGGCAGAACCAAGGCGGGCGACCGCGAGCAGCTCGGTAACCCAGGCGGTGCTGTCAAACGGCTTGGCGGCTAGCGGTAAGCGGTTGGCAAGTAGCGCCACGGCCTCTGCGCGGCGGCCTTCGGTGCGCAGTTCGCGGCTGCGGTTATAGAGATAGCCGGGGTCCGTCATCGCACCAGCGGCACTGGTGGCGCCATCGCCACCTTGCAAAATCGCGAGGCGCGCTTCGAAAACGGGCTTGCGGGCGGCGCTCACCTTGTCGAGTACGCGGGCTGCGGCATCGCCTTCTCGCTGCCACAGGAGGGCGTCCATGCGCGCATCATGGTCCGCCACCGTGAAATCCCGGCCGAACATGCTGCCGATGGTGGCTTCCGCCACCTCGCTCATTTCCCCGCCACGCCAGGCTTCAAGAGCCAGCCCTGCAGCGCGGTTCTGGTCCGACCCCATCAGGGCGAGGGCATAATGCGCTTTCGAGAAATTGGTGACCGGGGGAAAAATTTCGAAATATTCGAGCAGCGTTTCGCTGGGCACGAATTCGCGGCGCAGGCGCTCTTCAGCGCGGGCGCGCAGGGCGGTTTCATCAGGAAAGCCGGGGTTGGCGAGAAGGAAGCTGGCATAGCGTTCGAAGGGAAGCTGCGCCTGTCTGTCCTCGTAGAGATCTTGCCAGCGGGCAATCTCGCGCGCCATCGGGCCGGGACCTTCCGCCACCAGGCTGGCCCGCGCATTATCCCAGTCCGACGCATCCTGCGCGCTCGCGGAAACAGGCAACATTGCGATGCTGCCAAGGGCGATAGCGAGGATTACAGGACGAACCATGCTGGACATAGTGGCGGGCCTCTCCTTATCAGGCGCTGAATGAGATTGCGCCGAAATGGGCGCTGAAGGCCAAAAGTCCCGCTTTTTCGGGTCATATGCAAGAGGGTATTCCATGTTCCAAGGCTCGATTCCGGCTCTGGCGACTCCTTTTCGCGACGGAGCGTTCGACGAGCACGCCTATCGCAAATTCGTGGACTGGCAGATCGAGAATGGTTCGCATGGGCTCGTGCCGTGTGGCACCACTGGCGAATCGGCGACCACCGATAATGAGGAGCATCACAAGATTATCGCGACCTGTGCAGAACAGGCCGCAGGCCGCGTGCCGGTGATCGCGGGTGCCGGTTCCAACGACACGCAGACCGCGCTGTGGCACATCAAGGAAGCCACGCTGGCAGGGGCAGACGCTGTGCTGCTGGTCGCGCCCTATTACAATCGCCCGGGGCAGGCGGGGCTGCTTGCCCACTTCAGCTATCTGGCAGAACGCTGCGAACTTCCGATCATGCTTTACAACGTGCCCGGTCGCACGGTGACCGATATCTTGCCTGAGACGGTGATCGAGCTGCATCGCCGCTTTCCTGGAAAGATTGTCAGCATCAAGGATGCGAGCGGGGATCTCTCGCGCGTGGTCAAGCACCGCATGGGGGCAGGGCCGGACTTCATTCAGATTTCAGGGGACGATCCGCTGGCTCTGGCAGGCTATGTGCTGGGCCAGAAGGGCTGCATCTCGGTGACGGCCAACGTCGCGCCCAAGCTGTGTGCGGACTTCCACAATGCCGCGATGGCTGGCGACTACGACACCGCCCGCGAAATCAACGAGAAGCTCTACCCGCTGCACGCCGCAATGTTCTGCGATGCCAGCCCGAGCCCGGCAAAATATGCGCTGAGCCGTATCCACGACTGGTTCGCGCCTGATGTGCGCTTGCCGCTGGCTGGTTGCTCGGATGCCGCGAAGGCGATTGTCGATGAAGCGTTGGCGGGGCTGGGCCTTGTCTGATGTGCAGGATCCTGCTTGCGCTGCCGTGTAAGTGCGGAGAATGCCATTGATTTCCGCGAGACCTGTCGCGGCATTCTGCTCAATTACGATCTAGGCGCGGAAATCGTCGGCGATTTCGTTGAGGGTGATGAGGGGGAGGCAGGAATATCACCTTTTCTACCGATGGAGGTTTTTGCTTTGTCGCGGAAATGATCTGCGGTTCAGCCTCCAGCGCCTTGCCTCGCATGTATTTTCCTGCCGCTGCGGGCCGGCGGTTTTTTCTTATCGAGAACAGTGTTCCATGTGTCCCATCGCCCAGCATTTGCCGCGCGTCTGGCCTCTTTCCATTTCGTCAGCCAGCGCCTACATGCGCCTCCACCATGGCGCGCCCCAAACCTTCCACTTTTGACAAGCAGAAAGTCGTCGCCGAAAACCGCAAGGCGCGCTTCAACTACACGATCGAGGATGTGTACGAGGCGGGGCTTGCCCTTCAGGGCACCGAGGTGAAGAGCCTGCGTTTCGGCGAGGGCTCGATTGCCGAAAGCTATGCTGAGATCAAGGACGGGCAGGTGTGGCTGGTCAACGCCAATATCCCGGAATTCAGCCACGGCAACCGCTTCAACCATGAGCCCAAGCGTCCGCGCAAGCTGCTGCTGCATGAACGCGAGATCAACAAGCTGTTCGGTGCCGTGGAACGCAAGGGGATGACGCTGGTGCCGCTGTCTATCTACTTCAACAGCCGCGGCCGGGCGAAAGTGGAGCTGGCCTTGGCCAAGGGCAAGCAGGCGCAAGACAAGCGCCAGACGATGAAGGACCGCGATTGGCAGCGCGACAAGGCGCGTCTCATGCGGGAAAAAGGCTGAGGCCTGTTCGCGCAGCAAGCCGGCCCTCGTATTGCACCTATTGGCGCTGTTAAGGCGCTGTTTGTCGATGTGCAGCTAAACGTCACTTTCATGGGTGTCTGAAAGGTGTATGGAGCGCCCCGAGATGGCCGAGTCTAAGCAAAACTGGATCGAGCGGAACATGCCGCGCCGCGAGGACATGGAGCGCAACCGCTGGCTTGCGCCCATCGCGCATCGCTTTGCCCGCTCGGACCTGTGGCGATTTACCCGCCGTTCGGTGCCGCGCGGTGTTGCGCTTGGCCTGTTTGCCGCCTTCATCATTCCGGTCGGCCAGATATTCCTTGCCGCCTTCCTCTCGCTTCCGACGCGCGCCAACGTGCCTGTTGCAGCGCTGATTACCTTCGTGACCAATCCCTTCACCGTGCCATTCTGGGCGGTGGTGGCGAATAAGGTCGGGCGCCTGATGCTCAAGTTTGACGCGGCGACCACAGGCGCCGCCAATGCCGAGATCGCCAGCGGGCGGTGGGAGAGCTTCGGCTGGTTCCTCGAAACGGCAGGAGTCACCGCTTTCGGCTTCATCGTCCTTTCGGTTATTACAGCGGCGATTGGCTACGTCGTTGCAGGCTGGGTCTGGCGCTATATCGTTTCGCGCAAGTGGGATCGACGGCCCGGACGGCGCAAAATCCTCAATCCTGCCGAGTGATGTGAACTCGCACAAATATGTGCTTATAGGGTCCTGACCCAGTTATGGGGCACGGTACAGGGAGTTTCATAGCCAAGTGGGCATTGCCGGAGCGCCTGGATCGCGACGCTTGCTGGACGGGATCGCCGTTGCCGGTGCCACCCTGCTCAGCGTTACGCTGGTCCAGTATGCCGCGCACGATATCACGGTAACGCTTGCCTTCGCAGGCGGCCTGGTCGTGCTGGGTCTTGTCGCCTTCGTGGCGGTCCGAATGCGGCCAACGCCTGATGAAACCGCGGGCAACACCACGCCGGACTGGTCTGTCACCGTGGCCGCAATCGAACAGCCGGGGCAAGCGGTGGCGATCACGGACCGGGCCAACCGCCTGGTTTGTGCAAACTCCTCTTTCAATCATTGGTTCGGTTCC
>CAZYAL010000035.1:7815-19634 GCA_964645635.1 uncultured Sphingomonadaceae bacterium | reverse complement strand
GTGATCTTGCTCACGTCATAGCGACCTAAGTGTTCCAGAACGCCGATACGCTTCTCCTTGATCCCTTTGCGATCCTTAGGAGAAAGGATAGCAAGCGTGTCCGTATAAAACCTCTTCCCACGCATCCGAGCAGCCATCGCCTTCTCATGCGCCAGGAGCTTGTTTGCGTAGTGCTGGAACGAGGTATCAGGCGAGACAGCTACAGCTTGGTTCTTCTTGCTCCGGAACTCGTCAAACAGCTCTTCAGCGACCTCGATCGCTGTCAGCCTAGCCTTCTCTTTTGATGAGCGAACGACATACCGTTTGCGAAGGTTGTCGTAGATTCGAACGTGCCAGTAGGGCGAGTTGCCAGTACGGAAAATGCACAATCCGCGGCGCAGATGCTTGATGTCCGTCTTTTTGTTAGGCGATTCAGACAGGTGACATTCCTACGCTGGGATTTTGTCTAACACTGTCTAAGTTTATCACAGCAAAATCAGCCTCGCAAATTGCGACATAAATAACTGATTATGATATGAAATATGGTAGCGGAGGAGGGACTCGAACCCCCGACACGCGGATTATGATTCCGCTGCTCTAACCACCTGAGCTACTCCGCCATCCTGCAATGCCGAGGGGACTGAGCCCCGGGGCAAGGCGCGCGTTTAGGGCTGCGTTTCCGTGTGGTCAACCGCCAAAATTATCCGGCGGGTACAGCAGCCTTGTTCATGCACTGTATCCACGGTGCCGGCCCGCGATTGAGCGCATGATCGAAGACGTACGCAAGTTCGGGCAAACCTTTAGACAGGCGCATCAGCGCATCGTGATAAAACTATCGATGTGCATCGAATTGAGGGCCTACGCCAATGCAGCAAGACTGCTCAGCCGCGAAACCTCCAGCGGTGGAGGAACTCCCACGGCCCGCCCTTGTAAGCATGCAACTCCAGACCGCGAAAGGCAAAATCTCGTGGCATCACGCGCGGTGCGAGTTCCGCCTGCAGCGCCTTGGCTTCTTCGATCGCCACCTTGTTCTGTACCGTGATGTGCAATCTGGGCCGGTGTAAATCTTGCGGGGTGAGCATGCCGTGGAAGCGGTCTGCCAGTTCCTCCCATAGACCAATGATCGCAGGGCTTGAAAGCCGCAGCGCGGTACCCTTGCCCAGCTTCATAACCCCTTCAAGGCGCGCGGGGACAGGCGCATGCTCGCGAGCCATCGCCGCCAGTACGTCCCTAACCTCGCTTTCCGCACTGGGTGGCAAGGCATGGAACAGGGTGACGTGGGCTTTCAGGTAATTGCGTGCAGGCGGGAAGTGGGCGCTGCGTAGCTGGTTTGCCCAACTGTAGAGGTCTTGCGGCATTTCCGCCGTCACGATCAGCGGGGCAAGCGTGCCGCTCACATTTCCCCGCGCTGGCGGCGGATTTCGTACCAGCGCTTCACATTGGCGACATGCTCAGCATAGGTTTCAGCAAAGGCATGGCCGCCGGAATCGTCTGCCACCATAAATAGCGCGTTGGTCTCATCCGGATTGAGCACCGCCGCAATTGCCTCACGCCCCGGATTGGTGATGGGCCCGCGTGGCAGGCCATCCATCGAATAGGTATTGTAGTCATTCACCGCGTCGATTTCCGAGCGGCGGATGCGGCGACCTAGCGGGCGTCCTTTGGTAATGGGATAGATAATCGTAGGGTCTGCTTCCAGCCGCATGCCGCTGCGCAAACGGTTGGAATAGAGGCCAGCCACCATGCCACGCTCGCCGGGAACGCCGGTCTCCTTTTCGACAATGGAGGCAAGGATCACCGCTTCCTCGGGCGTATCGACAACGCTTCTAGGCCCCTTTGTAGGCCAAAGTTCGGCCAAGGCCTCGTCCATCGCTGCCTGCATGCGGGCAAGCACAGCAGCGCGGCTCTCTCCCCGCTCGAAATCATAGGTATTGGGCAGGATGGAGCCTTCCTCAGGCACCTCCACCTCGCCTGTCAGCAGGTCTTCCGCCATCAGCGCGTCAACCACCATGACCGAGGGCATCCCTTCGGGGATGGTGATCATGCGGCGGATCACGTCGCCATGCTGGAAGGTGTCGAGTATCTGCGAAGGTGAGGCGCCGGCAGGCAGCATGAACTCGCCCGCCTTGATCGGGTCATCCCCGCCAAAGATCTTCGCCCTCAACAAGAAGGCATCAGCCGAATGGATGTGCCCCTCCTCCTCCAGCTTTTGGGCAGCTGAGGTGAGCGTGGAGCCGGAATGCACGATGAATGCGGCATCCTCTTCCACAGGACCGGAAGAATACCACCCAAAGGCAAACCATGCTGCCACGCCAAGCGCGGCAGCAACCAACAGGGCAAGCAGAGCGCATCCAGCCCTGAACATGGCTTAGCTATCCTTAGTCGACCTTCTTCACAACCAACGAGGCATTGGTGCCGCCAAAGCCGAAGCTATTGTTCAGTGCAGCGCGCACTTCACGCTTCTTGGCCTGCAGCGGGACGAGATCCACACCTTCCGTGCCTTCGTCAGGCGTGTGCAGGTTGAGCGTGGGCGGAACAATCTGATCACGGATAGCAAGAATGCAAAAGATGCTCTCAACCGCACCCGCACCGCCCAGAAGGTGGCCGATTGCGCTTTTGGTGGAGCTCATTGAAGCGCCAGCAAGGTCATCACCCATCACTCGCTTCACGGCAGCCAGCTCGATCGTGTCAGCCATGGTGGAAGTGCCATGGGCGTTGACGTAATCTATCTCCGACGGATCAAGGCCAGCCTTGCGCAAGGCCATGCGCATGGAGTTTTCCGCGCCCTTGCCTTCCGGGTGCGGCGCGGTGACATGATAGGCATCGCCGGACAGGCCGTAGCCGACCACTTCAGCGTAGATCTTTGCGCCGCGAGCTTTGGCGTGCTCATATTCTTCGAGCACAACAACGCCTGCGCCCTCACCCATTACGAATCCGTCACGGTCCTTATCATAGGGACGGCTCGCCTCGGTCGGGCGGTCATTCATACTGCAGTTCAACGCGCGGGCCTGGGCGAAACCGGCAATGCCGATGGGGCACACGGTCGCTTCGGCGCCGCCAGCAACCATGATGTCTGCATCATCGTCGCGGATCATGCGAGCAGCATCGCCGATGGAATGCGCGCCGGTGGAGCATGCAGTCACCACGGCGTGATTAGGGCCCATCAGTCCGTATTTGATCGAAACCTGGCCAGAGATGAGGTTAATCAGGCGGCCATGAACAAAGTGCGGCGACACGCGGCCCGGACCGCGTTCATGCAGGTTAACCGACTCTAGTTCGATGCCCGGCAGGCCGCCGATACCTGAACCGATCGAACAACCTGCGCGCAGCGAAGTTGCCTCGTCCATTTCGGTAAGGCCAGCATCTTCCAGCGCCTGTCCGGCGGCATCGATGCCGTAAACGATGAACGGATCGACCTGGCGCTGCACCTTGGTGTCCACGCGTTTGTTGGGATCGAAGCCGTATTCGTGATCCGCCGGTTTGACCTCGCCAGCGATTTGGCACTTCTGGTCAGAGGCATCGAAACGGGTGATCGGACCAATTCCGCTCTTACCCGCGAGCAGGTTCGCCCAAGTGGTTTCCACGTCAGCACCCAGCGGGGTGACAAGGCCGATACCGGTTACGACAACTCGCCGCATACGCATTCTCTCTCCAAAATCACGAAAGGCCCAGCCACTATGGCTGAGCCTTCCCTCCCCGTCCACGTCCGGCGGGACCTTTTGCGAACGGGGTACGGGGATTAGCCCGCGTTCTCGTCGATGTACTTGATCGCATCGCCAACGGAATTAATCTTCTCGGCAGCATCATCGGGGATTTCCACGCCGAATTCTTCCTCGAAGGCCATCACCAGCTCAACGATGTCGAGGCTGTCTGCACCCAGATCATCGATGAAGCTTGCATCAGGCGCAACCTTGTCTTCTTCCACACCAAGGTGCTCGACGACGATCTTCTTAACGCGGTCGGCAGTATCGCTCATTATGTTCCCTCTCGAAACGCGGGTTGAATTTGAATTTGCCCTAATGAGTGCCACGCAAGCTGGCAAGACCCGTAGGGGAGATTTGGCCAGGAAGCTGTCGAATTCGAACATTCAGGACCGTTGCGATCCGTCAATTCGCAGGCTTCGCAGCTTCCGTCTTTGGCGGCTCCACCGTGCGGATGTGCACATCGCGCAGCTGGCGAGCGCTGACCTTGGACGGTGCGCCCATCATCAGGTCCTGCGCCTTCTGGTTCAGCGGGAATGCAATCACCTCGCGGATGTTCGGCTCGTCTGCCAGCAGCATCACGATACGATCGATGCCTGGCGCGGAGCCGCCATGCGGCGGTGCGCCCAGCTTGAAGGCCTCGATCATGCCGGAGAAGTTCGCGTCCACGCCTTCCTTCGAGTATCCGGCCACTTCGAATGCCTTGTACATGATGTCCGGGCGATGGTTACGAATGGCGCCCGAGGACAGCTCGTAACCGTTACAGACGATGTCATACTGCCAAGCGAGGATTTCCAGCGGGTTCTGGTTTTCCAGCGCGTCCATCTCGCCCTGCGGCATGGAGAAGGGGTTGTGGCTGAAATCGACCTTCTTGGCCTCTTCGTCATATTCGAACATCGGGAAATCGACGATCCAACAGAACTTGAAGCAGCCCTCCTCAATCAGGCCCAGTTCCTCACCGCAGCGGGTGCGTGCAGCACCAGCCAGCTTGGCCGCGTCCTTTTCCTTGCCGGCAGCAAAGAACAGGCCGTCATTCTCACCAAGGCCAAGCTCGGCATAAAGTGATTCCATGCCATCAGTGCCGTGGTTCTTGGCAATCGGGCCACCGAACTCGCCGCCTTTGCGGGTAACATAGCCGAGGCCGGCAAAGCCTTCCTTGCGGGCCCAGTCGTTCATGTCGTCGAAGAACTTGCGGCTCTTCTCATGCGTGTTCGGCGCAGGGATCACGCGCACCACGCCGCCGCTGCCAACGATCTTCTCGAACAGACCGAAGCCTGACTTCTCGAAGTGAGACGTGACATCCGAAATTACCAGCGGATTGCGCAGGTCCGGCTTGTCAGTGCCGTATTTCAGCATCGTCTCGGCATAGGGAATGCGCGGGAAAGTGCCCGCAGGCGTCACGCTCTTGCCGCCGGAGAATTCCTCAAACACACCAGCCAGTACCGGCTCAATGGCGTTGAACACGTCTTCCTGCGTGACGAAGCTCATCTCGAAGTCGAGCTGGTAGAATTCCGGCGAACGGTCAGCGCGCAGGTCCTCGTCTCGGAAGCAGGGTGCGATCTGGAAATAGCGATCAAAACCGGCGACCATCAGCAGCTGCTTGAACATCTGCGGGGCCTGCGGAAGGGCGTAGAAGGTGCCCGGATGCAGGCGGCTGGGAACGATGTAGTCGCGCGCGCCTTCGGGGCTGGAAGCCGCCAGGATCGGCGTCTGGAATTCGGTGAAGCCCTGGTCCTGCATGCGGCGGCGCAGCGACGAGATGACCTGCGAGCGCAGCATGATGTTGCGGTGCATAGTCTCGCGGCGCAGGTCCACGAAGCGGTACTTGAGGCGAATATCCTCTGGATAATCCTGCTCGCCAGCTACCGGCAGCGGCAGTTCCTCGGCCTTGCTCTGCACGGTGACGGAGCGGGCGAAGACCTCAATCTCGCCCGTCGGCAGGTTGGCGTTCACAGCCTCGGCAACCCGCGCCTTCACATCGCCATCGATAGTGACAACACTTTCCAGCTTCAGCCCGTCTAGGATCGGCAGTGCCGGAGAATCCTCGTCCGCCACGATCTGGGTGATGCCGTAATGATCGCGCAGGTCCACAAACAGCACGCCGCCATGGTCGCGCTTGCGGTGAATCCAGCCGGAAAGGCGAACGCTGTCGCCGACATTACCCTTGTTGAGGGCGGCGCAGGTGTGGGTGCGATAAGCGTGGGTGGTCATGGCGCTCGGTGTTCTTCGTCTTGAAAAATGGGTGATGCGGCGGGCTGAAACGCCTGCCATCTCAAGCGGCGCGCTCTAGGCTGCGCGCGGCTGCAAAGCAACAGTCGAGCGATGATTGGGGGAATTCCGCCACAGGGCAATTGGCGAAGGGCGCATGGGAAGCTAAGGGCGAATGCGACCCCGGATAAAGAGTGCCGGGCGAAAACCAACGGGCCGCAGGCGTAAATGCCGAGGGGCCGCAGGGCGGTGAACCGCCCAGACAGAAGCGATAGAAGACAATGCACATCCACCCCCTGATTACGACGACTGACGAGCTTGCCGATCTTTGCGAGCGGCTGGCGAAAAGCGAATTTGTGTGCGTCGACACCGAATTCATGCGCGAGAACACCTATTATCCGCTGCTCTGCCTGATCCAGATCGGTAATGAGGAAGAAGCCGCCGCGATCGATCCGCTGGCAGACGATCTCGACCTTGAACCGCTGCTGGAACTGCTCTGCAACAACGAAGACGTGCTCAAGATCTTCCATGCCGGCGGGCAGGATGTAGAGATCATCTACAACCTTACCGGCAAGACCCCGCACCCCATTTTCGACACGCAGATCGCGATGATGGCAATCAGCCAGAGCGAGCAGATCGGCTATGCCAACCTCGTCGAAAGCTGGCTCAGCAAGGTGATCGACAAGGGCGCACGCTTTACCGACTGGAGCCGTCGCCCACTGACTGAGCGGCAGATAGAATATGCTATTGGCGACGTGACATATCTTTCCAAGATATTCCCAAAAATACTCAATAAGCTGATAAACACTGGCCGCGGCATGTGGCTCAATGCGGAGATGGAGAAGCTCGCCGATCCAGCCAATTACGCCAACGACCTTGACGTGGCATGGCATCGCATCCGTTCGCCGGGCCGCAACCCGCAGGTACTTGGGCGGCTAAAGGCCCTTGCCGCATGGCGTGAGACCGAGGCACAGGACAAGGATATCCCGCGCGGCCGCATCATCCGTGACGAGACGCTGGCGGACCTCGCCAGCCATCCGCCCAAGAAACAGGCAGACCTCGCCAAAGTGCGCGGCCTTAGCCAGGCGTGGAAGGAAAACGACATCGGCAAGCGCCTGATGCGTGTCCTCAACGATGCCGAGCCCCTGTCTGACAAGGAAATGCCCGAAAAACCCAAGCGCGGTGCCCCGCTTGGCAAGGAAGGCGCGCTGGTGGCGGACCTGCTGAAGCTGCTGCTGAAGATCCGCAGCCGCGAGATCGACGTGGCATCGCGCCTGCTTACCAAGTCTGACGAACTGGAAGCCCTCGCCGCTGGCGTGCGCGACCTCGCGATCCTGGAAGGCTGGCGTTACGAAGTGTTCGGAAAGGATGCGCTGGAGCTGGTCGAAGGCAAGCTCGCCTTCGCCGTCGAGAAAGGCCGCCTCAAGATGACCCATATCGACGATGTCGCCAACGGCGGCTCTATCCACGCCGTGCAGGCTGACGCTGCCGAATGAGCACCTACCTGCCCACGATCAAGCAGCTGCAATATCTCGTCGCGCTGCATGAGCATGGGCATTTCGGGCGTGCGGCAGATAGTTGTTTTGTATCGCAAAGCACGCTGTCTGCGGGCATTCGTGAGCTAGAATCCCTGCTCGGAGTAACCCTTGTGGAACGCAGCCGCCGCGTGGTGCGCTTCACGCCGCTGGGCAATCAGGTGGTGGCCAAAGCACACCGTCTGCTGCGCGAGGCGGAGGAGCTGTCCGACCTTGTCCAGGCTGCCGGGAAGCCGCTATCTGGCGACTTGCGCATGAGCGTTATCCCCACAATCGCACCTTTCATGCTGCCGCGCATCCTGCCACGCCTGAGGAAAGAACGCCCGCAGTTAAAGCTGTTCCTGCGCGAGGAAACATCCGATCACGCGATAGAATCGCTGCACCACGGCCGCGCGGACTGCGTCTTGCTGGCCCTTCCCTTCCCGACAGGCGAAGTGGATAGCGAGGTGATCTGCGAAGATCAGCTCTTCGTCGCTTTCCCCAAGGATGACCCGCGCGATCCGCCGCAGGAAATTCCTGCGGAGATGATCGAAGGCGAAAAGCTGATGCTGCTGGAAGATGGCCACTGCCTGAAGGACCATGCACTCGCTGCCTGCAACCGCCCGGAACTGCGCGCCAGCGCGACCATGATTGGCACAAGCCTGCACACGCTGGTGCAGATGGTGGACAACAACCTCGGCCTGACCATGCTGCCCGAAATGGCGATTGATGCCGGCATCCTGCACGAAACCGACGTTGTCGCCCGCCCCCTGAAGGGCAAGCATACCAGCCGAGAGATCGCGCTGGTATGGCGCGCCAATTCTCCCCGCGCGGAGGAATTCAGGCTGCTGGCAGAGGAATTACGGGCGGGTTAGGTCCTCAATCCATATGCTTCAGGCCAACCCGCAGGTAGTCCCAGCCCGTAATCACAGTCAGGATCGCAGCGGCCCACAGGGTGATAAGGCCCACCAGGTGCGGGACGTTGTGGACCACGCCTGACAGAACGAAGATCCAGTTCGGCAGACCTTCGCCGAGGATCAGTGAGCCGAGGGCAATCAGCTGGAAGGTCGTCTTCCACTTGGCCAGCTTGCTGACCGGCACCGAAACCTGCAACGGCCCGAGGAATTCACGCAGGCCTGACACGGCGATCTCACGCATCATGATCACCATGCCGGCGATAACGTGTATGTCTCCTGCATATGGCCCACGCAGCACACCCATTGCAGCGAGCACGAGGATGACCGAGACGACCATGATCTTGTCCGCAATCGGATCGAGAAAAATGCCGAGCTTGGACACCTTGCCGCTCTGACGTGCGAGCATACCGTCAAAATAATCAGTGAAGCCCATCACGCAATAGAGCGCGAAGGCCCCGAGGTAGCCCGCGTGCCACCCAGGCCACCACAGCAACCCCGCCAGCAGCGGAATCATGGCGATGCGCGACAGGGTGAGGATATTGGGCAGAGTAAGCATTACCTCGACGCACTAGACCCAATTAGCCCACGAACAAAGCGCACAATGCATGCTTGTGCCCACCGGGTTTGCTTATGCACAGCAGGGTTGCTTGTTCTTCCCTGCAGGTTATGGCGGGTAAACCGTTGGCGAATGCCAAGGCTGCACAAAGGCATTCATGCTTACCTCCACCCATCTCCTGAAACAGCGGCGCTTTGCACCACTGTTTGCCACGCAGCTGCTCAATGCGTTCAACGACAACCTCTACAAGAACGCGATGGTGCTGTTCGTGGTTTACTCGGTCTACAACTCGGCCGAGGCGGAGACATTCTTCAGCGGGGTGGCATCGGCAATCTTTATCCTGCCCTTCTTCATCCTTTCTGCCCTCGCTGGCCAACTGGCCGACATGCGTGACAAGGCGGTTATCATTCGCGCAGTGAAGGCAGCTGAAATCGCGATCATGACCGTGGGTGGCGCGGGGCTCGTGCTGGCGTGGCTAGGCATGATGACCATGCTCGTAGCGATCCCGCTGATGATGATCGCACTTTTCGCGATGGGCGTGCATTCCACCTTCTTCGGACCGATCAAATACGCGATCCTGCCGCAGCACCTGAAGAAGGAGGAAGTGCTCGCCGGCACCGGTTTGGTTGAGGCAGGCACCTACCTTGCCATCATGGGCGGCACGATCCTGGCCGGCTTCATCGAGGTGGAAGTTTCTGCGGTGCTGGTTATCATGCTCGCAATCATCGGTTACCTCACCAGCCGCAGCGTGCCTGAGGCGCAGCCCATGGTGAAAGGGCAGGAGATTGATCGCAACATCATCCGCTCCTCAATCGTGCTGGTGCGCAATACGCTGCACAACCGCGAGGTGTTCTATGCGATCATGGCGATCAGCTTCTTCTGGACGATCGGTGCGGTGCTGTTCATCCAGTTCCCGCCACTAGCCAAAAACGTACTGATGGCGGACAAGCCGGTGGCCAGCCTGTTCCTGATGGTGTTCTCCATCGGTGTAGCGCTCGGATCAGTGGCCATCAACGCGCTGCTCAAGGGCAATGTTTCAGCCCGCTACGCCCCGCTTTCGGTTATCCTGATGGGCATTATGGTGGCGCTCTTCTACGTCGTCTGTCGCATCTGGGAACGGCAGCTTGGCAGCAGCGAGCTGCTGGGGATTGCAGACTTCATCGCCCAGCCACTCGCCCCGCTGGTGCTGGCTGCATTGCTGCTGATCGCGATCTTCGGCGGCATGTTCGTGGTGCCGCTCTATGCCTTTCTCACCACCAAGGTGGACCCGAGTGAGGCCAGCCGTACCGTGGCAGCGAACAATATCGTCAATTCTGGCGCGATGGTGATCGGTTCGATCCTCGCACTGGGCCTCAGCGCGGCGGGCATTCCGCTGGTCGAGCAACTGCTGTTGAGTTCAGCCATGTGCGGGATTTCCGCATGGCTGGGCTGGCGGCTGTATGGTGCAGAAAAGGAATTAGCCGGCCAAGCTGCCGCCGCCGAATAGCTATCAGGCGATAAAGGCGGCAACAGTAACGAAGCAGGCGATATATCCTGCCGCAATTTGCCGGGCATCGTTCACATCGAGCCCGAAATTCAACCGCCAGGACCGGCGTTTCTCCACCTCTTCAATTGCCATCGCGCCAGCGGGCAGCATGGCCCGGAACGGATGGCGAGCGGTTTCAACTGTCAGGACAAGTGCGCGTCTCATAGGTCATGGTGTTAACCGGTCGGCAACCATTTGCTACAGGCGTTTTGCGTCATGTGCATAGTCGGGACAACTTGCCCAAGCATCCACTCGTGCTGCTCGGCCAGGAGCGCGCCAATCGGCTAAGTCAGGCGACGGGCTTTTTCGCCAGATTGCAGATGTAATCCCACTCCGCAGGTGTGATCTCCGCCACTGAAAGGCGAGAGAGGCGTACCAGTTCAATACCCTCCAGCATGGGATCGGCCTTGATTTCAGCCAGCGTGATAGGCCGTTCCAGCGCGCGAACCGGCTTGATGTAGACCGTTGCCCACTTGCCTTCCGGATCAGTCGGGTCGGTAATGCCGTTGCGGGTCACTTCAGCGATGCCGACGATCTCCTTGCCGGTAACCGAGTGATAATAGAAAACCTGATCGCCGATCTCCATGACGCGCATATTGTTGCTGGCGCGATGGTTGCGCACCCCGTCCCACACGGTTTCGCCATCTTCCACCAATTTGTCCCAGCTGAACTTCTCGGGTTCGGACTTCATCAGCCAGAAACGCGTCACCTCAATTCCTTCCTTGCCTGGGAGGACGGCAAGTCCGCCGCCAATCAGGCCATTAACCGAATATTGATCAAGGTTTCGCATAAGACACTGCTCAGCTAGGGGACAATCCGTTCCGGGAAAAACTGTGGAAGACAGGCCACATCAGGAAAAGAGAGAGCTGGGCAAGGCTGAGCACGATATTGTCGCGCTGGGCATTGCAATTGCAGCGATCATCCTCTTCGCCGGAGCTGGCGGCACATTGATGCCTCAGATCATTCAGGCCTGGACGGGTGGCGGCGGAGCGTCGGACATCATGCTGACCAATGCCATGCTGCTTAACATTGCCTTGCTGATCTTTGGCTGGCGTCGTTATGAGGATTTGCAGAACGAAGTGGCAGAGCGCCGCCGCGCTGAAGAAAATGCCCGCCAGTTGGCCGAAACTGATGCTCTCACTGGTTGCCTCCACCATCGCAGCAGCATGCCGCGTATCAACACGCTGATCGCTACGGCCCGCGAGGACGGTCGCGAAGTCGCGCTGTTCATGATCGACCTCAATAATTTCAAGCAAATCAATGTTCTCAACGGCCACCAGGCCGGAGACCACGTCCTGACCGTGGTGGCCCGCCGCTTGCGCGATGCCTTGCCGGCAGATGGCATTGTCGCGCGCATCGGCGGTGACGAGTTCGTCTGCGCCTTTACCCACGCTCCCGGTCAGACCGAGCGGGTTCACC
>CAZYAL010000035.1:0-7715 GCA_964645635.1 uncultured Sphingomonadaceae bacterium | reverse complement strand
GACGAGTTCGTCTGCGCCTTTACCCACGCTCCCGGTCAGACCGAGCGGGTTCACCAGATTGCAGCTTCGGTAATGGAGGCATTGGCATTGCCCATCGAATGCAATCGCCTGTACCTTGAGCCAACTGGTTCGCTGGGCATATCATCCACCTGCAACAAGCTGGTAGATTGCGATGAGCAGCCGGACGGCGAAACCCTGCTCCACCGCGCTGACATCGCAATCTAGCACGCCAAGAAGCACGGGCGTGACAGCTACTGCTGGTTCGAAGCGCAGATGGAAAACGAACTGCGCCTCCGTAACGAGCTTGAAAGCGCGATCCGCCGCGGCGTGTTGCAAGGCAAATTCGTTCCTTTCTACGAACAGCAGATTGACCTCGAAACCGGCGAACTAGCTGGCTTTGAGATGCTCGCCCGCTGGAAATCACCGATCTACGGCCTCGTCAGCCCCGACGTGTTCATTCCCATTGCTGAGGAAATGGACATGATATCGGAGCTATCCGAATGCCTTATCCGCCAGGCCCTGCAGGATGCCAAAGCGTGGAATCCGCGCCTCTCGCTATCGGTGAATATCTCCCCGCTGCAACTGCGCGATCCGTGGTTCGCCCAGCGTCTGCTGCACCTGCTGATCGAAAGCGGCTTTCCCGCCCAGCGGCTGGAAATCGAGATCACCGAAAGCTGCCTGCACAAAAATATCGCCGCTGTGCGCACGATCGTATCGAGCCTCAAGAACCAGGGCATTCGCATCTGCCTCGACGATTTCGGCACTGGCTATTCCAGCCTTGCCCAGCTGCGTTCGCTGCCCTTCGACCGCCTGAAGATCGACCGCAGCTTTGTGGCAAAAATGTCGAAAGAGGCTGGTACGACTAATCTTGTCGAAGCGATCATCTCGCTCGGCAAGGGCCTCTCACTGCCGGTTACTGCTGAAGGGATTGAGGATTCCTGCGCGCTCGAAGCCTTGCGCAAGTTGGGTGAACTGAAGGGCCAGGGCTACCTCTATGGCCAGCCTGAAGATGCCGTGACCACTCGCAAACGCCTTGAAGGTATGAACCTCTTGTCTCCCGCATTTGCTGCTACAGAGGTAGGTGCAGCATGTGATGACGCCCTGATCGCAAACTAGCGAAAGGCTGGCTGAAGCCACCACAAGGCTGCATCCAGCGTTGCACCAGGGGCACTTGCGCCCTAACTGGCAGCCATGCGTGTCGATTTCATCAAGATGCACGGACTGGGGAACGATTTCATCGTGCTCGATGCGCGAGAAACACCCCTCCCCGGTGCCCTGACCAATGCAAAGGTTGCTGCGCTGGCAGACCGGCGAACGGGCATTGGCTGCGATCAGTTCATTGTGCTTGAACCGGCCACCAAGGCCACCTGCACCATGCGTATCTTTAACCAGGATGGCGGCGAAGTAGATGCCTGCGGCAATGCCACGCGCGCGATTGGCTTGTTGCTGGGAGAAGCTGCCACGATCTCGACCAATGGCGGCATGCTGGCGACGACACCGGTTGATGGCGGCATCAGCGTAGAGTTGGAAGCCCCACGGCTTGATTGGCAGGCGATCCCCCTCGCCTATGCCATGGACACGCTCGATATGCCGCTCGGCTGGGGTGAACTGGAACGGCCCGTTGCAGTCAACGTCGGCAATCCGCACGCGATCTTCTTCGTGCCCGATTGCGACGCCGTTCCCTTGGAAGAACTTGGCCCGGAAATCGAGCACGATTCCGTCTTCCCCGAGCGAGTAAACGTGAATGTCGCGACCGTGGTGGACCAGCAAACGATCCGGCTCCGGGTTTGGGAGCGCGGTGTGGGCCTTACCCGCGCCTGCGGCACCGGTGCATGCGCCACCGCCATTGGCGCCATGCGGCGCGGACTGGTGGACAAGGAAGTGACCGTGCACCTGCCCGGCGGGACCTTGCAAATCACATGGAACGATCACGGTGGCATCACCATGGTCGGCCCGGCGACAGAGAGTTTCCGCGGCTACTTCGAATGGGACGAGTTCGGTTGAGCGAAAGCCGCCAGAGGGCCGAAGTCGTGTCGCTGGGTTGCCGCCTCAATATCGCGGAAAGCGAGCGCATCCGCTCACTTGTCGCGAACGAGAACGTGGTGGTGATCAACAGTTGCGCCGTCACTATGGAAGCGGTGCGGCAGACACGGCAGGCTATTCGCAAGGCTCGCCGCAACCGGCCTGACGCGCGCTTGCTGGTCACTGGCTGCGCAGCAGATATCGAGCGCGAGCAGCTCGCCGCCATGCCAGAAGTTGACGGGCTGATCGCCAACGAGGCGAAGCTCGATGCCCGCGCCTGGAACGTGCCGGAGCCGGAGAAAGCCGCCCCTACACCGCACACCCGCGCTTTCATCGCGGTGCAGAATGGTTGTGACCACAGCTGCACCTTCTGCGTGATCCCGCAAGGGCGCGGACGCAGCCGCTCATTGACCATTGCCGAGGTGCTTGACGAGGTGGAGCGTCACCTACTGCAAGGCGCGCCCGAAGTGGTGCTGACCGGCGTTGACGTCACCAGCTGGGGGCATGACCTGCCGGACATGCCGCCGCTGGGCAACCTGGCAAGCGCCGTGCTTAATACCTTCCCACAATTGCAGCGCCTGCGCATGTCCTCTCTCGACGGGATCGAAATAGACCCGCTGCTGTTCGAACTGTTCGCAGGAGAGGATCGGCTGATGCCGCACCTCCACCTCTCGCTGCAGCACGGGCATGACCTGATCCTGAAGCGCATGAAGCGCCGCCACAACCGCGCTGATGCACTGGATCTCGTCCACCGCCTCAAGGAACGCCGCCCGGAACTTGCCATCGGTGCGGACCTGATCGCCGGATTCCCGACCGAAAGCGAAGCGCACCATGCAGCCAACCGCTCGATCATCCGCGAACTGGGCATCGTACACGGGCATATCTTCCCTTACTCCCCTCGCCCAGGCACACCTGCCGCGCGAATGCCGCAGCTCGATAAACCTCTGATCAAAGAACGCGCTGCTGACTTACGCGCAGATGTGGCTGAAATGCGCGAAGATTGGGTGCAAAGCCTTGTGGGCAAGCCGCTCCACGTGCTTACCGAGCGCGATGGCTGCGGCTATTCGCAGAACTTCGCCCGCGTGAAGGCCCCTGAAGGCACGGCCGAAGGAACCATCCTGACCATCACGCCCACAACCGCCACGAAAGGTCTCCTGATATGAGTGAAAAGAGCTGGACCGAGCGGCTGTTCGGCGGTTTCCGCAAGACATCCGAACGCTTGTCTGACAACCTTACGGGCTTGGTCGGCACGGCCAAGCTGGACGATGCCACGCTGGACGATGTTGAAGATGCGCTGATCACATCCGACCTTGGCCCCAAGGCGGCAGCGCGGATTCGCGCAAAGCTGGCGGAAAAGCGCTTCGGTCTGTCGATTACCGAACAGGAGCTGAAGGAAGCGGTGGCAGAAGAGATTGCCGATATCCTGCGCCCTGTGGCCAAGCCGCTTGAAATCACCGCCTTCCCTCGCCCCCAGGTCATCCTTGTGATCGGCGTTAATGGCTCAGGCAAGACAACCACCATCGCCAAGCTCGCTCACCTGTTTCAGGAAGACGATTACGGCGTGCTTCTGGCAGCAGGCGATACCTTCCGGGCGGCGGCCATAGGCCAGCTCAAGGTGTGGGCAGACCGCATCGGCGTGGACATCGTGACCGGCCCTGAAGGCGGTGATCCGGCGAGCATCGTGTTCGACGCGGTAAAGCGCGCAACCGATACCGGCATCGACGCGCTGGTGGTAGACACCGCCGGCCGCTTGCAGAACAAGCGCGAGCTGATGGACGAGCTGGCCAAGATCCGCAAAGTCCTCGGCCGCCTCAACCCCGAAGCTCCGCATGATGTGGTGCTGGTGCTCGATGCCACAAACGGCCAGAACGCGCTCTCGCAGATTGACGTTTTCAAGGAAGTGGCTGGCGTCACCGGCCTGATCATGACCAAGTTGGATGGCACCGCTCGCGGCGGCGTGCTGGTTGCCGCAGCAGAACAATATGGCCTGCCCATCCATGCGATCGGCGTGGGCGAGAAGATCGACGATTTGCGCCCCTTCGATCCCGACCTTGTAGCGCGCGTGATTGCAGGGATTGCCTGATGGCCGATACCGAAACTTCCCCGAAGAAGCCGAAATCCGGCTGGCTCAATGTGCTGGTGGATTACGGGCCGCTGCTCGTGTTCTTCCTCACCTACAAGTACTTCGCCCCAGTGAAGGAAGACGTAAGTGACGACATTGTTTTCGCTGTGCTCACCACCGAGGCGATCATCAAGAGCACGGGCGCCTTCATCGCGGCCGCAGTGGCGGCGCTTGGCTTCTCGAAATTCTACCTCGGCAAGGTTTCGCCCATGCTGTGGCTCTCAACGATTCTAATCGTGGGCTTCGGCGCGCTGACCATCTACTTCCAGGACGAGCATTTCATCCAGTGGAAGCCGTCGATCATCTATGTCGGCTTCGGCGTGCTGCTGCTGGGCGGATGGGCTAAAGGCAAACCACTGCTCAAATATCTGCTGGAAGCCGCTTTCGAGGGGCTGACGCAGGAAGGCTGGCTCAAGCTGTCGCGCAACTGGGGCGTGTTCTTCCTTGCCCTCGCTGTACTGAACACAGTGCTGATCTATACCATCAGCTTTGAAAGCTGGCTGGCTGCCAAGCTGTGGCTGTTCCTGCCGCTCACCTTCCTCTTCACCTTCACCCAGCTGCCCATGCTGCTGAAGCACGGCCTATCGCTGGAAGCGGAAGAAAAGGTGATCCAGAACCCTCCGCATGAGTGAGCGGGCGGGTGCGCTCTGATGCGGCCCCACTAGATTTCGACCTGGCTGCCCAGTTCCACCACGCGGTTGGTTGGCAGGCGGAAGAATTCCATCGGCGTTGCCGCGTTACGCATCATCCATGAGAACAGCTTTTCACGCCAGATCATCATTCCTGGCTTCTCGGCCGAGAGCAGTGTCTGACGGCTGAGGAAGAAGCTGGTGTGCATCATCTCGAATTTGCCGCCGCACATGTCGATCTTCTCAAGCGCCTTGGGCACGTCGGTTTCTTCCATGAAGCCGTAATGAAGAACTACGCGGTAGAAGCCTTCGCCAAGGTCATGCGTTTCATATCGCTCGGATTCGTCAACATAAGGCACGTCGCCGATCTGCGCGGTCAACACCACCACGCGTTCATGCAGCACCTTGTTGTGCTTGATATTGTGCAACAGCGCCGATGGTGTCCCGGTAGAGCCGGAGTTCATGAAGATCGCCGTGCCGGAAACGCGCTTGGTGGAATTGTTGGCAGACTTGGCGAAGATGTCGAGCGGAAGGCCGATCTCCGTCATCCGGTCCCGCATCAGCTTGCGACCCTTTGACCAGGTCGTGAGCAAGGTAAAGGCGATCGCGCCCATCATCAGCGGGAACCAGCCACCATCGGGTATCTTCATCGCATTGGCCGCAAAATATGCGCCTTGCACCCCGAAGAACAAGAGCAGCAGCGGCACACCAAGCCACCAACGCCAACGCCATGCTGCAACGAGCAAAACTGCCATAAGGCAGGTGTCTATCAACATCGCACCTGTCACAGCGATTCCATAGGCACTGGCAAGGTTGGATGAATTCCGGAACATCAGCACCAGGACAATGACAGCCACCATCAACACCCAGTTGATGATGGGTATATAGATTTGGCCGTGGTGCTGGTCACTCGTATGCAGGATCGAAAGACGGGGAATGAAGCCTAGCTGAATAGCCTGATGCGTCACCGAGAACGCACCGGAAATCACGGCCTGACTGGCGATAAATGTCGCAGCCGTGGCCAGAAGCACCAAAGGCAAGCGCAACATTTCAGGTGCGAGATAGAAAAATGGGTTCTCGATTGCTTCGGCAGCTGATGCATCGCCAAGCCCGATAATCATCGCACCTTGACCAAAGTAGTTAATCAGCAAGCATGGCATCACAAAGCCAAACCAGGACAGGCGCATGGGCCCAAGACCAAAATGCCCCATGTCGGAATACAGCGCCTCGGAACCGGTTACCGCCAGCACCACCGATCCCAGTGCCAGGAATGCCAGCCACTTGTCAGTTATAAAGAACTGCACAGCATACCAAGGATTTAGCGCGAAGAATATTTCCGGCGAGTTGATGATATGGGCGATTCCGAGCACCGCCAGTGTCGCAAAGTAGACGATCATCACAGGCGCAAACAGCGCACCGACCTTTGCGGTACCGCGTCTTTGAATGAGAAACAGGGCAACCAGCAGCACAAGCGCGATCGGAATCACAAACTGGTCAAGCCGACGATCAACGACTGTCAGGCCTTCCACGGCAGACAACACCGAGATCGCAGGAGTAATCATACTGTCGCCATAGAACAGCGCCGTGGCAAACACCCCAAGCAGCACCACGATGCCGCCATACCCTGTCCTGCCGATATAGCGCGTCAACAATGCAATAAGGGCGAGGCTGCCCCCTTGCCCATTGTTATCTGCACGCATGAGAATCGAAACATACTGAATCGAAACTATCAGCGTCATCGACCAGAAGATAAGGCTGAGCACGCCAAGGACGTGCATGTCATCCAGCGTAAGCGGGTGAGGGCCAACGAAAGTTTCACGGAAGGCGTAAAGCGGGCTGGTGCCGATATCACCGAAGACGATGCCGATTGCGCCTGCAGCAAGCTTCAGCTTGGCGCTCTTCGTGTCATTACTTTTGGTTACTACACTCATCGGGATTTACGCCCCTCTTCACGCCCGCAGGCGCTGGAAGGCGGCGCCAATAGCAGCGGCTGTTTGCTTGCGCAACATGCCGCATTGCAACATCACCGTTGCTGATCCGCAGCGCTATCGGCTGGCGGCAGCGCACCTGATTGTTGCAACATCGATTCCAGCCGCATTACCCGGTCCGCCATGAACAGTGTGGCATCGTCAGGCGTTTCGCCTGCAGCAGGGGTCGGCAATTCCCGCAAGGCTCCGCTCCAGACCTGATATGCTTCCATCATGCGGCCCTGCCGAATCAATGATAGCCCTAGGAAATAGGCGGGTGCGGGGTTTTCCGGGGCAATCTCGCTGGCTTTGCGAAAGGCATAGACGGAAGCCTGTGTCAGCGTGCCTTCCGCCTGCTCGGTAAGCGTGTTACCCAGCGCCACCCATGCTTCGAAGTCCTCCGGGTTTTCCTCCACGATGCCACTAAGGATTTTCGATGCGACTTCAAAGCGGCCCTGCCGGGCAAAGCCGTTGGCCGTCACCATCATGCGCGAATCGGATTTGAGGCGCTGGCCCACCAGCAGCTCGCGCGAATCGAGGATTTGCCAATCATCGGAAAAGCGCTCCTGCTGCAGCCCCTTCGGCGCAGCGGGAATGTCCGGGCTGGCCTGCAGCGTGTATCCGGCAAGGCCGAACACAAGCGCGGCGGCAAGGCTTGCCCATGTGGACTTTGGCAAGCGGAACACCAGCACACCCACCGCAAACGCGGCAATCGCCAGAACGATCGCGACGACCCAGACCATCATTCCCGGCGTGCTCACGGGTCCGAATTCGGTTAGCGGCGCCCCTTTCATGGGTCCGGCGGCAGCGGCAGCCATACTCAGCAAGTTGTTCATTCCGCGCCCTCCTGCCCCGGTGCTTCCCGCGTCAGGCGGCCGCGAATGATCAGACCCGCTATCAGCAGCAGCAAAAAAGGAATGACGAACAGCGGCCATGTAGTGGCAGTAACGCGCGGCTCATAGCTCACGTAGTCGC
>CAZYAL010000034.1:11675-20445 GCA_964645635.1 uncultured Sphingomonadaceae bacterium | reverse complement strand
GCTGCGAGTGATAGCTTGGGACTAGTCACCGGGCGGCTTGCTCCAAGAGTGAGCACCTAACGCGCAGTTTAGTATGTACACACAACCCGTGGGTCCCATCTGACGGATAGGGGGGTACCGCCTCGGTGGGGTGCCGCTAGTCAGGATTTAACAGGGGGGTGGGGGTGTCGAATCGGGGAGCAGACCAGAGGGTGGCTGGTTAGATAGCACCGTTTTAAAGGTGGGTAAGATGGTGGGTAGCATGACATATCCACCCATAAGCATCTGTTATTATTAATAAGTTGGCGGAGACGGAGGGATTCGAACCCTCGATACCCTAATCGGGTATGGTTCCTTAGCAGGGAACTGGTTTCAGCCACTCACCCACGTCTCCACATTCGCTTCAGCATGCTGAGGGGCGAATGAGAGGCGCGCTATAACGAGGGCGTGGGGCCGCTGCAAGTGCTCTACCAAAAACGTCGCAATTCAGCATTTTCCTCTCGATTTCGATTCGACTCACCGCAAATCGGACTCGGCCTGCCGCGCGTTCATTGCTGCTTCATGCGCAAAGGATTCTCTTGGCACGCAGAAAGGCCTCTGCGCATTCGTGCGGGCCGTGAATGCACAGCCCATTGAGGAAGGGGGCAGCCATGATGATCCGAATTGCTGATATCTGGCGCAAGGGCGCGATCGGTCTCGTGATTGCGGCTTTTGCCGCGCTGGGTTCCGCGCCAGCCGTGTCGCAGTCGATCGAGACGGTCGATCCGGACATGGCGATCGATGCCGATTTGTCGCGCCCTGCAGGAAGCACTAGTGCTGCTGCCACAACCGATTACCAGGTCGAAATACCCTCTTCGCGCTATGAAGAGGCAGGCAACCGTTCTGCCAATTCCCGGCTCGATCTGCCGCCGGAAACCTATCCCGGTCCTGTCGCCAGCGGCCAGGATTCTGCTGCTCAGCCAGTCGATGCGACCGGAGCGGTGCAGGCCGAGCCGGCAACGACCTACGCCGAGGGTGAACTGATTGGCGCTGCGGAAGGTCTGTTCGGCAAGGGCGCCGAAGGCCTTGCCCGGTTGATTGAGGACATCCTTCATGAGCAAGGCGAGCCCAGCGGCTATATTGTTGGTCACGAAGGAGGAGGCGCATTTATTTTTGGCCTACGTTATGGTGCGGGCACGCTGTTCCACAAGGTAGAGGGGAATATGCCCGTTTACTGGACGGGCCCCTCCATCGGTCTCGATGCCGGCGTAAATGCCGGCGACACCTTCGTTCTGGCGTACAATCTGGATGACACCGAGGAGCTTTACGATCGCTTCCTGGCGGGCGAAGGGCAGGCTTACCTCGTGGGCGGCTTCAATGTTTCCTATCTGCGAAAGGGCAACACGGTGCTGATCCCGATCCGCGTTGGTGCCGGGCTGCGGCTGGGCGTGAACGGCGGATACCTGCGCTTTTCCAAGAAACAGCGCGCCCTACCATTCTGACACAATCGCAAAATCGCATAAATTTTGCGGCTGAGGCCCGCTTCGCTCTTGCGATAGCGGGCCTTCTTGCGCATGGGCGTTGCCACTATGCTCGACAGACTCGACCAACAACCGCCCGACGCGCTGCTTGCGCTGATCAAGCTTTTTGACGCGGACCCGCGCGAGGACAAGATTGACCTCGGCGTGGGCGTGTACCGCACCGCCGACGGCGGCACGCCGGTGTTCGCCTGCATCAAGGCCGCTGAAGCGAAGCTCGTGGCGGAGCAGGACACCAAGGCCTATCTCGGCCCAGAAGGCGACATGGGCTTCGTTCATGCGCTGATGCCGCATGTTTTTGGCGGCGAAGACCCGTCGCTGGGTGGCCGGATTGACGGGATGCAGACACCCGGCGGCACCGGCGCGGTGCGTATCGCGGTGGCCATGGCCAAAAAGGCTGGCATCAAGCGCATTCTCATGGGCACGCCCAGCTGGCCCAATCACGCGCAGATCCTGGCCGATACCGGCGTCGAACTGGTCGGCTTTAACCACGCCGCGGCAGACGGTTCGGCAGACCTTGCCGCACTGAAGGAAGCGCTGGCGGGTGCTGGCGAAGGTGATGCGGTGCTGCTGCACGGCTGCTGCCACAACCCGACCGGTGTGGACTATACCAACGCACAGTGGGACGAGATCGCCGCCATCCTCGGCGCGTCGGACGTGCTGCCGATCATCGACCTTGCCTATCAGGGCCTCGGCCTCGGCATGGAAGAGGATGCTTACGGCACGCGCAAGGTGCTTGCCGCTGTGCCCGAAGCGCTGATCGCTTACAGCTGCGACAAGAACTTCGGCCTTTATCGCGACCGCGTCGGCGCTTGCTACGTGATGACGGCTAACGCCGCTGATAACGGCAAGGCTATGTCGAACGGCTGGGCACTGGCGCGCGCCAACTGGTCCATGCCGCCAGATCACGGCGCTTCTGCCGTGCGCCTTGCGCTGACCGATCCGGCGATGACGAAGCAGTGGATTGACGAGCTTGATTCGATGCGCGCCCGCATCCGCCAGGTGCGCGAAAAGCTCGCCGCTTCGAGCAATGCCGGTGCCGTGAACCTTGCCCCGCTGGGCCAGCAACAAGGCATGTTTGCCATGCTGCCGCTCAACAAGGAGCAAATCCTCGCCCTGAGCGAAGATCACGGCATCTATATGGCGGGCTCTGGCCGCATTAACGTGGCGGGCCTTACCATGGGCAATATCGACAAGTTCGTGAACGCACTGGCAGCCGTCGCGGAATAATCCTGCCGGGCACGGCTCGCGGTCCGCGTTAACATTTGGAACACATGGAACACTGTCCTGAAGGGGAAAATCCTCTTCGGGACAGTTTGCCTTTGGGCGTGGGGCTTCCGGAAGGTTTGAGCGGGCCATCCGGGGGTTTTGGAATCTTGGGCGGCGTGTAGGGAAGTGACTACCCCCGCAAACTCGCCATTCGTTGCAGATAGCGTGCCACGGTGTCGATCTCCAGGTTCACTTCCGAACCCTGTGCCAGTTCGCCCAGCGTGGTGACTTCTGCCGTGTGCGGGATGATGTTGACGCCGAAGTGGACGCTGCCATCGGGCCGGTCGGATACCGAGTTCACTGTCAGCGAGACGCCGTCCACAGTCACCGATCCCTTGGCAGCGATGAAGGGGGCAAGGTCTGCGGGCGCAGCAATAGTGGCGCGCATGGAATCGCCTTCGGGCCGCCAGTCATGCAAGAGCCCCACGGCATCGACATGGCCGGTGACGATATGGCCGCCCAGCTCGTCCCCCAGCCGCAGCGAGGGTTCGAGGTTCAAGTTGCGGCCTTCCTTCCACATTGCCGTGGCGGTGCGTGACACAGTTTCGGCAGACACATCCACCGCAAACCAGCACGCGCCCTTTTCGCCGCCGCGCTTCACCACCGTAAGGCACACGCCCGAACAGGCGATGCTGGCGCCGATGGCGATATCTGCCGGGTCCCATGGGCAGGTGATCTGCACGCGCAGATCGCCGCGCTGCTCCACGCTTTGGATTGTTCCGATGGCGGTTACGATGCCGGTGAACATCCGCTTTCCCCTGAATTAGGCCTGTGCCGTCTCTGGCCGATAGATGAACAGCGTATCGCCGCCAATACGCCGCCGGTCAACGCGCGAAAATCCGGGTGGCGGTGCGCCATCAGGTGCAGGGCCGAGATTGCCGTATGCCGGAATGCCGCTGCCAAGCGAATGTGGCGCGCAATAGATATGCAGCTCGTCCACCAGTCCTGCGGTGATGAAAGCCTCCGCCGTCGCCGCGCCTCCTTCGACATAGCAATATTGCATTGGGCAGAGGTTCGCCACGTCCTGCGGGCTGACGAGCTTGCTCCAGCCACCTGGTGCTTCACCGCGAGTCAGCACGAAGCGTTTGGGCGAGCGGTCTTCCACCCCCGGAAGCCGCACGTCGAGCCTGGGGCTGTCATTGCGCAGGGTAGCCCCGCCAATCACGATGGCTTCGGCCAGAGCGCGCTGGCGGTGGACATGCGCGCGGGACACGCAGCCGGTGATGGTGACGGGCTCGCCGGATGTCGGTCCGATAAAACCATCCGCGCTCACGGCTAGCTTTAAGGTGACATGCGGGCGCTGCTTTTCTTCGCGAGTGAGTAAACCGGCAAGGCTGGCGCTGCTCACTGCATGGTCGATCACGTCAACGGCGATTCCCGCATCGCGCAGGTGTTGGATGCCCTTGCCATTGGTGCGCGGATCGGGATCAGTGCAGCCCACCACCACGCGGGCCAGTTCCGCCCCGGCAGTTATCTGAGCGCAGGAGGGGCCGCGTTTGGAGTGGTGCGCGCAAGGCTCCAGAGTGACATACATGGTCGCCCCGCGCGTGCCGTGGCCCGCTTGTTCGAGCGCCACGGCTTCTGCATGCGGACGGCCGCCGGCGGCCGTCCAGCCCCGGCCCAGCACTATGCCTGCCTTCACGATAATCGCGGCAACCGCAGGGTTGGGAGCGCTTGCGGGCCGGGCGCGGATTGCCAGCGCGGCGGCGGCATCCAGCCAGCGGTTGTCCTCAGTTGGCAGCATCGCCGAGCACCTGTGCGCAATATTCCTCAACCGTCATGTTGTATGCCGCATCGTCGAACCCGGCAGCTTCACGGGTGGCCAGCTCCTTCGCTTCTGCCGCGGCGGCTTCGGCATCGGCATTCGCCTGGATCTCGTCCACGTCTAGGAAGGTGGCACGGCCGAGTGCGCGATACAGGTCGCGGCGGATTTCGGCACGTTCTTCGAGGCGAGCCTGCAACGCGTCCTTCAGTCCCTGGTTGCGGCAATTGCTGGCGATGATCTGGCGTTCGCTGCGCCCGTCTTCCCATGTCGAAATATAGATGACCTCGGGCGGGCGGGGCTCAATCCGCTGGCTTTCCGGGATGAACAGCGCGAACAGCGCGAAGGTGGCCGCAAGCGCCACGCCCATCACCGGCCAGCGGTGCTGTTGCGGCGTTTGCCAGACTTCCACAAAGTCTAGGGCGGCCCGCTTTGGGGAAATGCGGCGCAAAAATTGCTTCATGGTGTGGCCAGATAGGCGGTGCGGAGGCTTTTCGCCAGTCCTGACCTATCCGAAGGCCGCGTAGAGATTGCGCCCTTCGTGCTTCAGCCAGCGGTCTGCCGCGCGGATATCGCCTTCGTAAAGCTCGCCGAGCAACGCGTGGAAGGCGGGCGAATGGTCGAAATGGGTAAGGTGGGCTACCTCATGCGCGACGACGGAGCGGCGCACGTGGTCTGGTGCCATGATCAACCGCCAGTTGATGCGGATGCAGCGCCCCGTGTCTCGCTCGCCGGTGCAGCTGCCCCAGCGGCGCCTTGCGCGTGACAGCGCGAGTTGCGGCAGGTCTTGCCGCCCACGCTGGCAATAAAAGGTGAGGTCGTCTGCAAGATGCGCCATCGCTTGACCTTCAAGCCAGCGACGGATGCGCGGTTCCAGCGTCTCTTCCGGCCCGCCCAGATGGAGCGCATCGTCAGCCAGTTTCGGTTTGCGCGGCAGCCTGGCTTGCCATTCCACACGCAGTTTTGCGCCGCGATAGGGGACATGCGCGCCCGGTTCGATGCTGAGCGCCTTGGGCACGCGGGCGAGTTGCTGCGCGATCCAGTCCTGCCGCGCTTCGGCAAAGAGCAGCGCATCGCGGGTGCCTCCCCAGCGCGGCAAGGTAATGCGAAGCTCGCTACCATCTGGTGCAAGCCGCATGGTCAGCCGCGTGGCGCGGGTATGGCGGCGGATGGCGATGGGCAATGTGTACCCGTCGGGCAAGGTAATGGCTGGTTCCTGATGGTCGGGACGCAGCCAGTCGATCATGTGCCCCATTCCGTGATGTGGTGTTCGAGCGGCCCGGCATCGACCTCGCTGATCACCTTGCCGGAAACGCAGATTCCGGCCTCGCGCATCGCATTGCGATTGCCTGTGAGCAGGTAATGCCATTCGGGGATCGGCTTGCTGTCTGCGCGCAGCTTGTAAGCGCATGTCTTCGGCAGCCAAGGCACCTTCTTGACCAGTGCGGGGGTGAGGCGCATGCAGTCTGGCACGAAGGCCTTGCGATGGCGGTAATCCTTGCAGCGCGCAGTGTTGGTATCGAGCAGCTTGCAGGCGACGTTGGTCTCGGCGATCTCGCCGGTGTCCTCGTCCTCCAGCTTGTGCAGGCAGCAGCGCCCGCAGCCATCGCACAGCGCCTCCCACTCCTCGCGCATCAGCGCATCGAGCGGCAGTTCCCAGAACTTCTCCCTCATCGCACGAATGTGGCGAGCTGCGCGGCCACGCCTTCTGCGCTTTCGTCCACCGGGAGCAGCGCAATGGGTTCGCCTTTCCGGCCCATGAGGTATACCGCGTTGGAATGCTGCATCAGGTAGCCGACATTCTCGTCTTCCTCGCCGCGCGAATAGAAGACGGAGAAATTGGTCGCCGCCTCCGCGATTGCCTCAGGCGAGCCGGTAAGCCCCAGCAAGTTCTCGCCGAAATTGGCGGTATATTCCGCCATCTTTTCGGGCGTATCACGCTCCGGGTCGATGGTGATGAAGATCGGCTGCACGTCTCCGGCGAGCTCCGGATTTTCCTCCGACCACTGCCGGTACCCCAGCATCATGCGATTTAGGTCAAACGGGCAGACGTCGGGGCACCAAGTATAGCCGAAATAGACCATGCGGTACTTGCCTTCGAAGTCGCTCCAGCGCACCGTGTCGCCGCTGGAATTGACCAGTTCGAACGGGCCGCCGATGGTCGATCCTTCAAGTGCGCCTACCGGCGGCGGCGCTTTGTCGCAGGATGCAAGCAGCGGCAGGGCTGCCATCGCGATTGTGGCAGCGAGAATTCGGTTAAATCGGGACATGGGCATGACAATCCGGTTCATGCTCTGCTAACTGGCAGGCGACAAGAGTGATAACGGGGCCGCATGTGCGCTGTCCCAAACAATTTTCAAGGAGGACTGGGGCGCCATGGCTCCTCTTCGCAAGACATTCGTCGCATTTGCAGCGGCCACCGCTGTGTCGCTGACAACTCCTGCCGCTGCGCAGCTCTATTCCGAGGGCTATCAGTTCCTGCAGGCTGTTGAGGAAAAGGACGGGACCAAGGTCACCGAGATGCTCGACACGCCTGGTTCCACCGTGGTGAACGCGCGTGACCTTTCGAGCGGCCGCAGCGCAATGCATATCGTTGTCGACCGTCGTGATGGTGTGTGGATCGACTATCTCTACCAGCAGGGGGCGAACGTGAATATCGCCGACAAGGACGGTGTGACCCCGTTGATGCTGGCAACGCAGCTGAGCTTTGTCGAAGGGGTGGAGAAGCTGATCGCCCATGGTGCGCGCGTGGACGTGACCAACAATTCAGGCGAAACCCCCCTGATGTATGCCGTGCACGCTCGCAACACTGAGCTGATGCGCGTGCTGCTGGAAGCCGGTGCCGATCCGGACCGCTATGACAATTCGGGCCGCTCGGCGCGCGATTATGCGCGTCTGCGTGGCGCGAATGATGTCACCAATGACACGATCGCCCGGTACGAAAAGCCAGAGGGCGAACGCGCCAGCTCCGGCACATCATACGGTCCCAGCTTCTGATGGCCGAAGCCGCCACCTTTGCTGACCCGTCGCTTGATGGCCTGCGCCTGAAGCTGGCGCCGGAAATCGCGCTGTCCGCCGTTTTTGATGGCTGGGGCGATGAAGCTGTGGAAGCTGCGGCCCACGCCAAGGGCGTGGACCCGGCCGTGGCGCGGCTGGCCTTTCCTGGCGGCGCGATGGATATGATTGCAGCGTGGGTTGAAAGCGTCGATGCCGAGATGGAAGCCCATTTCGCCGATGGATCGCTCGATTCGATGAAGATACGCGAGAAGATCCGCGCGCTGGTGTGGTTCCGTCTTGCCAGCATTACCGGTATGGAAGAAGCCTTCAGCCGCGCACTGGCGATCCAGGCCATGCCGCAGAACGCTGCCCGTGCTATGCAGATGGGCTGGTCCAGCGCAGACAAGATGTGGCGCCTCGCTGGCGATACGGCGACGGACTACAACCACTATTCCAAGCGCGCGATCCTTGCCTCGATCTATGCCGCCACGCTGGCCGTGTTCGTGAATGACGAAAGCGAGGACAAGGCCGAATCGGCAGCCTTCCTCGATCGCCGGATCGAAGGCGTGATGAAGTTTGAGAAGGCAAAGGCGCAGCTACTTGGTGGCGACCGCGAGCATTTCGATATCGCGCGTTTCCTTGGAAGGCTCCGCTATGGGCACAAGTAGTCTGCTTCAAGAAGCCGCATCCGCGGGTTCGTCCTCGGGAAATCTGTTTTCTTTGGTCACTCAGGCGCCGGGCGCGGACCATCCGGCCTACTGGCTGGCGCGTGGTCACGCGCTTGCTTCGCCTGCGGCTCAGCGATCATTCCCGGCCTCTCGGCTCGCTCTATCAGACGGTCACGATAGTGACCGCAAGGGTGCCCGCCCGCCCGCAGGGGCCCCGCAGTCGGCAGCACGGAGGGAACAGCCCTGAAGACGCACGCGCGGATGCGCGGGCGGAAACAAAAAACTATTGAGAACCAGTTGCAATTAGTGCTCTGCTCTGGCACCGCGACAGAGAGAGCAGAGACCGATGACACTCGATACATTGCAACCGCTGGTGGAAGCCGAAATCACGTCTGTCGACTGGGACCAGCTGGCCCCTGAAGAATCCAAGCGCCTGCGCGCACTGGGAATTGATGTGGGCGCGCACGTCGCCATCGCCAATCGCGGCATCTTCTTTGGCGGCGATCCGATTGCCATCACCATCGGCCGGATGACGGTTGCCATGCGCCGCGTGCATGCCAGGGCCATGTCGGTTCGCG
>CAZYAL010000034.1:9539-11575 GCA_964645635.1 uncultured Sphingomonadaceae bacterium | reverse complement strand
AAGGTGAGGCGCGGCCAGACGTGCTGGTGATCGTCGTTGATGCGGCGAACCTCGAACAGCATCTCGTCTTCGCTCAAGAACTGATCGGGCTTGGTCTGCCTACGCTGGTTGCGCTCAACATGGTTGACCTTGCCGAGCGTGACGGTCTGGTGATCGATCCCGCCGCGCTGAGCGTGGCGCTTGGCGTGCCCGTGGTGCCTACGGTTGCGGTTCGCAAGCGCGGGCTGGGTGCCCTGACAGAAGCAATCGCCAAGTCCGTGCGGCAGGACCTGACGAGGCGGCACGAGGTTGAGAACCTGAGCCTACCGGAAAGACGCCTGTCCGCGCGCAATATCGCCAATGGCGCGATCCTTTCCCAGTCGTCGGCGCACCAGCTTCATGCCAGGCTCGACAAGGTGCTGCTGCATCCGTGGCTGGGGCCGGTGATCCTGTTCGGCCTGTTGTTCGTGATCTTCCAGGCGGTGTTTGCCTGGGCAGACCCGTTCATCGGCATGATTGAAGCACTGACCGAGGTGATGGCCACCAGCGTTGCTGCGGCGGTTCCGGAAGGGCTACTGCAGGATTTCCTTGTCGAAGGCGTGATCGCGGGCGTCGGCTCGGTGGTTGTGTTCCTGCCGCAGATCGTGATCCTGTTCGCCTTCATCCTCGCGATGGAGCAATCGGGTTACATGGCCCGTGCAGCCTTCATCATGGACCGCTTGATGGCGTATGTCGGCTTGTCCGGGCGCAGCTTCATCCCCCTGCTTTCCAGCTTTGCCTGCGCCATTCCTGGCATCATGGCGACCCGCGCGATCTCCGATCCCATGGACCGCCTGACCACTATATTGATCGCCCCGCTAATGACATGTTCTGCGCGCCTGCCGGTTTATGCTGTCATTATCGCGGCGGTAATCCCGGCGCAGAATGTCGGTCCCGGTATCGGCCTGCAGGGGCTGGTGCTCTTTGTGCTCTATCTATCGGGGATCCTGTCCGCCATGGTGGCGGCGCTGGTGCTGCGCCGCTCTGTCACCAAGGGTGAGGCATCCGGCTTCATCATGGAGCTGCCGCGTTACCAGATGCCGCCGATCCGCGACTTGCTGATCGGCTTGTGGCAGCGCGCGTGGGTGTTCTTGCGCCGCGCTGGTACGATCATCTTCATGGCCACGGTGATCCTGTGGGTGCTGCTTTCCTTCCCCAAGGCGGGCGAGGGCGAGAGCCAGCTTGATGCCTCAGTTGCCGGGCAGCTTGCCAGCGCGATGCATCCTGCGTTCGAACCGATTGGCTTCAACCGTGAGATGACGCTTGCGCTGGTCCCGGCCATGGCAGCGCGCGAAGTGGCGGTGGCCAGCCTTGCGACTACCTATGCCGTGGATGCCGAGGATGAAGCCGAGGCCGAACAGGCCCTGCGTGATAAGATCGCCGCGCGCTGGAGCTTGCCCACCGCGCTGGCCTTCCTCGCATGGTTTGTGTTCGCGCCGCAGTGCCTTTCCACCATCGCCGTGGCGCGGCGGGAAACCAACGGCTGGAAATGGCCCGCTGTGATGCTGGCCTACCTTTTCGCGGCCGCCTATGTCTTTGCCGGTCTGACCTATTGGATAGCAGTGTCAGCGGGCCTGTAGGCCTGCGTGCAAAATCTGAATGTGGGTAAGCCCGTGAAGGGGTAGAGACTCGCCGCCCCATTCGATAAGCGTCCTCTCCTGATTTTTACGAGAGGAAGGGATTCGGATGGCCGGTTCACTCAACAAGGTAATGCTGATCGGCAATCTGGGTACAGACCCCGAAATCCGCAGCTTCCAGAATGGCGGCAAGGTTTGCAACCTGCGCATCGCCACCAGTGAAACGTGGAAGGACCGCGATGGCCAGCGCCAGGAGCGGACCGAGTGGCACACTGTGGCAATCTTTTCCGAAGGCCTCGTCAATGTTTGCGAACGCTACCTGAAGAAGGGCAGCAAGGTCTTCGTCGAAGGCCAGCTGCAGACGCGCAAGTGGCAGGACCAGAACGGTCAGGACCGCTATTCCACCGAAGTTGTGCTGCGCGGCTTCAATGGCACGCTGAC
>CAZYAL010000034.1:4240-9439 GCA_964645635.1 uncultured Sphingomonadaceae bacterium | reverse complement strand
GCTGGAACCAGGGCGGCGGCTCGGGCGGGTCGTCAGGCGGTTCCAACTTCGGTGACGATCTGGACGACGATATCCCGTTCTGAGGTTAGGCAGGCTTGTCGAACCAGGCAGATAAAGCCGGGGCGAGAGCTCCGGCTTTATCGTGACCTTGCGCGAAAGCTGACTGCTCAGCCTTTCTTCAGCTTCGCCAGTGCTTCCTGAAGCGGACCTTGCGGGCCTTTTTCGGCAAGGTCATGCTCTTCGCGCACGCGGTTGGCATCCGGGCCGGTGAGGTAGGGGTCGATGGCCAGCGCAAGGCTTTGCGCCACGGCTTCGCCAAGGTCGAAGCTGGTGCCGGAATAGGGAATCTCGTCGAGGTCCTCTTCCGCCAGCTCGATCTCTTCCTCGGTAATTTCGCGCAGCGGCACGAAGTGGAGCGACAGCTCTTCTTTAAGCTTAACCGGCAAGTCATCGCCTGAAATCGCGCAGCTTTGCACGATATCGGCGGACAGGCTGCCATTCGCTTCGACTCGCTCGCCTTTGGCAATGAGCGAGACGCTGGCGGCAAGGTTGTTCACCGCGACAAGGCCGAATCGATCCGCCAGTGCGACGCATTCTTCAGGAGTTGCGGCCAGTTTCACCGGCTCTGCAGTAAGGCCGCGAAGATCGACCATGCGCGAAAATTCGTGGGCGGAGGCAGCGTCGATCATTGTGCAATCCTTCCGCCCAGCACATCGTCATCACTGCGGTTGGCAAGGTCTTCATGCAGAGCACGCAACCTTGCGGCAAGGCTTGCCGGGTCGCCGCCATCCTCGCGCCAATGGACATTGCGTTCGAGCGCAGAAGTGAGCTCGCCCTGCTCGTTGCTGGCAAAGGCGGTGCGAAGTGCGCCGATCCGCCCGCCCAGTGCGCTCATCAGCTTGCCCATGTGCTTGCCCACCACGATGTCGCCCACGCCGCTTTCGCGCAGTTGGCCATCCATATCGTCAACGAACAGCTCGGTCAGGAGGGCGGACTTGCGATTGAGCGACCAGCTCTTTTCCATGCGCAGCAGGGTGATCGCAAGTATGTTCACCACCATGTCAAACCGCCCGTCGAACGAATCCGCCACGCCGCATCTGGCATAATATTCGGGCAGGCGGCTTATCTCCACAACGCGGAACCACAAAGGGCGCAACTGGTCGCGCGGATCACGCTGGGTGCCGAAAAGGCGGGAGAAGAATGACACTGCAGCTACTTTCCAGTTCGAGATCGTTAAGCGGGTATTCAATGGCCTGTGGGCAAGCGCTTCTCAGCCGGGATTGCATGGGCGCGCGCCAGCCCGTAAGGCTTGCGCAAAGATATAGTGCGCCCGGCGCGCCAGGCAATGATGCCGGGTTCGATGAATACACATGAAGTTTCGAAGGAACGACGCGAAAATGCATGCCAGCTTGCGGATTATCAGCGCGATTGCGGCCCTTGGCACGGTGGCGGGCTGTTCCTCGATCGAGAACCAGCGCGGATATCTGGTGGATGAGGTGCTGGTGGCATCGGTCCAGCCTGGGATCGACAACCGCCAGTCCGTGGAAGGCACGCTGGGCCGCCCCACGCTGACCAGCCAGTATGGCGAGCCCATCTGGTACTACATCTCCAGCCGGACTGAGCAGGCTCCATTCACCACGCCGAAGATCGCTCGCCACCAGGTGCTGGCGATCAAGTTCGATGAAGCCGGCAACGTCATTTCCGCTGACCGCACCGGTGTGGAGCAGGTGGTCCGGATCGATCCGGACAGCGATGCCACTCCCACGCTGGGTATTGAGCGTGGCCTGCTGGAAGACCTGTTTGGCAATATCGGCACGGTCGGCGCGCCGATGGGCGGCTCTGGCGGTCCGGGCTGATCGGCCCACTAGCCCCAGCATGTGCGAACCAGGCTGCGCGATTGCTTGCAGCCCCGTGTACTTCACCCCATATGGCTGGGCATGAGCAATTCTTCCGATAACCACGGCCTAGTCCAGTGGCACGGCACCACCATCATCGGCGTCAAGCGCGGCGGCAAGACGGTGATCGCCGGCGACGGCCAGGTCTCCATGGGCAACACGGTGATGAAGCCGAATGCCCGCAAGGTCCGCCGCATTGGTGATCAGGGCAAGGTAATCGTCGGTTTCGCTGGTGCGACTGCTGATGCCTTTACCTTGTTCGAACGGCTGGAACGCAAGCTGGAACAGCACGGCGGCCAGTTGTTGCGCGCTGCGGTCGAACTCGCCAAGGACTGGCGCACCGACAAATATTTGCGCAATCTCGAAGCGCTGATGATCGTGGCAGACAAGGAAACGCTGCTTGTCCTCACCGGCAATGGCGATGTGCTGGAACCCGAAGGCGGGATCACCGCAATCGGTTCTGGTGGCAATTATGCCCTAGCTGCCGGCCGCGCGCTTGCCGATTACGAAGAAGATGCCGAGACACTCGCACGCAAGGCCATGGCCGTTGCGGCAGAAATTTGCGTCTTCACCAACGGCAATGTGACGGTGGAAACGCTGTAGGCGCTGCGGTTGCCCGCGCGAACCCAATCAAATCCGATAGAGAAATATGACTGACATCCTTACCCCCAAGGCGATTGTTGCCGCCCTCGATGAACACATCGTTGGCCAGAAGGACGCCAAGCGCGCCGTGGCCGTGGCGCTACGTAATCGCTGGCGCCGCCAGCGCCTCAACGATGATCTGCGTGACGAGGTTACGCCCAAGAACATCCTGATGATCGGCCCCACCGGCTGCGGCAAGACCGAGATCAGCCGCCGTCTGGCAAAACTGGCCCAGGCGCCCTTCGTGAAGGTGGAAGCGACCAAGTTCACCGAGGTCGGCTATGTTGGGCGTGACGTCGAGCAGATCGCGCGCGACCTTGTCGAGGAAGCGATCCGCCTCGAAAAGGATCGCCGTCGCGAGGCTGTGCGCGAAGCTGCCAGCGAAGCCGCAATGGACCGGCTGCTCGATGCCCTTGTCGGCTCCAGTGCGTCAGTTGCCACGCGCGATAGCTTCCGCAACCGCATCGTCGATAACTCGATGAACGAGACCGAGGTCGAGATTGAGGTTGCCGAAACCTCGCCCATGCGGATGGACATTCCTGGTATGGGTAGCGGCGCGACCATGATCGACCTGTCGGAAATGATGGGCAAGGCCTTTGGCGGTCCGCCGAAAAAGAAGCAGAAGCTGAAAGTGCCCGATGCATGGGACAAGCTGGTCGATGAAGAAGCCGAAAAGCGCATGGATCAGGACGATGTTGCCCGCGTGGCGCTGGCCAATGCGGAAACCAACGGCATCGTCTTCCTTGACGAGGTGGACAAGATCGCCGTTTCCGACGTGCGCGGCGGCTCGGTAAGCCGCGAGGGCGTGCAGCGAGACTTGCTGCCGCTGATCGAAGGGACCACGGTTGCCACCAAATATGGCCCGATGAAGACGGACCATGTGCTGTTCATCGCCAGCGGGGCTTTTCATGTCTCCAAGCCTTCGGACATGCTGCCCGAACTGCAGGGGCGCCTGCCGATCCGCGTTGAGCTGCGAAGCCTGACTGAAGAGGATTTCGTGCGCATCCTCAGCGAGACCAAGGCGAACCTTGTCGAGCAGTACAAGGCACTGATCGGGACTGAAGAGGTGCAGGTGACGATGGAGGCAGAGGCCGTTGCAGAAGTTGCGAAAATCGCCGCGCAGGTGAACGAAAGCGTCGAGAATATCGGCGCCCGCCGCTTGCAGACGGTGATGGAAAAGCTGTTCGAGGAACTCAGCTTCGATGCTGAGGACCGCAAGGGCGAGCACATCACCATCGATGCCGCCTATGTGCGCGACAGGCTGGCAGGCCTTGCAGGCGATGCCGATCTGTCGAAATATATCCTCTGATCGGGAGTATCGGACATGAGCAAGCCACCAGAAGGATCGCTTCCTTATCGCCTGCTGACAGGCAAGGATGATAGGGAGTTCTGCGAGCGCGTGTCAAAGGCGCTAGAAGAAGGCTGGGCGCTCTATGGAGAGCCGCGCATGACTTATGACTGGTGGGGCACAAAGATGAAGGTAGCTCAGGCTGTGGTCTGGCCCAGCTACCTGCCCAAGGCTGACTAGCTACACCAGCCGCACCAGAACCATGCTGGCGGCCGGAAGGCAGTGATCACGCGGCCAAAAGCGATCACCAATATCCAGCATGTCAGGCTGATACCGGCGAAGATCCGCGCATGCTTGGGCGCTTTCTGCAGTGGTAGCAGCCGCTTCAGCTTGCGCGCCGTGGTGAGGTAGAACAGCGCCATGTTCATGCCAGCCAGCGCGATCAGTCCCATCTTTATCTGGAAGGCGGGGTTATAGAGATACTGGTCTGGCGATGAGGTGACGAACACCATCCCGCTGAGCAGGTTCAAGGCGAAACCCGCCACGCCAAATGGTACGATCCTGTGCAGCCCAGGCAGCGATATGCCGCGCATGAAGCCAAGGATGCGCAGGTCCACCAGCCCCACGGTGCCAACCAGAAGGCACAGGCCGACGAAGTGTACAATCTCGGCAATCGGCCAGCCCCAGGCGGAATAGGCAATGTCGAAGATGCCGGTGTCGATCGCGAAATTTACGATGGCTACGGGATCTAGCACATTGTCTTGCGGATAGGCCATGGGGGTCACCCCGCCTCGAACATCACGTCAGTGGTGAGCAGCATGGTGTTGGTATAAAGCAGCAGCTTGCCGCAGGCGATCGCGCCCACCCACATGGCGAGCGCCACTGCAGCCTGTATCTTGACGAGGCCCACCGGCTCCACGCCCTTGTTAAAACTGACCTTGGCAATGTTGGCGGTGAGCCATGCCGCACCCATCAGAGCCACGAATTTCAGCGCGAAAACCCAGTTGGTCAGCGCCTTTGCCGGATAGCCTGCCAGCAGGCCGAGGCCGGAAAGGGTCGCCAGCACAGCGCCCAGCTTCATCCATGGAAGAACGCCTTTCCAACGGGCAAGCTGGGTCTGCCGGGCAACGCCAAGCACGCGGAGCTGGATCGCGACGCCGCCACCGACCAGCAGCGCCATTCCCCAGGCGTGGAAGATGAGCAGAACGAAGTAGGCGAAGAAATCCTCGCGCACCCATGTGCTGAGCGCAGTCTGTTCGAACCAGGCGAGCGCTTCCATCATCCCGGAGCCATGCTTAACACGGCTAAAGGAATTGGCGATACCGGCTTGCTGTCGCCCTGTCTTAAGTGCGGGGCGCCCTAGGGATGCGGGGC
>CAZYAL010000034.1:0-4140 GCA_964645635.1 uncultured Sphingomonadaceae bacterium | reverse complement strand
AGGTCCGCGCTTGCGGTGTTGAGCCCGCGCACCTGCACGCTGCGGCCGTGGCGGCGCATGCGTTCCACCACCTTATCGAGCGCGGCGGTGGCCGAGATATCCCAGAAATGCGCGCCGGAGACGTCGATCATCACGTGATCGCTCGCATCTGCATATTGCGATTCGGGGCCAAGCTGGCGCTCAAACAGGTCGACGCTGGCGAAGAAGATTTGGCCGGTTACGGTATAGACGGCCTGCTCCGCCTCACGCGTGCGGACCACGCTGAACATGGTGCGCACTTTGGCGGTGAAGAAGATGCCCGAAAGCAGCACACCCGCGAGCACGCCCATGGCAAGGTTGTGCGTCGCGACCACGACCACCACCGTTGACACCATCACCACGCTTGATGGCCATGGATGGTGGCGCAAATTGGGGATGGAGTTCCAGCTGAAGGTGCCGATCGAGACCATGATCATCACCGCCACTAGCGCGGCCATCGGTATCTGGCCCACGATGGGGCCAAGCACGGCAAGCAGCACAAGCAGCACAAGGCCTGCTGCAAAGGTGGACAAGCGCCCGCGCCCGCCGGAAGTGACGTTGATCACCGACTGGCCGATCATCGCGCAGCCACCCATCCCGCCGAAGAATGCTGCCACGATATTGGCGGCGCCCTGGCCAGCGCATTCACGCTTCTTGTTGCTGTCGGTATGCGTCATGTCATCAACGATCTGCGCGGTCAGCAGACTTTCCAGCAGGCCGACAGCAGCCATGGTCAAAGAGTAAGGCAGGATGATCTGCAGCGTTTCCCATGTCAGTGGCACGTCCGGCAGCACGAAATAGGGCAGGCCTTCGGGCAGTTCGCCCATGTCGCCTACGGTATTGACGTCCAGACCCATGCCGATTGTGATCGCGCCGATCACGATGATCGCAACCAGCGGGCTGGGCACGGCGGTGGTGAGGCGGGGCAGTAGGTAGATGATCGCCAGCGCGCCTGCGATCAGCGGGTAGGTGATCCACGGCACGCCGATCAGCTGCGGCAGCTGCGCCATGAAAATCAGGATAGCCAACGCATTAACGAAGCCGGTAATGACTGATCGCGAGACGAACTGCATCAACAGGTCCAGCCGCAAGACGGCTGCGATTGCCTGGAAAACGCCCATCAGGATGGTCGCGGCGAAGAGGTATTCCACGCCGTGATTGCGCACCAGCGGCACCACCACCACGGCAACAGCGGCAGTGGCGGCGCTGATCATGCCGGGGCGACCACCCGTCAGCGCAATCACCATGGCGATGCAGATCGAGGCGTAGAGCCCCACGCGCGGATCGACGCCGGCAATGATCGAAAAGCCGATGGCCTCAGGGATAAGGGCGAGGGCGACGACGATGCCGGCAAGGATATCCTTGCGCGGGTTGGCCAGCCAGTCACGCTTCAGCGCGGCAGTATCGAACATGAGCTTTGATCCATGGATTGGTGCCGCGATTGTGCGATGCAGCAGAAAAATTCTGCTGCCCCTAAACATGGATGCGCCGCAAAGGGCAAGGGGTGGGGGTGAATTAAATGGCAAGTCAGTCGCCGGGCAACGTCAGCGCATTTTGCTAGATTATCCTGAAGCCAATCACCCGTTCCGGAGACCGCCCACTCATGAAATCCAGGCTGCTTGCGCCGCGATCCGCCCTGACGCGGAAGTGATCAGCATGGAGGAACTCGACCGGTCGAGCGCCTCGCTGCGCTCATCGTTAATGCGATCCGGCATACCAGTATTGCGCGTGGCAGGCGGCGCATTCGCTATCCATCTGCGCTACGAGGTCGAGCATGGTCGCGCCGTCCCTCGCCACAGCAGCGGTTTCGAGGTTGCGGGATAGCTCGGCAAAGCTGGCGGACATGTTGCGGAAGCCTTGCGGGTCTGCGCTGATGAAACCCTGCACGTCAGCCATCGCCACTTCATATTCGCCTGTCGCCATGTTGCCGGGGGCCGCCGAACGGATATCGCCCGCTGCTGCCATCCGCTCGCCCGTCGCCGCGAGTTTTGCGGCGTTTTCGGCAAGGCTCACCCATTGCTCGTCCGTGATCAGCGAGGCGTCTTGCTCGCCTGCATCGGTGAAGATGTTGTTGGTCACATCCCAGATGCCGACGATGGCGGGGTTCACCTCGGCCTGCATGGCGTGGCGCACATAGAGCGGCCCAGCGGGCGTGGTGTTGCTGGCGACCGGTTCACGGCCGCCTGATGGCGCGGTGCAGGCCGCAAGCGAGACCGCGAGGATCGAAAGGGCGGGGATTAGTGCACGGCGCATCGGGCAGATCCTTCCTATTCGGCGGCTTGTTCCAGTTCCGCCTCTTCACTTAATTGCCGGTTCCACATCTCGGCGTAAAGCCCGTCGTGGCGCAGCAATCCGGCATGCGTACCATGCTCGCAAATGCGCCCGTCCTGAATGACATGGATCAAATCGCTGTCAGCAATGGTCGACAGGCGGTGGGCGATGGAAATGGTGGTGCGCCCTTCGGATACGCGTTTCAGCGTGGAGAGAATGTCCTGCTCGGTCCGCGTGTCAAGCGCGCTGGTTGCTTCATCGAGCAGCACGATCGGCGGGTTCTTCAGCAGCGTGCGGGCAATCGCCACGCGCTGCTTCTCGCCGCCGGAAAGCTTGAGGCCGCGCTCGCCCACCTCGGTTTCCAGCTTTTGCGGCAGGCTGTTTATGAACGGCCAGATCGCCGCGTCGCGCGCTGTCTGGATGATCGCGTCCTCGCCTGCACCCTCGCGGCCGTAGGCGATATTATAGCCGATGGTGTCATTGAACAGCACGCTGTCCTGCGGGACGATGCCGATATGTGCGCGCAAGCTGTCTTGCGTTACTTCGGCAATATCCTGCCCGTCGATCAGGATGCGGCCTTGCCACGGATCATAAAAGCGGAACAGCAAGCGGCCGATGGTGGACTTGCCGGCGCCTGATGGGCCGACAAGCGCCACCTTGCCGCCAGCAGGCACTTCGAAGCTGAGGCCGTGGAGGATCTTGCGGTCCTGGTCATAGCCAAAATGCACATCGTCGAAGACAAGCGTGGGGCGCTTCACCACCAACGCAGGGGCGCTTGGCCTGTCCTCCACCTCGACATTGGTATCCATCAGGCGGAACATTTCTGCCATGTCGACCAGGCCCTGCCGGATCGTGCGATAGACCCAGCCGAGCATGTCGAGCGGGCGGAACAGCTGCTGGAGATAGGTGTTCACCAGCACCAGGTCACCCACCGAGAGGCGACCCTGGCTCCAGCCCCACACGGTCCACGCCATCGCGCCGCCCATCATCAGCTGCAGGATGAAGGCCTGCACGATGTTGAGCATGGCGAGCGAATTATCCGTGCGGATCGCGGCTTCGGCATAATCATTGGTGGCGCTGGCAAAGCGGTGCTTCTCGCGGCTTTCCGCACCGAAATATTTCACCGTTTCGTAATTCAGCAGCGAATCTACTGCGCGGGCCATGGCTTGCCCGTCGAGACGGTTCATCCTTGCGCGCAAGCGGGTGCGCCATTCGGTAATCATCTGAGTGATGCGGCTGAAGGCGAAAATAGTGACAGCGGTCGCCGCGACGATCTCCCACCCGAACAGCGTAAAGAAGATCACCGCCACCGCGATCAGCTCGATGATGGTCGGCAGGATGTTGAACAGCAGGAAATAGATCATGTTGCTGATCGATTTCGTGCCGCGTTCGATCACGCGGGTCAGCTCGCCCGTGCGGCGCGAGAGATGGAAGCGCAGCGAAAGCTGGTGCAGCCGCTCGAACACATCCTCGGACAATTCGCGCACCGCGTCCTGCCCCACGCGGTTGAACACCATGTTGCGCGTCTGGTCGAAGAAGGTGGTGGCAAAACGCCCAGCGGCAAAGGCAATCACCAGGCCCAGCGCGACCCACAGCGCCTCGTCGCGGGTTTCGGCGGCCATCGCATCCACGGCGCGGGCATAGGCGAAGGGCACGGAGAGCACGATCACCTTTGCTGCGATCACCAACAATGCGGCAACGGCGATGCGCCAGCGCAGGTCTGGCCGGTCCTTCGGCCAGAGGTATGGCAGGAACCGGCGGACAGTTGCCCATCCGGCCTGTTCAATCAGCTCGTCCTGATGCTTGTCGCTGCCCGCCATGTCCCATCAAGTGGGACTTCGCGCGCCTCGC
>CAZYAL010000033.1:10984-22165 GCA_964645635.1 uncultured Sphingomonadaceae bacterium | reverse complement strand
GGTCAGACACCTTGTCAGGATGACCTTCGGAGACACTTTCAGACGTGAATAGGTAAGAGGCACGCGCCATGGCTGTGGGTCCTTCTTGCTTGAATTGGTTATGGAAATTGCGCGTCAGTTCTTGCGCGAGATGATGAAGCTCTCGTCATTGAACCAGAGCTCGCCGTTCTTGCGCAGAACTTCGCGAGTGGCTTGCAGGTAACGGGAATCTCCCATCGCTTCGGACAGGCGCTCGTCCTCGATCTGCGCCACGTAGGTTGCCGCATTCCATGCCGCGAGCAGGGTGGAGGTGCCGATGGAATCCCCTTCCCGCTCGATCTCGTCAGGCATGGTGTGCATCTCGTAACGGAAAACGGAATCGCGATTGCTCAGCGGGTCGAAATTGAAACCCTTCGCATCCTCGCCCAGCACATCGCGGGTGGCATCGAGCAGTTCGCGGCGCGAGGCGAGGAACGGGTCTTCCCCCGGCCAGATCTTCTGCACGATCTCAAGGCCCGGATCAGAGCCTGCCGAATGGATGCCGAGCAGGCGCCCGCCCTTGCCCAGCGCGCGTGCCAGCGGACCAATGATGCGTTTCGCCTTGAATTCGGTCGACGCGCGCAGGCGGTAGGGCTGGCTGGCGAGGATCAGGTCGAAATCTGCCTTCGCCTCGCCTTCGCGCGGGATCACATCATCAAGGATGAACTTGCAGTCCTTGCGGTAGATGATCAGCACCGTGGGCGTTTCGGGCATGAGGCCGCCGCTCTTGCTGGTCTTTGTCTTCCAGTGTTCGGCGAGGAAACCCTGCAATTCCGCCATCTGCTGTTCGAATTCGAACGAGGAAACGCCTTCCAGTTCGACCACCTTCCACACCAGCTTCTTCGCGGTTGCCGGATTGGCGGGCTTCAGGAAGGGGGCGTCGGCATAGGAAATATTGGTCACCGCCATCACCGTTTCGGGATGTTCGAAGAAGCGATCGGGCATCTTGTCCAGCGTAAGGCGCACGTCCTCGAGGCTGATTTCCTTGCCGGCGATGTAGAAGGGAATGCGGCGAAAACGGCGGTGCATCGAGCGCAGCGCGCGGGCAAGCACGGTGCCATCCCCCATGCCGGCATCGAAGAAGCGCAGCGCCGGGGGCTTGGGAGAAATCTGGTCCAGTTCCTTGGCCAGCCGCTCACCCACGAGCCATTTTTCGGAACAGGTGTTCACGAACATCAGGTACTTCTGGCGGTTGTCGTAGAAGCGGAAGTTCTTCTCTTCCTTCGCCTTGCCCTTGGCCGGAGCCGCATCATTTGCAGCGCCGGTTTCGGCCGCCTTCACGGCACTATCGACTGTGTTCGCCATAGTTGATCCCTGTCCCTTCGGAGCGGCCCGCGACTCTTCTGTCGGCATTGCCTAACACGATTGTATACGATTCATATTTCCTGTTTCAAGAAGCTTTGTGGATTTGCCCTATCTTTTATGCAATATCGGCTAAATATCAGGGTGCCGGAGAGCATTTGGAATGACCACGATGAATGACGAGGCGCTGCCGAACTCCGTCGCAAGCGAGCTGCGCCGACTGATCGTGCGCGGCACATTGTTGCCCGGCGAGCACCTTGGCCAGACCCAGCTGGCGGAGCGTTTCGGACGCAGCAAGGTTCCCATTCGCGAGGCATTGAAGCACCTTTCCACGGAAGGCTTCCTGCTGCACGACCGCAATCGCGGCTATTTCGTCGCGCCGCTGAATTATGACGAAGCTGCCCAGCTTTACAAGATGCGCCGCTGGATCGAGGCAGACCTGCTGGCCACAGCGCGCTGGCCAACCAAGGAAGAGATCGCCGATTTTCGCCGCCAGTTCGATGAACTGGAAGCATTGAACCAGGATAGCGAGTTCGAGGAATGGAGCCGCCGCCTGCAGGAACTGCGCCGCTCGATCTTCGAACTCTCGCCGCAAAAGCTGATGCTGCGCGAAGCCAACCGCCTGTGGTTCCTGACTGACCGCTATCGCTCGTTCTTCCCGCGCAACCCGGGCAAGAGCCCGGAACGCGCGCTGGTGGACGGGCTGGAGAAACAGGACCGCAAGCTGCTTGTCGCCACCTACAATTCGATCCGCGACAAGGTGGAGGCCTTGCTCCACGAAGCCATCGCCAATGAAGGCGAGGAACTGGTGAGCAGCGCCGCCTGACGCGGCCTCAGCCCGCGCTTTTTTCGGCGGGCAGCAGGCCTGTCAGCATGCCTTCAGGATCAGCCGCAATCGCGCGATATAGCTCCGCCATGCCGGTGAAGTGATCGCTGCATCCGGGCACGTCGCGGCCCAGATCGGCGATGATCTCCATTTCCTGCACCCAGCGTCCGGCCTTGCGGTCGAGCAGCGGAAACTGCCGCTCCGCCCATGCAACCGCTCCGGGTTGCGAGCGGCGCAGTTGCGCCAGCGCCGGTTCGAGCACATGCTCTGACCGGGCATAAAGCAGCATCTGCGCCATCAGGCCCGTCACGCCCTTGGATACGCCGGCGAAGGTCATCTTGAGGGCAGAAGCGCTGCCGAAAGGAGCATCCAGCGGCGCGATATCGAGGCCGAAATTCGCCAGCTGCAAGGCCCTCTGCGCGCCCTCACCCGAGACGTAGAAGACCGGGTTGGTCTTGCCATCCACCGAAGGCGCGGCACCGACAATGCCAGCATCAGCGCATGCATGGCCCGCCTCCGCCACGCGGGCACAAAGCTTGCGGGCAAGGTCGGGATCGACCGCGTTGCATTCCACGAACAGCGTATCGGCGCAGAGGTGCGGCAGGATCACCTCCACCACCGGCCCGGCAGCATCGGGCGGCACGATCGACAGCACCACGTCGCAGGCGCCGACTTCAGCCGCCGAGCCTTCGGAAAGCGCCCTGTCGGCTGCGCGTTGGCGGCTTGCTGGGCTGCGCCCTTCAAGCATCATCAGCACTTCTGCTCCGCGCGCCTGCAGCAATTCGCCGACCGCTGCACCCATCATTCCACTGCCGATAATCCCGATGCGCATGGCTGCTCCCTGTTTGCTCACATCACCGCTTGCCCGATGTGTAGACAATCCGCCCGCCCTCGCCCACCCTTGGCGCATGACAGCCCCCATCGATTCCCACCTGCTGATCGTCTCGCGCAACACCGGTGTCTTCCCGCTCGCGCCCGATACCGACCCTGCCGAGATCGCGAATGCCCCCGGCCGGCGCGAGGTTGCGGCGCTGCTCGATGGCAAGCAGCTCGAAGGCGCGGTTCTGGTCCAGCGGGGCAAGCAATATGGCTATGACAATTCGCTGATCCTTGCTGCTGCCAAGGCCGAGCCGCGGCTGCGCGCCATCTGCGCAATTGACGGACGGGCGGAGGATTGCGGCGAGAAAGCGCGCGACCTGCTTACCCATCCCGGCGTGGCAGGCCTTCGCCTGATGGAACCGGAAAAGGGCGCGAACCCGGACTGGCTGTGTGGCCCCCATGCACTTGAGGCATGGCGCGCGGCAGCCGATGCGCATGCCGTGATGGACGTGCATGTCTTCCCGTGGAACCGCGAGGCGGGTCTTGGCGCGCTGGAAACGCTGCTTGACGAATATCCGGACCTGCCCGTGGTGATCGACAACCTCGGCAATCCGGCGTTGGAGGACGGCGCGCCTGATTTCGGCGTCGATGCGGCACTGCTCAAGGTGGCAGAACGCAAGCGGGTGACGCTGAAGGTAAGCGCGATGAGCTTCGCGCGGGTGAAGAAGGCGAGACTGGAACCGGCGGCCCTGCTCGAAGCCATGGTCGCCCGTTTCGGTGCCAGCCGGCTGTGCTGGGGCAGCGACGTGCTGGTGGGCGGAGCAACGCCCGAAAGCGCGATTGCCGAGGCGCAGGAGGCCGCCTCCGGCTTGTCCGACAAAGATGCAGCAATGGTACTCGCCAGCACCGCGCGCGAAGTGTTTGGGCTGGGTTAGAAACAGATCGAGAGGGGAAACTGCCGATGAAAGCTGATCTCGACGCCGAGATGCTGGCACCGCTGTTCGAGCCGTTGCAGCTCGGGCGCCTGCAGCTTCCCAATCGCTTCGTCTTGCCCGCCATGCAGCGCGGATGGTGCATTGACGGCGTGCCTAACGCGGGGCTGGCGGATTACTATACGGCGCGCGTTCGCGGCGGTGCCGGACTGGTGATCAGCGAAGCAACCGCGATCGACCACGCCAGTGCGACCGGCCAGAAGGGCGCAGCAAAGTTCAGCGCCAGGTCGGACGAAGCGTGGCGGCGCATCGTTGGCTCGGTCAAGGATGCTGGCGGAAACATGTTCATGCAGCTTTTCCACGAAGGTGCACTGCGTCCGATCGGGATGGAGGGGACACTCAGCCCGTCAGGCCTCGCCTGGGAAGGCAAGATCAACGGTGAAGCAGCCAGTCGCCAGCAGCTGGACGACATTCGCGATGCTTATGCAGCAGCAGCCCTGAAAGCGCAGGAGTTCGGGGCTGACGGCGTGGAAATCCACGCAGCGCATGGCTTCCTACTGGACCAGTTCTGCTGGCAAGAAACGAACCTGCGCAGCGATGGGCTGGGCGGACCTTCGCTGAGTGATCGACTTGCCTTCCCGATTGAGGTGATCCGCGCGATCCGGGATGCAACCGGGCCGGATTTCGTGATCGGCTGGCGCTTCTCGCAATGGAAGGAAGTGGATTTCAACGCACGGTTGTTCGAAACGCCGGAGGAGTTGCAGGCCGCCGTCTGTGCGTGGGAAGAGGCCGGGGTGGACCTGTTCCATGCCTCGACCCGGCGCTTCTACCTACCGGAATGGCAAGGCAGCGATCTCGGCATAGCGGGCTGGACACGCAGGCTGGGCAGCCGTCCGGTGATCACGGTGGGCAGCGTGGGTGTACGCGACCTGCTGTTTGCAGAAGGCGCCGATCCCAATGCGCTGGCCCCGCTCGCAAGCCTCGCCGAGCTAGCTCGTCGCTTCGTGCGCGGCGATTTTGACCTTGTCGCCGTAGGCCGGTCAATGATCGCTGACCCGGAATGGGTGAACAAGCTGCGCGATGGACGCTTCAATGCCATCGCCCCGTTCCAATCCGAAATGTTCGTGATCGACGAAGACCAATGGGACATGGCGCTCGTCATGGAATCGCATACGCGCTTCGAACACTGAAGCAATCGATATTGGCTCAGCTTGGCAGGGGGCTAGCCGTCCTTGCGCGTCTGCAGCTGGTGGTATTTGAACTGCTTGCGCGCCTCATCCAGCCGCATGCCGCCGCGGCAGGCTTCGCGGATGTGTTCTTCGGCCGCTGAGATTTCTTCCGCCGCATCGAGCACCGCGTCCTCGTGCTCCTTGGGCAGCACCACAACGCCATCAGGATCGCCGCGCAGCAGGTCTCCCGGGCAGACGCGCGCGCCGCCGATATTGACGGGAATATCCAGCTGCTCGACCTGCACCCGGTCCTTGCCAGTGCGCATCCAGTGGCCCTTGGAAAATACCGGGTAGCCCAGCTCCCGGCACAGCTTCACGTCGCGGCTGATGCCGTCGATCAGCGTGCCCGCCAGCCCGCGCCGGTGCGCGATTTCGGTCAGGATGTCGCCCCAGATCGTGGCATCATCACGCCCGCCATTGTCGATTACGACGATATGGCCATCTGGCACATCATCGATGTAATCGCCCACTGTTCCCGGCGGGTTGCTCGCCGGGCCGCAGAGCATGGTGTAGGCGCGGCCGGTCATCTCGAAAGACGGATCGCGGCCTGAGATCTGGTAGCACTGGCCGACGATACCGAGCCGGTCGAGCGCGTCGGACAGTGTTGCGGTATCGAGCTTCGCCGCGCGGGCGACATTGGTATCGGTGCTCATCTCAATCCTTCTTGAGCATGTGTTCGTAATTACCGCCCAGCACATCATGCAGGGCCACGCCCTCGGCTATGGCGGCGATCATTTTCTGTTCGCGAGCGACGATGTCCTCTGCCGTGGCGAGGACATTTGCGACCTCTGCTGGCGGGATCACGATGACCGCTGCGCCATCAGCAATGACGTAATCGCCGGGCGACACGGTAACGCTGCCGATCTCGACAGGAACGTTGGTGGCCTTTTCGACCACGCGGGCACGCGCGGTGAAGCAGGTCAGCTGGTTGGTGAAGATCGGGAAGCCCAGCTCGCGCGCTTCGTCGATATCGCGCACGGGGCCGTCTGCTACAACGCCGCGTACAGATGCATGGATCGCACCGCGCGTCAGCAGCCCGCCCCAGCAGCCGGCATCGAGGCCGGTGCGCTGCTCGATGACGATGATCGAATTGGCATCGCTGGCCTGGATCGCCTTCACGCCAAGGTGCACCGGCGGGCCGGGCGGCGGATCGCCGGTGCCCAGCTTCATGGTCACCGCAACGCCCGCAATGCGCCCCTCGCCACTCTCGCGCGGCAGGCCGGTGACCTGCCCGCCAAGCCCGAGCTTGTCGAGCGCATCGCTGAGCGCGCAGGTATCGATCGCGGCGAGACGATCCAGTGTGGTGGCTACATCGCTCATGCTTTGGGCGGGTCCAGCTTGAACAGCTTCATCGCGTTGCCGAACATGATCTTGTCCTTGTCCTCCTGGGAGAGCCAGTCGAAGCCGGTGATGAAGGGCGCGATGTCATCCAGCGTCTTGCCGGTGCAGGGATCGACCGCGCTGCCCACGCCGGGACATTCCGCGCCAAACAGCAGGTTATCGGCACCCACCGTCTTGATCAGCAGCCGCAGCGCCTCTTCGGAATAGAGCACGGTGTCGAAATACATGTTGCGCATCTTGTCGAGGAATTCCTCGCCGCGGCGGATGGCAGAAGCGCGGAAGCGTCCGACGTGGAAGGGAATCGCCCCGCCACCGTGCGAGCATACGATCTTGAGGTCAGGGAAATCCTTGAACACGTCGCTTTCGATCAGGCCGTAAACCGCCATCGTCTCTTCGAGCAGGAAATTGAGCGTGTAAGGCGCGCGGGCCGAACGCGAACCGGCGGAATGGATATGCGCGGGCACGTTCAGCTCACACAGCTTCTCGTAAAGCGGATACCAGTAGCGGTCGCCCATTGGCGGCGGCTCGGTGCCGGAGTTCTCATAAGGATCGGGGTTGAGCAGGCAGCCCTTGAAGCCATGCTGAGTGACGCAACGCTCAAGTTCGCCCAGCACGCGCTCCACCGGCTCGCCAGCAGCCTGCGGCAGGCCGCACACCGGCGCAAAGCGCTCGGGCATCAGCTCACACTGGCGGGCAATGATATTGTTGGTCTCCTCGGTAAACCAGTCGACCAGGAAGGCGGGCTTTTCCGAGTGCATCATCTGGAAGGGGCGCGGGCTGAGCAGCTGGTAATCCGTGCCCACCCGGTCAAGCATGTCGAGATGGCCGCACGGGGCCATTTCCTTCTTGTTGGTGTAGGAGAGGATTTCCTCGTCCGACAGCTCACGCATGCGCCGCCCATGCTCGCCGCGGTGCGACAAAAGCAGCGATTTGTAGACCCACAATTCGGCCGGTGCGCTGACGTGGCCGTGGCAATCGATAATCATGGGTATCCCTTCCCTCTCCACAATTTGGAATACCATTTTGTATAACTATCTGGCAGGGTGATTCAAACAGAAGATTGCGGTGGAGAGGACAAAACCGTCATGAAACAGGTGCAGCTGGGCGCGATGTGCGTCGACAAGATCTGGGAAATGGACGGCGCCATGCCGATGGAGATGAGCCTTCCGGGCCTCGCCTCGGCAGACCTCACACGGTTGAAGCAATGGTACTGGTCAGAGGAGCTATCCGAAAACCCGGCGGAGGCGATGTTCAAGCTCTCGGTCCACAGCTGGGTGCTGCGTGTGGACGGCCTCAACATCCTCGTCGATGGCTGCAACGGCAATCACAAGACCCGCACCATCCCCTTTGCCCATAACCTCCAGACCGACTGGCTGGAGCGGCTCGGCAAGCTCGGCCTGACACCGGAAGACGTCCACATCGTGATGTGCACGCACCTGCATGCAGACCATGTCGGCTGGAACACGCAGCTGATCGACGGGCGCTGGGTGCCCACCTTCCCCAACGCGCGCTACGTCTTCAGCCAGAAGGAATATGACCACTGGAGCGGCGAAAGCGCCGAGCCGATGCACCGCGAGGCCTTTGTCGACAGCGTGCTGCCGGTGATCGAGAACGGACAGGCGGACCTCGTTCCGAGTGACCACGTGGTGCACAAGGAAATCGGCGACGGCATCTGGCTGGATGATATCGGCGGCCACTCACCCGGCCTGGTCGCGGTGCATTGCGAGCGTGGCGGCGGCCACGGCATCTTCAGCGGGGATTGCTTCCACCACCCGGTTCAGCTGGTCCGGCCTGACCTGCACTTCTTCGCTGACGAAGATGGCGAAGAAGCCGCCCGCCAACGCCTGCGCCTGCTATCCGAACATGCTGATACGGACACGGTCTTTTTCCCCGGCCACTTCGCCGGCAACTCCGCCGGGCGCGTGCTCAAGGACGGTGATGTGTTCCGCTACAAGTTCGTGGACTGACGCGTTAGCTCACCACATCCCATTGTCGTGCGCGATCTCTTCCGGCACCGGCTGCTTGTAGTCCCAATGCTCTGAAATCAGCCCGTCAGTGATGCGGAAGATATCGATATGCGCTTCGTCGGGCTGGCCTTCCAGCTCGTACATGTAGTGGAACAGCGCAAGGTCACCTTCCGCCACCACGCGCATCGGCCCAAGCACCGGCAAGGGATTGTCCTCCCCGCCCCATTCGGCGCGCAGATAATCGATCGCGCCCTGCTTGCCGTCGGCGATAACCGGGCTGTGCTGCTTGTACTCGGGGTGGAACCAGCGCTCGATGGCAGGGATCACCTCGCCCTGCTCCACCTGCGCGACATAAGACGAGTAGACTTCCAGCGTGCCTTCCCGGGATGCGTATCTGTCCGGTTCACCACAGGTAGGCGCGAAGATGGAATCTGCATGGGCTGCCGCCAGCGCGTAAGTCTCCAGATTGCCGCAGCCCATGCCGTTCGCATGCGGCATGTCGGCGACCAGCGCCTGCTGCACGTCCCAGTGCTCGGCGATCTTGCCGTCCTCAACACGCCAGATGTCGACGAAGATGCGCCCGGTGTCCGCCTCATCACGGAACACGTGGTGGACCAGCGCGAACAGCTTCCCATCGACCAGCAGCATATCGCTGACATGCGCCCAGTCTGCCGGGTTCGCGCCATTCGCCATGAGCGCCTCGAAATAGGCGCGGTGCGCGGCCACGCCATTGCCGAAATTGGGCGTGTGCTGGATGAAGTCCGGATGGGCGAACTCGGCATAGGCTCCCAGCACATCCCCCTCGATCAGGTAGGAAGTGAGGAAGGCCTCTGCGATTGTACGTGTGCTAGCCGTCACTTCGTCAACTCCGGGCATGTTGCCCGGCTCCGCCCCGCCGCCGGGTTCTGCCTCGGTGCAAGCCGACAGGGCCAGCGCCAGTGCAGCGAGCGGTAGGACGAAGCGCTTCATGTCATTCCCCCAGCGCGTGGCCCGCAAGCCGTTCCAGCTGGCGGATGATGCCCGAATGGTCGAGATCTCCCTCGCCGTTGCCGCGTGCGGAATTGAGCAGCTGCTGGCAGAAGGAGGTCTGCGGCAGCGACAGGCCGAGATTGCTGGCACCCTCCAGCGCCAGCGCCAGGTCCTTGTGGTGCAGGTTCATGCGGAAGCCGGGGTTGAAGGTGCGCTTGATCATGCGCTCGCCATGCACTTCGAGCACCTTGGACGAGGCAAACCCGCCGAGCAGCGCCTCGCGCACCTTGGCCGGGTCTGCCCCTGCCTTGCTGGCGAAAATCAGCGCTTCACCTACTGCTGCAATGTTGAGCGCGACGATGATCTGGTTGGCGACCTTGCAGGTCTGCCCGGCACCGACATCGCCGACATGGGTGATGTTGCCGCCCATGATCTCAAACAGGGGAAGCGCGCGGGCAAAGCCCTCCTCGCTACCGCCAGCCATGATGGTGAGCGTGCCCGCCTTGGCCCCGACCTCGCCGCCCGAAACCGGCGCATCGACATAGTCACCGCCCGCAGCGCGGACCTTTGCGGCGAACTCCTTGGTCGAGAGCGGATCGATCGAGCTCATGTCGATCAGCAGCGTGCTCGGCTTCATACCAGCCAGCACACCGCCATCATCAAACAGCGTGGCTTCCACCTCGGGCGTATTGGGCACCATCAGGATCACGACATCGGACGCTGCAGCGACTTCAGCCACACTGTCATGCCCGGTTGCGCCTGCAGCCTTGAGTTCTGCCGCGCCGCCGCTGGCATTGCTAACATGCAGTTGGTGGCCCGCGCCTGCAAGGTGCCCCGCCATTGGCTTGCCCATGATGCCGAGGCCGATAAATCCGATGCTTGTCACAGTTGATCCCTCTTGGAATTGTCTACAGTTTGGTTAGTCACAAATTCGGCGGTCCGGCGCAAGGCCATTCTCCCCATGCACGCACAAGCCGTGCAAAAAGCTGCGTCGCAATTGCCATTCTGGCGAAAGGCAGCCATGACTAAGGTGGTTCAAATACCGCATTCCAATGTCTGCGGGTCCGGTAGATAAGAAGAACATGACCACGACCAAGAAAACCAGCACCGGCGTTCCTTCCAAGATTGCTGACGAATTGCGGTCAATGATCGCGCGCGGCACGCTGTCACCCGGCATGCGCCTGGGGCAGACCGAGCTTGCCACGCAGTTCAACGCCAGCCGCGTTCCGGTGCGCGAGGCATTGAAGCTGCTGACCTCAGAAGGCATCGTCGAGCACGATCCCAATCGCGGTTTCTTCGTCACCCGCCTTTCTCGCGATGAGGCAGAACAGCTCTTCACCCTGCGCCACCTGGTGGAGGACGAGCTGATGAAGACCGTCGAGTGGCCGGACGACAAGGCGATCGAGCAACTGGTCAAGAGCGCTGCACGCCTCGAGGAACTGCTCAACAAGGGTGACAGGCAAGCCTGGTGGATCGAGCACCGCGCCTTTCACACTAGCATTTTCGACCTCAGCCCGAAGAAGATCATCATGCGCGAGGCGATGCGCCTGTGGGCGCTGACTGACCGCTTCCGCGCACTGCTGCCGCTCCCGCGCCGCCCCAGTGAAGAGCGCAATGTGGTGAACAAGCACAGCCTGATCGAGGCACTGCGTTCGAAGGACCGCAAGAAGCTGATCGAATGCCGCCGCGAACGCCGCGAATCCTTCGAACAGCTGGTGCTGGAAACGCTCGAAGCCCGCGGGCTGTAAGCGCAAAACCCCTCCCGCAAGCGGGAGGGG
>CAZYAL010000033.1:3359-10884 GCA_964645635.1 uncultured Sphingomonadaceae bacterium | reverse complement strand
GTCACGCTTCGACCTTCTCGCCCCACAGGTGCTTGCTGGCGAGTTCGCAGCCCTGCACCATGGCGTCGATCTTGGCCCAGCCGATCTCGTGCGGCATGCGGCCGCCGCCCATGCCGCAGTCAGTACCGGCGATCACGTTCTCGCGGCCGACGAGCGATGCGAAGTTCTCGATCCGGTCTGCCACCACTTCAGGGTGTTCGATGGTATAGGTGCGGTGGCTCACCACGCCGGGGATCAGGATCTTGCCAGCAGGCAGTTCCACATCGCGCCACATCTTCCATTCGTGCTCATGCCGCACGTTGCCGGCCTCGAAGGTATAGGCCTGCGCCTTGATCTCAAGCATCAGGTCGACCACGTCGCGGAAGGGAATGTCATCGATGTGCGGGCCGTTCCAGCTGCCCCAGCACAGGTGATAGCGCACCTGTTCCTCGGGGATATTGCGCAGGGCATGGTTGGTGGCGTTGACGCGCATCTGCGCCTTGCGACGGTATTCTTCCAGCGTGATATCGGGCACCAGCGTGGCCCACTTGTCAGGCAGGTCAGGACCGTCAAGCTGCAGGATCAGACCGGCATTGGCGATGGCTTCATATTCCGGGCGCAGCACTTCGGCGAGCGCCATGAGGAATTCTTCCTCGTCATTGTAATGCTCATCCCAGATGAAGTGATGCAGCCAGCCCGGGCTCATCATCGGCATGAAGGCATCACGGTCTTCGAGGCCGAGGTCTGACAAGACGCTCTTGAAGCGATTGATTTCGCCCTGCACGATCTCGGTGTCCTTGGCAGCGAGTTCACCGGTTGCAACCATGCGCATCTGGTTGTTGGTGGGGGCGCCATCCTTGAACCGGGCCTTGTCGGCATCATCATAATACTGCGGGAACATGCGGCGTTCGCGGCTGTCGAACACGGCGGCACCCACTTCGCCCGGCTTGCATTCGCGGTAGATGATCCCGTCGATGCGCTTGCCGTATTTGGCGAAGGTGTTGAAGCGGCCAGCCTCACCGTCGGAAATCACGTCCACGCCCATGTCGACCTGGCGCTGGACCATTTCCCTGATCGCGGCTTCCAGCATGGGGACATAGACCTCGTCAGGGATGTCTTCCCCGCGGGACTTGCGCTGTTCGAGCGCGCGGAATTCCGGGTCTTGGGGTGACAGGCGTCCCGCGTGGGACACGAGGATGCGATCGTCGCTGCGCTTCATGGATTGATCCTTGTGAGAATTCGATTGTTAGTCAATTTCGTATACAGTCGTGCTGGTGCCGTCAATCGCGATTACCGGGCTTTTCATGCTACGTTGCTTGCGGGGGCGCGATTGCCGAGGATCAGGTCCGATGCCTTCTCGCCGATCATGATCACCGGTGCATTGGTGTTGCCGCCGATCACGCGCGGCATGACGGAGGCATCCGCCACCCGCAGGCCGTCGACACCGCGCACGCGCAATTGCGGATCGAGCACCGCCTCCGGCCCGTCACCCATGGCGCAGGTGCTGGAGGCATGGTGAGCGAGCACGCAGCGCTGGCGGTTGTAGTCGTCGATCTCGGCATCGCTCTCGAAGCCCGGCCCCGGCAACAGCTCCTTGCCCGTCACGCTGGCGAGCGGTTCGGTGGCGAGGAATTCGCGCATCAGCCTGACCGTGCGACGCATGGTGACGAGGTCCCGCTCATCCTGAAACATGTTGATGCGGATGCGCGGAGCATCCGCAGGATCGGCACTGCGCAGGGTGAGCGAGCCGCGACTGTATGGGCGCAGCAGCACAGCGAAGATCGTCATCGCGTGGCCCTTTCCCTTGCGCAGCAGCGGGAACCACGGATGGCTGTCGAGCCGCGTGGGATAGACATTGGCCTTGATGTCCGGCCGGTCGAGCCCTTCTTCCGTGCGCACGAAACCGAAGCTGGTGACGGGCAATTGCGTGCCCGAATGGTCCAGCCCCAGCGCATATTTGCCGAAGTTAAGCGTCAGCCTGTCGAGGCGCAATTTGTTCTCGAATCCAATAGGCTGTGCCAGCTCGTTACCAACGCCTGTGAGCGGATGCTCCTGCAAATTGCGGCCCACGCCCGGCAAGTCGCACTGCACATCAATGCCTAGCGCACGCAGTTCGTCCGCCGGGCCGACGCCCGACTGAAGCAATATCTTGGGCGAGCCATAGGCACCGGCGGATAGCACCACTTCGCGATCAGCGCGGATTATCCTCGTGCCCGAACGGTCCGCCAGTTCCACCCCGACCGCGCGGCCATTCTCGATCACCACACGATTGACCATCGCCCCGGTGATGACCTGCAGGTTCGGCCTTGCCATGGCGGGTGCGAGATACTGCGTGGCGGAACTGGCACGGCGGCCCTTGTCCACCGTCACTTCTGGCGGCGCGAAGCCTTCGCCCGTTTCCGTGCCGTGCTGGTCATCGATCACCTTCCAGCCACGATTGCGCGCGGCCTGCATGGTGGCATCAAAGATCGGGCCGGACGCATCGATGGGCGAAACCGTCAGCGGGCCATCGACGCCGTGCCATTCGTCGCTGCCCCGCCAGCTGTTTTCCGAGCGACGGAAATAGGGAAGCACCTCGTCCCAGTTCCAGCCCTGTGCGCCAAGCTCTGCCCATTCGTCATAATCGCCCGGGTGCCCGCGCGAATAGACCATGCCGTTGATGCTGGATGTACCACCCAGCACCTTGCCGCGCGGCAGCCACAGCTTGCGCCCGCCCAGCGCCTCTTCCGGCTCGCTCCAGTAATTCCACGAAAGCCGCTTCACGAATTGCAGCTTCATGAAGGTGAAGGGCATCTGCATATAGGGATGGCGGTTGCGCCCGCCCGCTTCCACCAGCAGCACGCGATTGGACGGATCAGCAGACAGGCGATTGGCAAGCACGCAACCGGCTGACCCTGCCCCGATGATGATATAGTCGGCGCTGTCCACCATGATCCTCTCCTCGCGGATTGGAATACTCGATTGTAATACGATTTCAAATAGGCCATTCAGGCTCGCGGGAGAAAATCGTGGCTGCAGACCGTTTCTATATTGGTGGCGAGTGGGTCGAACCGGCAGGTTCACAGCGTGTGGACGTGCGCAATCCGGCCAATGGCGAGCTTCTGGGCGAAGCCGTGCTGGGCAACGCCGAGGACGCGAATCGCGCAGTGGCCGCCGCCAAGGCTGCCTTCCCCGCTTGGTCGCAAAGCAGCGTTGAGGAGCGCGTCGCCGTGCTAGAACGCATGCGCGATGCCTTTGCCGCCATCGCAGACGACATGGCAGCGCATCTCGTGAAAGAAATCGGGCTGACGACCATGCTCGGCAAGGGCCAGTCGATGCTCAGCCTCGACCATTTCGCCTACAATCTCGAAATCCTGAAGAGCTACAACTTCACCTCCAGCCCGGACCCGATGGTTGAGCTGGTGCGCGAGCCGATCGGCGTGGTCGTCGCCATCACCAGCTGGAACGCGCCGGTCAGCCAGATGCTGTGCAAGGCCGTGCCAGCCATCGCCGCAGGCTGCACCGTGGTGGTCAAGCCCAGCGAGTCTGCCCCGCTTTGCGGACACATGCTGGCAGAGGCGGTGGCGAAGGCCGATATCCCGCCCGGCGTGTTCAACCTCGTCAACGGCGCAGGCGCGGATTGCGGCCAGCGATTGTGCGAGCATCCCGATGTCGCGATGATCAGCTTCACCGGCTCGGTTCCCGGCGGCGGCAAGGTTGCCGCTGCTGCTGCCCACACGATCAAGCGCGTGCATCAGGAACTCGGCGGCAAGAGCGCCAATGTGCTGCTGCCCGATTGCGACTTTGAAGCGCTTGTGCCCAAGGCCGTGGGCGGCTGCATGATGAACGCGGGGCAGGTTTGCGCTGCCCCCACAAGGCTGATCGTGCCCGAAGACAGGTTCGATGAAGTGGCAAGGCTCGCGGTCAACGCAGCACAAGCCATCCGCGTTGGTCCGCCGGACGAGGAAGGCGTGACCTTCGGCCCACTCTCCAACCGCATGCAATTCGAAAGCGCGCAGGGCAAGATCCGCAATGCTATCGCTGCAGGAACCCCGCTGCTGACAGGCGGCGCAGACACACCTGAAGGGCTGGAATGCGGCTTCTACCTGCCGCCGACGATCTTTGGCCCGGTGCCATCCGACGCGACCATCGCGCAGGAGGAAGTCTTCGGCCCGGTGCTCTGCATCCTCACCTACACTGACGAGGACGATGCAGTGCGCGTGGCGAATGACAGCCGCTTCGGCCTTGCCGCCTATATCGAATCCGCCAGCTACGAGACCGCAAGGCGCGTCGCGGGCAAGGTCGAGGCAGGCTATGTGCGGATCAATTCACCCGGCTGGACCAACGCCGCCCCCTTTGGCGGCTTCAAGCAATCGGGCAATGGCAAGCAATATGGCGTCTGGGGCTTCGAGGAATTCCTCGAAGTGAAGGCGATCGTGGCAGACGAGAGAGGATGAGAGGATGAGTGATACGGCAAAGGTGGCGGTGATCACCGGTGCGGCAGGCGGCCTTGGCGCTGCCATGGCAAAGGCGCTGGCGGCAGACGGGTTTGCCGTCGCCGTGGTCGATATCAAGGACGGTTCCGAAACGGTCGAGGCAATCCGCGCTGCTGGCGGCGATGCAGAGGCCTTCGCTTGCGACATGACCGATCCCGCCGCAGTCGAGCAGCTGGGCAAGGATGTGGACGCCCGCTTCGGACGGGCAGACGTGCTGGTCAACAATGCCGGCCGCTATGACAATTGCGCCTTTGCCGATATGACTTACGAATTCTGGCGCTCGATCATGGCGCTGAACCTCGATGGCATGTTCCTCGCCTGCAAGACCTTCGCCCCCGGCATGCGCGCGCGCGGCTGGGGCCGGATTATCAACGTTGCCTCCAATTCCACCTTCCTCGCCCCGCCGATGATGGCGCAATATATCGCCTCCAAGTCCGGCGCGATCGGCCTTGCCCGCGCGCTGGCGAGCGAGTTTGGCCCTGACGGGGTGACAGTGAACGCCATTGCCCCCGGCCCTGTCGCGACTGACCAGCTGCGCGTGGCCTATGCCCGCGATTTCGGCGGCGGCAGCCAGGACGGCTTCGAGGAATTCATGACCGGCATGGCGCAGATGCAATCGATCAAGCGCTACGCCACACCTGAGGACGTGACCGGCCTCGTCTCCTTCCTCGCCAGCGAAGGTTCGACCATGGTCACCGGCCAGACCATCGTCTGCGATGGCGGCTGGGCGCGGGTCTGAGGGCTTCAGAACCCACCCAGATTGCGGCAATACACAGCCGGACAGGTTCCATCGTCTGGAGGTTTATGTTCGGCTGGCTTGCATCCCTGTTGCGCCCGAACAAGGCGGAACCCGAGCAGCCCGATCTTCCCATCGAGCTGGAGGACCACGGCTTCTGCAGACGCGTCCGCCAAGGCGGCGAGCGGGGCCATCGCTTGCCGGACCTGATTGCACACCGGCCCGAGCGCTGGCGCTTCAACCTCCTCGCTGATGTCACAGAACAGGCCCGCGCATTGGCTGCCAATCAGTTGGGCGAAGCACAAGCCGCGCAGATGATCGACGCCATCGAATACATCTGCGATGCCAAGGGCGATTTCACCGTCCTCTGGCGCAGGGAAGGCCACAGGCAGGACTACGAAACATTCGTCACCCGCGCCTTACACGAAATGGGCGAGGACGAGATCGTTCACGAGATCACTGTCAGCCCGAAAGCCTAATGCGTTTGCCTGCTCACCGGGCCTTCGCGGCGGTGATGTTCGTCCAGCATGCGCTGGCGCATATCGGTGACGATGAAGGCCTTGATCGCATCAGTCTCTGCCACGGATAGCTGGTCGGCAAAGGCGCTCATCCCGCCCTGCTTCAGTGCCCCGTCGCGAACGATGGCATGGAAAGCGTTGATCGTGCCCGGCTGCATCTGCCACAGGTTGGGATAGACGGCAGGCGCCCCGCCCAGCGCATGGCAGCGGCTGCAACGATCAAGGTAGAGTTCCTCACCGCGCGCGAGGGTGGCCGCGCTTGCCGGGATGGCCTCTGGCATCGGCACCTCAGGCGCATCGCCGCGCATCGGCGGCAACGGAACTTCCCCGCCACCCAGCTTGAGGACGATCAGCCTCTGGTAGTTCTCGAGCTCCGCCGCCGCCACGCCGGGGCCAAAGAACGCGCCTTGCGGACCGCCTGCGCCCACTAGAATGGCGATATATTGCTCGCCATCGATTGCGTAGGTCATCGGCGCAGCGGTGATCACCGTGCCCAGCGCAATCGAGTGCAGCTTCTCGCCGCTTGCCGCGTCATAGACATCGAGATTGCCAGCCGAGGTGCCCTGGAACACGAGGTCACCTGCCACCATGGTGCCGCCATTGAGGAAGGGCAGCGCATCGCTCATCCAGCGGGCTTCACCCGTCAACGGGTCCCATGCCTTCAACCGGCCTTCGAAATTGCCTTGCGGACGGCCTGCGAGCTTCTCCTCGCTGAACGGTGGGAAGGCGCCGATGGTCGACTGGTTGATATTGCCGGGAATGAATTCGGCACGCTCGAAGCCGCCCTGGTCCATGCCGGTATCATAGACCGGAATGTAGACGAGGCCGGTGCGCGGGCTGAAAGCCATCGGTTGCCAGCCATGCCCGCCAGCGCCACTGGGCCAGACGAGCTTGGCTTCCTCGCGATAATCGACCTCAGGATTGATCGCCGGCCTGCCGGTTTCCATGTCGACGCCGCTGGTCCAGTTGATCCGCGTATAGGGGTCAGCGCGCAGCAGTTCGCCCGTATCGCGATCGAGCACGTAGAATATGCCGTTCTTGGGCGCCTGCATCAGCACATCGCGCGGTTCGCCATCCACATCGAGCGTGGCGAGAACCATGGGCGCGGTGGCGGTAAAGTCCCAGCTATCGCCCGGCGTTTGCTGGTAGTACCACTTCATCCGCCCCGTATCGGCATCGACTGCGACGATGGAGGAAAGGAACAGCTGATCGGTGATCTCTCCGCTCTCGCTGCGCAGCCATGCCGGGTGCGGCCCACCATTGCCGAGGCCAAGATAGGCCGTGTTGGTTTCCGGGTCATAGGCGAGCCCGTTCCACGCGGTGCCGCCAAGGCCGAGTTCCCAGCGCGTATCCTCCGGCCAGGTTTCGCGCGCGAGCGTGACTTCTGGCGTTTCGTCCGGACCGTCTGCCGGGTCACCGGGCACCGCCCAGAAACGCCATGCCAGCTCGCCCGTCTCGATGTCGTAAGCAGAGACATAGCCGCGCGCGCCCATGTCTGCGCCCGCCTGCCCCACGAACACCACATCTCCCGCGATCTGCGGCGCGCCGGTGAGCGAGTAGTTCCAGCGGTCATCGACGAAGGTATCGACTTCCCACACCGGCTCGCCCGTGTTCATGTCGAGCGCGAAAAGCCGACCGTCGAGAGCGCCGACGAAGACCTTGCCATCGGCCAGCGCGACACCGCGATTGACCACGCCGCAGCAGGTGTTGCGGGCATATTGCCCGTCGGCATCGGTGTCATACATCCACACCAGTTCGCCGGTCCTGGCATCGACTGCATAGGCTTCGCCCCAGGGGCCGGAGAAGAACAGCTTGCC
>CAZYAL010000033.1:0-3259 GCA_964645635.1 uncultured Sphingomonadaceae bacterium | reverse complement strand
CAAGAGCCTTCAGTTTCTTCACGATCCTCTCCCGGTCGATCCTATTCGGCAGCGTGCCGCTGCGCGTCGCTGGCGGCCTGTTCCTCGGCGATCAGCTGCTTGAGCATGCGCCGCGCCATCACCGGGGCGGCATCGGTCTTGAGCAGCACGGGATCGAGTTCGTCGATATCGCCGGTGTTGCCCATGCGCAGTTGCACCGCCTCGATCATCGGCTCGTCCTGCGTGCGGAACGCGGTGTCGAGCACTCCCATCAGCGCCTCGTCGATCTTGGGATCGTCCCGCTTCAGATTGCGCGCGGCAGCGAAGAAATAGTGGCAGGTCGTACCGGTCTCGGGCGTGATGCAATGCGCCTGCGGGAAGCAGAAGCCTTCCAAGTCGTCCTGCCCCGGGAACTTGGTGCCATTCTCGAACAGGATCACCGCTGGCGGATACCAGTACATGTGGTTGCGCGTTTCGCACGGGTCTGCCGGGAAGCCGAACAGGTCGATGGTCGCCTGGTTGGGCGGCAAGCCGTCGCGCTGGCGATAGGACAGCACACCGCGCTCCAGCTGCGAGACCTTGGTAACGGTGGCGGCAAGCTGCTGCTCAGGCGTGACATTGGGCATCTTGAAGCCCGGATGCAGGAAGGGCGCATGCGTCAGGTCCAGCAAATTGTCGGTCACCAGCTGGTAATTGCCCTTCACGTGGAGCACGCCGCGCTGGACCTTCCACTGGCTGTCACCCTCGAGGAAGTAATATTCGGGGATCAGCGAGGGGTCAGCCTGGGCAGGATCGCCGGGCCACATCCAGACGAAGCCATAACGTTCGAACAGGTGGAAACTCTCGACCGAAGCCGCGCCCAGCTTCTTGCCGGCATTGTGCGGGTTGGCGGTGCAGGCGCCGGTGCAATCGAAACGCAGGCCGTGATAGCCGCACTGGATCTCGTCCCCCACCAGTGCGCCGGTGGAAAGCGGGGCAAAACGGTGCGGGCAGCGATCAAGCAGTGCCACCGGATCGCCGTTCTCCTTGCGGAAGAACACGATCGGCTTGTCGAGCAGCGTTCGCGAGATGGGTTGGCGCGTCACCTCGTCCGAGAACGCCACGACATACCAACAGTTCTGCAGATAATTGCTCACCTGGTTTCCTCTTCCCGCGCCCTGCATGGCCCCTTTCCGGTGTTGCGCAAGCTATAACCGGCCAAGTTCAGATTGACTAACACTATTTGCTACCACAATGTGCGGTTGAGAGGAAGGATCACCTTGGCCATATCTCCACCTGAACAGCGCTCAGCGATTGCTGAAGGGCACCCAAAGCCGAGCATGCGGGCCTATGCCTCGCTGCTGATCCTGTCCGGCATCGTGGGCCTGAACACGGTCGATCGCAACATGTTCGGCTTGCTCCTGCCGCAGATCCAGGCTGACATCGAATTGAGCGATACCGCGCTCGGCTTCCTGATGGGGCCGGCATTCGTGATCGTCTATTCGATCATGGGCGTGCCGATTGCGTGGCTGGCGGACCGGACCAGCCGCCGCAACATCATCGCCGTGGGCCTCGCCTTCTGGAGCGCGGTGACCATCCTCACCGGTTTCGCCAAGAGCTTCGCCCATTTACTGATCGCGCGCATGGCGCTGGGCGTGGGTGAGGCGAGCAATATGGCGCCCACCTCGGCGCTGATCGCGGACATGTTCCAGGGCCGCAGCCGCGTGCTGGCCATGTCCGTCTTCGCGGCAGGTGGCCCGCTCGCGATCATGCTGTTCTACCCGCTCATTGGCATAATCGCGTCCGACCACGGCTGGCGGCCCGCCTTCCCGCTGATGGGCGCGATCGGCATCGGCGTGGCCCTGCTCACCCTGCTGGTGGTGTGCGAGCCGAAGCGGCAAGGCGCTGCGGAAGCTGCGGTAGCTGAGGCGACTGAGCCGGAAGCAAGGCTCGGCTTCATCGAAGCCTTTAAGCTGGCCATGACCTCGCCTGCCTTCTGGCTCATCTGCGCGGGCGGCACCATGGTGTCGATCAACTATTCCGCGCTGCTCGCATGGCTGCCTGCCTTCATGCTGCGCATGCACGGCCTCGATGCCGAAGCGACCGGCGTGCTGCTGGGCACATACAAGGGCATGATCGGCGTGGTCGCCACCATCGTGGGCGGCTTGCTTGTGACGTTGCTGATGCGGTTTGACCGGCGCTGGCTGGCATGGTCCCCGGCGATCTTCTGCCTGCTGATGGCCCCTGCGCAAGCCATGCTGCTGCTGTCAGACGATCCGCTGTGGTGGCACGTCGGCCTCGCACTTGAGACGATCCTGATGGCGGCCGTCACCCCGGCCCTGTTCGCGCTGGTGCTGGCGCTGTTCGAATCGCGCATGCGGGCGACCGGCACCGCGCTCTACCTGCTGATCTTCAACCTCGTGGGCCAGAGCGTTGGCCCGATGATGATCGGCCTGCTCAATGACGGCATGTTTGTGAGCGACGGCGAAGACGCTATCCGTTCATCACTGCTCGCCGCGCCGATTGCGATCATCGCGGCCTCTGCTTTCCTCTTCATCCTGTCGCTGGTGATGCAGCGCCATGCGAGTGGCAACGAATGACCCGCAAAGCGCCCTTGCTTGCCCTTTCCGCCGCACTTGCACTCGCTGCCGGAGCTGCCCTCGCCCAGAGTGCTGTGCGAGTGACGCAAGCCAGCTGGCTTTCGCCTGCGCCTGATCCTGCACGCGGAGAACAGCTGTCGCAGGTCTGCGCCACTTGCCACATCGCCAATTCCCCGCAGGTCGATCCGCCCGCGCCGCGCCTTTCGCGCCAGCGGCAGAGCTATGTCTTCTTTGCCCTGCTCGCCTATCGCGACGGGACGCGGCAGAGCGATATCATGTCCCCCTTCATCGCCGGGATGAGCAACCAGGACCTGCGCGATATCGCCGCCTATGTCTCGGGCGAGATGCACAATGTGCCGCCCCGCGCACTGACCGACATGGCCGCATATGACTTCACCTTGCGCGAATGCATCTGGTGCCACGGCGAAACGGGGATCGGAGAATTCGAGAACATGCCCGTGCTCGCCGGGCAGGATCCGGCCTATTTGCGCCTTGCCTTGCAGGAATATCGCGATGGCACCCGCATCAACCCGACCATGAATGCCGTGGCACAAGAGCTTGATCCGGCGATGGATGAACAGATTGCAGACTATTACGCGGCGCATGAATGGCTGGAGCACGGCGAATGATCCGCGCTGCAATTCTTGCCCTGCCCCTGCTCGCCCTCGCTGCCTGCCAGCCGGAGGAGGAGCCCATCCCCT
>CAZYAL010000032.1:15749-22261 GCA_964645635.1 uncultured Sphingomonadaceae bacterium | reverse complement strand
TCGATGCCGCCGACCATGTAGAAGGCTGCTTCGGGAAGGTGGTCGTATTCGCCGTCCACAACAGCCTTGAAGCTCTTCACGGTGTCTTCCAGCTGCACGAACTTGCCCGGGATGTTGGTGAACACCTCGGCCACGTGGAACGGCTGGGACAAGAAGCGCTGGATCTTGCGGGCGCGAGCCACGGTCAGCTTATCTTCTTCCGAAAGCTCGTCCATGCCCAGAATGGCGATGATGTCCTGTAGGCTCTTGTACTTCTGCAGGATTTCCTGGACGCGGCGAGCAGTTTCGTAGTGCTCCTGGCCGACAACGCGCGGTTCAAGGACGCGGCTGGTCGAGTCCAGCGGGTCCACTGCCGGGTAGATGCCCAGCTCGGAGATTGCACGGTTCAGCGTGGTGGTCGCGTCTAGGTGGGCAAACGAGGTTGCCGGCGCCGGGTCGGTCAAGTCGTCCGCGGGAACGTAGATCGCCTGCACCGAGGTGATCGAGCCCTTGGTGGTGGAGGTGATGCGTTCCTGCAGGTTGCCCATGTCAGTTGCCAGCGTCGGCTGGTAGCCCACGGCAGAGGGAATACGGCCGAGCAGGGCGGACACTTCAGAACCTGCCTGAGTGAAGCGGAAGATGTTGTCCACGAAGAACAGCACGTCCTGGCCTTCCTGGTCGCGGAAGTATTCAGCCATGGTCAGGCCGGAGAGAGCTACGCGGGCACGCGCGCCCGGGGGTTCGTTCATCTGGCCGAAGACGAGCGCCACCTTGGAACCTTCGCTGGTGGCATTGCCATCAGCGTCCTTGGCGATAACGCCTGCGTCGAGGAATTCGTGATAAAGGTCATTACCTTCGCGGGTGCGTTCACCCACGCCGGCAAAGACTGACACGCCGCCGTGGCCTTTGGCGATGTTGTTGATCAGCTCCTGGATCAGCACGGTCTTGCCCACGCCGGCGCCGCCGAACAGGCCGATCTTGCCGCCCTTTGCGTAAGGCGCGAGAAGGTCGATAACCTTGATGCCGGTCACGAGGATGTCGGCTTCGGTGGATTGATCCACGAAGGCCGGGGCTTCAGCGTGGATCGGGGCGGACATTTCAGCGCCGATCGGGCCGCGCTCGTCAATCGCTTCGCCAACCACATTCATGATGCGGCCGAGCGTCTTCGGGCCAACCGGCACGGAGATCTGGGCGCCGGTGTTCACCACTTCCTGACCGCGGGTCAGGCCGTCCGTGCTGTCCATGGCGATGGTGCGAACGGTGTTCTCGCCAAGGTGCTGGGCAACTTCGAGAACAAGCGTGTTGTCGCCGTTCTTGGTTTCCAGCGCGGTGAGAATGGCAGGCAGTTCGCCGGTGAACTGGACGTCGACGACGGCGCCGATGACCTGGGCAATCGTGCCGTTGGGGCTCTGGTTAAGGGCGGGGGCGGTGGCCATTTTGCGTATTCCCTCGGGTTTAGAGCGCTTCTGCGCCCGCAATAATTTCGATGAGTTCGGTGGTGATCGCGGCCTGGCGGCTGCGGTTGTACTGGATTGTCAGCTTTTCAATGAGGTCGCCGGCGTTGCGCGTGGCATTATCCATGGCGGTCATCGATGCACCCTGTTCGGAAGCTTCACGCTCCAGCAGGGCACCGAAAAGCTGCGTCTTCACGTATCGTGGCAGCAGCTCTTCAAGGATCGATTCCTCATCCGGCTCATATTCCACGACCGCGTCCGAAGCTTCTGCCGTTTCCGGAGCGGGAACGGGGATCAGCTGCTGGGTGACAGGGTCCTGCGCCAGCGCGGACTTGAACACCGGGTAGACCAGGTGAGCAACGTCAAATGCGCCAGCTTCGAACTTGGCAACCAGATCTTCAGCGATCGCGGTAGCTTCCTCGAAACCGATGTTTCGCACTGCGCTGGTATCGAAGCCGTCACCGACAAGGTTAGGGAAATCGCGCTTGATTGGCGCGCGGCCCTTCTTGCCGACGAGGTAGAAAGACACGTCCTTGCCCTCAGCAATCAGCTTGCGAGCCTGGACCCTGGCTTCCTTGACGATGTTCGAGTTCAGGCCGCCGCAAAGGCCCTTGTCCGTGTTCACCACCACCAGCAGGTGGCGCTTGTCCGAACCGTTGCCGGCGAGCAGCTTGGGCGCACCATCGCCGCTCACCTTGGTGGCGATGGAACCCATCACCGTAGCAAGCCGTTCGGCATAGGGGCGGGCAGCTTCGGCAGATGCCTGCGCCTTGCGCAGCTTTGCCGCGGCGACCATCTGCTTGGCCTTGGTGATCTTCTGGGTCGACTTGACCGACCCGATCCGATCCTTGAGTTCTTTAAGTGAGGCCATGATGGCTCCTTAATTCCCTATCGATCAGGCTCAGGCGAACTGCTTGGCGAAGGTTTCGAGCGCAGCCTTGGTCTTGTCAGCCACTTCGCCTTCGAACTTGCCGGTCGAGCGGATTTCAGCGAGCACGTCAGCATGTTCGGCGCGCATGAAGCTGAGCATGGCAGCTTCATATTCGTTCACGCGGTCCACAGCGACATTGTCGAGGAAGCCGTTGGTGCCGGCGAAGATCGACACGGTCTGCTCTTCAAACGGCATGGGCGAGAACTGCGGCTGCTTGAGCAGCTCGGTCAGGCGTGCACCGCGGTTGAGCAGCTTCTGGGTCGAGGCATCGAGGTCAGAACCGAACTGTGCGAAAGCCGCCATTTCGCGGTACTGCGCCAGCTCCAGCTTGATCGAGCCCGAAACCTTCTTCATCGCCTTGGTCTGGGCGGAACCACCCACACGCGACACCGAAAGGCCGACGTTAATAGCCGGACGGATGCCCTGGTAGAACAGGTCGGTTTCAAGGAAGATCTGGCCGTCGGTGATCGAGATCACGTTGGTCGGGATGTAGGCCGACACATCACCAGCCTGGGTTTCGATGATCGGAAGGGCAGTCAGCGACCCGCCGCCGTTCTCGTCGTTCATCTTCGCCGCGCGTTCGAGCAGGCGTGAGTGCAGGTAGAATACGTCACCCGGATAGGCTTCACGGCCCGGAGGACGACGCAGCAGCAGCGACATCTGGCGGTAAGCCACGGCCTGCTTGGAAAGGTCATCATACACGATCACGGCGTGCATGCCGTTGTCGCGGAAGAATTCGCCCATGGCAGCGCCGGTGTAGGGAGCCAGGTACTGCAGCGGAGCAGGCTCGGAAGCGGTTGCGGCCACAACGATAGAATATTCCATCGCGCCGTTTTCTTCGAGCGACTTCACGATCTGCGCCACGGTGGAGCGCTTCTGGCCCACGGCAACATAGATGCAGTAGAGCTTCTTGCTCTCATCATCGCCTTCGTTCCAGCCCTTCTGGTTGATGAAGGTGTCGATGGCGACGGCGGACTTGCCGGTCTGACGGTCACCGATGATCAGTTCGCGCTGGCCGCGGCCAACAGGGACGAGAGCGTCAATTGCCTTGAGGCCGGTCTGCACGGGCTCGTGAACCGACTTGCGCGGGATGATGCCCGGTGCCTTCTGTTCCACGCGCATGCGCTTCACGTCGGTCAGCGGGCCCTTGCCGTCGATCGGGTTGCCCAGCGCGTCGACCACGCGGCCCAGCAGGCCCTTGCCGACTGGAACGTCCACGATGGTAGCGGTCCGCTTTACCACGTCGCCTTCCTTGATCTCGGCGTCGGAGCCGAAGATCACCACGCCAACATTGTCAGCTTCCAGGTTCAGGGCCATGCCCTGCACACCGTTGGAGAATTCGACCATTTCACCAGCCTGGACGCTGTCGAGACCGTGGATACGGGCGATACCGTCACCCACTGACAGCACGGAGCCAACTTCGCTGACTTCGGCTTCAGAGCCAAAGCTGGCGATCTGGTCCTTGATGACCTTGGAGATTTCTGCGGCGCGGATTTCCATTTATCAGCCTTTCAAGTGAGCCTGTGACGCTTGGCGTCAGGCGCTCTTCATCGCGTTAGCAAGAGAATTGAGACGGGTACGGATCGAGCTGTCGATACGCTTCGAACCGATGGTTACAACGAGACCGCCGAGCAGGTCGGCGTCCACGCGGGATTTCAGTTTAACGGTACGGCCTTCGCGGGCGCGCAGCTTTGCTTCCAGTTCGGCAAGCTGCGCGTCGGTCAGCGGATGGGCGCTGGCCACTTCTGCATTTACCTCACCGCGCTGTGCTGCAGCGATGGCGGAAAAGGCGCGGATCATGCCGGGCAGGTCTGCCACGCGGCGATTCTCTGCAAGGACGCCAAGGAAGTTGCCGGTTAGCGGGGAGAGCTTCAGGTGGGCGGCGAGGCCTGCCATTACCTTGCCCAGCTGGCTGCGGCTGACTTCAGGGTTCTTTATCAGCGCGCGCAGTTCACCCGATTCGGCCAGCGCAGCACTGAGATTATCCAGGTCGGATTCGATCGAAGTGACCGTGCCCGCCTCGCTCGCGAGGTCGAATAGGGCGGAGGCGTAACGGCCTGCCAGGCTTGCCTTGATACCGGCGGAAAGCTCCACGCGTATGGTCCCCTGTGAGGTTTTCGAAAACGTTAGGTTTCACTTGCCATACAGGGGACTCAAGGAAGAGCCTCCCGGCAAGTTTGGCGCGCGCCTAGCACTGGGTGGATAGGGATGCAAGTCGGGGGTGGGGAAAGTCTGCCTGAAGGTTTATTTGCCAGCAGGAATTTCGCTCCCGCTGGCAGGCTGGCAGTTGTAGACCAGCCGTTCATTGGGGTTGTTGGGCAAAAGGCTTTGGATCGCATCCTGCTGGCCTCCCAGCTGCCGGGCAGCTGCTTCGCCGCCGCCACAGGCTGGTGCTTCATATTCAGCGCGTGCAGTTCGGGCAGCAGTCATGCTCGTCTGGTCCAGCAGGTAGCGTTCGACCACATATTCACCGTTGGCCGGGTCGAACCGGTTGACTGAGACGGCTTCTTCATTGGCAGGCACCAGAGTGCGGCTCCATTCCGCGCCAGACAAGCCATATTGCGTGCGGCCATTCACGCAGCCATCGGTGCCCCATTCCATCGAGATGGTATCGACAGGTGCGCCCAGAACGCGGCTGCGCGCCATGTCGAGCGAACAATATAGCGCGCCATTGGCAGCCGATGTTTTGATGACGCCGCTATCCTCGCCGCTCATCTCTTCGCGCAACTGCTCTTCCAGCCTGTTCCCTACTTCGTTGAAAGAAGGGCGGCTGAGCCAGCTGATCGCGGCGAGCAGAAGCGCCACCAGCGCAACCGAGCCAGCAATCGCGCGCATACGCATGTCTCCACCCTTGTGCGCGCGATGGGCATAGGCGGCACCGGCTAGCAGCACGATCAGAGCCAGTAGTGCGAGGAACTGCCGGTTGGAGCGTTCGTCGAAAATCGCATATTCTACCTGGCGGCGTAGTTCGGCGCGGCGCTGGGCCTGCGACTCTTCGTCAGCGTCGGCCTGCAATTGCGCGACCATCTGCTGGCGTTCCGCGCGTTCGCGTTCCTCTTCCTCTAGGTCGGCAAGGCTGCGGCACGGCAGCGAATTGATCTGCGGCGTGATGTCATTGGCGCGCAGGAAGGGCACCAGCTCGCGCATGGTCACGGCAAAGAAGAACTCGGCCTCTGTCCCCTGACTTTCCGCGCCGAAAGAGTTGACGCCGATCACGCGGCCGCATTCATCCACCAGCGGGCCGCCACTGTTGCCGCGCGCGATGGGGGCGGTGTGCAGCACCGTGTCGAACTCACGGCTGGGGCGGCGGCCTGAGAGGAAACCCTGGCTGGTCACCGGCGGCTGAGCGCGAAAGATATCCTCTTCGCCAAGGCCCTGTGCCTGGTCCACGTTCATAGGATAACCGATGGCGGTGACGCTGCCCGAAGTGCCGGGCGCGATGCCGGCAAGGGTGAGCGGCGGCAGGCGCAGCGGGCTTGTGGTCTTTACCAGCGCCAGGTCATTGCGCGGGCTGACAGATATGACGCGGCCATAAACTGCGCTTCCGCCGCCTGACGGCACGATGCCGATGGACAGGCGCGTGTCGTCCATCGCTGGCTGGAGCACATGGGCGTTGGTGACGATGGTCTCGGCATTCACTGCAAAGCCGGTGCCGTGGCCGATCGGGTAGACCTCATTGCCATCCTTGCCAATCACGATCACCCGCACCACGCCGCGCGAAGCGGCATCGATATCAGCCGGGTCTGCATGTGCGGGAGTGGTCAGCAATCCGGCCAGCGCGCTTATGCAAAGCGCCAGCAGGCAGCGCGGCGAGACGAGTGTGTTCATGCAGCTCCTATGCACAGCACTTGTGTGGCGAGCAAGATTCGAGAAGCATTCCATGAAGCTGGGCTTATCATGAATGGAATGACGAATCCTGAATGCAACGACACTATCGGAAACATGGTGCGGAAAATTGCCCGATTGCTTGATGGCGATGGGAAGGCACCTTCGCTGGCCGAACTTGGCGCGGCAGTGGGCAGGTCGCAAGGATATGTGCAGCGCCTCTTCAAGCAGGAGACCGGCCTGTCACCTGCCGCGTTTGCCAGGGCCATCCGAGAGGAGCGGGCAGTGCGGGCTCTTGGGCAGGGCGGCAAGGTTACCGATGC
>CAZYAL010000032.1:0-15649 GCA_964645635.1 uncultured Sphingomonadaceae bacterium | reverse complement strand
TCCTCTTCCTCTTCCTTGTCTTCCGACGGGCCTTGGTTGTGGCCCCGGAAGGCAATGGGCATCAGCACGACGCGAGCGGAATCGAGGCGATTTTCCAGCACCAGTTGCCGACCAAGGATAACACGGTACCCTGGATCGGAACCTGCCGTATCGAAGGCATCCTCCAGCGCTATGATTGCACTTTCCGGCGCTTCCTCATCCGCTTCGAGCCAGCTGTAATAATAGGCGATGCGGGAGCGCGGGTCAGCCATATCGCTGTTCAGCGCTGCCGCAGCGAATTTGCGGGCAGGCTCTGCCCAGTTGGGATCATCCTCAATCCGTTCGATCGCGACAAAGCTCATCATCAGATTGGCTTCTACATTGGGCGGGTCCATCGCGAGGATTTGCTGCGCGACCTGTTCGGCAGCGTCATAATTCTCGGCAGCGTATTCAGCACGGGCAAGCATGGTGAGTGCGTGGACATCTGAGGCGGTCTCACCAATCTTGCGGCGGATATCGGCGGCGATTCCGCTCGCTTCGCCCTTGCTCACTCCGCGCCGGAGCCGCATTTCGTCCATGATTACGGCTTCTTCCAGATCCGTCATCTCACGCAGGGATACGGTCGGCTCGCTGTATCCAGTGGGCAGCACGTCGATGCCGGGGAACGGGCCGTTGCGATAATCGCGCAGGGTCCTGTCTATTTCGCTAAGGTCGCCAAAGATGCGCTGAGCCGCGGTGAGGCTGTCCTCACCCTGGCCTATTGCCACCAGATAGTTGTTGAGCTCCTCATAGCGGTTGAAGTTGAGGTAGTGGGTGAGTAGCCAGCCGGTTCCATAGAACTGGAAGGCCTCGCGTCCGCTGAGGTCATGTTCGGCATTCAGCATGTCTTCCAGCGGGAACTGGCGCATCTGGAAGATCTGATAGGCGCGATATTGCGGCGGGTCGCCCACGTGAAATGAGCCGTTCTCATTGAAGGTCATCGTTGCCATCAGTTCGGCGAAACCCTCAACATACCAGCTGGGGTAGGCTGCAGGGAAGTGCTGCATCATGAAATAGTGGACGTATTCATGCTGCAGCACGCTGACCGAATCGAGCCGCTGGATCTGGTTGCGACGGCGATCCGGGTCCGTCACCGACATCGAGCGGCGGCGTTCTTCGCGCGCCGGGGTAAAGGCCACGGAATCACCTGCGCGGGGAATATAGAAACCAGCCACACCGTTCACGCCAGCCATTTGGCCGATGTCACCGATGTCACCGAAACGATAGACCGTGAGCTTGGTGGCGGGCGTGGGCTGCTCCTCGCCGATCGGCAGGCTCTGCAGGCTCCGCAGCGCCATGTCGAAGCGTTCGAGTTCAATCGCGAACTGGCGGGTGCCCTCCTCGTCATCCTCGGACTTGACGATGAAATTGTTGGTTTCGGCCACGTGCCAGTCGCGCGCGGAGACAGGCGCGGCAAGGCCGATAAGGGCAAGGCACGGCATTGCGATGGCGGTGATCAGTTTGCGCATGACGTAAGTCCCCGAAATAATGCGATTCGTTTGGCCATCTTAGCCATGGCGGACGCAGGCTTGCCAGGTGTTTTCATCAGAAATCACTCGGCCGCGCGCCTGGCCTTTGCTCGCTGGCTGAAGGAAAGAAATTGTCTACAAATCAATGGGCTATTCAACTCACACGAAACTATACGGATCAATATCCACGCTGACCCGCACACCAGCGGGAAATTCCAGTGCGCCGAGCCATTGGCGGATCACGTCCTGCACATTGGCGCTGCGACGGGCGTTGATCAGCAGACGATAGCGATAACGCCCCCTCAATAGTGCCAACGGGGCAGAAGCGGGGCCGAGGATCATCACATCGTTGAAATTGGGGCGGGACGCACCGATGCGGTTGGCGGCTTCGCGCGCTTCGCGGTCATCCTCGCTGGAGATGATGATCGCGGCCCAGCGGCCAAAAGGCGGGGCGCCGGCATCGCGGCGGGCTTCGGTTTCGGCCTCGTAAAAAGCGTCGCGATCACCATTGGCCAGCGCCGCGATCACGGGGGCATCAGGATGGCGCGTCTGGATCAGCACTTCGCCGGGCTTGGAACCGCGACCGGCACGGCCCGCCACCTGCGCCACCTGCTGGTAAGTTCGCTCCGCTGCGCGCAAGTCCCCGCCTTCAAGGCCAAGGTCAGCATCGATCACGCCAACCAGCGTCAGTTCGGGGAAGTGAAAGCCCTTGGTGACAAGCTGGGTGCCCACAATCACGTCAATCGCGCCGCCTTCTGCCATGGCGATGAACTCCGCAGCCTTTTCCGGCGAATTGAGCGTATCGGAGGTGGCGATGGCAACGCGCGCTTCCGGCAGGATCCGCGCCACCTCGTCTGCAATCCGCTCCACGCCGGGGCCGCATGCGACAAGGCAATCCGCCTCGCCGCATTCGGGGCAGGCATCGGGCGCGGATGTTTCCAGCCCGCAGTGATGGCAGGCGAGGCGCTGCGACAAGCGATGTTCCACCAGCCATGCGCTGCAATTGGGGCATTTGAAGCGGTGGCCACAATTGCGGCACAAGGTCAGGGGGGCATAGCCGCGGCGATTGAGGAACAGCAGCGATTGCTCGCCCTTTGCCAGCCTGTCCTTCAGTGCTTCGACAAGCGGCGGAGCGATCCAGTGCTGGCGTGGCGGCACTTCTTTAGTGAGGTCTACCGTTGCAATTTCGGGCAATTGCGCGCCGCCATAACGGCTTGGCAGCACGAGCTTCTCATACACACCCTGGTCCGCCATGGTGAGGCTTTCCAGCGCAGGTGTGGCGCTGGCAAGTACCACCGGGAACTTCTCGAACCGTGCACGCATCACCGCGATATCGCGGGCGTTGTAGCGAACGCCGTCATCCTGCTTGAAGCTTATCTCATGCGCTTCATCGACCACGATCAGGCCAAGTCGATCGTAAGGAAGGAACAAGGCAGAGCGCGCGCCGACCACCACTTGCGCCTCGCCACTGGCAATTGCCCGCCATGCACGGCGGCGTTCTGTGGCTTTCAGGGACGAATGCCACAGAATCGGCGGCGTACCGAAGCGCGCCTCGAAGCGCTTGAGGAATGCTTCGGTAAGCGCGATTTCCGGCAGCAGCACCAGCACTTGCCGATCTTCCGCGATGGCAGCGCCGATGGCTTCGAAATAGGTCTCGGTCTTGCCCGAACCGGTCACACCGTCGAGGAGGAAGGGCGCAAAGGCGCGGCACTTCACCGCGTCAACCAGCCGGTGCGCCACTTCGCGCTGTTGGTCGCTCAGTTCGGGCTCGTCAAAATCTGCCCTGGCGCGTGGGTAGGGTCGGTCGCAATCGACCTCTACCGGTTCGAGCACGCCCTGGTTGACGAGCCCCCGCAGCACGCCTTCGGATACGCCTGCGATGCCTGCCAGTTCGCGGATCGTCGCTTGCTCATTATCGAGAGCATCGATCGCGGCCTCGCGTTGCGGGGTCATGCGTTCGGGCATGCCACCTGACAGTCGATATTCGGTCATGGTGGCAGGGCCTTTCAGCGCTCCGCCGCTGGAAAGCACCATTCGTGCTACTGAGACCATGCTCGCGCAGTAATAATCTGCGGTCCATTCTATCAGCCGCATCAGCGCCGGTTTCAGCGGCGGTACGGGCAGCACGCTGATCAGCGGGCGCAGCCTGCTTTCCGGAACCGGGGCAGCCGGCAAGCGTTCAGGATTCCATACTATACCAGTGATTTGACGCGGGCCGAGAGGTGCGATTACCACGCTTCCTTCTTGCACATCCATGTCGTCCGGAACGCGGTAATCCAGCACCCCAAGGGCGGCATTGAAGACAAGGAGGCGGGCACGGTTCATCGGCCTCGATATGGGCAATGATGGGCAAGTCCCGCAAGCGCCATAGCGGAGATATACGATGACAATCCTGGAACTTTGCCCGCCGCGGCGCAGTGCTCGCCTCAATCAATACCCCAAAGCCTTTTGCACAACCGGCTCGACGGCCAGTATCACTGACGGTTGAAAGCGCGGGGTTTCCCAGCCGCGCTGCGCCACCTATAGCGGACACGTGGCCAACGAATCCCCCCTTGATCGCTTCAAACTGGCGCTGACCGGCGCTGCGCGCGCTATCGGTCGACAGCCGGAGGCAGAGGTTGGCTGGACGGCTGAGGCTCCCAATGTGCAGGGCAATGCGATCCGCGTGCCCATGCCGGGCCGCAACCTGTCACCGGATCAGGCAATGCAGGCGCGCGGCTTTGCAGACAGTTTTGCGCTGAAGATGCGCCACCACAATACTGCGCTCCATAACCGGAACGCCCCGGTCGAACCGCAGGCGCGCGCCTGTTATGACGTGGTGGAGCAGGTGCGCTATGAGGCACTTGGTTCAAACAATTACACCGGCATTCGCCGCAACCTCGGCTCCGCGCAGGCGATGCGGCTGGCGGCAGACCCGATCACCCGCGCCAGCACGCGCGACGATGTGCCGATCCAGACCGTGCTCGGCTTGCTGCTGCGTGAAAAGCTGACCGGCCAGCCGATTCCTGCCAATGCTGAGGCAGGCGTGGACATGGTCCGCGAGTGGATCGAGGAGGCGGTGCAGGAGGATTTTGACCGGCTCGCGCTATCCATAGATGACCAGAAAGCCTTCCAGAACCTGACGATGGACATGCTGCGCCATCTCGAACTCGTGCGCGAGGAGGAGACCGAGGACGATACCTCGGATGATGACGGCCCTGACGATGACGGTTCGGACGAGAACGAGCAGGACGGCGATGACGACCAGCTCGATGCCGACAGCCAGACCCAGCAGATGCCGGGCGAACAGTCCGAGGGTGAAGGCGAATCCGACGAAACGCAGGAAGTCGAACAAGAATCGGAAATGACCGAAGGCGAGCCGGGAGAGGATGGCGAAGAGGGCATGATGCCCGTGCGCCCCAATCGGCCGTGGACTGATGTTCCGGAATCATTCGATTACAAGGTGTTCACTGAATCTTTTGACGAAGTGGTCGAAGCACAGGACCTGTGTGATTACGAGGAACTGGACAGGCTGCGTGCCTATCTCGACAGCCAGCTGGCGGGCCTCGCCGGCGTGGTCACGCGCCTTGCCAACCGTTTGCAGCGTCGCCTGATGGCGCAGCAGAACCGCAGCTGGGATTTCGATCAGGAAGAGGGGCTGCTCGATGCCGCACGGCTGGCCCGTGTGGTCATCAGTCCGGGCCATTCGCTGTCCTACAAGGTGGAGCAGGAGCAGAACTTCAAGGACACCGTCGTCACCCTGCTGATTGACAATTCGGGCTCTATGCGCGGGCGGCCAATATCCATCGCCGCGATCAGTGCGGACATCATGGCGCGCACGCTTGAACGCTGCGGGGTTAAGGTGGAGATCCTTGGCTTCACCACCCGCGCGTGGAAGGGTGGGCAAAGCCGCGAACGCTGGCTGGCAGACGGAAAGCCGCAAAACCCCGGCCGCCTCAATGACTTGCGCCATATCATCTACAAGAAGGCGGACGAGCCGATGCGTCGCGCGCGCCGCAACCTCGGTCTGATGATGCGCGAAGGGCTGTTGAAGGAAAATATCGACGGCGAAGCGCTGCTGTGGGCGCATGACCGCCTGCTGGCCCGCCCTGAAGACCGCCGCATCATGATGGTGATATCGGACGGCGCGCCGGTCGACGATTCAACGCTCAGCGTGAATAATGCAGGCTATCTTGAAACGCATCTGCGCAAGGTGATCGAATGGATCGAGAAGCAGAGCCCGGTCCAGCTCGTCGCCATCGGCATCGGCCATGATGTGACCCGCTACTACAAGCGCGCAGTAACGATTATGGATGCCGAGCAACTGGGCGGGACCATCATCGAGCAGCTGGCGGATTTGTTCGAGGTGGATTGACGTGCCGTCTCCACCTTCGAGGATGGCACCCCCGGCCCGGTAATGATGTTCGGGCTCGACGGGATCGGCTGGGACCTTGTCGGCCTGCAACAGGCGGAGTTCTGAGCGGCGCTTTCCTACCTGCCGGAAGTCCTGCTCGAAGCCTTCGCATGACCAGCCGATTTCCCCTCCAGACCCGCACAAAACCGCCGTTTCCGCCCTCGCGGTTTTTCTGCTTTAGAACCGTGTTCCATGTGTTCCATCGCCCCCGGCTTGTCGCCGCCAAGAATCGGACCTAGAGCGCTTGCCCATGACCAAGCCGCTCAAGCTCTTCAATTCGCTGACCCGCCAGCCAGAGGCCTTCCACCCTGTTCATGCGCATGAAGCGCGCGTCTATACCTGCGGCCCGACGGTCTATAATTATCCGCATATCGGAAATATGCGCGCTTACGTGTTCGCAGACGTCTTGGGCCGCACGCTTTCGTGGAAGGGCTACAAGCTCACCCATGTGATCAACATCACGGACGTGGGCCACCTGACGGACGATGCTGATGCGGGTGAGGACAAGATGGAGAAGATGGCGGCCGAGAAGGCGCAATCCATCTGGGACATCGCGAAGCATTATACCGAAGCTTACTGGGCCGATGTGAAGGCGCTCAACATTCGTCAGCCAGCGCACTGGTCCATCGCCACAGACTATATTGACGAGATGCTGGAGTTCGCGAAATCAATCGCGGACAGGCATTGCTACGAGCTTGAATCCGGCCTCTATTTCGATGTCGCCTCGGTCGCGGATTACGGGCGCCTTGCCCGTGCCGTTACCGAGGAAGGTGAAGGCCGGATCGACACGGTCGAAGGCAAGCGCAATGCGGCGGACTTTGCCATCTGGCGCAAGACCCCGGCGGGCGAGAAGCGGCAGATGGAATGGGACAGCCCGTGGGGCAAGGGCGCTCCCGGCTGGCACCTTGAATGTTCGGTTATGAGCGGAAAGCTGCTTGGCTTCCCCTTCGATATCCATACCGGAGGCATCGACCACCGCGAAATTCACCACCCGAACGAGATTGCGCAAAATCAAGCATTCTGTGGTTGCGGCAGCCTGTCAGATGCGGCCAATTCCGGCGCGCGCATCTGGATGCACAACAACTTCCTTGTCGAGCGCAGCGGCAAAATGAGCAAGTCCTCAGGCGAGTTCCTGCGGCTGCAATTGTTGATCGACAAAGGCTATGCACCGCTCGCTTACCGCATGATGTGCCTGCAGGCGCATTACCGCAGCGAGCTGGAATTTAGCTGGGGCGGGCTCGAAGCGGCACTAACGCGCCTCAAGCGCATCCTGATCGGCATGGAGAAGGCCAAGGCCCGCATAGAGGAGCTGCCCGCAGAGCCTGCAGGCGGCTGGACGCTGGAGCATGCGCAGGACGATATCGGCGGCGCATTGTTGCCGCTGCTCCACCGCTTTGACGAGGCCATGTCCGATGACCTCAATTCCCCGCAGGCGCTGACCGTGTTCGAGGAACTTCTCGGCATGAAGAAGGCCGATCCGGTGCACAAGCTTCAGGCCCTCGCCGCTATGGATGCAGTGCTGGGGCTTGGTGTGATGACACTGGACCGCAAGGATTTGCGCATCGCGCCGAAGGGTGCTGCCATCAGCGAGGCGGAGATTGAACAAGCACTAGAGGGACGCAAGGCAGCGCGTGCTGAAAAGGATTTCGCCACCTCGGACGCGCTGCGCGACGAGCTTGCCGCCAGGGGCGTGGAAGTGATGGACGGCGATCCGCTGGGCTGGGAATGGAAGCTCGGCTAAGCAAAGATACAGGAGAGTAAGCACCATGACCATCGCCGTCCTTCCCGCCCTCGCGCGCCCCTTGGTGGAGGCGTACCTGCCCGAACAGATCGAGGCGCGCTGGTGGGAAACGGGCGAGGAACTGGTGGCGCTGGCTCCGGAAGCGGAAATCGGCTGGTTTGACATGTTCGACAAGACCGCACCGCTCGAAGCAATCCGGCTGGCGACCAATCTCAAGTGGCTCAACAGCTTCTTCGCAGGCGTCGACTGGATGCCGCTTGATGACCTTGCTGCTCGTGGCGTTACACTCACCAACGGTTCCGGCCTCAACGCCAACACTGTGGCCGAATTCACGCTGATGGCGATGCTCGCCTTCGCGCGCGGCCATGCCGATATCGTGCGCGCGATGGACAAGAAACAGTGGCTCGATCCGCAGATGACCGGCACCAAACGCGAGCTCGCTGGCAGCAAGGTGCTGGTTATGGGCTATGGCGAGATTGGTCAGGGCATTGGCCGCATGCTCGAAGGATTCCGCGCCGAGGTCACTCCGATGCGTCGCAGCGGTGCTGGTGGCGCGCTTGGGCCTGACGAATGGCAGGCACGGATTGGCGAGTTTGACTGGGTAGTGCTGGCGATGCCCGGAACACCGGAAACCAAGGGCATGGTTAGCGCGGATATCCTCGCCGCGATGAAGCCCGATGCCGTGCTCGTGAATGTCGCGCGCGCTGATATTGTTGACCAGGACGCGCTGATTGCTGCGCTTCACGCTGGCAAGCTGGGCGGGGCGATCCTGGACCTCACCGACCCCGAGCCGCTGCCGCCCGAACATCCGTTGTGGGACGCGCCGAATGCGCATATCACCATGCATATGGCGGGGCTTCCGACTGCGGGTAGTCGCTTGATGGCAGGACAGCGTTTCATCGCCAATTGTGGCAATTTCCAGCATGGCCAGCCGATGATTTCAGAGGTCGACCTCGTATTGGGCTATTAGCGCCTGACGCTGCTAAGAGGCTCGTGATCGCGACAATCTGGTTTGCCGGGAGAGACCTCTCCAAGAGAACCCCTCCCGTTGTGGGGTGGGTTAACCCTCCTTCAGCATCAGCAGCTCGCAGGTGACGATCATGCGGGGCGGGGCGACCCGGTGCTCCACCGCGACAATCGCTGCGTCAGCCACCAGCTGCCCAAGGATAGTGAATTCGTGCTCCGGCAGGAAGGCGATAAAGCATTCGCCAGCGTCAATCGCTTCCTTCCCTTCGAATGCGAACTCGACCTTGTGGCGCGTGCCAGCGAAGGTGATACTCGCCCAGCCGCGCTCTGCATGATGGACGAGTTGAGCATAGCCATTGGCGAGGGCTTGGAGCGCCTCCAGCAGCCTTTCTCCCGGTGTGCGGCGGCGAGCAGGAGCGCGCTTTGCGGACTTGATTTCAATATGTATGGGTGCGTTCCCGATATTCGTTCATGAAATGTTCTACCCGCGCTTCTGTTGCATAGCGCGGTGACCTGCCGTTGCGCAGGTCAAGCACGAAGCGCGGATCGCTGTTGGCAAGGCGGCCGAACTTGGTTGCCGGCATATCCGTACGGCGGAGGAAAACTTCGATCTTGCGGATCAACATCGCGGCACCTCTCTTCTCATTGTTTTCTCGCGTGTTTGTGGCGGCGAATCGCCGTGCCACATTGCTGGATGGCGAAATCCTACTTGTCTAGGAAAAATACTTCGTGTAGGTCGATTTTCCTGGACACGAAGGTGGAAGAGCATGGGGCCGCAGAAGAAACTGGCGTCATTGGCAAGGGCAAGGGGTAGCAGCCTGGCCTCACTGTCGCGTATGTTGGGGCGTAATCCTACGTATTTACAGCAATATATCTCCAAGGGATCGCCGCGAAAGCTTGAAGAAGAGGATCGTCGCAAGCTTGCCCGTTTCTTTGATGTTCCGGAAGCAGAACTGGGTGCGCCGAAGGAAATTTCCTACAACATTGATGGTGACTGGGTCGAAGTGCCGCGCCTCGCGGTAGAGGCATTCGCCGGACCGGGGGCGATGGCATCGGGGGAGAGCACCTCGTTCGATAGCTTCCTCTTCTCGCGCAAATGGCTGCGTGAACAGAGCCTTGAATCTGACAAGCTTTCCGCTGTGCGGGTGATCGGCGATTCTATGGAGCCGCTGTTGCGCGAAGGGGATGACTTGCTGGTCGACATGAGTGGTAAGCCCTTCCGCGAAGGCATTTATGTCGTGCGGCTGGACGACAGCTTGCTGGTGAAGCGCGTCACCTCGCAAGGCGGCGGGCGCTTCTCTCTATTGAGCCAGAACCTCTCCTACCCGCCGCTCTCGGTGCAAGCCGAGGAAATCGACCTCGTCGGCCGCGTGGTTTGGAAGAGCGAGCGGTTGTGACTGTCAGCCCATTTTCAGTTTGAAGCCGGTGTGGCTGGGTTTGAAGTCTAGCTGCTCATAGAATCGGTGTGCGTCGATGCGCTGGCGGTCGCTGGTCAGCTGGACGAGGTGGCAACCGCGCTCTCTGCACCGCGCGATGGCCCATTCCATCATGGCCTTTCCAATGCCTTGTCCGCGAAGTTCTGCAACCACGCGAACGCTTTCGATCTGCCCGCGCCAGGCGCCCACGCGCGATACGCCGGGGATGAAGCTCAGCTGGAAGCTGCCCACGGGCGCTCTGTCCAGCTCTACCACGAACAGGCGATGGTTCGGGTCTGCCGTGATCGCGGCTAGCGCATCGGCTTGCTGCGCGCGCGCGTCTTCACTCACCGGGTCTCGCGCCGCCGCTATCGCGTCCGTGTCTATCAGCCCTGCAATGAACTGAAGGTCGGCGGCTGTCGCGTCGCGATAGGTTAGGCCAATCACTCTATTGTCCCTCCGCGCTTGCAACTGCGCCATGCTGCCGCCAATTACCTTGCATGAACGCTTCCAGCCAGTCCCCGATGCGCGCAGCCATCATTTCCGTTACTGCCTTCGAGCAGAATTGCTCGCTGGTGTGGTGTTCCAAGACCATGATGGGGGCGCTGATCGATCCGGGCGGCGATCTTGCCAAGATCAAGGATGCCATTGCCCGCTCAGGCGTGAAGGTAGAAAAGATCCTGCTCACCCACGGTCACGCCGATCATTGTGGCCAGTCGGGCATGCTCGCCAAGGAGCTGGGCATTCCCATCGAAGGGCCGCATGAGGGCGACCGCTTCTGGATCAGCCGCCTCGAAGACGATGGTCCGCGCTTCGGCATGCATTGCGAGATTTTCGAATCTGACCGCTGGCTGGAGGATGGCGACACCGTCTCCTTCGGTGAGGTGGAGATGGAAGTGGTCCATTGCCCGGGCCATACGCCCGGCCACGTGGTGTTCTTTCACCGGCCGACCAAGTTTGCCTTTGTGGGCGACGTGATCTTTGCTGGCTCCATCGGTCGCACAGATTTTCCGATGAGCAATCACCAGAACCTGATCGATGCCATCACGCAGAAGCTTTGGCCGCTGGGGGACGATGTGACCTTCGTGCCCGGCCACGGCCAGCCAAGCACCTTCGGTCAGGAACGCAAGACCAACGCCTATGTCAGTGACGCAGCGTTAAACCGCGCTTGAGCGGGCTTCCTAGACGATTCCCAGTGCGGCCAGCACTGCGGCGATCACCAGTCCCAGCATTGGCAGCAGCGTCATGATCATCCCTAGCATGCGCTTCTTGGAGAAGGTCTCGCTGTCCATGCCGAATGCGTGGAGCACGCGGCCGACGAGGAAGGCTGCTATCGTCAGCGCCAGTACAAGTCCGCCGTTACCAACGATCTCCAGCGCGCCAACAAGGATCAGCGCAAAGGGCGTGTACTCGACGAAGTTCAATTGCGCGCGCATGCGCCGTGCGAGCAGGCCGCTTCCGCCATCCCCATGGAGAATCTTTTCCTTGGTACGCACCTGGCCGCAACGATAACCCAGCCAAACGGCGATCAACCCTGCGGCGGAGGCGGCAAACAGCGTGACTTGCATAAACATGGGTAATATCTCCGGATCCTGACCCTTACGCTGTTGATAGGCGGTCAGAAGGTGGCTTGCAACGCGAGGAGAATCCTCTATAGCGCGCGCCTTCGCCGTATCCCGTGGCTTGCCTGCCACCGCGCTTGCGCGGCAGCAGTGCTTGCCCTAGGGCGGCTGCCATACAATTTTAGATTTCAAGGAACAGGTGCCGCCATGGCTGTCCCTAAAAGAAAAGTTTCGCCGCATCGTCGTGGCAATCGTCGTGGTCATGATTCGCTGAAGGCCGAAGCCTTCCACGAATGCTCCAACTGTGGTGAGCTGAAGCGTCCGCACATGCTGTGCAACGCCTGTGGCCACTATAACGGTCGCCAGATTCTCGACCCCAAGGGCCTCTAAGCCCTAAGCTGAGGGGGGGAGTCGCGTATGAGCCTGCCGCGTATCGCTGTCGATGCGATGGGCGGCGATGAAGGTGTGCGCGTGATGGTCTCCGGCGCAGCGCTTGCCCGTCGCCGACATGACCGGTTTCGTTTCCTGCTGGTAGGTGATGAAGCGCGCATCAAGGCCGCGCTTGACCAGCACCCCGGCATGGCCGGGGCATCCGAAATCCTGCACTGCGATGATGTCGTAGGCGGCGACGAGCGCCCCACCCAAGCGTTGCGCCGCGCGAAAACCACCAGCATGGGCCTTGCCATCAATGCGGTGAAGACCGGTGAAGCTGGCGCCGCTGTCAGCGGCGGCAACACTGGCGCGCTGATGGCGATGAGCAAGCTCGCACTTCGGACCATGCCCGGCATTGATCGGCCCGCTTTGGCGGCGCTGATGCCCACGCTGGGCGATAATGACGTGGTCATGCTGGATCTTGGCGCGAATACCGAGTGTGATGCACGCAACCTAGTTCAATTCGCGATCATGGGTGCGGCTTATTCTCGTATTGTCACTGGCTTGGAATCTCCGCGCGTGCGCCTGCTCAACATCGGCACCGAGGAAACCAAGGGCAAGGCAGACCTGCAGGATGCCGCCGCACTTCTGCGCGAAGCCACCGGCCTTTCGCTCGTCTTTGAAGGCTTCGTGGAAGCTGACAAGATCAATCGCGGTGAAGTGGACGTGGTGGTTACGGATGGCTTTTCGGGCAATATCGCGCTGAAGGCCATCGAAGGGTCAGCCCGTTTCGTGACGGACCTGCTGCGTTCGGCCTTCACATCCTCGCTGCGTTCGAAGATCGGTTTTCTTGTCTCGCGCCCAGCGACAGAGCTGCTCAAGCATCATCTCGACCCGAACAACCACAATGGCGGCGTGTTCCTCGGCTTGAACGGTGTTGTCGTCAAATCGCACGGCAGCGCCAATGTCCAGGGTGTTGCCAATGCGGTGGAAGTCACCGCCCGGCTGCTCGAGGAAAACCTCACCGAACGCATCACCGCGGACCTTGCCGAACTGGGTGAAGACCGCCTGCGTGACAATGGAGCCCAAGCCAAGTGATCCGAAGTGTTTTCAAGGGATCGGGCTCTGCATTGCCCAAGACCTGCGTCACCAATGACGAACTCGCGCAGAAGGTCGATACCAGCGACGAATGGATTCGCGAGCGTACCGGCATCACGCAGCGCTATCTCGCAGGGGAGGGCGAAACCACCTCCACGCTGGCGGTAGAAGCGGCGCGCAACGCGCTCGACAATGCAGGCATGACGATTGCCGATATTGACCTGATCGTCCTTGGCACCTGCACGCCTGACGTCACCTTTCCGTCGACGGCAACGATCGTGCAAAAGGAGTTGGGCGGCGCTGGCTTTCCTGCTTTCGACGTGGCTGCCGTATGTTCCGGCTTCCTTTATGCACTGGGCACGGCCGACTCGATGCTTCGCGGCGGACTGGCGAAAAATGCGCTGGTAATCGGCGCCGAGACACTGAGCCGCATTGTTGACTGGGAAGATCGCGCAACCTGCGTGCTTTTCGGCGATGGCGCTGGCGCGTTTGTGCTTTCTGCAGAAGAGGTTGCGGAAGATGGTCCTGGCATCCTTGCTACGCAGCTGCATGCCGATGGCGCGCACAAGGATATGCTCTATGTCGACGGCGGACCCTCGACGACGCAGACGGTGGGGCATTTGCGGATGAAGGGCCGCGAAGTGTTTCGCCATGCGGTGACGAACCTTGCGCAGGTCCTTAAGGATGTGCTTGAAAAGACAGGTAATGATGCGACGAATATCGACTGGGTCGTGCCGCATCAGGCCAATTTCCGCATACTCGACGCTACCGCGCGCAAGCTGGGGTTGGGGATGGACAAGGTGGTTGTGACAGTGGACCGCCACGCCAACACCTCTGCTGCCTCGGTGCCGCTCGCTTTTGATGAAGCGTGGCGCGATGGACGCATCAAGCGCGGAGATATGGTGATGCTTGAGGCGATGGGCGGCGGCTTCACCTGGGGTGCCAGCCTGCTTCGCGTGTAGGTTCCGCAAGCGGGCATAATTTGCGCACAAACCTTGCCAAGCGGCGAGGATTCCTGCATTAAAGTTTCATGGGTCGCACCACTTTCGGGGAGGAAGACGCATGGAGTCGATGCGATCTGTCGGAACACTTACTCGCGCCGATCTGGCCGAGACAGTCAATCGCAAGATGGGATTCTCGCGGTCTGAAAGTCTTGAACTTGTAGAAGCGATCCTCGCCAAAATGTGCGAGGCCATGGGTGACGGCGAAAACGTCAAGATCTCGGGATTCGGCAGCTTTGTATTACGGGACAAGAATGAGCGGATCGGCCGCAACCCGAAAACTGGCGTCGAAGTACCGATCACCCCGCGCCGGGTGATGACCTTCCGCGCCAGCCAGAAGCTGAAAGACCGGATCGCCAAGGCTTCATGAGCGAGCTTTCCGCCTTCCCCTTTGATGACGGCAAGGCGGCTGACGCCATGCGCACCATCGGGGAGGTGGCGGCGGGTCTTGGCATTAAGCAACATATTTTGCGCTATTGGGAACAGCAGTTCCCAATGCTGCGCCCGTTGAAAAGGAGCGGGGGCAGGCGGCTCTATCGGCCTGAAGATGTCTCGCTGGTCGTACGGATCGACAGGCTGATTAACGCGCAGGGCTATACGCTCAAGGGGGCGCGGCAGGTGATCGAGGCGAAGGGCAAGCCTAAGGCCCCGCCGCAGGTGCCGATCTCTTCGCAAACTGCTGAAACACGACGCGAAAATGCTGATGTTGAGGCTGAGGCACTACAGCAGTTGAAGGCCATTCGTCACCGTTTGGCAGCTGCGCTCGACGCGGCCTGAACGGACCCTCACGGGAGCCAAGGAGTACCTAACGCTGCTTTTGTGGCCCTAGTTCGGGGTCGAGATCCCGCGGGCGAGAGAAGTGAATCATCTTGCCACAACCGGGGCCGAAATCGTCCCAGCTGTCGATATCCAATTCGAACACGGCAAAGGCGCATGTGGGGAATTTCTCCATCACCTCACCAAACAGGGCGCCCTCCCGTTCAGGGGGCACCAGCGCGAGCGCCAGGTCCTGCAGGCCAGGATTATGTGCCGCTAGCAGCAGTGCGTCCGTATCGCCTGCGTGGGTTTGTACCAGCCGCACCAGCGTATCTGCATCGGCCATGTAGGCTTCAGCATCGAAGGTGATCGGCTGTGGCAGGCCGCTGGCTTCCAGCGTGCGCTTCACCCGTTCGGCAGGGCTTGCGATGATCGCATCCCATTTCACCCCGTGATTGGTGATATGATCCCCCATCAGCCTGGCACCTTTGCGCCCACGATCATTCAGCTCGCGGTCAAAATCCCGCAAGCTCAGATCGTCCCAGTCGGACTTGGCATGGCGCAGTATGCCGAGCAGCTTCACGGCTTGATCTCTTCCCCGGAAATAGTTGCGTCTTTGGGATTACCCCAAACACCGGCACTCACTCGTTGTAAAGCTTCCTCAAGTGTCAGGCGGGTGACAGGCGTGCCGGGAGGAAAGGCGGAAAGCAGGCGCGAAGGGAATGCGGATGACAGGACGATGAAGTTCCCGCGGTCATCCTTGCTGCGGATCAGGCGGCCGAAGGCCTGCGCCAGCCGCGCGCGAATGATCCGGTCATCATAGGCGCCGCCGCCATTGGCTGCCCTGCGCGCCCGGTG
>CAZYAL010000031.1:0-22418 GCA_964645635.1 uncultured Sphingomonadaceae bacterium | reverse complement strand
CGACAGCACCGGGCAGGCTCTTCAGGCTCTGGCGCAACATCTTGCGGCGCTGGCCGAAGGCAGCCTCGGTCACTTGCGACAGCCGCTTGGCTGAAATGCCCTCCGGAGCCTCGTCCGGTGTTACGTGCACGATGGCGCTCATCACCTTGGGCGGTGGGGTAAAGGCGCTGCGGTGCACCTTCATCGCCAGCTTAGGGGTCGAACGCCACTGCGCCAGCACGGCGAGCCGCCCATAGGCCGAACCGCCCGGCTGCGCGACAATTCGCTGGGCAACTTCAAGCTGGAACATCAGCGTCAGCGACGTCCATTGTGGCGGCCATTCCTCGCCATCGAGCCAGCGCGTGAAAAGTGCGGTGCCGACATTGTAGGGCAGGTTGGCGACCACGGCGAAAGGCTCACCCATCAGTTCGCGGTGGTCGATAGCCATGGCATCGCCCTCGATCACGCGCAGCTGGCCGGGGAACGCGTCTGACAATTCGGCCAGCGCCGGCAGGCAGCGACGGTCCATCTCGATCGCGGTTACTCGCGCGCCTGCCCGCAGCAAGGCACGGGTGAGGCCACCGGGGCCGGGGCCGATTTCCAGCACTGCCTTGCCCTTGAGATCGCCCGGTATGGCGGCGATCCGGTCCAGCAATTGCTCGTCGAAAAGGAAATTCTGCCCCAATGCCTTCGACGCGCTGAGGCCGTGCGCGGCGATGACTTCGCGCAAAGGGGGCAGGCTCACAGCGTTGCAGCCCGGTTGGTGGCGGCAATTGCCGCCATGCGGATGGCTTCAATCAGCGAATCCGGCTTGGCGATGCCGCTGCCCGCAATATCGAACGCCGTGCCATGGTCTGGCGAAGTGCGGACAATGGGCAGGCCTAGTGTCATGTTCACGCCCTTGTCGAAATCGAGCGTCTTCAACGGCACCAGCGCCTGGTCGTGATACATGGCCACGGCCACATCATAGGTGCCGCGCTTGTGAGGTGCGAACATGGTGTCCGCCGGATGTGGGCCGGTGGCAGCGATGCCTTCTGCCTGCAATTGTGCGATTGCCGGGGCGATGATGGCCTGCTCCTCGCCACCCATGCGCCCCTTTTCGCCTGCATGCGGGTTGAGGCCAGCGAGAGCGAGCTGCGGTGCTTCAAGCGCGAAATCGCGCTGCATGGCTTTGTGGATCACCCGGCAGCGGCGCAGGATCAATTCCTGTGACAGCAGCCCGGATACCCTCGACAGCGCGCAATGCACCGTCAGCGGCACAGCGCGCAAGGAAGGCCCGGCGAGCATCATCACTGCGTCCTCTTCATCGATCCCGCTGGCGTGAGCGACGAATTCCGTCTGACCGGGGAAGGCAAAGCCCACGGCGGCGAGTTCTGCCTTTGAGACAGGCGCGGTCACCATGCCGCTCGCTGCGCCGGTGATGGCGAGCGATGCGGCCATTTCGAGCGAGTGCAGGGCCAGGCGCGCACCTTCTGCAGATGGTTCCCCGGGCCGGAACTGGCCATCGCCGCCTTCCGCAAGGACGGGCAGGGCGCTGGCATAGACACCGGCAGCATTTTGGGGGGCTGCAATGGTCTCAACCGGCAGGTCAATCCCGCGCGAGTTTGCGGCGGCTTGCAGAACATTGGCGCCGCCGACCACGAAGAAGGGCGGCAAGCGCAATTCCTCACGCATGGTCCATGCCAGCGCGATCAGTTCAGGGCCCACGCCTGCCGGGTCCCCCAGCGAGATGGCGAGGGGCGCGATGGCAGGCGGTACGCTCATATCCCGATCAGTTGTATTCGATCACCGCGTCGCGGCGCAGGTCACGCAGGTAACGCTGGGCGCGACGGTTGATCCGTTCGTTTTCCAGCGAATTCATGATGTCATCGAAGCTCGGCCCGCCAACGCGTTGCGGATCATCACGACCGCACAGCATCAGCACGCGCACACCCTGTTCCAGATCGCCGAATGGCGGAGTTGCCTGGCCGACGTTCAGTTCCAGCATAATGCCCTGTAGCGCATCGGGCAGAGCACGCACGGCAATCTCGTCATTTTCGACAACGTTTGCGCCAATCGCAGCGGCTTTGGCATCGACATCGCCGCAGCCGTTCATGCCTTCCACGGTCGTCGCAAACTGTTCTGCCTTCAGTTGGGCTTCGCTTTCCGGCGTGCCGGGCGCGAAATCGAGCGAGATCTGCTTCAGACTAAGCACCGCGTCACGCGGATCGGGCATGCCGATCTGCCGACGGTCGACCAGCAGCAGTATGGAATAGCCGCCGGGAATCTCCATCGGACCGACCAGCTGGCCAGGCACCATCTGCTCCACCGCGTTTTCCAATGTCGGGCTCTGCAACTGGGCCAGCTGCAGCCAGCCGAGGTCACCACCCTGCGCGGCAGAGGAGGCATCGGAATACTGGCGGGCATAGGCCACGAAGCTGCCGCCCTGGCGCAGCTGCTGGACGATCTGGTTGGCGTTGGCGAGCACGGCGTTACGGGTGTTGGGCGTGGCTTCCAAGAAGATTTCGGCCACGCGATATTCGTACTGGCCCTGCGTTGCATCAAGCCGTTGCAGCACCTCGTTCACCTCTTCGGAGGAGACATTGACGAAGGGGGCGACGTTGCGGCGCAGCAGGCGATCCCAGGCCAGCTCTCCCTGGATCTGCCGCTTCAGGGTGCGCGGGGAAGAGCCGATGGTTTCAAGATATTCGCTCATCTCTTCCGGGCCGCGGTCGAAGCGCTCGACAGCGAAACGGTCGTAGGCAGCGTCTACTTCTTCCGAGGTCACGGTCATTTCCAGCGCGGCGGCTTCCTGCACCTGCAGTGTCTCATCGATGAGGTTGCGCAGCACCTGCATGCGCAGGCGATCTATTTCCTCAGGCGGGACGGGAGTTTCATTGGCCGCCACGATCAGCGCCACGCGGTGTTCCACATCGGTGCCGGTAATGATGTTGCCGTTTACCCGCGCGGTGGCCCGGCGCTGGTTGGGATTGGCATTGCCGATGAAGGTGAAGTCTTCAGGAATGTCGAACCCGTCACTCTGCGCATTGAGTGCGGCGGGTGCGCCAAGCGTCGCCAGCGTGGCGGAGGCAGCGATAATGCCGAGGGCTTTTGCAAACCGGTTCACGTGTATTCTTATCCTCGTTTCCGGCGCTGAACGCGCCTGTTTACGGTTCAGGCCTATGGCTAAATGAGGCTTAACCGAAGCTGAGTGCGCGCGTGATAGCCCCTTTGGCCTCGCCTGCCAATGTGCTGGGGGCAACCATCACCGGAAGCCGAGGTTGCGCAGCGAGAAGTGGAAGCGGAAGGAACTGCCGCGCTTGGCGTCTGCCAGCTGGATGTAGTCGCGCCGCCATGTGAAGCCTAATTCCAGGCAGTCATCCGAATAGGCGATGCCAAGGCGCGTGCGCAGCGGCTTGAACCCGTCGGCCGTCAGGGTGGGGTCTTCAGCGCGGTCCGTCAGGTTGACCACAGCGGAACCGAAGACGGACCAGTATCGGGCAAAGGCCACGCGGCCGGCGGCACGCAGTTCCTCGCGGTCGCGCAGATCCTCGAAGTAAAGGTCCACGTTACGGTTTAGGCGCAGGTAGCCGAGTTCGAGATAGGTCCGGTCATTGCCGATCGTCGCGTCAAACTCGTTACGGCGCACGGCAAGGTTATCCTTGTCGAGGCGGAATCGGTGAGTGAACTTCACAAAATCGCGATAGCGCACGGTGGTGCGGCCGACGAAGTCCGACCACCGCTCGTTAAGGCCGGTGCCGTCGGGGAGCAGCGTGTTCTGGTCATCCAGGCGATAGGACTGGCCGATCGTCGTCTCCAACCGCCAGCCGGGAACGGTTGCCTGCCAGTCTATGCCGTAGGTTGCGCGGGCGCCTTCTTCCACCCGATCATAGCCGGGGAATCGATTGAGTGCGAAGAGGTTTGAATCTTCAAGGTCGATCGCGCGGGCATCCTCGTTCGGGATGTCGAGGTTGCGGATATCGGGCGTGGCGACGACTTGCACGCGCGGGGTGAGGATCTGCGACCCGCCCATGAATTCGCCGATGAGAGGCCACTTGATGTCAACTGCTGCCAGCGCCACGCCGCGGGTCTGCCAGCCGGGCTGGCCGCGATAGCTTGCGGTGGTGGTATGCAGGTTTTCACCAGAGTGGTAGACATCGCCGCGCACGAGGCCGGTTAGCGTCACTTCCTGCCCCATCGGGGTAATGCGGCGCATGTCCCACTGAGCGCGGGCGAAGGCGCGCTGAGTGTCTTGCCCCTCGTTACGGGTGATGGCGAGCGTGTTGGCTTGCAGTTCCACCTGGCCACCAGCCACAGGGTCCTGCATCCGGTAGCGGTAATCGATCAGCGGCAAGGCAAGCGGAACCTGCCCCTGGTCTTGTTGCACCAGCAGCGCTTGCGTGGCCCAGCCCGACAGCGAGAGATAGCTGTCCTCGTCGATCCGCTCGACATTCACAGATGAGCGCAGGCGATCTTCGCGGCTGATGTCATACCGGCGCAGGAAAGTGCGATCGCTGGCATAGCGCAGCGATCCGGTGACGCTCCAGTTCGGGTCCAGCTGAGAGCGGCCATTGGCGAAGATATAGCCGCGTATTGCGTCTTCCGTGGTCGGTACAGTGGAGTTCAACGGCATGCGCGTGGAGTAGGTGGCATAACCTGTCACCTGGAAAGCGCCGTGTTCATTGAGCTGGCGATATTGCGCGCTGACCATTGGCGCTGCTTCAGTATAGACGTAGCCGGTCAGCAACAGGTCACGATTGTCCGCGATGCGGACGTAATAGCTTTCCGTCAGCTCGAAACCGTTCGAGGCGGTCAGGCCGATATCGGGGATCACTACGCCCGATGTGGCGCTGCCGTCCGCACGGATCGTCAGCCCTGGCAAGGGAAGGATGCGCGCACCGAACAGTTCCAGATAGGCGCCGAAGAAGCGGATTCGGTCCGTTTCGGCGTTGTAGCGCACGCGCTTGGCCGTCACCCGCCAGCTCGGGCTTTTGGGGCAACCTTGGGAATCGGTCACGGCGCAGGAGGAATAGACCGCCTTGTCGAGGACGATGTTCCCGTCATCGTCGCGTTCGGCCATGTCAGCGGCCAGCCTGCCGCCCTGGCGAAAGGCGAGCAGCAAGTTGGCCAAGGTGCCTGCCTTCAGCTCGTCAGTCAGCGTCAATTCTTCGGTGTACAGCTGATTGCCGTCTTCACTGAGGAAGCGGACATTGCCTTCGGCGACAATCTCACCGGTCAGGCGGTTCCAGCGAATACTCTCGGCGCGGACCGACTGGTCGCCCGATCGGGCGAGCACATTGCCCGATGCGGTAAGCACGTCATTCTCGCTATCGTAGCGGATCTCGTTCGCCTCGAAGGCGACATTGCGCAGGCCCGATTCGGTTGCGCTGGCGGGAACAGCCTGGTCTTCGGTCGGGTCCTGCTGCGCCATGACAGCTTGCGGCAATGCCAGCGCTGCCACCGCCAGTACGGCGGCTGTAGCATGCGGGACATGCGCAAGGACATTAGGCAAGCGGCGGTTCAAGGCTTGCTGCAAAGGCGAAAGGGCCGGGAGCATGGCTTGCCTATCGCACCGCCCGCGCTTAACTGCAACGGCATGAATTGTGGGCGGTGAAAATGCTGCGCGCATCAGCTGGCGCATGCCCAATCTTGTCATGCGCCGGGTCAATCAGGATCCATGTGGAGAAAGCATGAACGTCTCTTTCACCGAAACCGCCCTCCAGTCTCCCAGCCTGCTGGCCCGCCTTGTCGAACAGGACAAGCTGCCCGCAGACCTGCCCGTTGCCGTTGTGCAGGGGGCGGAAAGTTCGCGCTTTTCCGGCAAGAGCGGGCAGGTGTTCGAGGGCTTTATTGAGGATGGCGGCAAGGTGGTGCGCCTCGCGCTCGCGGGCCTTGGCAAGGTCAATCGTGATAGCAGGCAGGCCAACCTTGAATGCGCCGGTGCAGCGCTGGCGGCCAAGTACCTCACTTCGGGTGAGACCACCCTGGTGCTCGATCTCACCGGCAGTGGCCTGTCCGCCGATGAAGCGGCGTCAGTGCTGCTGGGCCTGCGTCTGCGTAGCTGGCGCTGGGATGCCTATCGCACCAAGCTGAAGGATGAGCAGAAGCGCAGCCTTGCAGAGGTTATCGTGGTGGGCGCCGCTCCCGGCGCTGCTGCCGCGTGGGACGAGCAGGTGGCCGTGGCGACCGGCGTTGAATTTACCCGCGAACTGGTGGCAGAGCCTGCCAATGTGATTTACCCGCAGAGCTTCGTCGAACGATGCCATAAGCGCTTTGAAGGCATGGGCGCGGAAATCTCGGTCCTCGATGAAGACGAGATGCGCGAGCTGGGCATGGGCGCGCTGCTTGGCGTGAGTCAGGGGTCGGTGCGCGAAGGCAAGCTGCTCGTGATCAAGTGGATGGGCGGAAAGGCTGACGACAAGCCAACCGTCTTCGTGGGCAAGGGCGTCACCTTCGATACCGGCGGCATCTCGATCAAGCCTGCCGCGGGCATGGAAGACATGAAGTGGGACATGGGCGGCGCAGGTGCCGTGGCGGGCGCGATGCTGGCACTGGCGGGCCGCAAGGCGAAGGCGAACGTCATCGGCGTGTGCGGCCTTGTCGAGAATATGCCTGACGGCAACGCCCAGCGCCCCGGTGATATCGTCACCACCATGTCCGGCCAGACGGTTGAGGTGATCAACACCGATGCCGAGGGCCGTCTCGTACTGTGCGACGCGATAACTTATGTGCAGCGCGAATTCAAGCCCAGCACCGTGGTCGACCTTGCCACGCTGACCGGTGCGATGATGATCGCGCTGGGTATGGAGCATGGCGGGCTGTTCTCGAACAGCGATGAGCTTGCCGACAAGCTCCTCGCATCGGGCAAGCAGAGCGGCGACAAGCTGTGGCGTTTCCCGCTTGGCCCGGCTTACGACAAGCTGATCGACAGCCCGATTGCGGATATGAAGAACGTTGGCCCGCGTTGGGGCGGTTCGATCACTGCGGCACAGTTCCTGCAACGCTATGTCGAGGACGGGGTGGAATGGGCGCATTGCGACATCGCCGGGATGGTCTGGGCGGACAAGCCCGGCGCGACCTGGGACAAGGGCGCAACCGGCTTCGGTGCGCGCCTGATCGACACCTTTGTTCGCGAGAATTGCGAATAACCAGCCTCAGGAAGCAAATAAGATGAGGCTTGGCTTTTATCTATGCGGCAGCCAGCCGGTTGAGCGTGTCCTGCCGCTGATCGCGAGGGCGGCGACCAACGGTGGGCAGCGCATGGTTGTGGTCGCAAGTGACGAGGCGCTGCGCAATACGCTTGACAAGGCCTTATGGTCGGCATTTCCGGCTGAATTCCTCGCACATGGGCAAGCTGGCGGAGCGCATGATAAGCGCCAGCCGATCCTGTTGTCTGGCGATTGCGATGCTGCCAATGGCGCGAAACTGCTCGCCTTGGCGGACGGGCAATGGCGCGATGCCGCAGAGGGCTTCGAACGGGTGCTGCTGTTCTTCGATGACGAGGGCCGCGCTGCTGCGCGCCAGACTTGGAAGCAATTCGACAATCGCGATGATGTTGAACGCGAGTTTTACGAGCTGGAAAACGGCAAGTGGGTGAAGCGCGCCTGAGGCATGTGCCTGTGCCTGTGCCTGTGCCTTGCACTCAGGGCCGCCCAGCCTATTCTCGCCTGCTGATTTCAGGAGATATTTCCATGCGCAAGATTTTTTGGGCGAGTGCTGCCGCATTGCTGCTGGCTGGTTGCGGCGGTTCTGATGCCGAAGTACCCGTCGATACCGGGGATGGCGGGCAGGTGCTTGTGCGCAGCGGCGAGAGGGCCAGTGGCGGTTTGCCCGATGGTTTCAGTCTTTACCCCGATGCCACCATCGTCACGTCCACCCAGGTCAAATCTTCCGATGGCAGCGGCACGCTGATCGTGATGACCACCGATGCCTCGCCTGTGGAGGTGATCGCCTTCTATCGCGATCAGGCGGAAGCCGCAGGCGTGACCATCGCCAACGAGGCGAACATGAACGGCATGATGCTGATCGGCGGCGAGGATCCGGACGGGGTGGCCTTCACCGCCAGCGCATCTCCCGGCGGGGACGGACAGACCAGCATCCAGCTTTCGGCTGGCAAGGGGCTCTAACCCTAGTCAAGGATGAGCGCGCAAACTCGCATGCTCTTGCCCAAATGGGGCAGGGGCGCTAGGGGCGCGCGCAAGCACTTCCCCCACCCCGGGAAGGCGCAAGATCACACATAAAACTTTCGTGAAGGAACACTCCATGGCGGTTACCCGCACATTTTCGATCATCAAGCCCGATGCCACGCGCCGCAACCTGACTGGCGCGGTCACCAAGATGCTGGAAGAAGCCGGCCTGCGCGTCGTTGCTTCCAAGCGCATCCATATGAGCCGCGAACAGGCTGAAGGCTTCTACGCCGTTCACAAGGAACGCCCCTTCTTCGGCGAACTGGTTGACTTCATGATGAGCGAGCCGGTTGTTGTGCAGGTTCTCGAAGGCGAAGATGCCGTCACCCGCAACCGCGACATCATGGGCGCTACCAACCCGGCCGATGCTGCTGAAGGCACCATCCGCAAGGAACTGGCCCTGTCGATCGGCGAAAACACTGTCCACGGCTCGGACAGCGAAGAGAACGCTGCGATCGAAATTGCCTTCTTCTTCAGCGAAGACGAACTGGTCGGCTAATTCTTCCCAATCGGGAATTTGAAAACCCCGTCGAGCCTTGGCTTGGCGGGGTTTTTTGATTGCGCGCAAGGAGGAGGTGCAGCGAATCGTTTAGCTGTGTGGAAACGGTCAACTGAAAGGATCAGACATGTCACACACACCGCACGAACTCGCTGCTGAATTCCCCCAGGATACCGACCTGCTTCACAGGTTGAAGATGGAAGATAAGCACTTCGCCAAGCTGGCGGATGCCTATCATGAGGTGAACCGCGAGATACATCGCATCGAAAGCGAGATCGAAAACACTTCTGACGAATATGCCGAAATGCAGAAGAAGAAGCGGCTGGCTCTGGTGGATGAGATCGGGGCGATCATCTCCAGGGCGAAGGCTTCGGCCTAGGCGTCCGCTAAAGTGCTGTAGCTCTGGCGGTGGCCGTGGTGCGGTGAGCGCGCGGCCCTGCCTTGCTCGGCACGCATTGCCGATAGAGCAGCTTCGGTAAGGTCCAGCCCGAGTTCGCGATAGACGCGCGTTACTTGCTTTACCCAGTCGGCTCCAAGGTCGTTGAATTCAACCTCTGCTACCGGGCCGGTGAAGGCTGCGAGCGCCTGCTCGACGCGGGCTTCGCGCAAGGCCAGCTTGCGCTGCCATTCGCACTCGAGCGGGGCCAGTTCCACGCTGTCGCTCTGGTAAGCCATTTGGCACGAGACGACCGAGATCGTGCTTGCCAGCACCTCGTCCCGGCAACGGCGAGTCACTACTACGCGTGCATCAGGGAAACGATCCAGCAGCGCGGCAAGGTCCTCTGCATATTGCGGGCACTTGAGCACGCGCGGCAGCGCTGTATTGCGCATCAACGCGGCATCGGTGCGCAGCATCCGCTCGAGTTCACGATAGACGGGCGCGGGATCGCGCTGCTCGCTGAAAGCCACGTAGGAAGGGATGCGATACTGCGCTTCGAGCGCGGCGGGCGAAAGCGCATGGGCGAGCCACGGTAGTTCTTCGTCCACCCGTGTCGCGCCGAAAGGGTGCATATTGTCGATCCACGGATTTATCATGCGCGCGAGAGACAGACCCAGCCAGGTTTTCAGCGGACGCAAATCCGGGAATGGCCGCACGGGATCCATCGCGTGATAGAGGCAAGTGCCCGCATGGGCCGGGTCTGCCGCCAGCAGCCGGTGCATCCGCGTGGTGCCCGCGCGCATCTGGCCGACCACGATGATCGGTGGCAGGATCGGTGTCCTTTCGATCCCCGGCCGGTGCCGCCATTGCCGGCCCAGCGCATGGCGTATGCGGATTGCCGTGGTGATCTGGCCATAAGCCATGGTGTGCCCAAGTGCGTTAAGGTCCGCCTCCTCGCGCAGGCTCTTGCACAAAACTGCCAGGCGATCGCGGAAATCGGCGATATCCTGCGCGCTGCGGCCAAAGGCTTCGTCGTGCGCAGCAAAGCCGCGCGCGCCGATGCGCCACAGCGCGTCCGCCTCTAGCGGGGGCTGCGTATGCAGCCCCTTGTCCCAGATTGCCGCAATTGCCTTGTCCGCCAGCACCGCCGCACGCGATCGTGCAAGCAGGTGAGGGCGGTGGGGGGCACAAGGCATGATCAGAACTGATCGGCGATATTGCGCAGTTTCGTCAATCGCTTGGGGGCAACAGAAGCCCAACTTCGGGCCAGCCATTGTTCGACATGGACCCAATCGACATCAGGCCGGTTCAGGATTATACCGACCCAGCCGCTCGCGCCGTAATAGGCGGGCTTGTAATAGGTGTCGGGCGCTTGCTCGATCAACGAGAGCAACTCGTCCTGACCGCTCGTCTTTACCAGCAGGCCGATATGTGGCTCGCCATCGTGGAATTGGGAGATATAGGCGAAGAACTTGCCGCTCTTGCCGCCAGTGCGCCAGCCGGGCGCGCCGTGGCTTTCGCGCGCCTCCACTTCGGGCAGGGCCATTGCACGGCTAGAGACTTGCTCCAGCAGCCAGTCCATGCGGTTATGCCGGCCGACATAGTCTGCGAACATGCGCGGATAGAGTTGGTATTCAGCCAGGATCACACGGCGTTGCAAGCTGTCTGCAGTATCGCCAGGCAGGATCGCCACCGGCATTTGGCCGAGCAGCGGACCGCCATCGAGTTCGGGTGTGACGATGTGGACCGAACAGCCACCGAACCTCTCGCCAGCATCTATGGCGCGTTGGTGGGTGTCGAGCCCCTTGTATTTGGGCAGGAGGCTGGGGTGGGTGTTTACCATGCGGCCTGCCCAGCCTTCCACGAAACCAGCCGTGAGGATGCGCATATAGCCACACAGCGCGAGATATTCCGCACCGCTTTCACGCAAGGCTGCATCCATGCTCGCCTCGTGGCTCTCGCGGCTAAGCCCCTTGTGATCACGGGCAAAGGTCGGGATGCCTTCGGAAGCGGCTATCTTGAGCCCCGGTGCATCGGGAACGTTGCTGGCGACCAGCACGATCTCATAGGGGCAGTCCGTCAGCTTGGACGCAAACAGCAAGGCAGACATGGTGGTGCCATTGCCGGAAAGCAGGCAGGCGACCTTGGCCTTTTTTCGGCCTGCCGCTTCGCTGCTTGAGGCTGGTGCCTCAGGCATTATGCGTGGCTTCCCAGTCAGCCTTGGCCGACCATGTGCCTGCCGAACCCTTGACCGTGCAGCCCTTTGCGCCTTCGATGATTTCGCCGATGCGGAACACAGCTTCGCCCGCTGCTTCAAGGTCTGCCGTCACACCAGCGACGTTCTCCGGCGTCACTGCCAGCAGCATGCCAATGCCGGTGTTGAAGGTGCGCGCCATTTCGCCCGGCTCGATATTGCCCTGCGCTTGCAGGAAAGCCATCAGGCGCGGCAGTTCCCAGCTGTCAGCATCCACCACCGCATGCGCTCCATCGGGCAGCACGCGTGGTACGTTTTCAAGCAGGCCGCCGCCGGTGATATGGGCGAGAGCATCAATTTTGCCTGCACGGATCACTGGCAGAAGGCTCTTTACATAGATGCGCGTTGGCTCGACCAGCGCATCGACAAGCAAGCTATCCTGATCGAACAAGGCCGGGCTTTCCATTTTCCAGCCCTTGTCAGCGGCAAGGCGGCGCACCAGCGAATAGCCGTTCGAATGCACGCCGGAACTGGCTAGGCCGAGCAGCACGTGGCCAGGGGCAACCTTCTCGCCCGTCAATTGCTCGCCGCGCTCCACCGCGCCGACGCAGAAACCGGCAAGGTCATAATCGCCTTGTGCATACATGCCGGGCATTTCCGCCGTTTCGCCGCCGATCAGCGCGCAGCCTGCGATTTTGCAGCCTTCGGCTATCCCTGCAATCACGCGTTCGGCAATGCCGTTCTCCAGCTTGCCGGTGGCGAAGTAGTCGAGGAAGAACAGCGGCTCCGCGCCTTGCACGATCAGATCGTTCACGCACATGGCAACAAGGTCGATACCGATCTTGTCATGACGGTCATGGTCGATGGCGATCTTTACCTTGGTGCCTACGCCATCATTGCCCGCCACCAGCAACGGGTCCTTGTAACCGGCTGCCTTGGGATCGAAGAAGCCGCCGAAGCCGCCGATTTCGCCATCCGCGCCGGGGCGCATGGTGGCTTTTACAAGCGGGCCGATGGCCTTGACGAGGCGGTTGCCGGCGTCGATCGAGACACCGGCCTGTTCGTATGTGTAAGAGGGTGTGTTTGAAGACATGTTCCTGCCTTTAGACTTTCCGGCTTGGATTTCCACTCGCCTTTCGGCAAAAGGGCCGCGATTTCCCCGATGAGTATCCTCTTCGCCTCTCCTCCCATGCAATCGCAACGCCTGATGCTGCTGGCCATCGCGCCTGTCTTGCTGCTGGTTGCGGCTGGCGCGGCGCTGTTTGCGCAGGTTTCTGGCGAACGCGGTATCATGCCGGTGGCCAGTTCTACCGATATCGATGTGCGCGGAATCGAGGTGGATGTGCACGGCGACAATCCGCAGGATGCCCGAGAGAGGGGCTGGCGCGAGGCGCAGCGCATCGCGTGGGAACGGCTCGACGGGCCGGAGATTCCCGAATCGCGGCTTGAAAGCCTCGTAGCCGCCATCGTGGTGGAAGAAGAGCAGATCGGCCCGCGCCGCTATGTCGCTCGGCTGGGCGTGATCTTCGATCGCCAGCGTGCAGGCGGCTTGCTCGGCGGCGGCGGCGCGCAGGCACGTTCCGCCCCCATGCTCACCTTGCCGGTGATGGTGAGCGGCGGTACCGAGACCATGTTCGAATACCGCAATGACTGGCAACGCACTTGGGCGGAATACCAGTTCGGTTCCTCCACCATCGATTATGTGCGGCCTTCTGGTGCAGGCGGCGAATCGCTGCTGTTGACCTATGGCCAGACAGGACGCCGCAGCCGCGCATGGTGGAACGTGGTGCTTGACCAGTTCAGCGCGGCGGACGTGCTGGTGCCTATCGCGCGGCTCGCTTACCAGTGGCCTGGCGGCCCGGTGGAAGGCCAGTTCTCGGCGCGCTATGGTCCGGACAACCGTTTGCTAGCGCGCTTCAAAATGCGCGCAGAGAGCTCTGATGAGGTCGATGCCATGCTGGTGCGTGCGGTCACCCGCTTTGATGAGATTTTCCAGCGTGCTCTGGTCAATGGCACTTTGCGGCCTGATCCCACGCTGACGCCCGATATGGTGGAACTGAGCGACGAAATCCGCGCGCTCCTTGAAGCGGCGGAGGCTGGCGAACAGGTTTCCGGCGGCGAAGGCGGAGTGAACTTTACCATCGATGCCTTGCCGGTTATCGATGGTGCACCGGTGCAAGCACCAGCCATCACTTCCATCACTGTGCAGGCGGCGACACCTGATCCGCGCAGCTTCGATGGCGCGATCAGCGATATTCGCGGCACCTCCAGCGTACGTGGTATTGCGGTGACGAGCACGGCGATTGGCGGGACTTCGGTGATCCGTGTCGACTATGCCGGCAGCATTTCCCAGCTCGCCGCAGCCTTGCGTAGCAGTGGCTGGAGCGTGACGGAGGGCGCGAACGCGCTTGCTATTTCGCGCTGACAAGGCGCAAGACCTCGTCTCATGCCCTCGCAGATTGCCTTGCCCTTGAAAACAGGAACGGCTGGCCCGTCGCGTATCGTGGTGGGCGCTGGCAATGTGCATGTGGCGGAAAGTTTGTCGAACCCTGCAAGCTGGCCATTCCGGACCGCAGTGCTGACTGGCCCGCCGCGTTCGGGCAAATCGCTCTTCGCGCGCTGGTTCGCAGGCTCCGGTGCCGGCGATGCTTTGGACGATGCTCAGGAATTGCCAGAGGACGAGGTGTTTCATCGCTGGAACCGCGCGCAGGAAGTTGGCACACCGCTGCTGGTGGTGGGTGGGGAGCCGCCCTGGAAAATCACCTTGCCGGACCTCCAGTCCCGTATGGGCGCGGCCTTGCAGCTCGAAATCGGCCTACCTGATGATGCCATGGCTGGCGAATTGCTGCTATCACTGGCTGCCGAACGCGGGCTGGCGCTGGGGCCGGATGCGGCGGAATACCTCATTCCACGCTCTCCCCGCTCGCAGCAGGCGATTGAAAAGCTGGCGGAAATGATTGATCGCTTGAGCCTGGAAAGAAAATCCCCACCTACATTGGGTATATGGAGGGCTGCGCTTGAAGCCGTGCAGGGAGGGGCCTGATGAGCCTCGCTTGCTTTAAAAACGGTTTTGGTGAAAAACTGAATGTAACATGTTCGAACGCTTGATCAGCTATCTGGATTCCATCCGTGCCCGCGACCCGGCGCCGCGTTCGCGTTGGGAAATCCTGCTTTATCCCGGTGTCTGGGCGCTCGCCTATCACCGGCTGGCGCATTGGCTGTTCGAAGCGGAATTGTATTTCCTCGCCCGGCTGGTGAACCACTTCAGCCGCTGGATGACCGCGATTGACATCCATCCAGGCGCCTCCATCGGAAAGAACTTCTTTATCGATCATGGCTTTACCGTGATCGGCGAAACGGCGGAGATCGGTGATAATGTCACCATCTACCAGTGTGTGACGCTGGGCGGCACCAATCCCACCAATGGCGAGGGCGGCAAGCGCCACCCGACCTTGTGCGACAATGTGATTATCGGGTCGGGCGCGCAGGTGATCGGCCCCATCACCGTGGGTGAACGTGCCCGCGTGGGCGCCAATGCTGTGGTGACCGACGATGTGCCGGAAGGCGCGACCATGATCGGCCTCAAGGCCCGTTCCACGCTGGTGCCTGCCGAAACATGGCTGCGCGAATTCATCCCCTATGGCACGCCGTGTGACGAGCCGTGCGAGCCGGACGTTACCCGCGTCGATGCGCTGGAGAAGGAACTCGCCAAGCTGCGGGCCGAAATGCAGGCGCTGCGCAACCAGCAGCAGCAATTGCCGCTAGGCGATCCTGCGCCGCCTCCGCGCAAGAGCGGTACGGATAGCTGATGAACCACGGTAACGCTTCGGGGTTTCCTGTCAGCAATATCGTCTCTTTCCCCGGCCAGCGCCCGCCTGAACAGGTTGGCTTCGAACGGCAGGAACTTGCCCGTATCCTTGATCTTTATGGCCGCATGGTCGCTGCTGGCGAATGGCGCGATTATGCGATGGATTTCACCAGGGATTGCGCGATCTTCGCTGCCTTCCGTCGCACCGCGGATGTGCCGCAAATGCGGCTGGAAAAGCGCCCCGCGCTGCGCAACCGGCAAGGCATGTGGTCACTGTTCGGCGAACACGGCCAGATGCTGAAGCGCGGGCACGAGCTGACCAATGTCCTCGCCCCGGTGGAGCGGCGGCTGGTGAAGGCGGTGGACGGGGGCTGAGCTGGCAGCGCACCTGCGCTGCGCGTATCAGAGCCGTGCCAGTGCGGGAACCAACTCGTCGAAATGATGCAGCAGCACGTCACCGCCAAGCTGTTCGGGTGGCACGTCGTGATAGCCGAAGCTGAATGCAGCCACCGCCACTTCGGCATTGCGCGCGGCCTTCACATCGAAGGTCGAATCGCCAACCATGGCGAAGCGGCCACCGCCGCAACGGGCGATGGTCTCGTGGATCATGTCGGGCGCGGGTTTGGCGCGCTCGCGACCCAACGTATCGCCGCCCATGATGCTGGCGAAACGATCTGTCATGCCTAGCTCGGCAATTAGCTTGCGGGCGAGGTCTTCGGCCTTGTTGGTGACTACGGCCAGCTGGCAATCCATTGCGGAGAGCGCGTCCAGTGCCGCAAGGCAGCCTTCATAAGGCAGCGTGTTCGCGGCGATATTGGCCGTATAGTGATCGAGCAGCACGTGGTGCAGTGTCTCGAACTCAGCCTCGCCAACAGGCCCACCGGTTACTTCCAGTGCGCGTTCGAGCATGCGCCGCGCTCCACCGCCGATGAGCGAGCGCGTGGTGTCTAGCGAAACCGGCTCGCGCCCGGCTTCCACCAGAGCGTGATTCACGGCGGGGCACAGGTCGAGTGCGGAATCGACCAGCGTGCCATCAAGGTCAAAACCGACGATGCGGAAAGGAAAATTGCTCATGTTGGCGCGCTGTGGCGCAGCGTGGTGGAAACCGCAATGATTTGGTGGCATTGCAGCGCTCATGATGGATGCCACAAGACCAATCGCCGCTGTGGTCCTTGCTGCTGGCAAGGGCACGAGGATGAAGAGCCAGCGCCACAAGGTGCTGCACGAAATCGGCGGCAAGCCGATGATCGATCACCTGTTGGGTGAGATTGATCGGCTGGGCGCAGAACGCACTGTCGTCGTCGTGGGTGAGGGGCGCGAGCAGGTTGAGAAGCATCTGGCGGGCCGCGCGCTGTTTGCCGTGCAGGACCAGCAACTGGGCACGGGCCACGCGGTGATGCAGGCGAAGGATGCACTGTCCGGCTTTGCGGGTGACTTGCTGCTGATGTTCGGGGACGTGCCTTTCGTAAGGGCGGAGACCATGGGAAGCATGCTCGAACGCTTGCATGGCGATGATGCGCCCGCTGCCGTGGTGCTGGGCTTCACCCCAGCCGATCCGTTGCAATATGGCCGCGTGATTGCCGAGGATGGCCGTATCGTGAAGATGGTCGAATTCAAGGACGCGAGCGAGGAAGAGCGCGCCTGCACCCTGTGTAATTCCGGCCTGATGGCGGTGCGCGCCGACCAGCTGTTCGCGCTGCTCGACAAGGTAGGAAATGATAATGCGCAGGGCGAATATTATCTGCCCGACGTGGTTAATATCGCGATTGCTTCGGCTATCCCCACCGCGGTGGTTGTCACCTGCGATGCTGACGAGGTGGCAGGCATCAACAGCCGCGCTGAACTCGCTGATGCTGAGCGCCGTTTCCAGCAGGCGAAGCGCGCAGAAGCGATGGCGAACGGGGCTACGCTCGCCGCGCCGGAAACCGTGTTCTTCAGCCACGATACCGTGTTGGGGCAGGACGTGCTGGTGGAACAGAATGTCGTTTTCGGCCCTGGCGTTTCAGTGGCGGATAATGTTCGCATCCGCGCGTTTAGCCACCTCGAAGGTGCGACCCTGCATGAAGGCGTGGAAATCGGCCCCTATGCCCGGCTGCGCCCCGGTGCGGTGCTGGAGAAGAACAGCAAGATCGGCAATTTCGTGGAAATGAAGAACGCCACCTTGGGCGAAGGTGCCAAGGCCAACCACCTCACATATCTGGGCGATGCCACGGTGGGTGCGAAGGCCAATATTGGCGCGGGCACCATCACCTGCAATTACGACGGCTATTTCAAGCACCAGACGGTGATCGGGCCGGGCGCCTTCATCGGCTCCAACTCTGCCCTGATCGCGCCGGTCACTATCGGTGCCGATGCCATCGTGGCGGCAGGCAGCGCGGTGAGCCGCGATGTTTCCGATGGCGAGCTGCGTATGGTGCGGGCCGAACAGCTGGTAAAACCGGGCTGGGCAGACCGTTTCCATGACGCGATGAAAAAGAAGAAGGAACAGGTGAAGAAAGATGGCTGACGAGCAGAAGGTAGGCGACGCGCAACTGGGTGCCATGCTGGAGGCATCGCGCGATTTCGCGTTCCAGCTGCTGGCGGAGAAGGGCAAGCTTGTCCCCTTTGGCGCGCGCGCATGCCAGAACGGAGATATCGAGTTCGTCCGCGTGGCAGACGAGACCAGCACTGAACCGCTGGATGATATCTACACTCGCACGCAGGAATTGCTGGCCGGTCAGGCAAGTGCTGACGAGATCATCGTCGCCACCAGTGTGGCGCATGTCGCCTTTGAGGGCGGCATTGGCGATCAAGGCTTTGAGCGCGCCATCCGCATCCACGTGGAAGCACCCGATTTCAGCCGCGTGATCTTCGCTCCCTACAATGTCGTTCCGGGCGAGCAGGACGGCACGGCCACGCTCGAACCCGGCAAGATGGTGGCGCAGGAAGCCGAAGCGGTGGTATTCGCCGGTTGAGAGGGCGCCCCTGAAATGGCCCGGCAATTGCCGAACCACGCGGGCAGTGGCAAACAGCCATGCGTCTTATAAACAAATTGCCAACCCGATGCCGTTAGGGCCCGGGTGATCGAGACACGGGGGCACTTGCGTAAATGTGCGGAATTATCGGGATCGTCGGCAATCAGCCGGTGGCAGGCAGGCTGATCGATGGCCTGCGTCGGATGGAATACCGGGGCTATGATTCCTCCGGCATCTGTTCGCTCGATGATGGCCAGCTCGTCCGCCGGCGAGCAGAGGGCAAGCTTGCCAACCTCATGGCAGAAGTTGCCGCCAATCCCGCGCCTGGCAATGTCGGTATAGCGCACACCCGCTGGGCCACGCACGGTGCGCCCACCGCTCGCAATGCCCACCCGCATGCCACACCCGAAGTCGCCATCGTGCATAATGGCATCATCGAAAACTTCGCCTCTCTGCGTGCCGAATTGCAGGACCGCGGCCGCACTTTCGAGAGCGAGACCGACAGCGAAATCGTGGCGCATCTCCTCTCCGAACAGGTCGAATCCGGAAAGAGCCCGAAAGAGGCAGTGTCCGAGGTTTTGCCGCGCCTGCGCGGTGCCTTCGCGCTTGCCATCGCCTTCCGCTCTCATCCTGACATGCTGATTGGTGCACGCCTCGGTTCACCGCTGGTGGTGGGTTATGGCGAGGGAGAGACCTTCCTCGGGTCTGACGCGCTCGCCCTCGCCTCGCTTACCCAGCGTATCACCTATCTTGAAGAGGGCGACTGGGTCGTCGTCACTCGCGATGGCGCGGATATTTTCGACCGCGATAACAAGCCGGTGAAGCGCGATATCGTTGCCTCTGGTGCCAGTGCCGCTGCCATCGAAAAGGGCAATTTCCATCATTTCATGCAGAAGGAAATCTTCGAACAGCCCACCGTGGTGGCGCAAACGCTGCAAAGCTACCTGCGCCCGCTGGAACGCAAGGTGGCCCTGCCGCAGATCGACTTCGACATTTCCGCCATCGACCGCATCACCATCGTCGCTTGCGGCACCAGCTATTACGCGGCGATGGTCGCCAAATACTGGCTCGAAAGCTTTGCGCGCGTGCCGGTGGACATCGATTTCGCATCCGAGTTCCGGTATCGCGAGCCGATCCTTAGGGAAGGCGGGCTTTCGCTGTTCATTTCGCAAAGCGGCGAGACGGCAGACACGCTGGCCGCGTTGCGTCATTGCAAGGCTGAGGGGCAGTCCATCGCCGTGGTCGTGAACGTGCCCACCAGCACAATGGCGCGCGAGGCGGACTTGCTGCTTCCCACCCATGCCGGCCCTGAAATCGGTGTCGCATCGACCAAGGCCTTTACCTGCCAGCTGGCGGTGCTTGCTGCACTGGCAGCGCATTTTGCGGTCAAGAAAGGGCGCATCGCTGAGGTCGAGGAAGCAGAAATCGTCGATCACCTGCTCGAAACGCCGGCTTGCCTCAATGCGGCACTGGACCATGACGCGGAAATCGAGGCCATCGCACCGCTGATCGCACCTGCGCGTGACGTGCTCTACCTGGGCCGCGGGCAGGACTTCCCGCTGGCATTGGAAGGGGCGTTAAAGCTTAAGGAAATCAGCTATATCCATGCAGAAGGCTATGCTTCGGGTGAAATGAAGCACGGCCCCATCGCGCTGATCGACAAGGACGTGCCGGTGATTGTGCTGGCCCCTTCCGGCCCGCTGTTCGAAAAGACAGTTTCCAACATGCAGGAAGTTGCCGCACGCGGCGGAAAGATCGTGCTGATTTCGGATGCTGACGGCATCGCAGAGGCCGGTGCAGGCTGCATGGCAACCATCGAAATGCCCAAGGTCCATCCGCTGATTGCACCGCTGGTCTATGCCGTGCCGGTGCAGTTGCTGGCATATCACGTGGCATGCGTGAAGGGCACCGATGTGGACCAGCCGCGCAACTTGGCGAAATCAGTAACAGTTGAATAGCGCCGTGTTATTTTTCTGTTTTTTCTCGAAATTTACCTCAAAATAAGGGTTTTCATCCTATCGCAGCCTGGTGAGCGAGAACTACACTGGCCTGCCAAGCCTGCCGCTGCGTTTAAGCGCGATGCAGGTCCTCGGCTTCAAGGATCCCGATGAGGGGGACTGGGCGCGCCTGCACGCGCTGCAGTATCGCGAGCTGCGCCAGACGGGCAGGGCCCGTGTTCTCGCCCATCTTATCGGCGCGGCTATGGTGGTGCTGCTGTTCCACGCAACAACGCTGCTGCCCTTGCTTGCAGCCTGGCTCTGTGCGCTGGCCTTCGCGGTCGCCAATGTGGTTCGCGTTGAATCCGGCATGGGGAGCTCGATCACCGGTGCATGACCAGGCGCGAGTTCGACCGCCACGCCATCGCCATTCTGGCGATGTCTTCCTGCTGGGCGATTTCCTTGTTCGTGTTCACCCCCGGCAGCACAGATGCTGCGCATTTTGCACTCTGGACCATCGTCGCCATGATGGTGGCGGGCTCCTCACTCATCATGTCCAAAGCGCCGATTACCGGTGCCATATGGTCCTGCATTTGTGGTGGTGCTTCTGCTATTTCCTTCGCTATCGCCGGGGAATGGGTGTTCGCGGCAGCATCGGTGATATTCTGCAGTGTGTTGGTGAACGGCACGTTGGACGCGGCTCGCATCTTCCTGACGGCGCGCATCGCCGAGGCGGGCGTTGCAGAGAAGGACGAGGTCGTCTCGTTGTTGCTGCGCGAATTCGAGGAGCACCAGGCAGACTGGCTGTGGCAGATAGACACCAACCGCAAGATCAAGTCCGCCAGCCCGCGTTTCGCTTTCGCACTGGGTGCTGAATCCAAGGATGTGGAAGGCCGACGCCTTATTGAATTGCTTGCAGGCAGCAAGTGGAAGGCAGGCGAACTGCCGCCCAGCCTGCACGAATTGGCAGATCAGCTGAAGCGCCGTAACAGCTTCTCGAATCTCACCGTGCAGGTGGATGTCGATGGCGATCGCCGCTGGTGGGAACTTTCGGGCACGCCGATCTTCAACGAACGCGGCTATTTCGATGGCTTCCGCGGTGTTGGTTCCGATGTGACCAAACAGCGCGAATCGTCAGAGAAGATTGCCTATCTTGCGCGCTATGACACGCTTACAGGCCTGCCTAACCGGCTGATGCTTACCGAAGCGCTCAATGATGCGCTGCGCTTTGCAGAACAGTGGAAGACACGCTGCGCCTTTCTGATGATTGACCTTGATCGCTTCAAGGCGGTGAACGATACCCTGGGCCACCACATCGGTGACAAGATGTTGGCGCAAGTATCGCAGCGCCTGCAGTCAGTGATGACCGAGAACGAGCAGGTCGGTCGCCTTGGTGGAGACGAGTTTGCCGTGGTTATTCGCGATGCAGCCAAGGCCAGCGATGTGGGTGACGTGGCCGAGAGCATTATTGCTGCACTGTCCGCGCCGTACCATGTTGACAACCACACGCTCTATATCGGTACCAGCGTGGGGTCCGCGCTTGGGCCGCGCGAGGGGCAGACCGTGGATTCGCTGATGCGTAATGCTGATCTCGCGCTCTACCGCGCGAAGGACGAGGGTGGCGGTGAGCACCATTACTTCCAGCCCGCGCTGCATACAGATACACAGGAACGGCTCAAGCTCGAAGCTTCCTTGCGCCAAGCGATCAGCAAGAATGAGCTGGAGGTACATTTCCAGCCGGTGGTAAACGCCAAGTCCGAAAGTGTTGTCAGCTTCGAGGCGTTGCTGCGCTGGAACAGCAAGGACCACGGCTTCGTCAGCCCGGCAAAGTTCATCCCGCTGGCCGAAGACACCCGCCTGATCGTGCCGATTGGCGAATGGGTGCTGCGCGAGGCTTGCCGTCATGCGGCCAACTGGCCGGACGATATCAAGGTGGCGGTGAACGTCTCGGGCGAACAATTGCTCGAACCGCATTTCATCCGTTCGGTGGTGCGCGCGCTGGCTGACGCCAACCTGCCGGCCCACCGGCTCGAGGTGGAAGTTACTGAAAGCGTGTTCCTGCGCGATGGCCGCACGGCGCGCCAGTCGCTGGAAGAGGTGCTGGCGCTGGGCTGCTCGGTGGCGCTCGCCGATTTCGGCACCGGCTATTCCTCGCTTGGCTATTTGCGCACGCTGCGCTTCTCGACGATCAAGGTTGACCGCAGCTTCGTGCAGGGCGCGTCTGAAGAGAACCCGGAGAGTCTCGCCATTATCAATGCCGTTGTGGCTATGGCGCAGAGCCTCGAAATGTCGACCACCGCAGAAGGCGTGGAAGATGCCGCGCAGGCGGACATTGTCCGCCGCCTCGGCTGCATCAAGATCCAGGGGTTCTACTTCGGCCGGCCAATGCCTGCCACGGAGGCGTTTAGCCTGGTGGTGCGTCGCCGCAATATGGCGGCTGCGTGATTTTATGGCCTTAAGCGCCGGCGGGGCCATCCGGCCCCTTTGCTATCCTCGCTTCCGG
>CAZYAL010000030.1:0-23787 GCA_964645635.1 uncultured Sphingomonadaceae bacterium | reverse complement strand
CCGACCTATGCTGGCGGCCCTTGCAACCAGATCAAGTCGTTCAACCCGGAAACGATCCGTACCTATGAAGCCGGCTTCAAGGCTGACCTTCTGGATCGTCGCCTGCGCCTGAATGGCGCTGTATTCTTCAACGATTACAGCAACATCATTCTGCAGCTTTCGGCTTGCCCGGAATCGCCCTGCTTGCTGCCTGCCAACGTTGGTGCTGCCGACGTGAAGGGCTTCGAGCTGGAATTCTCGGCTTACCCGACCGACGGTCTGTCATTTGACGGCGGCTTGTCCTACCTGGACTTCAAGTACACCGCAGTGGGTACCTCGGGCCTGACCGGCGATGAGATCACTCCGTACACGCCTGAGTGGACCTACAGCATCGGCGCCCAGTACGATTATGAACTGGAATCCGGTGCGACTGTGATGGCCCGTGTCGACGGCGCCTATCAGTCGGCGATCTACACGGACAGCTTCAACACCATCTGGAGCAAGGTGGACGGATACTTCCTCGCCAACGCTCGCATCGGCTACACTACGGCTGATGAAGACTGGAACGTTGCGCTCGAAGTGTCGAACCTGTTCGACAAGTACTACTACAACAGCGTTTCTGACGTGACCGGCTCGCTCGGCCTCGTCACCGGTGTGCCCGGCATGCCGCGCACCTGGGCGCTGTCGGTACGCCGCAACTTCTGATCCGGAACATGGCCCCTGCTTCGGCAGGGGCCAGACCGGCTCAGGCCACGAAAAAGAGGGCGCGGACTGTTTAGTCCGCGCCCTCTTTTTGCTTCACGTTCACAAGGTGCCGGCGAATTGGCCGGCTAGCAACTTAACCGTCCGGGTTCAGTCGTTCGCGCATTTCCTTGCCCGCTTTGAAATAGGGCACGCGCTTTGGCGGCACTACCACCGGATCACCGGTGCGCGGATTACGGCCGGTACGGCCATCGCGCTGACGGGTCGAGAATGTACCGAAGCCGCGTAGTTCCACGCGACCGCCTTCCGCCAGCCTTTCGGCAATCTCTTCGAAAAATATGTCCACGACCTGCTCAATCTCTTCAGGTCGCAACCCGGGATTATCAGCCGCAAGAGACTGCAGCAATTCGGATCTTATCATTCCCGCCCCTTCTCAATCCGGCAGCTGCCGGCATCACATAGAGAGTTGTCAGAAAGTGCATCGTGCGACCCGAGGAAATGCACTTTACCGTTAGTAATCATGACAGATCATGGCAAGCAGCGCAATTGCCGAGTGCGAGAACAATGCAGAAACGCAGGAAAAAATAGTCTTTTTGGCGGCTCGGGCTAAGGATGAGGCCAGGCCCAGGCCCGAGTTCAGGCGGGGTCAGACAACTCTGCCAGCGAAATGTCGAGTCGCGCCATCCTGCGGCGGATATCTGGCCACTCCTCTTGCAAGAAAGCGTCTCGCTCGCTGTTGCGAAGCCTGTCTGCAGCACCCTCGCGCACGAACATGCCGACGCCGCGCTGCACGCGGATCAAGCCGTCCGCCTGGAACTGCTGATAAGCCTTGGCCACTGTAAGGGGGTTGGCCCCTTGGTCTGCCGCCAAGGCCCGTACAGAAGGTAGCATTTCGCCTTCCGCATATTCCCCTTCGATGATCGAGGCGGCGATGCGATCGCGCAGGCGGAGATAGACGGGCTTGGTTTCGCTCATGACAGGTGATGCAGTGCCATAATACAGCGCGTCAGACAAGGGTGGGCACAGAATAAACCTCTTTGGCGCAACGGTTTCCTCTGCAACGAAATGCGCTTCACAAACGGTCTTGAGCCGTTAGGGTGTGCGCCTTGATGCCTTGCCAAGGGCCATACACAACGGAAGCGGATCGCGTATGAAAGACATGGCCTCGTGGAACGAAGGTGACTGGGTTGCCGCTATTGCGGCGATAATTCTTGGCGCATTCCTTGCAGCGGGCTTGGCCATCGCGGCCGGCCGTAAGGAAGAGGCTCTGGGCCACCCCAAGGGCCTCTATATGCTGTTCTTCGCCGAGATGTGGGAGCGCTTCAGCTTCTACGGCATGCGCGGAATCCTGATCTTTTACCTGGTGCAGCACTGGGCCTTTAGCCAGGGCGAGGGCAACCTGATTCTGGGGGCTTATGGCTCGATGGTCTATATCACCCCCGTGCTTGGTGGCTGGTTGGCGGACCGTTACCTCGGCCAGCGCAAGGCTGTGCTGTTTGGCGGCATATTGTTGGCGCTGGGCCATCTGTTCATGGCATTCGAAGGCGCCGGCGGGCAGGATGACCCCACGATCAACGTGTTCTGGATGGCGCTGGCGCTGATCATCGTCGGCTCCGGTTTCCTGAAAGCTAATATCTCTGTGATGGTGGGCCAGCTTTACAAGTTGACCGACAGTCGCCGGGATGCGGCCTATACGATCTTCTACATGGGCATCAACGTGGGTGCCGCCGCCGGCACCATCCTTGTCGGTTACCTTGGCCAGACCGTAGGCTGGGCTTATGGCTTCGGCCTCTCGGGCATCGGCATGGTGGCAGGCCTGATCGTGTTCGTGATCGGCAAAGGCGCGCTGCGCGGCGCGGGCGAAGCACCGAAACTGCTTCCCAAGAACAAGGAGATGCTGATCTATATCACGGGCTTTGCCGCAGTGGCTGTGATGTGGTTCCTTATCCAGTATCGCGACGTAATTCAGTTGCTGCTGATTATCTGCGGCTTGGGCCTGCTTGGCTATGTCCTCTACGAGGCAACAAAGCTGGAAAAACAACCGCGAGAGCGGATCTTCGCCATCCTGTTCCTAATTGCGCTGAATCCGCTGTTCTGGGGCCTGTTCGACCAGGCGCCGGGCAGCCTCAACATCTACACAGACGAACACATCGATACCGGCGAGATCCCGGCTTCGGTGTTCCAGTCCATCAACCCGATCTACATCATCCTGTTCGCGCCGCTATTTGCCGCCTTGTGGCAGTTCCTCGGTAAGCGGGGGCTAGAACCATCGGCCCCGGCCAAGTTCGCGCTGGCGCTGTTCCAGGTGGGCGCGGGCTTTCTCGTCTTTGCCTGGGGCGCGCAGAGCGCCGGGCTGGAAGCGATGACGCCGGTGATCTTCCTGTTCCTGATCTATCTGCTGCACACCACTGGCGAGTTGTGCCTTAGCCCCGTGGGACTTTCCGCAATGAACCGCCTCGCCCCCAAGTTCATGGCGAGCCTGATCATGGGCGCATGGTTCTACATGACTGCCGTGGGCAGTTTCGTGGCCGGTAAGATCGGTGAGGCAACCGGCGGCGAGAATGGCGAGATGTCGAAGGAGCTCACCTTGTCGATCTACAGCCAGATTGGCTGGGTTGCGATCGGCGTTGGCGTGGTCGTCCTTGCATTGAGCCCCACCGTGAAGAAGTGGATGCACCTCGACACGCTGGGTGATGACAACATCGGTGATGATTTGCGCGGCGGTGAGGAAGTGGGCGAGCCGCAAGCCGCTGGCGTTCATCCTGAGGTGCGAGAAGACAGGTAAGGCGAGGTTAACCCTGGCACGGGCATGTTTGACCCTTGATTGATTCTGCGTTCCATACTTAAGGGTTGTGCAATCAGCAGATAGGAATGGATCGGCGTAATGGCGGTATCGCTAATCGCACTCTCGTTGTGCGTGAATTTGGCCAATGGCGCGCTGCCTGCCTCCGGGCACGACCGCGGCGATTGCGCCATGGTCCAGTCAGATGCGGGCAGTGCCGTTGGGCTTGTAGCAAACCAGGCCGAACCCGCCGCCTTGCCGCAAGACATACCCGAAGAAGAGCAATCCCCGGCCACGTCTGATGATGTAACTTCGGGCCCCGATGAAGACACGATCACCGTCGTCGGCACTTACTTGGGCCCGCCGGAAAGTGACCCCCTGATCCAGTTCAACGAAAGCGTCTTCGATGTCGTTTCAGACGTGGATGCCGCCGTGGTTGAGCCGATTTCAGAGGCTTATGAGGAGACGTTGCCCAGCCCCCTTCGGCGGGCGCTGGACAATGTGCTGAACAATTTGTTTGAACCGGTCAACGCGCTGCATTTCCTGCTGCAGGGTAAACCCGGCAAGACCGCCGAGACGATTGCCCGCTTCGCGATCAATTCAACCGCCGGGGTTGGCGGGATCGTCGATCTGGCGAAGAGAGAGCCGTTCAACCTGCCGCGGCGGCGCAACGGGCTTGGTAACACGCTGGGGTTCTACGGCGTCAAACCCGGCCCCTACCTTGTTCTGCCGCTGGTCGGCTCTACCAGCTTGCGAGACCTCATTGGCGTGACGGTCGACAACCTGACCATTCCCGCAGTCGTTGGCCGCCCATTCAACTCACCCGCCTATGTGATCCCGACCAGCATCGTGGATCAGCTTAACGATCGCGTGGCGATGGATAGCGAGCTGGACCGCATCGAGGCCACGGACGATCCTTATACGGAAATGCGCATATATTACCTGTGCAAGCGCGAAGTCGAGATCAACGAATTGAGGGGCCGCGTCCTTCCTTGCAGCCTGCCCGAAGCCGCGGATGAAGTGCTGGAGGACGACGAGTCAACGCCCCTCCATGAGAGGCGGCGCGGAACTGAACAGCATGCTGCGCCTGACGATCCATTGGCTTCGACTGGCGGCGACCTCAATTTCTGATTAAGCCCGCGCTTCTGCCACGCCCGCGCTGTTGTGGCGCAAGGCTGACAGCACCGTTTCGACGATGTGCGGGGCGTTGAGGCGTGCCTCGTCATACTGCTTTTCGGGCGCGTCGTGATCCTGGAACACATCGGGCAGGCGCATGGTGCGGATCTTGAGGCCGGCATCCACCAGCCCCTCGTCTGAAGCGAGCGTTAGCACATGTGCGCCAAGGCCGCCGATGCTGCCTTCTTCAATCGTAACCACCACTTCATGCGTGGTGATGAGCTTGCGGATGAGCTCTGCATCCAGTGGCTTGGCAAAGCGCATGTCGGCAATCGTGGTAGCAAGGCCCTTGGCTTCGAGCTGGTCTGCCGCCTTCTGCGCTTCGGCAAGGCGTGCGCCCAGTGAAAGGATGGCAACCTTGCCGCCCTTATCGTCGCAGCGAACAATACGGCCCTTGCCGATTTCCAGCTTTTCGAGCGCTTGGGGGATTTTCACCCCAGTGCCGCTCCCGCGCGGATAACGTAACGCAATGGGGCCGTCGTCGTATAGGGCGGCGGTATAGGTCATGTGCGCCAGTTCCGCCTCGTCCGAAGGGGACATGACGACCATGTTCGGCAAGGTGGCGAGATAGGTTATGTCAAAACTGCCCGCATGGGTTGCACCGTCAGCACCGACAAGGCCCGCACGGTCAATCGCGAAGCGCACCGGCAGGTTCTGGATCGCCACGTCATGCACGATCTGGTCAAAGGCACGCTGCAGGAAAGTTGAATAGATTGCTACGAAAGGTCGCATCCCTTGCGCGGCAAGGCCCGCAGCGAAAGTCACCGCATGCTGTTCGGCAATGCCGACGTCGAAAGCGCGGGTCGGATGCGCCTTGGCAAACTTGTCAACGCCCGTACCCGAAGGCATTGCTGCGGTGATGGCGCAGATACGCGGATCGGCCTCAGCCAGCGTGGCCAGCGTCTCGCCAAAAACGTTTTGGTAGGCCGGCGGGCCACCGCTCGATTTCTTCTGCTCGCCAGTGATGACATCAAACTTGGCAACGCCGTGATACTTGTCTGCCGATTCTTCAGCCGGGCGGTATCCCTTACCCTTCTGTGTCACCACATGGATCAGGCAGGGGCCTTCCGCAGCATCGCGAACGTTTTCCAGCACGGGAATGAGCTGGTCCATGTCATGCCCGTCAATCGGGCCGACGTAGTAAAAGCCCAGCTCCTCAAATAAGGTTCCGCCCATGGCCATGCCACGCGCGTATTCGTCAGTCTTCTTGGCCGCCTTGTGCAGCGGGCGTGGCAGCTTGCGGGCAAAGCGCTTGGCCAGTTCGCGCAGGCCCAGGAATTGTCCGGAGGACACCAGCCGCGCGAGGTAGCCTGACAGGCCGCCCACTGGCGGAGCGATCGACATGTCATTGTCATTGAGGATGACGATCAGGCGATTACCCGCCGCCTCGGCATTGTTCATCGCCTCATAGGCCATGCCGGCGCTCATCGCGCCGTCGCCAATCACCGCAATGGCCTTGCCCGGATCGCCATTCAACTTGTTGGCGATGGCAAAGCCGAGGCCGGCCGAAATCGAGGTGGAGGAATGCGCAGCGCCGAACGGATCATATTCGCTCTCACTGCGTTTGGTGAAGCCGGAGAGGCCACCGCCCTGGCGCAAGGTGCGGATCCGGTCCCGCCTGCCGGTGATGATCTTGTGCGGATAGGCCTGGTGCCCGACGTCCCAGATCAGCCGGTCTTCAGGCGTGTTGAAGACATAGTGGATGGCCACAGTCAGCTCGACCACACCAAGCCCTGAGCCAAGGTGCCCGCCAGTGGTGCCGACGGTGTCGATCATCTCGCTGCGCAGCTCGTCAGAAAGCTGGCGGAGCTGCTCCGGCTTCAACTTGCGCAGGTCATGCGGGGTATCGACCGTGTCGAGCAGCGGAGTGTCTGGCCCTGTTGTCATACCCAAGTCTTACAGATGGCAAGCCTGCCTGTCGATGAACGAGATTACGGGACTTAGGCGGTGCAGTCTGGGCACAACCCACGCAGCTCCACCACCGGGCGAACCTGCGCAAATCCATGTGCTTGCCCTGCTTCGCGGAGCGCGGTGGTCAGCTTGTCGTCATCGAAATGGCTTGCCTGCCCGCAATCGTCACAGATCAGGAAGATGCAATCATGCAAGCAGCCGGGGTGGCTGTTGGCGAGATAGGCGTTGGCGCTTTCGATGCGGTTTGCAAGGTTGGTGCGTACGAACAGGTCAAGGATGCGGTAGACGCTGTTGGCCGCAACCCGCTTGCCGCGCGCCTTGCCCACGTCTTCAGCGATGTCATAGGCCGAAGCCGGACGCTCATGCGCGGCGAGGGCACGGAACACGTCAGCGCGCATCGCCGTCCATTGTTCGCCTGCTTGCGAGAGGACGCGTTCGGCTTCCCCGATCAGGTTTTCGCCGGAATGTTCGTGATGGCTGTGGCGTTTCATGCCCTGTGATATAGGCGCGCATCGGAGCGGCGGCAATGTCCGCGCCCGGTGCAGCGCCAGCAGGGTCAGTCAGTCTTGAATTCGGAGCGATAGAACTGCGGGAACATCTCGCGCAGCGCCACCACCTTGGGGGCATCCCAACGACGGATATAGGCGTTCTCCGGATTCTTGTGCGCGAAGTCCTGGTGATAGCCTTCGGCCTCGTAGAAGCGCTTGGGATTCTCGATCGCCACCCTGATGGGATCATCCCACACGCCCGAACGGCCCATCTGCCGCACATAGGCTTGGGCAACGGCGCGCTGTTCTGCCGAAAGCGGGACGATGGCGCTGCGGTATTGCATGCCCCGGTCCGGACCCTGCCGGTTCAGCAACGTCGGGTCTGCGCCCACGGAGAAGAGGATCTGCAGCAGCTGGTCATAACGGATGACAGAGGGATCATAGACCACCCGAACGGATTCAGCATGGTCAGTTACGCCCGATGCAACCAGGCGATAACTCGCCTGCTGCTGGGTGCCGCCGTGATAGCCGGAAACCGCGCTGTGCACGCCCTTGGTATGCGCGAATATCGCCTCGATACCCCAGAAACAGCCGCCTGCGAAAATTGCGGTCTGCAAGCCGCTTTCGTCAGCTTGACGGGCAGCGAGGGGAGCGTTGAAGGTATCTTCCGCGATGGCGGGGGTAGCGGTCAATGCCGCGGCAGAAAGGGCGGCAGCGAACAGGGCAGCTTTGAACTTCACGATTATCAGACCTTTCTTGCGCGGCCTGAAGCGTCTGGCCGCTGCTTAAATGACCCCCAGAATCGGCAGTATATTCGCCGCAAGCACCGCAGCAGTTACACCAAAGCCCAGAAGGAATGAACGGTAGAGTTCGGAATTGAAAAGTCCCAAGGGTCTATCTTTCTGCTTTCGCTGGCGTTCTGCGCCACAATTCGTGCTGCAGGCCTAAACAGTGCAGGCTTTCGCCGCGCTGAATGGGTCTGTCAGCAACCAGCTTTCGTCCGTGATGGTTAATTATTGGTGGGGAATGCGCCCTTAGTGCCTGAAATGGCGCATTCCGGTGAAGACCATCGCCAGGCCAGCCTCGTCGGCAGCCTTGATCACTTCGTCGTCACGCATCGCGCCGCCCGGCTGGATCACCACGCTGGCACCGGCATCCAGCGCGACTTCGATCCCGTCCGCGAAGGGTAGGAAAGCGTCTGATGCCATGGCGCTGCCAATTGTGCGGCTTTCGCCCCAGCCGGCGGTTTCGGCAGCCTCGCGTGAGCGGACTGCGGCAATCCGGCCAGAATCGCGACGGTTCATCTGCCCAGCGCCGATACCGGCGGTTGAACCGCCTTTGGCAAAAACGATGGCGTTGGACTTGACGTGCTTCGCCACTTTCCATGCGAACAGGCAGTCTGCCAGTTCCTGCTCGGTAGGCTGGCGCTTGGAAACAACGTTGAGGTCTTCCAGCCCGATCTCGCCATTGTCGCGCGACTGCAGCAGCATGCCGCCCGCGATGGTCTTCATCTGGAAGCCGGGACGTGCGGCATCAGGCAGCTGATCAAGCAGCAGCAGGCGCAGGTTCTTCTTCGCGGCAAAGGCAGCCTTGGCAGCATCGTCTGCGCCCGGCGCGATTACCACTTCTGTGAAGATTTCGCAGATTGCGTCTGCCGTCGGGCCATCGAGCGGGACATTCGTGGCAACGATCCCGCCGAATGCTGAAACGCTGTCACAAGCCAGTGCTGCTTCCCAAGCGGCGAGCAGGCTGGAAGCCTGCGCCACGCCGCAGGGGTTGGCGTGCTTGATAATCGCCACTGCCGGGTCGCCACCAGCAAATTCGCTCACCAGTTCCAGGGCGGCATCAGCATCGTTGTAATTGTTGTAGGACAGCTCCTTGCCCTGCACCTGTACGGCTTGAGGGATGCCCTGCGCGCCCACAGCTTGCGGAGTGTAGACCGCCGCCATCTGGTGCGGGTTTTCACCGTAGCGCAAGGTGTCCTTGAGGCTAAATGCCATCGGCAGCCTGTCGACAAAGGGCGTCGCCTTCAGCGCTTCGGGGCCGATCGGGTTGGAGAAGGCATCACCGAAAGCGAACCAGTTGGCGATCGCCGCATCGTAGCTGGCGGTGCGGGCATAGGCCTTGCCAGCCATGCGGATGCGGAAGGCGAGGCTGGTGGCGCAATCTTTCGCGTCAAGTTCTGCCAGCAGTTCGGCATAGTCAGCCGGATCCGTCACGATAGTTACAAAATCGTGGTTCTTGGCAGAGGAGCGAACCATCGCCGGGCCGCCGATGTCGATATTCTCGATCACCTCGTCGCGGCTGGCGCCGCGCGCCACGGTCTGTTCGAAAGGGTAGAGATTGACCACCAGCAAGTCGATCGCGCCGATACCGTGCGCGGTCATGGCGGCGACATGTTCGGCATTGTCGCGTACAGCCAGCAGCCCTCCATGGACCACGGGGTGCAAGGTCTTGACGCGACCATCCATCATTTCCGGAAAGCCGGTGAGTTCGGAAATGTCTTTTACCGGCAAGCCCGCATCGCGGATCGCCTTGGCGGTGCCGCCGGTGGAGACCAGCTCAACGCCCTTGGCTGACAATGCACTGGCGAGTTCGATAACGCCGCTCTTGTCGGACACCGAGAGGAGTGCCCGCTTGATCGTCACATCGGTCATTATGGTGAGTTATCCTATTTTCTTCAGCAGCCAGCCGAAATTTCCGCCGCCGCGCGATACGAGGCCCTGAATCACCAACTGCTCTACAGGATGTGGACGGCCTTCGCCATCGACCCAGAGGCTTTCATCTGCCTCAAGCTTTTGAGCACTGGTGTGGAATTGCCAATAGCTGCCGTCAGGCAGGACGAGAGTAGCCCCCTGGCCGCTTGCTGCCAGTTTCAGGCTGACGCGCGGGCCGAGGTGGAAGCGGATGGCATAAGGTACCTTGCCTCGCTTGCCCTTGCTGCCCGAGGGGACGAGCAGGTCTTCGCCGCGCAGCTCGCTGCCATCGTCGCGCAAGATCAGAATGCGGCGGTGGAGCAGACCGAAGCGTTGGCCATAACCATCATGGCTGGCCTCGATGCGCGTGGCATCGCCTTGCTTGGTCCTGACCACGCGCCGGTCCACGTCGACCGCGCCGACACCCGTACCCAGCTTGCCGTTGATCAGCACCGCTGTGGAATTGGCATCGCCCAGCACCATGGTGGAATGGGCAGCGGTGGCGCGCAGGCCTTGCTCAATGCGGGTGGGGACCTGCCCACCGGCAAATCCGGCCCCGCCACAATTGGAGATCAGTCGATAATCGCCATGGCTGAATTCAAACGCCAGCGTGGATGCACAGCCGTCGCGGGCATGGCGCGCCAGCGGCGGCGGCGAGGTGTCGAACTGCAGCACCGCCTGCGTGCTGCCAGCGCGCGCGGAAACACGCTGGTAACCCCACTGGCGCGGATCACGCAGTGGACGGGCGCGGACGCCGCTCGCCTTGACCAGCGCATCAATCTTTTCGCCACTGACCGCACCAGCGCCTTGCCAGTTGCCGAGGCTGCCATCTGCATGCGTCAGCGCCAGCAGTGGGGGCACAAGCAGGCCAAGCATGGTCTCGATAGCTTGCGGAACTTCAATATCGACAGCGCGATAGCAGGCGGCAAGGTCCACCAGCGCGGCGATGGCATCCATTTGCGCAAGCGGGCTGCGGGACAGCACTCCGCCATCCTCGCCCACCATCTCGCCCAGCGCGCGGACCAGCCCTGCCTCGCCGAACAGGCGGCGTGGCTTGCCTTCGGGCATCAACAGGCCCGCGGCAGTGATCGCACACCAGCTGATCACTTCGCCATGGCGATCATCGGCACGGGTGACGTTGCGATCAAGCCAGCGCGCGGTATCGGCAATCGCGTCTATCAGCCGGTTGCGCTGCGCCTTGTCCTGCTGCGAAAGAACGAGCGTAGCGTTCACCAGCCAGCCCAGCAGCCGGTGACCAGCGTTCTCGACCTTCCACGCGCCACCCTTCTGCGCCGGATCGCTATTGGCATCGAGCCATGTGGCGAGGATGCGTTGTGCAGTGGGCGCGCATTGCGGCAGCGTCCCGCCTGCTGCAAGGTCTCGCAGCCAGGTAAAGCCGTGCACCACCTGCTCAAACGGCGGGGTGAGCTTGGCAATGGGGGTGAAATCGACCTGCCCGATGGGCGCCTTCACGCCGAAGACAAGGAAATGCCCGGCCCGCAGAGCCATTCCCGCTACCCTGTCACCCTGCAGTGGGGATTCGACCGCTGCCAGCAAGCGCGGGCGAACCGGCTTGCGAAAGGGCGAAACCAGCGTCGAGCCGGGAATGCCCATACGATAGGCGAGGCGAATAAGGCGCTCACCGGCGCTTATTTCAGGTGGGTTGAAATCGCTGAGGACCAGTTGCCGCGCGGGCGCTGCGGCCTGTTGGTCTTTCGTTAAAACTGGAGGAGGAGGTGCATCGAGCGCGAGATCTTCCGGCTGGTCATTGTCGAGCGGGATGGCCAGCCGCTCTTCGCGCGCGTCGCCTGCGGAAGTATCGCTCTCCGCGTTGTCATGCAGGCGGGTCGCGAGATCATCCATCGCTATTGGCCCTTCAGTGCCCGGATATTGTCGGCATAACAATCCGGACCGCCCTTGAAGGTGGCAGAGCCGGCTACGAGCACATCCGCCCCTGCGTCGACACACAATCGCGCGGTTTCGGCATTTACCCCGCCATCCACCTCGATCAGCACGTCGAGCCCGCGCTTGTCGATTGTGGAGCGGATAGCCTCGATCTTGCGCAACTGGCTGGCAATGAAGCTCTGACCGCCGAAACCGGGATTAACGCTCATCACCAGCACAAGGTCGATATCCTCGTAGAGGTAATCGAGCATCTTGGCGGGCGTGCCAGGGTTGAGCGACAGCCCGGCCTTGCAGCCAGCCGCTTTGATTGCCTGCAAGCTGCGGTGGACATGCGGCCCTGCTTCAGGGTGCACCGTGATGATATCCGCGCCAGCTTTGGCGAACTGGTCAACCCACATGTCGACGGGCGAGACCATCAGATGCACATCCATCACCTTTTCGGTGTGTGAACGCAGCGCCTTCACTACGCCCGGGCCAATGGTGAGGTTGGGGACATAATGCCCGTCCATCACGTCGACATGGATCCAGTCTGCGCCAGCAGCGTCAATAGCGCGCACTTCTTCGCCCAACTTCGCAAAGTCGGCGGAAAGTATCGATGGTGAGATCAGAGGTGTGCCCATAGCTGAGTCTGTGCGATACGCTTGCGCGAATCGGTGAACAAGGAGGAAAAAAGACATTTCCACACAAGGGATTGCATAGCTGTCATGGTTTTCCCCAGGCTGACGCTCCGCTTCAGCCGTTGTTCAGTGGCAAATGCCTAGGTAACCAGACAAATAGGGGCACTTTGCCGGAATTACGGATCCTCACGAGGACAATGATGACCTTGCATTTTCGCCGCGCCAATTCGGCGCTTGCCATTGCTGCTACTGCCGCTGCTGCGGGCCTTGCGCTTGCGCAGCCGGCCAAGGCGCAATCGCGGCAGGAAATCGCCAACAATCCGGCTGCCTGCCGCGGCTTAGGCCCTGCCGTGCGCATCACTCTGAACGAGGTGAAGAATTCGAGCGGGACCATCCGCGCGCAACTCTACCGCGGCACCGAAGCGGACTGGCTGGAAAGCGGCCACTGGATCTATCGCATGGAAATGCCTGCCCGCGCGGGCACGATGATGCTGTGCATGCCCGTCCCCGGCGTGGGCACCTATGGTATCGCCATTCGCCATGACGTGAACGGCAATGGGCACACGGACATCTTGAGCGATGGCGGCGCCATGTCAGGCAATCCCAGCCTCAACATCTTCAACCTCGGTAAACCGAGCTACAAGAAGACCAAGTTCGATATCGGCAATGAAGTGCTGCCGATGACCTTGCGCATGCGTTACATGTAAGCCTGGATCAGGACTGGCGTTTTGCGCGCCAGACCTTCCATATTACCTCTGGCGCCGCGAGGACAGGATGCTTCTCGCGCCATGGCGTGACTTCCACCTTCACGCCCGTGTGCCGTTCCACTTTCCAGGCGGCATAGCGGCCCGCGCCATCGAAGGTGCGCGTGGCGCGCAGCAGCCGCGCAATGTTAAGCGGCTTGCCTAGCCTGCGTCGGCGCTTCCACCAGCCCAGTACGCGCTTGCGTTCAGCTAGCTGTATGACAGGCGTCAACACCTCGCCATCGCGGTTGAAGGCGATGCCCTCGGCCTCCATTGCTGCAGGCAGCAGTCCATCGAAATGCGCCTGGTTTGCATCGAGGATCGAATTCTCGCGCCCTGGCTTTTCCACGCGCAGTTCAGCCTTGTAGGTCGCGCGGAACAGCGCGCGCCAGTAATCACCCTCGGTCCCGCTCTCCGGCCCCACGGCCACAGCGAGCCGCGTGGCGGTGCGCGCGGCATGACCAAGAGCGGATAGCGCGGCATCGCGCGCGGCATCATCGCGGGCAAAGACAATCGCGCATGGCTGTACGAAACGCGCCCAGATCGTGGTATCCCGGCTCTCACCCCGGCAAGCCTTTGCAAACTTTGCCAGCGTCATGGTGGCGATCTTGGCGCGCAGCACCTGGCCTTCGTCCTCCCATTCGCGATAAGAGACGCGCGGCCACATGCCCGTCTCTTCCGGGCCTGCGGTGAGCACGTAGTAATCGATCACACCTTCCAGAAACCCGGTGCGCAGGTTGGAGCCATAGAACAGCACCGCTTCGCCAGCCACTTCATCTGCAAGGCGCGTGGCAAAACCGGAAATGGCTGGGTGGACTTCGCGCTTGAGCGCTCTTCCGATCCGCGCCGCGAGCGCGCTGCTCACGGCACGACGAAGCGCAGGCGCGGACCCGCCGATACGCTGTAATGGCCGGGTGGAAAAGCTTCACCGTCAAGGATGAAGCGGTCCGCAATATCGAAATCGAACGCGTCGAGCCCGTGGGTATGGAAACCGCGGCGGCGCGTGCCTTCGCCAACCTTGCCGCGGAAGATTATCGGCAAGCGGAGCAGCAAACTGCGGCGCGAATTGTCGAATACCGCCATGCGGATATCGCCATCCAGGTCACGAAACGGACGCAATCCTGCTGGAAACTGCCTGAGCGTGGAGGCAAACATGAAATAGCGCTCAGCAAAGGCGCCGCCACCGGCATGTTCGATTTCCCAGCCGTCAGACTTGCGCAGGCGCATACGTGTGCCGCGGCGCCAGGGATTGTTCTTGCCGCCGAACAAGGCCTGCAAGCCGCTCCATACCGCCGTCACGCCAACTGCTGCGGCGTTGAAAGCACCGAAGTTATGCGCGTCCTGGCCTAGGCTGATCGCCGAAGTATAGGCACCTGCGCCGAGCACAAAGCCGCGCACCTGCGCATTGGGATTATCGCGCTGCGCCACCACGATCGGTTTGCGGTCCACCGTCTTGCCTTGCCGAATGCAATCCAGGACATCAGCCAGCGTCCAGCTTTCCGGAATGGCAAGGTCATGCGCCAGCGCATTGGTCTTGCCGCTCGGTAGCAGGATCAAGATGGGCCAGCATTCGCCGAACGTGCTTGCCCCGCAAGTCAACACATCGCGCACTGTGCCATCGCCGCCGTCAATGGCGATATAGTCCACACCCTCGGCTGCAAAGTCAGCAAGGATTTTGGGCAATTCGCTGCGCTTGCCCGGTGCCGCCGCGATGACGCCGGGCACATCGCCGACCCGCGCCTTGCTACCCGAATTGCCATGGCTGTGCGGATTGCGGATGAGGCCGACCAGCGGCTCGCCGCGGGCAGGCGCTAACGGGCGGGCCGGGGCCTGCTTGTCTGTGACATCGACTTGGGGCAAGCGGTCAAAAAGGTGGATTGCGCGATGCATGCCAGTCGCCTTTACCCGCTGACTTGCGACAATTGCCACGATTATTATCCAAAAACCCTTTCCCTGTCGCAAACCCGCAACGGTGTGGCGCATGAATGATGCCGTGCTGCAACATAAGGTCCTGTCACATTCGCTGGCGCAGATCGCGGCAGGGCGATAGAATACGCTCCATGCTGACAGAGAACCTGCTTGCCGCAGCCCGCGATATCGAACCGCGCATCACCGCGCTTCGCCGTGCCATCCATGCCGAGCCTGAACTGGGCCTCGATACCCCGCTCACACTTGCCAAGGTGCGCGCAGAACTGGCGGACCTGCCGCTGGAATGGAAGGAAGGCACCTCGGCCACCGGCGCTATTGCGATCCTGAAAGGCGCGAAGCCCGGCAAATCCGCGCTGCTGCGCGGTGACATGGACGCACTGCCGATGCAGGAAGAGACTGGCCTCGACTTCGCTTCCACCATCCCTGGCCGCATGCATGCATGCGGGCACGACACGCACACCGCCATGCTGGCAGGCGCGGCGCGCCTCATCGCTGCACGGCAGAGCGAGCTGGCAGGCGAGGTGCGCTTCATGTTTCAGCCAGGTGAGGAAGGCTTCCATGGCGCACGCTACATGATCGAGGACGGGCTCCTCGATCCCATGCCCGATGCTGCCTTTGCGCTGCACATCATGCCAAATTCCCCGCACGGCGTTATTGCCGGCAAGGTCGGACCGATGCTGGCGGCAGCTGACCAGTTCCAGATCACCGTAAAGGGCGCTGGCGGCCATGCCAGCCTGCCGCATGACACGCGTGACCCCATTCCTGTCGCGGCAGAAATCGTGCTTGCGCTGCAGACCATGGTCACCCGCCGCTTCTCCGCTGCGGAAGCTACCGTCGTCACCGTCACCCGCATGGATGCGGGCACTGCGCACAACATCATTGGCGATGACGCGATGCTTCGCGGAACGATCCGCACGCTGTCTGCCGAGCGGCGCGTGGCAGTGCATGAAGCCATGCGCGAGACCGCCCAGCACATCGCCGAAGCGCACCGCTGCTACGCCGAGGTGGTGATAGAGGAGGGCTTCCCTGTCACCCTCAACGATCCCCGCGCGATCGACCTTGCGCGTACAGTCGCAGTGGAAATGGGTGGCGAGGAAGGCTGGCAGCAACTAGCGCACTCGCTGATGGGTGCGGAAGACTTCTCCTACGTGCTCCAGAATGTGCCTGGCGCGATGCTGTTCCTTGGCGTGGCGAAGGAAGGCGCGGACTGGAAGAGTTGCTGCGGAATCCATTCCAACCGCATGATGGTGGATGAAAGCGTGCTGCCGAAGGGCTCGGCCTATCTTGCAGCCTGTGCGTTGCAATTTCTCGAAGAAGGCTGGGCAAAATAAGCGACGGGCGCGGTTGCCCCTCGGCCGTGACTGCCCGGGCGGCGTGGACAGTTGTGAGCCAGTATTTGGGTGGAACGCTTCCCTGATTTACTGCCTCAAGCGTAGGCAGTCCCAGGACTGCTTGATCAGACGCTCATGGCAACCATGGATGGCTCGCCTTTCTCCATATTTTCCCAAGAGCCACGGCAAGCACCGGGTTGATAACCGACGAGTGCTGAGCGGGGTCAACTTCGTCAAGGCGCAAAGGATGCTTGGTGACCGGGGTTATGATGCAGACTGGTTCAGGGATGCTTTACAGCAGAAAGGCATCAAACCCCGCATTGCTGGCCGGAAATTTCGATCCTTGCCCGTAAAATACGACAAGCGCCGATGCAAACGCCGCAACCGCATCGAGATCATGCTCGGCCGACTGAAGGGTGCGCACGGGGAAGCTGGTTCGGCCCTGATCCCTTGAGTAACGCCTGAGTTGAACCTCGACCTGATTTGCGGCGCCAGAAGCACAATAGATCTTTTGCACACCAGCTTCGCAAACAAGGCGGACACGGTGGAGAACCTGTCGCTGGTTTGCGAAGCTGGCGAATGGAGGGTGGTCAGCTACGTGATCGGATGATGCCGATCAGGGGGGCGGCGCATTAATACATGTGCTGGCCGCCGTTGATCGAAAGCGTGGAGCCGGTGATGAAGCCACCGTCCTCCGAAGCAAGGAAGCTGACGCCGCGGGCGATTTCCTCGGCATGGCCAAGGCGGCCCACCGGGATGCGGGAGACAATCTTCTCCAGCACGTTTTCCGGAACGGCGGCCACCATGTCCGTATCAATATAGCCCGGCGCAATGGCGTTGACGGTAACGCCTGCACGGGCGCCTTCCTGCGCCAGAGCCTTGGTGAAGCCGTGGATGCCGCTTTTCGCTGCTGCATAGTTCACCTGGCCATACTGGCCGGCCTGGCCATTGATCGAGCCGATGTTGATGATGCGGCCCCATTGCTGGTCGCGCATGTGGGGGAAGCAGGCTTTGGCCATGTTGAAGCAGCCGCCAAGGTTTATGCGAAGGACTTCGGTCCAGTCCTCATAGCTCATTTTCATCAGCGTACCATCACGCGTGATGCCGGCGTTATTGACGACAACGTCGATCGGGCCGACTTCCTCTGCAACCCTGGCGCAACCGGCGAGGCATTCCTCGTGGTCGCCGACATTCCACTTGTAGGCAGGGATGCCCGTTTCATCGGTAAAGGCCTTCGCCTTTTTTTCGTTGCCGGCATAGTTGGCAACAACGGTAAAACCGTCTGCCTTCAACGCTTCACAGATTGCTCTCCCGATTCCACGGGTTCCACCAGTAACGATTGCGACGCGTGCCATTTTTCATTTCCCTTTCGAATCAGAAGAACGGGCGATTGTCTGGAAATTAGTCAGGCGTGTGACACAGCGTAAAGAAAAACCCCGCCGAAGCGGGGTCTTTACCGGGCAGCATTCTCGCGTTTGTCAGAAACGGAACTGCGTACCGATATAGACGGCCTGGCTGTCCTGCTGCTCAAGGTTTGGCAGCTTATGCATGCGATCGCGGTCTTGCTGGTAGCGGACACCAGCGGTCACATCTAGATTGTTCGTCAGGCGATAGCTGCCGACAACGTCGAGCAACTGGTCACCCAGAGATTCGAGAGATTGTGGAGCGACCGTTGTCGCGCGATCCTCTTCATCCAGCGCGATGCGGGCGGCAAAGCGGCTCGGCTCTTCGCGAACGCCGGGAGAAGGTTCGAATTCCCGAAGGTGAGGGATCGCGGCGGTACTGAGCGAGCGCGAGAGCGCGCTTGGCGTGGGCGCTTCGGCGAAGCTGCGATAACCGCGAGCAAGGCCAAGGTTGTAGCGCGTTGCGGCGATGCGTTTCTCTGCCCTGGCCATCGGCTCACGTGCGGTGGAGATGGCGTTGCGGACGGAAATCGCCTGCGCGGCTTCGTCACCCACGCGCACGGCCACGGTGACAGAGCGATCCTGCACGCCCTTTGAGCTCGCGGGCGTGAAGCGGACCATGCGGGCCTGGTTACGGCGCGCCTCGACCAGTTCGAGCATGCGCGGATCGGCATCTGCGGGCGTAAAGGTGGCGAAGCTGTTGACCGAAGCGGCGATGCCGCTTTGTTCGATGAGGTTTACCGCGAGGCTGGCAGTAGGCACGGCAAGCACGACAGCGGCACAGGCGATGCCCGCCGCCATGCGGCCCCTGAATCCCTTGTCTGCCTTCGTGCTCACGTCAAAACGCCTCAATTCCGAGCCAATCATTGGCGGAAGAGAACTGCACCTTCGCTGAACTACTCGGCCGCAGCAAAGCTATTCCAATACTCCTCCGACTCACGACCTTACTGCTGTGCTACGCATTTTGCCAGCCCGTGTTCTGGCCAGCATGCTGTTTTTGCAAAGTGTTGCGCGCTCTCAACATCGAGAGGCGCACGCGGTGGAGGGTTCAGCGCGCATTCACGGCTCTGGCTGCCAGAAGCGCTGCATCAGTGGGCGAGTGCCCGCACCACCTTGCCGAGAGGCACAGGCGGGTTATAGAGGCGCTGTAGGTGCCAACGTGCACCGCTTGAACTGATTACAGGACCGATAATGGCATTTTCCAAGATCCGCATGGTTTCCACCGGCAAGACGAACCTCTCGCGCATTGGGCGCGGCTTTGTGCTTGGTGGTCTCGCCCTTGGACTGGCTGCTTGCGGCGGCGGAGATGATCGCCCGCAGGCAGACCTTGCTGCGGCGCAGGTGACGAGTATCGGTGTGAACTCCTATCTCTGGCGCGCCAGCCTCGAAACGCTGTCTTTCATGCCGCTGACGCAGGCAGACAGCGCGGGCGGTGTGATCGTGACGGACTGGTATGCCAATCCCGACAGCCCGGGCGAACGGGTCAAGGTTTCTGTCTCCATTCTCGATTCGGACCTGCGCGCCGATGCGCTGCGCGTTGCTGCCAGCCGTCAGGTGTTGACCGATGGCGTGTGGCTGGAAGCTTCCGTTCAGGCATCCACCGTGCAACGGCTTGAGAACATCATTCTCACCAAGGCGCGCGACCTGCGGCGTTCCGCCGTCAGCTGATCCGCACACCGTAGCAGGGCTCTTTTCATGACTTATTCGCCTTTCGATGTCCGGTTTGACCCCGGGCAAGCCGATAGCCGTTGGCAGCAGGCCTGGGACAAAGCGCGCTGCTTCGAGGCAGACAGCAATTCCTCCAAGCCCAAGAGCTATGTGCTGGAGATGTTCCCTTATCCCAGTGGGCGCATCCACATTGGCCACGTGCGCAACTACACTATGGGTGACGTGCTTGCGCGCTTCAAGAAGATGCAAGGGCACGAAGTGCTGCACCCGATGGGGTGGGACGCTTTCGGTATGCCGGCAGAAAATGCGGCGATGGAAAAGGGCGTCCACCCGGCTGGCTGGACCTATGAAAACATCGCCACGATGAAGGGGCAGCTCAAGCAGCTGGGTTTTGCGCTCGACTGGAGCCGCGAACTGGCGACCTGCGACCCCGAGTATTACGGGAAGGAGCAGGCGCTCTTCATCGACATGTACAAGAACGGGCTGGTCTATCGCCGCGAAAGCGCGGTGAACTGGGACCCGGTGGACCAGACCGTGCTGGCGAATGAACAGGTGGTGGATGGGCGCGGCTGGCGTTCGGGCGCGCTGGTCGAAAAGCGCAAGCTGAATCAGTGGTTCCTCAAGATCACCCAGTTCGCGCAGGACCTGCTCGATGGCCTCGGCACTCTTGATGGCTGGCCTGAAAAAGTACGCCTGATGCAGGAGAACTGGATCGGCAAGAGCACCGGCCTGCAGTTTGCCTTCGATTTGTCGAACGGCGAGGCGCTGGAGGTCTACACCACGCGGCCTGACACGATCTTTGGTGCCAGCTTCGTCGCGGTGGCTGCAGACCATCCGCTTGCCACTGGTGTGGCTGAAGCCAATGAAGCAGCGCAGGCCTTTATCGAGGAGTGCAAGAAGGGCGGCACTACGGCTGCCGAACTGGAAACGGCAGAGAAGCTGGGCTTCGATACCGGCGTTACTGCGAAGCATCCTTTCACGGGCGAAGACCTGCCGGTCTACATCGCCAACTTCGTGCTGATGGATTACGGCACCGGTGCGATCATGGCGGTGCCGGGCCACGACCAGCGCGACTTCGATTTCGCCACCAAATACGGATTGCCGATCACCCGCGTGATCGCCGCGAGTGCCGAGGCCGCCAATGCCCCGCTGGAAGAGGCGGAAGCTGGCGATGGCATCTGCGTTAATTCCGGTTTCCTGGATGGCATGAGTGTGGCTGATGCCAAGGCCGCGGTGATCAAGCGCATTGAAGCCGCAGGCTCCGGCGAGGGCAAGACCGTGTGGCGCCTGCGCGACTGGGGCGTTTCGCGCCAGCGCTACTGGGGCACCCCCATTCCCTTCATCCATTGCGATGCTTGCGGCGTGGTGCCTGTGCCCAAGGACCAGCTGCCCGTCACCCTGCCGGACGATGTGGATTTTTCCACCCCCGGCAACCCGCTGCTGCGCCACCCAACGTGGAAGCATGTCGATTGCCCAACTTGCGGCGGCAAGGCGGAGCGCGAGACCGACACGCTCGACACCTTTGTCAATTCCAGCTGGTATTTCCTGCGCTTTGCCAGCCAGCCGGGTGACAAGCCCTTCGATGCGGCTGAAGTCGCGCAGTGGATGCCGGTGGAGCAGTATATCGGCGGCATCGAGCATGCGATCCTGCATTTGCTCTATGCCCGCTTCTGGACCCGCGCCCTTGCGCATTGCGGGTTGGTGGACGTGAGGGAGCCCTTCGCGTCGCTTTTCACGCAAGGCATGGTCACGCATGAGACCTATGGTCGCAAGATCGATGGGCGCGAGATCTGGTATTCACCTGCCGAGGTCGATCGCTCGTCCGAGGGCGCGGTGCTCAAGCAAGATGGCCAGCCGGTTACTGTCGGCAAGGTCATCAAGATGTCCAAGTCGAAGAAGAATGTCGTCGATCCCGAAGACATCATCCGTGATTACGGTGCAGACGCGGTGCGCTGGTTCATGCTGTCTGACAGCCCGCCGGAGCGCGATTTGCCTTGGTCTGAAGCAGGCATCGAAGGCTGCGGCCGCTTCGTGCAGCGCCTGTGGCGCCTGTTCGGGCAGTTCGATCGCAGCGCTTCGGGTGAGGACAAGGCCTTGGCGCGCAAGATGCACCAGACCGTTGCTGCCGTGTCAGGCGATATCGAGGCGCTGGCTTTCAACAAGGCTGTGGCGCGCATTTACGAGCTGACCTCGGCCATCGAGAAGGCGCAGCCCTCTGCCAGCCGCAATGAGGCGATCCGCAACCTGCTGCTGCTCGTCTCGCCGATGATGCCGCATCTTGCCGAAGAAGGTTGGGAAGCACTGGAAGGCGGCGCGCTAGTAGCAGAGGCGGCATGGCCCGAAGTCGATCCCACCATGTTGGTGGAAGATGAGGTGACCATCGCCGTGCAGCACAAGGGCAAACTGCGCGATACGCTCACGGTGGCCAAGGGCTTGCCGAAAGAAGAGCTGGAGACGCTTGCACTTGGTTCGGAGAAAGTCCAGCGTTCCATCGATGGAGCAGAGGTGAGGAAAGTGATCGTGGTGCCCGACAGGCTGGTGAACATCGTCACGTGAAGCAGGCGGCGCGCCTTGTTCTGGCACTCAGCCTGCTTGCCGCGCTTTCGGCTTGCGGTTTGCGTCCGATCTATGCTGGCGGCGCGCAAGGCGTTGTTGCGCAGGGGCTGGCAGCGGTCGAAGTCTCGCCCATCGAAGGGCGCGAAGGCTGGCTGGTGCGCAATGCGCTGAATGACCGCATGGGCCAGACCGGTGTGGACGAGATCCCACGCTACCGCCTCGACGTGTTGCTTGATGAACAGCTCGAAGGTCTCGGCTTGCTGACTGATGACACCATCGGGCGCGAACGCTTCACCCTGCGCGCGCGCTATCAGCTGACGGACCTTGAAAGCGGGGTGATCCTTGTGGATGACACAGCCGGTTCCGATGCCGGCATTGACGTTGTCTCTTCCGAATTCGCAACGATTGCCGCAGAACAGCGGGCGATGGAAAACATCGCCCAGCAGGTGGCGGATCGCATCGTGACGCGCCTTACGCTGGCGCTGAATTCGCCATCGTGAAGGCCACCCAGCGCGATTTCCTTTCGGTAGCGCAGCGCGCCATAGGCAAATGCGCGATCTGGTTCTTTTGCGGACAGGATGAAGCGGGTGCCTCTGCTGCTGCAGCCAAGGCCATCGCCATGCTTCCGGATGCGGGCGAGCGGGTGGAACTATCCGGTGCTGACCTGAAGAATGATCCGGTGTTGCTGGTGGACGAAGCGCGCTCGACTTCGCTGTTTGGTGGCACGCGGCATATTCTTGCGCGCGTCTCGGGCGAGGACGCACATGATGCGATCAAGGCTTTCCTCGCGCTGGCCGATATGGGCGAGACCAAAGGCGCATGCCCGATCTTCATCGTCGCGACATCTGCCACGGACAAGTCGCGCACCGCAAAGCTGCTGATCAAGCGTGATGATGGCATGGTTGCGATGTTCTACCCGCCAGACCTCCGCTCACTTACGGCCGATGTGCGCACGCTGGCAGACAGCGCCGGTTTGCGGCTGGGCGGTGATCTGGCAGAGCGGATCGCGCGCGGAGCGAACATGGATATCCGCCTCGCCCAATCCGAAATCGAGAAATTGGCGCTCTACCTCGATGCCACGCCGCAGTCGCCAAAGACTGCCGATGTCGAAGCGCATGACCAGATTGGTGCCAAGACCGAGGAAGACGGTTTGATGCCGCTGGTCAATGTCGTGCTCTCGGGCGAAGTACGCAAATTGCCGCAGGAACTGGCGCGCTTGCGCGAGGTTGGCCTCAACCCGGTGGGTGTCGCGCTGGCGCTGGAGCGGCGCGTGGCGCAGCTGGCAGGCCTTGCTGCAAAGATGGAGCCGGGAACCGATATCGGGGAGTTGCTGGACCGTCAGCGCGTGTTCTTCCGCGACAAGCGCGATCTGATGGACCAGATGCGCAGGTGGCCGGCAAACAAATTGGAGAGACTGGTCCCCCGGCTTTCCGATCTGCACTGCGACCTGCTGGGCAATAGCCAGATGGCGGAACTGATCCTGGCGCAGGCGTTGACGCAGATTACCCGCTTTGCCGCACGTCGCGGCTGAATCGTCGGAAACACCCCATTTTAGAAAGTGCGTGAATTCCACGCTTTATTGCGCCTGAGAAATTGCTTGGTTAACCCTTTGTTAGGTAGAGGTACGTATTTCTGCGTTACCTGAGTTTAACCATTGGAAATTTCCGGCAGGATCATGGACCTCTCCAAGATCAACTTCTCGATTGACGAGCGGACTGCTTTGGAAGGGCGCGCAGCGCCGATCCAAGCCGAGGATTTTCGCTGCCTGCCGCGCGCTCCTGCCGATGGGCTGGCCATGTCGTTGGAGCGGCGGCGGCTGAGATTGTATCTCGTGCTGGTCCTGGCCGATGCGCTCAAGCGTCACATCCCAGACCCGGCCAACGCGGCGCCCGTCGCTGGTG